>CAVQEP010000001.1:0-5258 GCA_963711545.1 uncultured Actinomycetes bacterium
GTGAAAACCCAGAGGCGTAAGACTCACGCGCTCAGAGTTCTGCGGGGCTCGGTTCGCGGGACTGAATCTCTCCTCAGGAGCCCAGAGTTCGACCGCCGCCTCTCTCACCGACAAGGGCTCGGGTACGAGGTCCTACTGTTCTTAGCCGGCCTTGGCGATCCGCGACAAAGCCGCACGGTGGGGCGGCGGGGTCCCGGCGGCTCTGAAAAGCCACAGTTCCCGCCGGAGGCGTGACTCGGCGACGTCCGCCGCGGATTCGTGCATCCGCCGATGAGCGCGACCGCCTCGACCCGCATCGGCACCATCGTTAAGGCGATGCGGAGAGGTCGACCGCGGTCGGCGCGGGCCGCTCCGTGGCGATGAGCCCGAGCGTCTCGAGACTGCGGTACAAGTCGTCGATCGAGGGCGCAATGCTGACGGCGAGCCGAGCGCTCGCTCGGGGTGAGCAAGAGGTCTCCGATCTTGCCTCTTGTCGCGGGACTCTGTAGCTCGTGAACGAGCTCGCTCACGGCCTCATCCGAGATCTCGGCCGGCGGCGGCGTTCCCGCTTCGTCCGGAGCCGTCCACACGAGCCAGGGACCGGCGACCGACCGCGTTGATCAGTACGGACGTCTCTTGCGCTACGTCGTCCGCGTCAGCGGCGCTGTGAACGTGAACATCCGCCTCGTCGCCGTCGGGCCGCCTCACCTTACTTCTATAGGGGTCGCAGAGGGCGATACGCGCCCGGCTCGAGGCGCTCGCTAAGAGGCGAGGGCGAGGAAACTCGGCCTCTGGAGAGCGTGCCCTCACACGCCCTACAACCCCTATGAGGGGATCCAAACGCGCGGCTAGGAACGCGCGCGCTTGTAATCGAGAGCGCCGCCGCCGCCCGAGTCTGCGCCACTCACCGGACACCGCCACAAGGGTCCGAGATCAGCCAGGTGATGGGTTCCAAGTCCCATCCGGAACCGCACAACCAAGCCAGAACTTCATTTCGGGCCGAGCCGAGCCGAGACGTCGGTAGAGACTTAGAATCGGATGGCCCTCGAGCCGTGCGGGGTCAAGTCCCGCCCCCGGCATTTCGAACTCCGATTAGGCTAATGCGGCTGCGCCGCGGCGCAGACGGGACGGTATGTCCGCTGGCCGAGAAAGTCGTTCCACTCTTCGCGCGTGAGATCGCGATGCGCGACGCGACAGGCTTGGGCCTCCCATGCCACGGGATCGACGTCCCAGACGACGCCCGTCGACCCGAAGTCGCCGAGGACATGCGTGCCATCCGGGAAGAACTCGGCGGTACCGCCGCCCGTCGACACCGGGATCGGGGCGCCGATCAGCTTCTGGGTGGCGACGTCCCATAGCCGGAGGTTGCCGTCGTCGCTCATCGTGGCCAGCATCCGGCCGCTCGGGTCGAAATCGACTGTGTCGATGGAGACGTTTTGGCCGGCCAGCGGGCTTCCGACCGGCCGTCGCTTCGCGCGGTCCCAGATCACCACGTTGCCCGAGGTGTCGCCGACGGCGAGCATCCTGCCGTCCGGCGAAAACCTCACGGTGGAATCGTAGGCTCGGCCGTGGGACTCGTTGGACAGCCTCGCCAACGAGGTGCCGGTCTTGACATCCCACAGGTCGATTTCTCCCGCCAGCGTCGCCGACGCGAGCAGCTTTCCGTCCGGACTGAAATCGATGTCCTGCGGCGTCCCGTCACCGCCGGACATCTCGACCACCTGATTGCCGGTTGTCAGGTCGTAGAGCCTGATCGCGTGCGCGTCAGCGATCGCCACCACGCGACTGTCGGGGCTGAACGCGACTGCATTGCTGCCTTCGTTGACCCCGCTGCCGACCGGCAGCACGTGCACGACCTTCCCGGTGCGCACGTCCCACACGACGGCGTGCTTGCTGCCGGCGATCCCTAGGAGCATGCTGTCTGAGCTGAAGCGCATCCCGTGCGTCTCCCCGATGGGTACGCGGAGACGGCGGACGACGGTTCGGGTCGCGGAGCTCCACAGTTCGACCTGGTTCGACCCCGGGGACGTGGCGAACCTCGACCCGTCCGGGCTCACGTCCGACTGAGACGACGAGTCGGCGGAGTTCGGCGGGGCGATGGGGAACGGCCGGCCGAGTCGGCGCGCGCCCGAGACGTCCCAGGCGATCACGCTGCCGTCGTAGCTGCCCGAGTAGAGCGTTCGCCCGTCGGGACTGAAGGTCACTGCGTTGACCCCCGTGGAGTGGCCCTTGTAGACGTCGCTGAGCGCTCCGGCGTGGACATTCCAGATGCCGATCGTCCCGTCGTCGTCGCCCGTGGCGAGCGTCTTTCCGTCGGCGTCGAAGCTGAGCGAGTCGACGTTGCTTCCCGTCCGGTCGGACGGCGTCGTCTCCTTCCCCGTCGTCAGGTCGAGGAATGTGACGCTGCCGTCGGTGTGGCCGAAGGCGGCAAGCGACCCCCGCGGTGCGAGCGCTGCAGGCTCGCCGAGCCCGATCGTCCTGACCGTCTTGAGCGTCCGCGTGTCGAGGAGCTCCGACGTGCTGGCGCCTGTCGTGACGAGCAGATACCGCCCGTCGGGCGTGTAGCCGACCAACCGGCCGCTCACGATCGGATGCGAAGAGCGCTCGGCAGTCCCGGTTCGTGCGTTCCGGAGAACGATCAGCTCGACCTTCGGGTTCTCGGCGCCCGACCTCATCTCGCCCGTCGCGACCGTCCGTCCGTCCGGCGAGAACGCGAGGTCGGGAATCGTCGCGTGCGTCGAGGACACCTTGACCCGCGCCTTCGACACGCCCCGAGGAACGAGGTCCAGGATCGCGTTATGCCCGTCCGTGCTCCCGACCGCGAGCGTCTTTCCGTCGGGGCTGTACGCGAGCGCGTGGCGCGGGCTTGGGAGCCCGAAGAACGAGATCTGGCTCGTCGCCCAACGGCACGCCTCCGCTGCGGTTCATCGTTCGCGTGTCGAAGAAGACGATGTTGCCGTCGTCACCCCGGACGGCGAGTGTCCGGCCGTCAGGACTGAGCGCCTCGTCATACACGCTGCCGCCTCCTTCGTGCGCGATCGCGATCGCAGCCGGCGCGCGCAGGAGCGCCGCAAGCAGGTAGCCGCGGGTCGCAAGCGAGTCGTCGAGGTTGACCGCCTCCCGGGCGAGCAGAGAGAGGTCGAGTGGCGGTTGGATCAGCGCTTGAGCGCCGAGCCTCTCCGCGCTAGCGGAAGCCGCCTGGTGATCCGCCGAGCTCCGCGCTGCCAGCGCGACGCCACCTGCGGCCAGTGCGGCGACGAGCAGCACGAGCGCGGCGGCGAGGAGCAGCCGGAGCCGGCGGGTCGCGCGTGCGGACGTGCGACGACTCTCGTGCAGGAAATCGCGCTCGAGACGATTGAGCGTTCCAGCGCCCGCGGATTCGGCCCACTCGACCGCTGTCGCGAGGCGTGCCCCGCGATAGAGCTCACCGGGCTCGCGCGCCAGATGCCTGCCACTCCGCGGCGGCCGTCGCCAGACGCAGCTGCAGCAGGCGTCCCTGGGTGTCCTCTTCGAGCCAGGTCCTGAGCCTCGGCCAGTGCTGCAGGAGAGCCTCGTGGATCAGCTCGACGCTGTCCTCGTCGGCGACCAGCAGCCGTCGCTCGGTGAGCACGCGACAGCACGTGCGACACCCGTTCGTCCTCGTCGGCGTCGAGCTCGGCGCGGCTCGCCCGCCGACGGGTGAGCGCCTCGCCTCCCCGCCTACGAGCCGAAGCAGGACCCGCCGCGCGACCAGCTGGTCGTCGGCGTCGAGCGACCGGAAGGCCGCCTCTGCATGCCGGCCGACTGCGCCGCGGACGCCACCGCTTCGCGCGTATGCCGCGAGCGTCAGCGTCCTGCCGTCGCGCTCGCCCCAAAGGTCGACGAGAGCAGTCGAGAGCAGCGGCAGCCCGCCGGGCTCGCCCGCGACGTCGTCGACGAGCGCGTCGACGAGCGCCGGCTCGACCTCGAGCCCGGCTCGCTCGGCCGGGCCTCGATCGTCCGGCGCAGCTCGGCTTGTGGTCATCGGCCCGAGCAGAACGTGATTCGGGCCGACGAGATCGGCGAGCTCCGACGTATCGCGCGAGATGACCGAAGAAGTCCGCGCGCAGCGCGATGATCACGAGCGCGCGACGTTCCGGATCCCATGCCGCTCTCGACGAGCGCGGTCACGAACGCACGCGCGTTGTTCCTCGGTCACTTCCGCGCGCGAAAAGCTCCTCGAACTGGTCGACCGCAAAGACGTTCGCCGGGTGCCGGCGAACGGCTGTGGCTCGCCGGGACGAACGAGGACGTGGTCGCGGTCGAGCGCCGGCAGCAAGCCGGCACGAAGGAGCGACGACTTGCCGCTGCCCGACGCGCCGACGAGAGCGAGGAGCGGAACGTCTTCGAGCCGGCCGAGGAGCTCCTCGACCAAGCGCTCACGGCCGAAGAAGAACTCCGCATCCGCCGCGCTCGAAGGGCGCCAGGCCCTTGAACGGGCAGATGTCCCGGAAAGGCGCCGATCCCCGCCCGTCTTCGACGACGAGCCGGCGTCAGCGCGGGGTCCTGGACGAGGATCGCGCGTTGCAGCTCCTGCAGCTCGCTGCCGGGCTCGAGGCCCAGCTCGTCGCTCAGGAGCGTGCGGGTCTGCTGGTACACGTCGAGCCCTTCGGCCTGGCGTCCCGACCGGTAGAGCGCCAGCATCAGCTGCGCGCGGAAGTGCTCGCGAAACGGATGCTCGGCGAGCGAGAGTTTCGAGCTCGGGGACGAGTGCCAGCTGGCGGCCGAGCGCGAGGTCCACGTCGATCCGCTCCTCGACCACCGCAAGCCGGAGCTCCTCGAGGCGCTCCACTTCGAGGCGGCCGAACGGCTCGAACTCCAGGTCGGCGAACGGACGACCCTCCCAGAGTTGCTTCTGCCGATCTCAGCAACGTTGCGGCCGCCGCCCGCCCCGCGCCGAGTGCCTCATGGCCCTCGGAGACCAGCTGCTCGAAGCGCTCGAGATCGAGCTCGCCCGGCTCGACGCGGAGCAGGTAACCCGGCGCCCTCGCCGCGAGTCTCGGCTCGTCGCTCCCCACTGCGGCGAACACCTTGCGCAGGCGGGAGACGTGATTACGGAGTGCGTGGTCGGCCGAGTTCCCACTCTGCTCCGGGAAGAGCTCGGCGACCAAGCGATCGCGTGAGACAACGCGATTTGCGCTGAGCAGCAGCAGCGCGAGCAACGCACGCTGCTTCGGGCCTCCTAGTGCGACCGGTGACCCGTCCACACGGACGGAAAGAGGGCCAAGGATCCGGAACTCGAGAGGGCTCGAGCAATACAT
>CAVQEP010000002.1:0-10742 GCA_963711545.1 uncultured Actinomycetes bacterium
GCCATTTGCTAACTTGAACATCAGCGTCGCGCCGCCGGCCTTGCGACCGAGGCGGCGGTCTTCTTCTTGAGCTTCGCCACGCTCGCCGCGAGGTTGGACCTCACGCCGGCCAGCAGCTCAGCCGCATCGGGCCCGGCGGCGCCGGCGGAGGAGGAGGCGGCGGAGGCGGTGGGCTCGGCGGCGGCGGGCTCTTGATCGCAAGGCTGATCGTCACCGGCGCGGCGCCCGCGGCGCCCGTCGTCGGCGGTGATCACGAACGAATCGGCGCCGAGCCCGCCCGCCGGCGGCGGGTAGATGACCTCGCCGGGGCCTGTCGGCTCGCTGACCTTCCCGCGCAGCGCCTGCGTCGTCCAGTACGTGAGCGGCCGCCCGCCCGCGGCGGTGCAGCCGAGCGCGATCGTCGCCGGCTTGTCCTTGGTCACGGCCACGATCTTCGGCGTGCAGGTCGGTGGGCGGTCGATCGTGCTCTGGTTGTCCGCTCGCTGCGGGAGCGTGCCGGTACCGGGGAAGGCGCGGCTGCGCCGTCGCCGCCCGCGGCTCCGGCGACGCCGGGTGCGCTGCCTGGACCAGGCGCTCCCGGTCCGGCGGGTGCTGGCTGAGGCCGCCGCCGCCGCCGCCGCCGCCGCCGCCGCCGCCGCCGCCGCCGCCGCCGCCGCCGCAGCTGAAGGCGCCGCCGGCCCCGCCGTTCGCGGTGTTCGCACTCAGGTCGGTGACCGTGTCAGGCGACGGCGCCGACGTGGTGAACAGGCCGCCGCCGGACCGTCGCCGCCTCGGCAAGGACGAGTACCCGCTGACGAAGTTCATGCGGTCGAACCAGGGGACGCTCATCCACAACAAGCCGACCGTCGGCCTGGGCGACAAGGTCAAGGCCGAGGAGGTCCTCGCCGACGGCAGCTCGACCGACCAGGGCGAGCTCGCGCTCGGCGCGAACCTTCTGGTCGCGTTCATGCCGTTCGAGGGCTACAACTTCGAGGACGCGATCGTCATCTCGGAGCGGCTGGTGAAGGAGGACGTCCTGTCCTCCATCCACATCCACGAGTACGAGATCGACGCCCGCTCGACGAAGCTCGGCGACGAGGAGATCACGCGCGACATCCCGAACCGCTCGGAGGAGTCGCTCAAGGATCTCGACGACCGTGGGGTCGTCCGCATCGGCGCGGAGGTCGGCTCGGGCGACCTGCTCGTCGGCAAGGTGACGCCCAAGGGCGAGACCGAGCTGACGGCAGAGGAGAAGCTGATCCGAGCGATCTTCAAGGAGAAGGCGCGCGAGGTCCGCGACACCTCCCTCAAGGTCCGACACGGCGAGGGCGGCAAGGTCATCGACGTGAAGACGTTCTCGCGCGACAACGGCGACGACCTGTCGCCGGGCGTGAACGAGCTGGTGCGCGTCTACGTCGCGAAGAAGCGCAAGATCGCGGAGGGAGACAAGCTTGCAGGCCGCCACGGCAACAAGGGCGTGATCGCGAAGATCGTCGCCGAGGAGGACATGCCGTTTCTCGAGGACGGCCGTCCCGTCGACGTGATCCTCAACCCGCTTGGCGTGCCGAGCCGGATGAACATCGGGCAGATCCTCGAGACACACCTCGGCTGGGCCGCGGCGCACGGCGTGTTCGCCGAGAACGGCGCCGAGCCGAACGGGCTCGCGTCCAAGCCGATCGCCGCCGACAACCCGCACCCGGTGGCGACGCCGGTGTTCGACGGGGCGACCGAGGTCGACGTCGACGAGGCGCTCGTGAAGTGGGTGAAGGACAACCCCGACTCGCCGATCGGGTTCCTGGTCGACGAGAAGCGGCCGGCAGGGCGGAAGACGTCCGGGAAGGTGCGCCTCTTCAACGGCAAGACAGGCGCCCCTTACGAGCAGAAGGTGACCGTCGGCTTCATGTACATCCTGAAGCTGCTGCACCTCGTGGATGACAAGATCCACGCGCGCTCGACCGGCCCGTACTCGCTCGTCACCCAGCAGCCGCTCGGCGGCAAGGCGCAGTTCGGCGGACAGCGCTTCGGCGAGATGGAGGTGTGGGCGCTCGAGGCGTACGGCGCCGCGTACACGCTGCAAGAGATGCTCACGATCAAGTCCGACGACACGGTCGGCCGCGTGAAGGCCTACGAGGCGATCGTCAAGGGCGAGAACATCGCGGAGCCGTCGATCCCCGAGAGCTTCAAGGTGCTGCTCAAGGAGATGCAGTCGCTCGCGCTCGACGTCAACGTCCTCTCCGACGAGGGCACGACGGTCGAGGTTCGCGAGGAGGACGACGAGCTCCTGCGGGCGGCCGAGGAGCTGGGCATCGACCTGTCGCCCGGCTCGCTGCGCGCGGCGGCTCGCCCGCCGACAGCCGAGGAAGTGGAGGAAGGCCAGGAGCGCGTCGACCAGGACGGCGAGATGGCGCTCCCGAATGACGAGGAGCTCGGCGATCTCAACGACGTCGAGGTGTCGGACGGCGACGAGAAGCCGGCGGAAGGCGCGCCGGCTCTGGCCGAGGGCGAATTGGAACTAGAGGACTAGGGAGTAAAGGAGCGCTTTGATCGACATCAACGATTTCGACGCCATTCGCATCGGGCTTGCATCGAGCAAGCAGATTCGCGACTGGTCCTCCGGCGAGGTAACGAAGCCGGAAACGATCAACTACCGAACGCTCAAGCCCGAGCGCGACGGCCTCTTCTGCGAGCGGATCTTTGGTCCGACGAAGGACTGGGAGTGCTACTGCGGCAAGTACAAGCGTGTCCGCTACAAGGGCATCATCTGCGAGCGCTGCGGCGTCGAGGTGACGCGGCAGAAGGTCCGACGCGAGCGCATGGGCCACATCGACCTGGCGGCACCGGTCTCGCACATCTGGTTCTTCAAGGGTGTGCCGAGCCGGATCGGCTACCTCCTCGACATCGCTCCGCGCGAGCTCGAGAAGGTGCTCTACTTCGCCGCGTCGATCGTGACCGCGGTCGACGTCGCCGCGCGGAAGAAGGATCTGAATGACCTCGAGGACAAGGTCAAGGGCGAGGCCGAGCGGATCGAGGTCGACCGCGAGGAGGCCCTGGCCGCGCTCGAGGACCGGCTCAAGCGGCGCCGCGACTACTTCGCCAAGGGCAAGGAGACGAAGTTCGACGAGGACGACGACTTCTGGTCGCGCGGGCTCTCGAACTGGGCCGAGGAGCAGGCGGTGCCGACCCTCGAGGAGGCGCGCGGGCTCGCCGGCGGCATGTTCACGGACCTGGTCGGCAAGATCACGACCGAGGACTCCAAGAAGATTCGCGAGCTCGTCCGCAATGCGGCGATCCGCGACGATCGCAAGCTGACCCCGCGCGAGCTCGAGAACGTCGCCGCGGCGGGCGAGCAGATCATGGCCGGGCTCGATCCGCTTTTCAAGCAGCAGACGAAGGCGACGGGCTCGAAGAAGGGCGCGATCTCCAAGCACATCAACCGCATCCTCGACGCGCTTCTCGACGGCGACGAGATCGCGGAGGAGGACGCGAAGTTCGTCGGGGGCGTCGACATGAAGAACCTCGACCGGTCGCGCGAGCTCGGGAACGGGCTCCTCTCGGACGTCGTCGACACATGGGACGGCGAGCAGGACATCCGCGAGCTGACCAACGACCTGTGCCTCCGGACCGACGGCAAGATCCAGAAGGAGGATCTCGACGCCATTATCCAGTGGGCGCTGAAGGTGCGCGAGATGTACCTCGACATCGAGTCGCGCCGGGGCGACGCCCGCGAGGCGGCCGTCGACTCCGTCAACCGGCTCGAGCAGACGTGGCTCCTCTTCAAGGACCTCGAGCCGAAGCTGATCGTCAACGACGAGCAGCTCTTCCGCGAGCTCAAGGACCGCTTCGGCTCACCGTACGGCTTCGGCGTCTACTTCCGGGGCGGCATGGGAGCGGAGGCGATCCGCGACCTGCTCAAGGACCTGGATCTCAAGGCCGAGGCGGCCTCGCTTCGCGAGACGATCCGGACCTCCAAGGGTCAGAAGCAGCAGCGCGCGATCAAGCGCCTGAAGGTCATGAACGCGTTCATCACCTCGGAGAACCGTCCCGAGTGGATGATCCTCGAAGCGATCCCGGTCATCCCCCCGGAGCTGCGCCCGATGGTGCAGCTCGACGGTGGCCGCTTCGCCACGAGCGACCTCAACGACCTCTACCGCCGCGTCATCAACCGTAACAACCGGCTGAAGAGGCTGCTCGACCTCGGGGCTCCCGAGATCATCGTGAACAACGAGAAGCGGATGCTCCAGGAGGCTGTGGACGCGCTGTTCGACAACGGCCGCCGCGGCCGGTCGGTGACCGGCCCGGGCAACCGGCCGCTCAAGTCGCTGTCCGACATGCTGAAGGGCAAGCAGGGCCGGTTCCGCCAGAACCTGCTCGGGAAGCGCGTCGACTACTCGGGTAGGTCCGTGATCGTGTCCGGCCCGAACCTGAAGCTGCATCAGTGCGGGCTGCCGAAGCTGATGGCGCTCGAGCTCTTCAAGCCGTTCATCATGAGCCGGCTCGTCGAGCGGAAGTCGGTCCAGAACATCAAGGCGGCGAAGAAGTACGTCGACTCGATGACCGAGGAGGTCTGGGACGTCCTCGAGGAGGTGATCGCCGAGCACCCGGTGCTCCTGAACCGGGCGCCGACTCTGCACCGTCTCGGGATCCAGGCGTTCGAGCCGGTGCTGGTCGAGGGCAAGGCGATCCAGGTGCATCCCCTCGTCTGCCACGCGTTCAACGCCGACTTCGACGGCGACCAGATGGCAGTGCATCTCCCGCTCTCGGCGGAGGCTCAGGCCGAGGCGCGGATCCTGATGCTCTCGTCGAACAACATCCTCTCGCCCGCGAGCGGCCGACCTCTGGCCACTCCGACGAAGGACATGGTCCTCGGGACGTACTACCTCACGTACTGCGAGACCGATCTCGAGTCCACGACCGTCGACAAGCTCAAGCCGCGGCCGCCGCGCTTCGCGTCCGAGGAGGAGGTCGAGCATGCGCTCGAGGCCGGCCAGATCAAGCTTCAGGGGCCGATCGAGTTCCGCTGGAACGGCGATCTGATCCTGACGACTGCGGGCCGCGTGATCTTCAACTCGGAAGTCGAGCGGGTGCTCGAGGAGGCCGTCGAGGACTACGACGGCTCCGACCCGCTGCACGACTACATCAACCGCACCCTGCCGAAGCGCGAGCTCGACGCCTTCATCGCCGTGCTCGTCGACAACTACGGCGCTCACTCGATTGCAGCCGTGCTCGACATGATCAAGAGCCTCGGCTTCAACTACGCCACTCAGGCGGGCGTGACGATCTCGAAGAACGACATCGTCATCCCACCGGAGAAGGAGGAGATCCTCGCCGAGTACGAGGACCGTGTCTCGCTCGTGGAGGCGCAGTACGAGCGGGGGCTGATCACCGACGAGGAGCGTCACGAGTCGATCGTCAGCATCTGGACCGAAGCAACGGACGCCGTCGCGGCCGCGATGGAAAAGACCTTCTACGAGCTCAACCCGATCTACATGATGGCCAACTCGGGCGCACGCGGATCGTCCAAGCAGATCCGCCAGCTCGCCGGCATGCGCGGGCTGATGGCGAATCCGAAGGGTGAAATCATCGAGCGGCCGATCAAGGCGAACTTCATGGAGGGCCTGTCGGTGCTCGAGTACTTCATCTCGACGCACGGTGCACGCAAGGGCCTCGCCGACACGGCGCTGCGCACGGCCGACTCGGGCTACCTCACGCGGCGCCTCGTCGACGTGTCGCAGGACGTGATCATCCGCGAGGACGACTGCAAGACGAAGGAGTTCATCGAGCTCCCGATCTTCGCACCCGAGGGGATCAACAAGAGCGTCCTCGGCCGCACGCTGGCCGAGGACTACCACAAGCCCCTCGCGAGCGGGAAGCCCGGCAAGACGGTGCTGGCCGAGAAGGGCGAGGAGCTCACGCTGCCCGTCGTCGAGGAGATCATCGAGGAGCTCGGCGACGCGGCCCACGAGGTGAAGCTGCCTGTTCGCTCGGTGCTGAAGTGCCGCAGTGAGTTCGGTGTGTGCCGCGCCTGCTACGGGACGTTCCTGGCCACCGGGGCGATCGCCGAGATCGGCGATGCCGTCGGCATCATCGCGGCGCAGTCGATCGGCGAGCCCGGGACCCAGCTGACGATGCGGACGTTCCATACCGGCGGTGTCGCCGGCGCGGACATCACGCACGGCCTCCCGCGTGTGGTCGAGATCTTCGAGGCGCGTAACCCGAAGGGTGCCGCCACGCTCGCGGAGGTCGGCGGCAAGGTCGACATCGAGGACACCGAGCGTGGCCCGAAGGTGACGATCATCCCCATCGATTCCCAGACGGACGACGAGCCCAAGCCGCTCCAGCTGCCGCGGCGAACGAGGATGCTCGTGACCAAGGGTCAGGACGTCGAGCCCGGAGATGCGCTGCACGAGGGCTCCTTGAACCCGTCCGACCTGCTCCGGCTCAAGGGCTACACCGAGACCGAGCTGTACCTCGTCGGCGAGGTGCAGAAGGTCTACAAGTCGCAGGGCGTCGAGATCCACGACAAGCACATCGAGTTGATCGTGCGACAGATGCTGAAGAAGGTCCGCGTCGAGAACGCCGGCGAGACCGACCTGCTTCCGGGCCAGCTCGTGGACAAGGCGGCGCTCGAGCGCGAGAACCTGCGCGTGAAGAAGGAGAAGAAGGAGCAGGCGACGTTCGAGCCGCTGATCCTCGGGATCACGAAGGCCTCTCTGGCCACCGAGTCCTTCCTTTCGGCCGCGTCGTTCCAGGAGACGACGAAGGTCCTCACCGACGCGTCGATCGAGGGCAAGGTCGATCGCCTGGTCGGGCTCAAGGAGAACGTCATCATCGGGAAGCTGATCCCGGCGGCGACCGGGCTCAAGCAGTACCGGACGATCGAGATCGGGCCCTCGGACAAGGTGCCCGCGTCCGCGATCATGCGGCCGGCGACCGAGGAGCAGCTGCTCGCCGCGCTCGAGGAGATCGACTCCGACAGCGGCAACGGTCTCGATCTCGAGTCGCTCGGCCTCGACTTCGGCGGTCAGCCGGGTGTCGAGGACGGAGGGAGCTCCTCCCGGAGCGATCTCGAGGCCGAGGAGGTCCCCGAGGTGGACTCTCCGCTCGACAAGGACGCCGAGTAGTTAAGCGTTCGTAAGCGGGGCCGGGCGTTGCCCGGCCCCGCGGCTACTCTTGGCCCCGTGAGGAGACTCGGGGTCCTCGTCGCCGCGGCGGCTGTCGCGCTCACGATCGGGCCATCGTCGGGCGGTGCGGCGCGTCTGCAGGCGAACTGCGTGCTTCCGACGCAGACGCCTGTGTGGCTCGACTTCGCCGACGGCTCGGTCCCGTTCTGGAACATCTTCGCGAAGCCCGGGGTCGTCGCGTTGGCGTCGAACTACATCTTCCCGCCGAAGCTCCGTGCAGCCGGCGCCCAGACGGTCTACTTCGACCTCTACCTGAACCGGCGCGTGGGAACACCGAGCGCGCCGGCCGATCCCGCGACGATCGTCGACAAGGCGAACAAGTTCTACGAGTACGCGGCAGGCTCGATGGACTGCTCGAATCCCGTGATCGCGGAGAACGAGCTGTTCGGCTCGTGGCTCGCCACGCCCTGGTCGCCGACGAACACCCAGTACCGCGCGAACGTCCTGCTCTTCCTGCAGACCCTGCGCGCCCGGGGTGCCCAGCCGTGGCTGCTCGTCAACAGCGCGCCCTACACGGCCCCGGGGCCCGCGCTCGACTGGTGGCGCCAGGTCGCGGACGTCGCGGGCATCGTGCGCGAGGTCTACTTCCCGGCGCCGCTGATCTACAAGCAGGGGCCCATCCTCGGCAACCGCACGCTTCGGACGTCGTTTCGCTCGGGCATTCTCGACTTCACGAAGATGGGGATACCGCCCTCGAAGCTCGGCATCTTCGTCGGCTTCCAGACGACCAAGGGGACGGGCGGCCGTGAGGGGCTCGCGGCCGGGCCCTGGTTCCAGACCGTCAAGTGGCAGGTGCTCGCGGCCCGCTACGTCGCCCGCGAGATGAAGTTCAACTCGATCTGGTCGTGGGGCTGGGCACAGTGGAAGACGCGGCCGGGTGAGATGGATCCTCAGAAGTGGCGCGCCGCCTGCGTGTACCTCTGGACCCGGAACTCAAAGCTGTGCAACGGTCCGCACGCCGCCGGCCGCGGCTTCGACAAGTCGAAGACCGAGGGCCAGCTGATACTTCCGCCGGGCCTCCGTTGCCGGCTCGGCACTGCGGCGGTTCGGTGGTCCGCCCTCCAGCCGCTCCTCAAGCTGACCGGCGACCCGGAGCTCGCGTTCTCGAACGCGTTCGCTCGGGCTGTCCAGCAGCGGGCGGCCCCGGTGAGCGCGGCCGAGATCCTCGCCGCCGAGCGCTCGATCGTGTCCTCTCGATTCGGCGGCTCCCGCGGCGCGTACCTGTCCGCGATCGCCCAGGCGCGGACGAGCCTCGCTGTCGCGCGCGCTGTGATCGGGGATGAGCTCCGGAGGGCACGGATCGAGGGCAGGTTCAGGGTGTCAGGGCCGAGCGCCGCCCAGATCGCCGATTTCCATGACACCTACGGCGAGTTGCAGGTACGCCTCGTCGAGGCGAAGTCGCGGGCGCCTTGGCTCGGGGGTCGCCAGATGGGCTATGCGGTCGCCTCCGCAGCGCCGCTGCGCCTCATGAATCTCGCTTCCGGCCGCTGGGCCTCTCTCTGGTCGCCGCTGGGAACGGTGCAGGTGCGGCCGCTCGGGCCGCCGCTCCCGCTCGGCTCTCTGCCGGTCGCGACCGTGTCGCAGGCCATTCGCGCGGCGCTGACGACGCAGGCGCAGGAGGCACGCTTCCCGGCCTGGCTGACGTCAGCCCAGAAGAGCGCGTTCCCTGAGGCGATCTGCTGGCGCGACCAGCTGCCCGAGCTGGGCGACGTCGACCTGACGAACTACCTGCCTTTCACCGCTCTCACCTCGTAGGGCGAAGACACTGGCGGATTACTTCTTGGCCCGCAGGAGAAAGCCGCTCTTGC
Organism: uncultured Actinomycetes bacterium; assembly: GCA_963711545.1. Lineage (GTDB taxonomy): Bacteria > Actinomycetota > Thermoleophilia > Gaiellales > Gaiellaceae > 3-1-20CM-4-69-9. The sequence goes on from CAVQEP010000002.1 coordinate 8,969, forward strand.
CGGGCCGGACGTCGATCGCCGAGTAGCCGGCGAAGAGCTCCATCAGCCCGTCGCGGGTGTAGTCGAAGATCGGGCAGTTGTTGATGACCTCGTAGCGGATTTTCCGCACCGGCCCTTTCGTCCACGTCCAACGCGGGAAGCTCGAGACCACCGACCCGCCCGGGGCGAGGAGCTCGGAGATCCGGCGAACGTGAGCCGGCGCGTCCTCGATGTAGTCGAAGTAGCCGAGGGCGAGGACGACGTCGAAGGAGCCCGGGATGTCGGCCGCGAGGAAGTCCCCCTGGATCAGCGTCACCTTGTCGCCGAAGCGTTCGAGGCGCGCCCGGGCCAGTTCGAGCATCGAATCGGAGAGGTCGACGTCCACGTAGGTCGAGGCTCCCTGCTCGAGGAACGGCTCGCCGATGCGCGCGGAGCCGCCGCCCACGTCGAGGACGCGGGGGGCGTCGTATTCGCGCGCCACCTCGAGGGCGAACTCGCGACGGTTGAAGAGGCCTGGACGGAGGGCGCGCTGCAGCGCGTGGTCCTCGTCGTAGAGGTGGTCAAACGAGAACGCCTTCTTGCGAAAGTGCTCGCGTACGCGTCCCGTAGAGTCGGTGGATGTCGTCATATGCCTGTTCGTAGCTCAGCAGCTCGTAGCGCCGGGCCACCTCCCGCAGCCGCCGGGTGACGAGCTGCCGTCCCGTGTTCCGCCAGAGGCTCCTCGACGTCGCGGTGAGGCGCTGGCGGGCGGATGCTGAAGATGGAAGCGCCGCCTTGAGCGGCTCTTCGTCGAATTCGTAGGGATGAAAATACAGAACGGGGTAGGCGTTCTGCCGGCGCACGTCCGCGAGGGCCCGGTCCAGCAGGCGCGGCGGGAGGACGCGCCAGTAGGCGCCGCCCCCGACGGGCAGCGGGCCGCGTGCCGCGACCGGCAGCTCCCAGAGCTCGCGGCCGCCCGGCGCGCGGAGGCGGTACGGCGAAGCGGGGATCCCGGCGATGCGGTCGCGGATCCGCGGCGAGTCGTACTGGCTCGAGTCGTAGGTCATGCCTGCCTCGGCCAGAACGTCGTAAGCCCACGATGTCTCCCGGGTGATCGAGAACGCCGGGGCGCGGTAGGCGACCGGAGCCCTTCCGATAGCGCTCGTGATCACTTCCAGAGCGCGGGTGACGTCGTCGCGGAACTCGGCGCGTGTCTGTACGTAGACCGCGCGGTGAGCGTGGCCGTGGCATGCCGGCTCGTGTCCGCGCCGGACGATCTCCGCGACGAGCTCGGGGTACCGGGCAACGGTCATCCCGAGCAGGAAGAACGTCGCGCGGGCGTTCAGCTCGTCCAGGAGGTCGAGGACGATCGTCGTCTGGCGCTCGAGTGCCGCGTGTGGCCGGTCCCAGTCCGGCAGGCCGAGGCGTCGGTGCACGAGCTGGTGCCAGTCCTCGAAATCGATGCTCAGGAGGAGACGCGGGCGACCGCCCTCTCGGGCAGCACTGGAGCCGCCCGCTTCGGCCGCCTGGGGAGACACGGTCACGCTTTCGACCCTACCGCCATGCCCCCGCCGGCCCGGGCCGGAACAACCGGGGTCTGACCCTGGTTTTCCGGCCATGTCCCCTCGGCGGCGCCGGCTGGCCGAGAGGGATCCCGCTGCGCGCCGGGCTGGCGGACGAGGCTCGACCGGACGGCGCGAGCGGGCCTTGACACCACCACCTGTCTAAAAGGGGGCCTGCGAGCCCGCGCGTAAACCTGCTCGAGCCCGCTCCGTCACGAGGATCGCGGCGTTTGCGGGGCCTCCCTCCATTGGGT
>CAVQEP010000003.1:0-249523 GCA_963711545.1 uncultured Actinomycetes bacterium
AATGAGATACGTCGTCACAGGGGCGGCCGGGTTCATCGGCTCGCATCTTTCGGAAGCGCTGATCGCGCGCGGCCACGAGGTCGTCGGCGTCGACTGCTTCACCGACTACTACGACCCCGCGCTGAAGGAGGAGAACGCGGCGGGCCTGGACGTCTCACGGCTAGATCTCGCCGACGAGAGCCTCTCGCTCGACGGCTTCGACGGCGTCTTCCACCTCGCCGGCCAGCCGGGCGTGCGGAGCTTCGGCGACGTCTTCGAGGACTATGTGCGCCGAAACCTCCTTGCGACGCGGCGCGTCTTCGAGAGCGCGGCAGCCGCAGGCATTCGCGTCGTCTTCGCCTCCTCGTCGTCGGTCTACGGGGACGCCGAGTCCTACCCGACGGGCGAGGACGTCGAACCGCGCCCGATCTCGCCCTACGGGATCACGAAGCTGGGCTGCGAGCAGCTTGGGTACGCCTACGGGAAGGAGTTCGGGCTCGACGCGGTCGTGCTCCGCTACTTCACGGTCTACGGCCCGCGGCAGCGTCCCGACATGGCGCTCGCGCGGATCGTCGGCGCGCTGACGGCAGGCTCCTCGTTCGAGCTTTACGGGGACGGCCTCCAGAGCCGCTCCTTCACCTACGTCGCAGACTGCGTCGACGCCACGATCGCGGCGATGGACCGGGCGTCAGCTGGCGCGCTCTACAACGTCGGCGGCGGGGCCGAGGCGACCGTTCGCGACGTGATCGCCACGCTCGAGCGCGTCTCGGGTCGAACGCTCGAGCTGGTCGAAGGGCGCCATGCAGCCGGCGACGTGCGGCGGACCTCGGCCGACACGCGCCGGATCGAGCGCGACCTCGACTGGCGCGCCACGACGTCGCTCGACGACGGTTTGCAGGCCCAGTGGGAATGGGCGTCGGCTAGAGTCGCCGCGCCTTGAGCAGTCGCGACAAAGAGCACGACGCCGAGCAGGAGGTCGACCTCGGGCGCTACTGGCACGTCATCGTCTCGCGCTGGTGGCTCCCGCTCGCGGGTCTCGTCGCCGGCGCGATCATCGGCTACCTGATCTCACTGGGTGGGAAGCAGGTGTGGAAGGCGAGCGCGAACGTCTACCTCGGCGCGTCCTACAGCGCCGTCGGCGGCATCCTCCTCCAGGGCCCGCAGGCGAACCCGTCGACCGTCAACAGCATCGCCCGCTCCGAGATCGCGGTGACGCGCGCGGCACAGCAGGCGGGGATGAGCCCCGGCTCCCTTCGGGGCCACATCTCGACGCAGACGATCTCTTCGGGTGTCGGTACGAGCACGGTGCGCACGACGGCGAACCCGCTCGTGAAGCTGACCGTGCAGGCGTCGACCAGGCGCAAAGCACAGGCGGCGGCGAACGCCCTGGCGCAGATCGTCGTGCAGCGGCTCTCCGGCTACTCCGACCGGAAGATCCAGACGCTGAATGATCAGATCAACTCCGACCAGGCACAGATCGACGCGATCCGCCGCCAGGCGAGCAGATCGTCCGACGCGACCTCGAAGGCCGTCTTTGGCGTGCAGCTCGGCGCGGTGCTCGACGATCAGCTTCAGGCCAGGCAGCTCGTCATCCAGGCGGAGGAGGTCGAGCGGCCCAGCGTCCTGACGCGTGCGGTCGCTGTCAGGACGACCGCACGGAGCCGGCGCAACTCGGTCGTCGTGGCCGGCTTCGTGGGACTGCTGCTCGGCCTGGCCGCCGCGATCGTCTGGGATCGCACGCTCCGCCGCCGAACGGCCTAGGCAACGTGCTCGAGGGAAAGACCGTCGCGGTCGTCGTGCCGGCCTTCGACGAGGAAGCGCTCGTCGCGACGACGATTCGCGGCATTCCCGGGTTCGTCGACAGGATCATCGTCGTCGACGACGCGTCGGGTGACAGGACCGCGGATGTTGCGCGTGACCTTGGCGATGGGAGAGTCGAGGTCGTGCGGCACGAGCAGAACGCCGGCGTCGGCGCGGCGATCGTGACCGGCTATCAGCGCGTGGTCGCCGAGGGGATCGACCTCGCCTGCGTGATGGCTGCCGACAACCAGATGGACCCCGCCGACCTCGAACGGCTCGCACTCCCCGTCGCCCGTGGGGAGGTGGACTATACGAAGGCGAACCGGTTGCTCTCGGGCGAGGCGTGGCGGGTGATTCCACGCTCGCGCTATCTCGGCAACGCCGTCCTCTCGTTCCTGACGAAGCTCGCGTCGGGCTACTGGCACGTCGCCGACTCGCAATCCGGTTACACGGTTGCGAGCCGCGACATCCTCGAGCAGCTCGATCTCGACCGTGTCTACCCCGGCTACGGGTTTCCCAACGACATGCTCGTCCACCTGAACGTCTGGAACGCGCGGGTGCGCGACGTCCCCTCGCGGCCGGTATACGGCGTCGGGGAGAAGTCGGGGATCAGGATCCGCAGGGTCGTCCCGCGCATCTCGTGGCTCCTGGTCAAGGGCTTCTTCTGGCGGATGCGGGAGAAGTACGTCATCCGTGACTTTCATCCGCTGGTCTTCTTCTACGCCCTCGGCTTCCTGATGACACTGCTCGGGCTCGGCCTCGGGGTCGCGGAAGTCGTGCTCCGGTTCCTCGGCAACGCGGTCTCGGTGGGAACGGTGGTGCTGGTGGCCCTGCTCCTCATCTTCGGCTCGCAGTTCACGCTGTTCGCGATGTGGTTTGACATGGAGTCGAACAAGGACCTCCGCTGAGCGTCGAGCGCCTCACTCCCGCGATGGTCGGACGGCGTGCTACGGCCGGACACGAGGCCCGCTACGCCCTCGCCGCGGGCTTCCTCCGTCCCGGCGACGTCGTCGTCGACGCCGCGTGCGGGATCGGGTACGGCGCGCTGATCCTCGACACGCACGGCGATATCACCTACTACGGAGTCGATCGCGACACGTCGGTCGTCACGGTCAAAGAGCACCGTCGGAGGAGGTTCGTCGAAGCCGATCTCCGCTCATGGCAGCCGTCGTTCGAGTTCGACGTCGCCGTCGGGTTCGAGACCATCGAGCACCTCGACAGCTACGACGTGTATCTCGACTGGATTCGCCGAGCCAGGCGTCACATCGTCGTCTCCGTCCCGATCGTCCCGACGAAGGACGACAACGTATTCCACGTCCACGACTTCGAGCGTGACGACCTCGTCCAGCTCGTCACAGCCAGCCATGAGTGGCGCTTGTTCCAGTATTTCGATCAGCCGTGGGAACATTCGTGCGTCTACGTTTTCACGCGTACCGGCGTCCTACTCGCGGATCCTCACAAGCTCGGTGTGCGCCGCTCTTGGAAAAGCCGGTGCAAGGGCTTGGTGAAGTCTGCCGCCTCTTTTCGGTTCTCCGTTCGGGTTCGTTCGGAGCGTGGTTCAGCATGGAGCTGAACAAGGACTTGCGCTAGGGCGAGGCGGACTTTGCGTACGCTCAGCGGAGCGTCACGGCGGGGCCAGTGAGCAGCGTGCTTCTCGGCGCGCTGCTGCTTGCGCTCCTGGGTACAACGGGGCTTCTGGTTGGCGTCATCCTGCGGGCTCGGAACGTGGCCGAGCTGCTGCTCGTCGCCTACGTCGCGGCCTTCGCTGAGCTCGTCGGACTCTTCCTCCTTCTGTCTGTCTCCGGCGACGTTCGCCGCGGCACCTTGATCGCGGGTGCGTTTGTCGTGCTTGTGGCCGCTGTCGGGGTTTGGCTGCTTGCCGATCGGCCTAAACCGGTGCGACTTGGCGGCTTCACTTTGCGGCTGCTGACGCGACATCCGCCCTTGCTCGTCCTCGCGATCGCGGTCGGCGGTGCGTTGTCTTATCTCCTCGCTCTCGTTCTAGGGACGCCGCCGAACGGCTGGGATCCACTGAACTATCACCTCGCTCGCGCCGCCTTCTGGCTCCAGTCGGGGCGAGTGGGCTACATCCACGCTGCTTACGATCAGCGTCTCAACTTCAACCCGCCAATCGGCGAGATTGGAAGCGCGTTCGTCCTCGGTGTGACGCGAGACGAGACGTTCGCCGGCTTCGTCCAGCTGCTCGGGATGCTCGCATGCGCGGTTGGAGTCTTTGCTTTTGCACGCCTGCTCGGACTACCCCGAGCCCAAGCCGCGTTCGGTTTGCTGCTGTTCTTGACGCTACCGATCGTCCTTCTGCAATCGACGGTCGCGAAGAACGACATTCTCGTGGCCTCGTTCCTGGTGGCTGCAGCCGTGTTCGTCATCAGCCACCGGCTGCGCGACTCTGTTCTCGCCTCTCTCGCGGTCGCCCTGGCCGTCGGAACGAAGTTCACGGCTATCTACGGTCTCTTCGTCCTCCTCGCGTTAGCCCTGGTCGCTCCGCCGCGCCAGCGCCGGAGGTGGCGTGTGCTGGGTCTGGCGTTGGGAACGATGGCTGGTTCGTTCTGGTACGTCGTCAACGCGGTCGAGACCGGACACATCCTCGGCGATCAGTCGGGCGTACAGGGGCTGACCGCGCTGTTTCATCCACGGGAGAACCTACTCACGGCCTTTGGCACCGCTGTGGACATGTTCGATGTATCCGGGGCGCAGGGGAAGGACATCCTGCTCTATCTCGGGGCCGCGGTTCTTGTTGGATTTGGACTGACACTGGGCGCCAGGAACCGCTATACCAGGCTGCGGGGGCTTCTGACTGGGGGTGTGATCGGCTCACCGCTGCTGCTCTTCCTCCTCAGTAACGAGGTCGGGCGACCGGCGCTAACGAGGTTGTACGAGCTCCTCGGAAAACCGCAGGGATATCTCGCGATCGGCGACACCGTGGCGTCGTCCGCGACGACCGCTAGCGACACCGCTTCGTGGTTCGGGCCCGTCGGACTGTTGTTCGTGCTCGTGTCGACTGTCGCCGGTGTTGTGTCGGTGCGTCGCAGGTCGATTCCGATGATCGCGGTCGTGGCGGTGCTTGCCCCAACCCTGTGGTTCGTGCTTGTCGCCGTCAGCCTCACGTACAACCCGTGGCTGGGACGCTTCTTCGTGTTTCCCGTCGCCCTATCTGCTGCGGCCTGGGGTATGGCCCTTACCCGATCAGAAGCAGCGTGGGCGGCAACAGCGCTTGGCGTGACGACAATGGCTCTAGCCCTCGTCCACTACGTCGAGAAGCCCTCGGGCCTTCGTCTCCTCGATCGGAGTCCAGCAGTCTCCGTTTGGAGCATGACCCGAGCACAGGTTCAGTCGCGTCACGCTCCCGAGATCGAGCCGGCCCTTCGTTTCTTCGACGACGAGGTTCCGAGACGGGCGACAGTCGGTCTCGCCTTGAGTGCAAACGACTTCGGTTATCCCGTGTTCGGCCCGCGCCTGGAACGAAAGGTCGATCTGGTTCCGTTTGGATCTTCAGCTCGCGATGTCAAGGCCAGTTGGCTCCTCGCCAGCACGGAGCGAGCACGAGAGATCGATACGACCTGCTGGCGTGCGGTGCTTCAGTCCACGGCAGGGACCGTCTTCAGGCGGGCACAGAGCTGCGCGGCCTAGAAGGTCGCTTGTTTGCGTAGCATGAACTCGGCGGCCACTCTAAGACGGCCGGCGAACGCGAGGATCGTTTTCAGCTCCGGCGCCGGCGGGGTCAGGGACCTCGACCACCATTCCCTCGTGCGGGAGGCAAGGGCGGCGCGCCGTCGCCGGCGCGGCTGGCGTCCACCCGAAGGTTGTGCAAGAGCGCGTCCGCCACGCAGATCCGGGCGTCACCCTCCGCGAGTACGGCGGTGCTTTCCCTGAGCAGCATCGGGAGGCGGGGAACCAGCTCGCGGACCTGCTCGACGCGAAGCCGTAGCGACCGGTCGTGTGACCCGCGTGTGACCCGGAAGAGAGAGCCGGGCCATCGCGGAGCGACACGGAGCAGCACGGTGGGACACTGCCGAGGTGGGCATGGAGTCGAAACAAGGATTTGCGCTGAGACGGTCCGAGAGTCGAAACATGGGGGCCGCGCGTCAGGTTTCGCCGGCCCATCGTCGACCCACTCCGTGGGTGAGTCCGGTTGCATATGTAAGGAATCTGGCAAAGGTGCGCCGGTCGCCCCCGTAGCTCGCTGCGTGGCTGGCATCATCAACCGATGAACGCGCTTTGGCTCTCGCTCCTTTTCGGCGCTCCTTGGCTCGCGGCAATCGCTTACACTTTGTCGCGGGCGCCGCGCCTGGACGGCCCGCCGCCGTCGATGGCGCATCGCACGCGCGAGCGTCTCTGGGCCTAAAGCCTTCGCGATCGCGGGAATCGCCCGAATAAGAACCTGCGCTAGGGAACCTCGACCACCATTCCCTCGTGCGCGAGGCAAAGCGGCGCATCGTTCCCGTTCACGAGCGCCTGCGCATGCGCCTCGAGCCGCTCGAGCTCGTCGTCGGTATGGTCGGGCTCGTGGTGGAAGAGCACAAGCCGATTCGCGCCGACCGCACGTGTGAACGCGACCGCATCGGCAACGCTCGAGTGACCCCAACCGACGCGCTCCGCGTACTCCTCCTCGAAGTACTGCGAGTCGTGGAGAAGGGCGTCGACGCCGGCCGCGAGTGACGACCCCGAGATCCAGTCGGCCGGCGTGGATCCGATCGCGCCTGCCAGCGCGGGCTCGTGGTCGGGGATGTACGCGATGCTTCCCTGCGGCGTCTGGAGCCGGTAGCCGATCGTCGGCCCGGGGTGCACGACGAGGTCGGCGGTCAACGATGCGCCGTCGATGCTCCACGGCTCTCTTCGGGACATCGTGGAACGAGAGAGTCGGCCGGAACGTCGCGAAGGTCGACGGGGAACAGCGGAGGGGAGAAGTAGCGGGCGATGCGTTCTTGCAGGCTGAGGAGCGGGGACGGAGGGCCCCAGATCTCGAGCGAGACCTCGCTGTTCCACAGCGGGGCGAAGAAGCGCAGGCCTTCGAGGTGGTCGAGGTGGAGATGCGTTAGGCAGAGATGGATCTGCCTCGGACGCCGCGTCGCTCGAGCTCCTCGCCGAGCTGCCTGATTCCGGTGCCGGCATCGAGAACAAGGATCGCGTCGTTGTCCTCGAGCATCACCTCGATGCACGACGTGTTCCCGCCGTAGCGGACCGTCTCAGGCCCCGGAGTCGCGACGGAGCCGCGACAGCCCCAGATCTTCAGGCGCATTCCGGCATCCTGGCTCAGTCGCGCCAGAAGATCACGAGGATCCCGACGAACTCGTCCGCGTGCGCAAAGAGCGGGAATCCGGTCACGGCGATCTCGCGGTCGACGCCGTCCGCGCCCGTGATCCAGAATTTCTGGTGCGAGGGGCGGTGCTCGTTGAGCGCGATCCAGACGGGGCGCCGCTCCGGCGGCAGCGGCTCGGCTTCGGCCGTTCGAGGAGCGAAGCTCTGACTCCATTCCTCGACCGGCAGCTCTCCGGCCTCGGCGAAGGAGCGTCCCACGATGGCCTCCGCGGCCTCGTTGTAGAACACGAGCGTGCCCTCGGCGTCGGCGATCAGCGTCGGAGTTGCCAGGTTCGACGCGAGCTCGCGGGCGAGAATCAGGACGAGATGCTTGTGCCTGCGAGTCTCCACCGCGTAAACGTTACGCGGGGAGAGGCCCCTGTAAAGCCCTCGTAAAGTCTTCCGCCCTGTTCGGGGGAGGCGGGTAGCATCCCGCCGATGCCCGCCGCCGTCGTTACCGGTGGGGCCGGTTTTCTCGGCTCTCATCTCTGTGACCACCTCATCGCGCAGGGCTTCCGCGTCCTCTGCGTGGACAACCTGGACACCGGCTCGCTCCAGAACGTCGAGCACCTGCGCGGAGACGCTTTTCTCTTTCTGAACCACGATCTCACCCAGCACCTGGAGATCGACGAGTCGGTCGACGTCGTGTACCACCTCGCGAGCCCTGCGAGCCCGATCGACTATGCCCGGCTACCGCTGCAGACGCTCAAGGTGGGGTCCTACGGCACGCACAACGCGCTCGGCCTGGCGAAGTTCAAGCGCGCGCGGTTCCTTCTTGCTTCGACGAGCGAGGTCTACGGCGACCCGCAGGTTCATCCCCAGCCCGAGACCTACTGGGGCAACGTCAACCCGATCGGCCCGCGGGGCGTGTACGACGAGGCCAAGCGGTATGCCGAGGCGATGACGATGGCCTACCATCGCCAGCAGGGCGTCGACACGGCGATCGTCCGTATCTTCAACACCTACGGGCCCCGCATGCGGCCGAATGACGGCCGTGCGATACCGACGTTTGTCAGACAGGCCCAGGAGGGCAAGCCCCTAACTGTGTTCGGTGACGGCACTCAGACTCGGAGCTTCTGCTTCGTCGACGACCTGATTCGCGGGCTCGTCTCGCTGGCGGATTCGGGCGAGCATCTCCCGGTCAACATCGGGAATCCGAATGAGTACACGCTCAATGAGCTCGCCGAGACGGTCGTTCGTGTCACGGGCTCGAAGAGCGAGATCGTGTACGAGGCCCTTCCGGTCGACGATCCCCAGGTTCGCCAGCCGGACATCACCCGTGCGCGTCAGCTGCTCGGGTGGGAGCCGCAGGTCGAGCTGGAGGAAGGGCTGCGGAAGATGCTTCCCAGCACGGGTCGGGAGCCTGTAGTTGCTTAAGCGTCTCGGGGTGATCTCGGCGATCGTGTTCATCGCCTCGGCTCTCGCTGTGCCCGCAGCGCAGGCGAAGCGGCACCTTCTCGTCGGGCTCCAGGACGACGCGATGGCGCTCCGCGGCGATCCCGCCTTCACGTTCTCGACGCTCAAGCAGCTGCGGACGCAGCTCATCCGCATCAACCTCAACTGGCCCGACGTCGCCAAGCGCCGTCCTGCCCATCCCCAGAATCCGGCGGACGACGCCTACGACTGGACGTTGTACGACCGCGCGATCCGCTACGCGGCGCAGAACGGGATCCAGGTGATGCTCACGATCCTGTTCACTCCTTCGTGGGCGAACGGCGGCAAGGCGAAGAACGTGCCGCCGTCGAACTACAACGACCTCCGCAATTTCGCCTATGCCGCTGCGACGCGTTACAGCGGGAAGTACATCCCGAACACGGATTCGTTCGACGAGGTCTATTTGCCCGCGGTGAGGTACTGGCTCGCGTGGAACGAGCCCGCGAACCCAAACTGGCTGCAGCAGACGTCGGGCGGCCGCTTCGTCAGCCCGCGTTCGTACGCGCGAATCTGCACGGCGATCTGGCAGGGCGTGCACTTCACGAACTTCGCCGGGGAGAAGGTCGGCTGCGGCGTGACCGGGCCTCGCGGCAACAACCAGGCTCGCTCGAGCCGGCCGTCGATGTCCCCGCTTGCGTTCATGACCGCGACCCGGCGCGCCGGCCTCCGCACCCTCGACGCCTATGCGCACAACCCGTATTACGGGAAGCCGAGCGAGACGCCCTCGTCGAAGCCGCGCGGCACGGCCGTGACTCTAGGGAACATCAACACGCTCATCGCCCTCGTCAACAAGCTCTGGGGCAAGAAGCGGATCTGGCTTACGGAGTACGGTTGGCAGACGCCGCCCGACCGGGTGTTCGGCGTCTCCTTCGCCAGACAGGCAGCTTACGTGAGCCAGTCGTACGCGATCGCCCGGGCGAATCCGCGGATCGACATGATGGTGTGGTTCATGCTCCGGGACGACACGAACATCAACGTCGGCTGGCAGTCGGGGCTCCTGACGGCCGCCGGCAAGCGCAAGCCCGCCTTCGCCGCATACGCACGGCTGCCTCACTAGCCGGGGCGAAGAGGACTTTGTGGCTCTGAGCCACTAAGTCAATTCGCGGCACGCTTGCGTCACACCTCCGTCACGGCCGACCCGGCTTTCGTCGGCACCCTGGTTGTGTGGTCGAGATCGCGCCTCGTTATGACCTGCGGATCCTCGAGGCAGTCCGCGCGCTCGACGATCGCACCGAGCCCATGGCCGAGATCGCGCGGCGCGTCGGAGCAGTCGCTGCTCAACTGGGCCTACCGAAGCCGAGTTACGTCCACCTTCGCCGTTTCCTCGTCGCGTATCGACGAGAGCAGGACGAAGAGCGGGAGCGGCGGGAGGAAATCAGGGAGATCCTGATGGACGCGTACCTCGACCTCCACCGGAGCCGTGTCGTCGATGCGTATGACGTCGCGGATCGGATTCGGCGGGCCGGGCGCTGAAGAAGGCTTGTGGCTCAGAGCCACAAGCCCTAATCGGGACGCCCTCGTGTGGGCGCGGACTCGAGGAGAGTCCGATACAGGCGGTCGACGTCGGCGACCAGCCGGTCGACCGCGTAGCGCGGCAGCACACGGCTCCGCCCTGCCTCGCCCATCCGCGTCCGGAGCTCCGGATCGCGCGCAAGGCGCGCGAGGCGCTCCGCAAGATCGTCGGTGGCGCCCGCGTCCACCAGGAAGCCGTCCTCGCCGTCCCGGACGACGTCCGGCACGCCGCCGACTCTCGTCGCCACGACGGGCCTGCCGGCCGCCAGCGCTTCGATCGCGCTGACGGGCGTGCCCTCGTTCCCCGACGGGAGGATGAGCGCGTCGAAGGCCGCGTAGAACGGCGCCACCTCCTCCTGGTAGCCGAGGAACAGCGTGTCCCGGATCACGCCGAGCTCGTGAGCTCGCCGCTCCAGATCCGGACGGTCGGGGCCGTCCCCGACGAGGCAGAGGCAGGCGTCGACGCCGCCGTCGCGGAGCTGCTTGAACGCGACGAGGATGTCGTCCGTCCGCTTCACCGCGGTCATGCGCCCGATCCATCCGACGGCGAACCGGTCCTCCGGAATGCCGAGATACCGACGGCTCTCCGCGCGACCGTCCCGGGCGAGGTCGACGCGCTCGTCGAGCTCGATGCCGAGCCGGATGACAGCGAACCGTTCGCGCGGGGCGACGCCGAGCTCGACGAGGTCGTCCCGTACCTGCGGGCTGACCGCGATCAGCGCGGTCGTGCGCGCCGCGAGCCAGCGCTCGAGCAGCCGGAAGAACCGCGACCGCAGCGGTCCGAAGTAGCCGCGCAAGACGTGGCCGTGGAACGTATGCACAACGATCGGCGGCCTGCGCGACCCGGCCATCAGCGCGGCGATGCGCGCGACCGTGCCGGCCTTCGCGGTGTGCGTGTGGAGGATCTGCGGACGCTCCCGCCTGATCAGCCGGGCAAGCCGCACCATCGCACGGAGATCGCGAAGCGGCGAGATCTCGCGGCCGAGCTCCTCGAGCTGCACGACCTGGACGCCCAGCCCGTCTGCGACGAACGCCATCGAGTCCTCGCCCCGCGCGAGCGAGCCGGCGACGAGCGTCGTGTCGTAACCGCGTTCCTGGAGCCCAGCCGTCAGGTACGCCACATGGAGCGCTGGGCCGCCCATGTTGAGGCGCGCGATCACCCGCAGGACCTTCACGCGCGGCGGGGTCTCAGGCGCGTCAGACCCGGGCAAGGATCGCCTCGGCCGTGAGCTCGAGACCCGACGCGAGGTCGATCTGCGGCCGATAGCCGAGCGTCTCGCGCGCGGCCGTGATGTCTGCCCAGGAGTCGCGGATGTCGCCCGCGCGCGGAGGCTCGAAGCGCTTCTCGACCGGCTTGCCGAGGATCGTGCCGATCGTCTCCGCGAGGTGGTTGACGCTCGCCGGAGCAGCGGCGCCGACGTTGAACACCCGCCCGCTCGCACCCGCCGCGTCGGCCGCGCGGATCGTCGCGTCGACGACGTTGCCGACGTAGGTGAAGTCGCGGGACTGCTCGCCGTCGCCGTAGATCGTGATCGGCTCGCCCGCGTCGATTGCGGCGATGAAGAGCGGGACGACGCCCGCGTACTGCGTGACCGGGCTCTGGCGTGGCCCGAAAACGTTGAAGTAGCGAAGCACGACGGTCTCGAAGGAGTGGTAGACGCGGCTGAAGCTGACGCAGTACCGCTCGGCCGCCAGCTTGGCGACGCCGTACGGGCTGATCGGGTCGGTCGGGGTCGACTCGGACGTCGGAAGCTCGCGGCTCGAACCGTAGACCGAGGTCGACGAGGAGAAGATGACGCGCCTCACGCCCTCGTCGCGTGCCGCGAGGAGGACGTTGAGCGTCCCCTCGACGTTGACCGCGCTCGAGGTGAGCGGGTCCTGGACGGATCTCGGCACGGATCCGAGCGCTCCGAGGTGGTAGACGACCTCGACGCCGCGCGTCGCCGCGTGCACGCGCTCGTACGACCGCAGCTCCCCTTCGACGACGTCGACGTCGCGGCCCGCGAGGTTCGCACGGTTGCCGGTCGAGAAGTTGTCGAGGACGCGCACGTCGTCGCCGCGCTCGAGGAGAGCGTCGACGAGATTCGAGCCGATGAACCCGGCCCCACCGGTCACGAGCGTCTTCACGGCCTCATTTTCCCCGAGCCGCCGCCTTGGTGCTCCCGGCCGCAAGTACGCCCCGCCTGGCCGGCTGCAAAGCGTCGCCTCGCTGCGTCCTCGGTCGCGCCCGTACTTGGTCCAGTACGCGCGCTCCCTGCGTCCTTGCAAGGCTCGCTTGCTCGCCGGCCAATCAAGACCGTACTCACGGCCGGGAGCACTGATTCCTCTGCGCAACCGCCGTCGCCGCGAGACCCATCCCGAGCCAGGTGACCGCATCGAGGGGGATTCCGGCCACGATGCCCTGCCCGATCCAGATCCCCATCGCCGCGAGGAGCGTGAACGTCGCCACCGCTCCCGGCGGGGCGTTCGCGCGCAGTGCGAAAAGCAGTGCGAGAAGGAATGGCGTCACGAACAGCACGAGGCCCACGAGGCCGAGGTCGGCGGCCGACTGGACGTAGGCGTTCTGCACTCCCCATTCGTGCTCGCGTGTCGGAAAGGCGAGCGGCGCCACGTCCGGGAACTTGCGGTGGGCGGCCGGGAGCTGCGGGTCGACCGTCGCCGGCTCGGTCGAAGCCTGCCACCCCGCGCCGACCACGGGATGGTCACGCCAGATCCGGTAGCCGATGTACGCGAGGAGCGTGTGATGCGAATAGGTCTCGATGTTCGACGTCTGCGCCTCGGCGCCCTTGAGATGGAGGAACCGGAGGAAGTGCTCGAAGTCGCCCGCGCGCAGCACGAGCACCCCCGCTCCGACGACGGCGACGACGAGACCGCTCACGGCGAAGTCGCGAAGCACCAGCCGCCTCCGTCTCGAGATGGCGTAGAGCAGGCCGACGGCGCCCGCGGCCGTCCCGATCAACCCCGCAGTCGCCCCCGCGAGCATGAGCCCGGCCGCTCCTGCGACGACCCCGACCCAGCCGATGCGCCTTCGCCCGATGAGGACGGCGGCGAGCCCGATCGCGAGAGCGAAGGCCGACAACGCCGCGAAGTCCGAGTGACCGAGGAAGGAGGGCTGCCGCCGCCCTGCCGCCCACGCGTCCGCGATGTGGAGGCCGAAGATCTGGAGGAGGCCGAAGCCGGTCGCGACCACGCTCCAGGCGACGACCACTGCCGCCACGAGTTCCCAGTCGTCGCGCCGCCGAAGCACGAGCGGGAGCGAGACGGCAAGCAGCGCGTACTCCGAGAACTTGGCTGCCGTGACGAGGTGCGTGAGCGACTGCGAGCGCACGGCGATCCACACGATGAGGCCCGCCGCTGCGATCCAGAGCGGAAGCGCGGGACGCAGGGGGGCAAAGCCCGCGCGTAGGCCTTCGCGCAAAGCGAAGGCGGCGACGACGACGATGGCGACGTCGGACATCTCGACGCCGAGGTGCGTCGACCCCAGCGGGACGCGCACGCCCGGCTGGTACTTGATGTGGAGGAAGAGGAACGGGACGGCGAGCGAGAGCGCGGCCACGCCGGGGCTGATGCCGGAACGAATGAAGGCACGCGTCTTCAGCGCCAGTGTTTCGGCCACGGCCACGAACCGAGTCTAGGTAACGCTCTCCCTAGAATGACCGTCCTGATGCGCTCGCGGCTCTTCTGGCGCCGCTCGGCCGCCGCCGCCGGGACCTACGCCTCAGCAGCCCTCGGCTTCTTCGGCACCGTCGTCGCCCTTCACGTCTTCTCGACCGAGACCTTCGGCCGCTACGCCCTCGTGCTCGCGGCGACCTCCTTCGTCCAGAGCCTGCTCGACCTGACCGTGGAGGAGGCGCTGGTCAAGTTCGGGTTTCGCTACACGGTGCGGCAGGACTGGGGACGGCTGCGCCGCCTCTTCGAGAGCGCGATCGCTTTCAAGCTGCTCGGCGGCGTGCTCGCGACCGGCCTGCTCCTTGGGCTCGCACCGGTCGCCAACTCGCTCCTGCACCAAAGCGGACTCACCACGGCGCTCATGATCGGCGCGTTTCTCCCGCTCGCGCAATGCACGGAGAACGTCGGCGGCGTGGCGATCCTGCTGCGTGGCCGCTACGACATCCGCGCGTTCTTCCTGTTCGTGTCGATGGCGCTTCGGTTCACCGCGATCGTGGTCGGCGCTCCGCGCGGGCTCACGGCGACGATCACGGCCATCGTCGCCGCGCAGGTCGTCGCGACGGCCGCGGTCAGCATCGCCGGCTGGGTCGCGTACCGCCGCTTCCCGCAGCAGCGCGCCACACCGCTCGGCCGCGAGCGGCGCGGCATCCTCTCCTTCGTCGCGCAGTCGACTGCGGCGACGGCCGTGATCTCGCTGACCGCGCCGCTGTCGCTCCTCGTGCTCGGCCGCGTCTCGTCGACGAGGCAGGTCGCGTTCTTCCGCGCGGCGATGTCGCCGCAGCAGGCGTTCGCCGTCGTGTCCGCGCCGGCCCGCCTCATCCTCCTCACCGAGCAGACGCGGGCGTGGGAACGCGGCACCCGCGACGTCGTCTTCGCGGGGATTCGCCGCTACATGGTCGGGATGACCGCGGTCTCGGCGGTGATCCTGCCGGTGCTGCTCGTCTTCACCGACGAGCTCGCGAAGCTGCTCTTCTCGGCGAAGAACGTCGGAGCCGTCGACGCCACGCGAATCGTGATCGTCGCGGGCGCGCTGCGGATGGTCTACGGCTGGACGAAGTCGTTCCCCGTGTCGATCGGTCGTCCGGCTCTGCGGATCTGGGCCCACGGGATCGAGATGGTCGTGCTCATCCCGCTCGTCGGCGTGCTCGGTGCGAAGTGGGGCGCGACCGGCGCGGCGACCGCGGTGCTCGTCTCGAGCGTCGCCTTCTGCCTCGTCTGGAGCGTCTTCTTCATCCGCATCCGGCGGGAACCGGCGCCGGCGCCGACAGCCGGCCCTCCGCTGGAGGCGGTGCTGCCGTGAGAGTGCTGATCGTCTCCGGCATCTGGCCGCCCGACGTCGGCGGCCCGGCAAGCCATGCTCCCGATGTCGCCGCGTATCTCCTGAGCCGGGGACACGGCGTCGAGGTCGTGACCACCGCCGATGCTCCTCCCGCCGCCGAGGCCTATCCCGTCCGCGCGGTGCCCCGTCATCACCGGGTCGGCGTCCGTCACTACCGCGGCGCCGCGCTCGTCCACCAGCGCGCGCGCGAGGCCGACGTCGTCTACACGACCGGGATGTTCGGGCGCAGCGCGGTCGGGGCGTCGCTCGCACGACGGCCGTACGTCGTCAAGCTGACGGCCGACCCTGCTTTCGAGCGGTCCCGGCGACGCGGACTAACGGAAGGGAACGTCGACGAGTTCCAAAGCAACCGGGGCGGCGGCGCGCCGGTCGCCCTTCTGCGCTTCGCACGGGACGTCGAGCTGCGCCACGCGGCACACGTGTTCACGCCGAGCGCGTATCTGCGCGAGCTCGCGCTGGCCTGGGGAGTCGAACCGGGCCGCGTCAGCGTGCTGCCCAATCCGGCGCCCGCCGTCCCCGCGTTGCCGCCGCGCGAGGAGCTCCGCGCCGGCCTGGGCCTGAACGGCGCCACGATCGCCTTTGCAGGGCGACTCACGGCACAGAAGTCGCTCGAGCGCGCGCTCGAGGCCGTCGCGGGCTCGGACGACGTGAGATTCCTGATCGCGGGTGACGGGCCCGACCGCGCGCAGCTCGAGGACCGCGCTCGGGCACTGGGAATCGAAGACCGCGTCAGCTTTCTCGGCGCGCAGCCCCGCGAGCGCGTCGTCGAGCTCTTCTACGCCGCGGACGCAACGATCCTGTCTTCGAGCTGGGAGAACTTCCCCCACACGGTGGTCGAGGCGCTCGCCGTCGGGACGCCGGTGCTCGCGATGGAGGCCGGGGGCGTCGCCGAGGTCGTGCGCGACGGCGTCAACGGGCTGCTCGTCCCTGCCGGCGATATCGCCGCTCTCGCGGGCGCCGTGAGCCGCTATTTCTCGGACGGAGAGCTGCGCGACCGTCTGCGCGGAGCCGCAGCGGCCTCCGTCGAGCGCTATGCGCCGGAGGCGGTCTTCGGCGAGCTCGAGGCCAAGCTGCTCGAGGTTGCGCGCCGGTGAAGCCGCGTGTGCTGTTCGTGTCGCGGCGGGTCGAGCTTCCACTCGCGCCGAGCCTCGAGCGGAAGTGGGACGCGATCGGAGCAGAGCTCGACTACCGCGTCCTCGCCGCCGGCGACGGCGTGAACGGCGCGTTCCACCTCTCCCGCGAGCTGCCCGCGCTCGACGGGCCCGCGTTCTTCGCGGCACTGCCGGTGCGGATCGCGCGCCAGCTACGCGAGTTCCGCCCCGCCGCCGTCCTCGCGCAGGGGGCGCACGAGACCGCGGCCGCGCTCTCGGCCCGCAGGCTGGCGCGCGTCGACACGGCCGTGATCGCCGACCTGCACGGTGATTGGCGCGCGCCGACGCGCCTCTACGGCTCGCGTCTACGCGGCCTGCTCAACCCGGTGGCCGACCGGGTCGCGCTCGCCGCGCTCCGCAACGCCGACGGGATCCGGACCGTGACGGGATACACCACCGGCCTCGTCCGCGAGCTCGGCCTGGAGCCGGCGGATGAGTTCCCCGCGTACATGGACTTCGACTCGTTCCTGCAGTCGCCGCCGCTGCCGCTGCCGGAGCGCCCCCAGGCGCTCTTCGTCGGCGTCCTCGAGCGCTACAAGAACGTCGACGGCCTCGCAGAGGCATGGCGCCGCGCAGGGGCGCGCGTGCCGGGAGCGCGGCTGCGGCTCGTCGGCTCGGGCACCCTCAGGCCGATCGTGGAGCGCCTCGTGCGGGAGCTTCCGGAGCAGGTGGCCTGGAGCGAGCGGCTGTCGCAGCCCGAGGTGTCGGCGGCGCTCGACGAGTCGACGCTCCTCGTCCTGCCGTCGCGCTCGGAGGGGATGGGCCGGGTCGTGATCGAGGCCTTCTGCCGGGCGCGGCCGGTGGTCGGCAGTCGCGTAGGCGGGATCCCCGACCTCGTCCAGGACGGCGTGAACGGCCTGCTGGTCGAGCCGGGCGACGTCGATGCACTTGCGACTGCGCTCGAGCGGGTGCTCACCGACAGGGAGCTGGCCGAGCGACTCGCCGTCGGAGCGCACGCGAGCGCAGGGCTCTGGACGATCTCGCCCGAGGAGTTCGCGGCCCGCCTGCGCAGCCTGGTCGACTCTCTAAGCTGAGTGGTGGCTCCGGGAGGTTCATCAGCGGTTGGCCGGCTGCAAACGCTTCGCATCGCGGCGTCCTCGGTCGCCCTAATACCCTTCAAGGTATGAGGGCTCCCTGCGTCCTTGCGCTGCTCGGTTTTCGCTCGGCCAATCACTACCGAACCTCCCGGAGACACCACTAGCCATGGACGCTTCCCGTCTCAAGCAGGTCCTGAAGAACTCCGTGTACCGGACGATCGGCGAGACGGCCGCGGCCGTCGGGGCGGCCGGCAACGGCGACCGGAGCCTGCGCGTGCTCATGTACCACAAGGTCAACGACGTGCCCGGCAACCCGCTGACGATGCCGGTGTCGCTCTTCGACGAGCAGATGGACCAGCTGCGCGAGCTCGGCTACACCGTCGTCGGCCTCGACGACGTGATCGCGCACTACGTCGAACACGCGCCCCTCCCCCCGCAGGCGGTGCTGATCACGTTCGACGACGGCTATCACGACAATCTCGACAACGCGGCCGCGGTCCTGCGCAAGTACGGGTACCCCGCCGTCCTGTTCGTGCCGATCGGCTATCTCGACGACCGCCATCCGTTGCCGCACGACGAGCGCCTGGCGTCTGAGGGCATCCTCAACCCGACCGTCGACTGGAACGAGCTCGCCGACCTGGAGCGCGAGGGAATCCGCATCGAGTCCCACGGGATCTCGCACCGCCCGCTCGCCGATCTCGAGGTCGACGAGGCGGCCCGCGAGATCTCGCTCTCCAAGCTGCGGCTCGAGGAGAAGCTCGGACGGCCCGTGAGAGCGTTCTCGTACGTGAAGGGCTCGGAGGCGCACTACAAGCCCGTCCATCTCTCTCTCGTGCGCCAGGCCGGCTACGACGTCGCGTTCACCGCTGTCTCCGGTGGAAATTCGCAGGACACCGACCCGTTGCAGCTGCGCCGCTACAACATCGAGCCGTATCCGCCGCGGACGTTCGAGCTCGTCCTCGCGGGCGCGTGCGACCTGATCGCGTTGAAGGACACGGTCAGCGGCACGCACGCGCGGCGGATCTTCAACGCGGCGCTCGGCACGTCGACCAAGTAGGTGTCCGGCTACGAGCTGGCGGCCTACGAGCCGGCGCAGCGGGACGATTACCTTCGGCTCCTGCGCGACGCCTGGGGCGACGGAGCTCTCACCGGCGCGGAGTTCGACTGGTGGTTCTCGCGGAATCCGGCCGGGTCGCTGATGTCGGTGGCGCGCGCGGACGGGGGCGTGATCGGCGTCGCGTCCCACTCGCTCTACCGGATGCAGCTCGGCGGCCGAGAACGTCTCGCGACGTTCTCGGTGCACGCGACGACGACACCGGCCGCGCGCGGGAAGGGGGTGTTCGTCGGGCTCGAGCGAAAGCACGAGGCCGAGGCGGAGGCGCGCGGAGCTGCGGTCGTGCTCGCGTTCGCGTCGGCGCCGACGGCGCCGCTCTTCCTCGGCCCGCTCGGCTGGACTGCGATCGGCCGCCCGCGCATCTGGGCGCGGCCGTTGCCGCGAGTTTCCCTCCGTCGCGGCCTGGCGAAGGTGGTCGAGAGGTTCGACTTCGGCGGTGACGCCGCGGCGCACTGGCCGAACCACGTCGTGCGGGACGCGGATTACCTCACCTGGCGATATCTCGATTCCCCGCGCGACTACGTCGCGTATCGAAGCGGAGAGGGTTACGCGGTGCTCGGACACAAGCGTCACCGCGGGCAGCAGATCGCCCTGGTCGCCGACCTCGTCGGCCCGGTACGCCCGCTCCTCCGCGCGTGTGTCGCCGGAGTGAAACCCGGGACGCGTGCGCTGTTCGCGCTCCCCGGCCCTGGGGAGCACGCCGCCTACGCGGCTGCCGGATTCGTCCCGGCCCCGATGACGCTGAACTTCATGGGCAAGGCGCTTGCGGGCGACCTCGATACCGATCCTGCGCGCTGGCGCTTCACCCTCGGCGACACCGACTTCTTTTGAACCGTCTGGTCTTCATCACCCAGAGCGTCGACCCGGCCCATCCGGTCCTGGCCGCGACGATCCCCAAGATCCGGGCGCTTGCGGCCCGGGTCGACGAGGTGGTCGTGCTCGCCCAGCAGGCCGCCGGCGGCACCGGGCTGCCCTCGAACGTCGACGTTCACACGTTCGGCAGCAGATCGCAGCTCGGGCGGGGCCTGCAGTTCGAG
Organism: uncultured Actinomycetes bacterium; assembly: GCA_963711545.1. Taxonomy (GTDB): domain Bacteria; phylum Actinomycetota; class Thermoleophilia; order Gaiellales; family Gaiellaceae; genus 3-1-20CM-4-69-9. The sequence goes on from CAVQEP010000003.1 coordinate 19,389, forward strand.
CGCCGGCTGGCCCGCGCTCTTCCCGCGGACGCCGTCGTCGCGCACATGATCCCGCTCTACGTCGTCCTGGCGGCTCCGCTCGTGCGGCCGAGGAGGATTCCCTTGCTGCTCTGGTACACGCACTGGAAAGCCTCGTCGCAGCTGCGCATGGCGGAGAAGCTCGCGACCGGGATCGTGAGCGTCGACCGGCGCTCGTTCCCGCTCGCGTCGCCGAAGGTCAGGCCGATCGGTCACGGTATCGACGTGAGCGAGTTCGCCTGCACCGACCGCGGCGGCAGCGCGAGCCTCCATGCGCTCGTCCTCGGCCGCTACTCGCCGGCGAAGGGGATCGAGGTGATCCTCCGCGCCGCGAGGGAGGTCGAGGGCGTCGAGGTCGAGCTCCATGGCGTTGCGCTCAACGAGCTCGAGCGGCGGCACCGGCGCGAGCTCGAAGCGCTCGGCGTTCCGCTCGGCGACGCCGTCCCACGTTCCAGCGTGCCCGATCTCTTCGCCCGCTCCGACGTCCTCGTCAACAACATGGAGGCGGGCGCCCCCGACAAGGTCGTCTACGAGGCGGCGGCCGCCTGCCTGCCGGTGCTCGCATCGAACCCGGTCTTCGACGAGCTGTTCTCGGGCTACCCGCTGCTCTTCGAGCGCGAGTCGCCGGAAAGCCTCGTCGACCGGCTGCGCTGGCTCGCGTCGCTGAGCGGCGAGGAGCGGACCGAGATCGGGCGTGCGCTGCGCGAGCGGGTGGCCCGCAGCCACTCGGTGGACACGTGGGCCGACGGGATCCTGGCGGCCGCGTCGTGAACAGCCACGGCTCAGTGCTTCACCTGCAGAAGGTGGCCGGCATCTCAGGGTCCGAGGCGCACCTGCTCTCGCTGCTGCCGCGTCTCAAGGATCGCGGGTGGGACATCCGCTTCCTCATGCTGCACGAGCACGAGCCGGGCGCGTGGGATTTCGCCCGGGAGCTGACCGCCCGCGGCATCCCGCTCGACGCGATCCCGCTCGCCGCGGACGTCGACCCGATCGCGTTCCTGCGGATCGCGGCCTACCTGGCGAAAAGGGGCCCGCGGATCCTGCACACGCACCTCGTCCACGCGGATGTCTACGGCCAGCTAACCGGAGCGCTCACCGGAGTTCCCGTCCGGGTCTCGACCAAGCACGGCTTCAACGAGTTCCGCGAGAACCCCGGCTTCGCGCTCGGCGACCGCGTGATCGCGAGCCTCGCACACACGCACATCGCCATCTCCCGCGGGCTCGCCCGCTACCTCGAGGAGGTGGAGGGCTTCGACGGCGCGAGCTTCGAGATCGTCCACTACGGCATCGAGCCGGACGGAGTGCCGCGCCCGTTCTCCGCCTCGGGGCCCCGCCTGCTCTGCGTCGGGCGCCTGATCCCGATCAAGGGACACATCGTCCTGCTCCGCGCGTTCGCCGAGGCCCGCCGCCGCGTGCCCTCGCTCATGCTGGAGATCGCCGGTCGCGGTCCACTCGAGCCCGCGCTGCACGCGCTCGCGAAGGAGCTGGGGATCGACGACGCGGTGCGCTTCCTCGGCTACGTGTCGCCGATTCAGCGCGCGATCGAGGAGGTCGCGGTCGTCGTCGTACCGTCGCTCGGCGAGGGCTTCGGGATGGTCGCCCTGGAGGCAATGGAGCGCGCGCGCCCGGTCATCGCGGCCGAGATCGGAGGGCTCGGTGAGCTCGTCCAGGACGGTGTCACCGGCCTGCTCGTCCCCGCGGGAGAGTCGGGGCCGCTGGCCGATGCGATCGCCCGGCTCGCCGGGGACTTGGAGCTCGCGGCCCGGATGGGGGAGGCGGGCCGCGCCCGCGCGCTGGAGCATTTCCTCCAGGAGCGCTGCACCGACCGGACCGAGCTGCTCTACGAGGACGCGCTCAGGTAACAGCCGCGCGGTAGACCGCCAGCGTCCGGTCGGCCATGCGCGAGATGCTGAACTCGGCGCGCGCCCGCGCGAGGCCTCGCTCCCCGTAGTCGCCGGGATCGTCGAGGACGCGCGTGATCGCCGCGGCGAGCGCGGCAGGATCGTCCGGGGGGACGAGGAGCCCGGTCTCCCCGTCGACGACGATCTCCGGGATCGCGCTCACCCGCGACGCAACGACCGGTAGCGACGCGAGCATCGCCTCGAGTAGCGCCAGACCGAACCCTTCCCAGCGCACCGGATGCACGAGCACGTCGGCGCGGCGGAGCCACGCGGACACGTCTGGCACGCGTCCCGGGAAGTGCGCGGTGACGCCGAGCGACCGCGCGAGCTCCTCGAGCTCGGCGCGCTGCGGTCCCTCGCCGAGGACGACAAGCTCTGCACGAGGGTGCCGTCCGACGACATCGGGCAGCGCGCGGAGCGCGACGTCGACGCCTTTCTGCGGCTCGAGCCGGCAGACGGCGAGCAGAATGCGCGCCTCCGCGGAGACGTCATCGGGACTGTTCGCCCCCCAAGCGGCGGGCAGGTCGTCGAGGCCGTAGTGGACGACCTCGACCTTCGAGGCGGGTAGCCCGACGCGCTCGACCTGAAACCGTGCGAGAGCCGCCGTGATCGCGATCACACGTGACGCTCGCCGCGCCAACAAGCGCTCGACGTAGCGAAAAACGCCGGCCCGGAACGGATCGTCGTTGTGCTTCGTCGAGACCAGCCGGCGCGCTCCGAGCGCGCCGTACACGTCCGCATGGACGAGGTGCGTGTGCACGATGTCTGCGCGTCGCGTCAGGCGCCGCACGTGCAGCGCGAGCCGCGGGTCGACGTCGCGTGGCGCGGGCAGGCGTTCGAACGGAACCCCCAGCGCCTCGTAGAAGGGGTCCGGAGCGCGCGCCGGATCGTCCAGGCCGAGGAAGCGCACGTCGACGCCCCGCTCCGCGAGGGCGGGCAGCAGGGTCAGGAGATGACGCTCGGAGCCCCCGATCCCGCCGATCCGGTGAACGTGCAGGACCTTCATTGCGCCGCGTGGCGGCGCCGGACGATCCAGTCGAGCGCCGCCGCCGCGAGCAGTGCGAGCAGGAAGTCGGTCCCGACCCGGTAGCGCGTCGCGCCCACGAAGACGACTGCGGCGATCGTCTGGTACGCGAGCACCGCCACGGCGAGCCCGACGAACCGGCGCGGGCCGACGGCGATCCCCACGAGCGCGAGCGCGAACAGCACGCCGGTGTAGAGGGGCTGCGCCACGCCTCTGATCAGCCCGCTGCCGGAGTCGGTCGCGGAGGCGGTTGTCCGGGGATCCCACTCCATGCGCACCGCCTGCCCCGCAAGCTTCGCTTTCGCGCCGGGGTGGTCGCGAACGAAGAGCCACGCCTTGTGCTGGTAGTAGCTCTCGTTCGCACACTCGTCGACGTGGATCTTGCGGCCGCTCTGCAGGTAGATGTCGCGTGCCTCCTCCGGATTCGGGAACGGGTGCCCGGGTGGGTCCTTGACGTCGTCGATCCACTTCCCCGCGGCGAGCAGGGCGTAGGTCTGGAGGTTGTTCGCCTTCCACAGGGCGCGTCCGTCGGTGGTGAGCGCGAAGCAGCCGAGCTGCACGCGATTTCGCACGACCCAGGGCGCGACGGCGACCGCGGCGGCGGCGACGACGGCCACGGGCGCCCAGCTCCATCCGGTCCGGACGACGAGGTAGGCCGCGACCAGGACCGGGATGAGCGCGAGCCGTACGTTCCCCAGAACGGCGATACCGCTCAGCAAGCCTGCGCCGGTCGCCCATGCGAGCGAGCGTCTGTCGGCGGCGATGATCGAGCTCAGGATGAGCGCGGCCGCCACGAGCTGGTCGAGCACCTCGCGGTTGAGGTGGACGTCGTGCCACACGAGGTACGGGCTCAACGTCGAGACGACGGCCGCGAACACGCCGGCGCGGCGGGACAGGACGCGCGCCCCGATCGCGTAGACGAGGAGCGCCGTCGCCGTCGCGACGACGATCTGAGCGACGCCCACGGCCCACCACGTCCGCCCGAACACCCAGTAGATCGGGATGAGGAAGAAGCCGTAGAGCGGCTGCGTGTAGGCGGACGGCTCGCCCGGGATGAAGCCGAACGTTCCGTGGTGGACGAACGTCTGGGCGAAGTCGTCGCTCTTGTCGGTGAAGGCGGTCAGGATCGCGCCGCGCTCGCGGAGGAGGACGGCCAGACGCGGGACGATCGCCGCCGCGGCGACGAGCCAGAGGTGCGCGCGCTTCACGCCGTCACGCGGCGACGAGCACGGGAGCCTCGACGTGGGTGCGCAGCCAGAGCTCGAGCATCAGCAGGCACCAGAGCCGGTGGCCGTGATCCACGCGACCGGACTCGTGCTCGGAGAGCAGTCGCCCGACCTCGCCCGCGTCGAACCAGCCGCGGTCGTCGTCGAGCAGGTCATGGGCGGCCTCCTTCAGGTCCTCCCGGAACCATCGTCCGAGCGGCACCCCGAATCCGGTCTTGTCGCGGCCCGTGACAGCCGCGGGCAGTTCTCCCCCGAACGCCCGCCTGAGCGCGATCTTGCCCTCACGTCCACGGGCCTTGAGCGAGTCGGGCAGCGCGAGGCCGAGCTCGATCACCTCGTGGTCGAGGAACGGCGAACGCAGCTCGAGCGAGTGCGCCATGGACGCAATGTCTGCCTTGAGGAGGAGGTCGCCGGGAAGGTAGGTCCGGAGGTCTAGCTCCTGAAGGCCCGCGATTCCGCTGCGCGGCGGCTCGAGCCGGACGGGCCGGGCGCGGCCGGGCTCGGCCCAGAGCGCCCGCCGGCGCTCGAGCGGGAAGACCTCCATCAGCCGTGTGTAACGCTCGCCCGCAGGAGACGCAGCCGCCTCGAGAAAGCGCGAGGCACGGTGGAGACGGGACCTCGGCTCGCGCCGCGCGGCCGGGACCAGCCGCAGCGTCGCGGCCGCTGCGCGGGCCGCGGACTCGGGCACGCGCGCCGCGAGTCCGTGCGCGAGGTACCGCTCATAGCCGGCGAAGGCCTCGTCGCCGCCGTCCCCGGCGAGCGCGACCGTCACGTGCCGCCTTGCCTGCTCGGCGATCAGGAAGGTGGGAAACGCGGCCTCGTCGCCGAGCGGCTCGTCGTAGGCGGCGGCCAGCCTAGGCAGAGTCTCCGCGATGCCGGCCCGGAGCTCGAGCTCCTCGTGGATCGTCCCGTAGCGCTCCGCGACGCCTTGCGCGTACGAGCGCTCGTCGTAGCGCGGGTCGGCGAAGCCCACGGTGAAGGTGCGGACAGGCTGCGCCGAAGCCTCCGCCATCAGCGCGACGACGATGCTGGAGTCGATCCCGCCCGAAAGGAGCGCGCCGAGCGGGACGTCGGCGACGAGCCGCTTGCGCACGGCCGCCGTGACGGTCGCCCGCACGCGCTCGAGCCACTCGTCCTCGCTCGTGCTCGCCTCGGCGGGGCGGGGGCGCCAGTACCGCTCGATCGTCTCCGTTTCTCCCTGCGCGACGAGCACGTGCCCGGGAGCGAGCTTGTGGATGCCGCGGAGCCCCGTCCGCTCCCCCGGCACGTACTGGAGCGCGAGGTAGGAGTCGATCGCGTCCAGGTCGACGTCGCGCGAGAGGCCGGGGAGCCGCAGCAGGGCCTTCAGCTCCGACGCGAAGGCGAGCGTCCCGTCCGCCAGGCGCGTCCAGAGCAGCGGCTTCTTGCCGAGGCGGTCGCGCGCCAGGACGAGCCGTTCCCGCTTCGCGTCCCAGAGCGCCAGCGCGAACATCCCGTCGAGCCGCATGACGAACCGCGGCCCGCTCTCCTCGTACAGGTGGGGCAGGACCGCCGTGTCGCCCGTGCCGCGGATCTCGTGGCCCCGCAGCTCCTCGCGCAGCTCCCGGAAGTTGTAGGCCTCGCCGTTGTAGACCGCGACGACGTCGCCCGTCTCGTTCGCGACGGGCTGGTAGCCGGTGGCGAGATCGAGCACTCGCAGGCGCTGGTGGCCGAGAACGCAGCGGCCGAACGCGTCGGTCGAGCCCTCGTCCGGCCCCCGGTGGACGATCGAGGCGCGCATCGCGTCCACGAGCTCGGGATTGGGCGCGCTCCCGGGCGAATAGAGTCCGGCGATGCCGCACACGGAGGACATACTGCACGGGCGGTACGCCGTCGTCTCGTGCCATGTGGAGCGCCCGCTCGACGACGAGGCGTGGCGGCGCTTCTCGGCCCTCCAGCGGCGCCGGCCGGGGAAGTTTGCGATCGCGGCCCTGATGCGCCCCCCGGCGGCGGGCGAGGACGAGAGCCTGTGGCTCGAGCGGGCCTGGGAGGCGTCCGAGAACGGGCCGTTCGGGCTGCACACGCACTGGACGGCGTCGGATCACGCGCGTCCCACGGGCGGAGATCCCGCCGCCCTCGTCCGCGAGCAGGGGGCGTGGCTCCGCGCGGCCGGGCTCAAGGCGCGTTTCTTCTGCGGCGGAGGCTGGTATTTCGACGAGCCCGTGGCCGAGGCAGTGGCCGATCTCGGCTACACGGATTGCACCGCGACGGCCTTCAGGCCCGGGTACCTCGCCCCGGACGCGCCACACGTGGAGCTGCACGAGCCCACATGGCTCGAGCTCGGGGGCGGCCGCCGGCTGCTGGAGCTGCCGACGACCCACTCGATCGGGATGCTCGCGCGCGGCCTCCTCGGCCCGTTCCGCCGCCAGGTCGTGCACGCGTACTTCCACGACACCGATCTCCTCGACACGGGCCGCCGCCGTGCGCTGAGAGTCGGCCTGACGTTCCTCGGGCTGAAGAGGACGGCCGTCGACCTCGACGAGCTTCAGCGCGGCTTGCGGCCCGTGAAGACGATGTCGTTCGCGAACAGCCCTGCGTGAACCGGGACGAGCCGTCCGGCGATGAAGTGCAGCGTCGGCTCGTCGAACCCGGCGAGCAGGCGCCGGACGTCGGCGGCAGAGAACATCTGCAGGTGCGTCGGATCGTCCTCAGGCTTCCGCCCGGCGAGGAAGCGCAGCCGGTTCTTCAGCCGGTACGCGTTCGGCACCGACGCGACGAACGTTCCGCCCGGACGAAGGACTCGCCGCACGTCGGCCACGACGCGAGCCGGGTCGCGCAGATGCTCGAGGAGCTCCCCGGCGACGACGACGTCGAAGCCCGCCTCGTCGAACGGGAGCGGCTCGTCCAGGTCGGCCCACCGGGTCTCGATCCCCAGCTTGGCGGCCTCGGCGAGCGCCTCGCGGTCGGCGTCCACGCCGACGACTTCATTTCCCTCCGCGTACCGGCTCGTGAGCGCGCCGTCCCGGCAGCCGAGGTCGAGGACCTTCCGCCCGGGGCCGCCCACGTAACGGCGGAAGAGCTCCATCCGCTCGGCTCCGGCGAAGACGAACCCGGCGCCGCGCTCCACGCTGTTGTGCCGTGCGTATCGGTCGCTGAGCTGCTCCAGGCCCATAGAACGCGGAAAGTACACTCCGCCGGGTGAGCACGAAGCCTGCCGTGCCGACCGAGCAGCGGCCGGCGCCGGCCGAGGACATCCGGTCGGTTCGGCCGTACCTTCTTTCGCGCACCACGCTCCTCACGGCCGCACGGAGGCTCGTGAGCATTGCCGCCCTGGTCGTGCTCGATCTTGCCGGGCTCATCCTCGGCGTGTTCGTCGCTCTGATCCTGCGCGAGCTCTACCTGGGCCAGTGGCCGCCGATCTGGGGAGTCCTCTGGAGCACCGAGGCGGACTGGCTCCCATTCTTGACCGTGATCACCGTGCTCGTCTTCTGGGTCGGCGGTCTCTACCAGCGGCGGGAGCTGCGGACCGGGGTCGGGCAGGTCGTGTTCTCGCTGGCGCTCGTCGCGCTGATCACACTCGCCTTCGGGCTCGGGACGAGCTACCACTTCACGACCTACGGCCTCACGCCGACCGCGTTCGTCCTCACCGCGCTCTTCATCGGAGTCCTCAGGGCCAGCTACGAGGTGCTCACACGTGACGTCCTTCGGCTGGCGGGGGCGCGGCGCCGCACGGTGCTCGTCGGAGAGGGAGAGCAACTCGCAGAGCTTCGGCGCATCCTGGGCCGGGACCGGAGCGGCATCCGCTACGAGTATCTCGGCGCTATCTCGCCCAACGGCGACGCGGGCGACCTCCCGGTGCTGGGCGGGCTCGACTCCGTCCCCCTCGTGCTGCGGGAGCACGACGTCCACGAGCTGATCGTCACCGACGAGGGCTTCAGCGACCGCCAGCTGCTCGAGCTGGTCGACCACGCGCACCGCTTCGGCGTGAAGGTGAAGATCGCTCCGAAGACGACCGACCTCCTGCTGAGGCGCGCGGAGTACATCCCGGGCGAGGGGGCGCCGCTCTTCGAGCTCCGGCCGCCGGCGCTCGTCGGCTGGGACTGGGCGCTCAAGCGGTCGTTCGACATCTTCGTGTCGAGCGCCGTCATCGTCGTCGGCCTCCCTGTGTGGCTCGCGATAGCGGCCGCGATCAAGCTCACCTCGCGTGGGGCCGTGTTCTACCGCAGCCAGCGCATCGGGCTCGGCGAGCAGCCGTTCGGGATGATGAAGTTCCGGACGATGTTCGCCGACGCGGCCGAGCGGCAGGGTGCGCTCGAGGCCGAGAACGAAGCTTCGGGGCCGCTGTTCAAGATCAAGGACGACCCGCGGGTGACGGCGGTCGGCCGCGTGCTGCGCCGCTACTCGATCGACGAGATGCCGCAGGTCCTGAACGTGCTCTGGGGGGACATGTCCCTCGTCGGGCCGCGCCCGCTGCCCATACGCGACTACGACCAGCTGCTCCCCTGGCACCGCAAGCGCTATCTCGTCCTGCCGGGGATGACCGGGCTCTGGCAGGTCTCCGGCCGGATCGACCTCAGCTTCGACGAGCTCGTCCGCCTCGACTTCTACTACATCGAGAACTGGTCGATCTGGCTCGACATCTCCATCCTCGGCAAGACGCTGCCTGCGGTGATCGCGCGGCGAGGCGCGTACTGAGAGCGGTGGGCGCCCTGCGGCGAGGGGCGGTCACAGGCATGGCGCTCGTCGCCGTAGCGAGCGCGATCGTCGGGCCGCGGCCCGACCCCGCCGCCGGCGCGCGGACCGCAGAGCCCGTGCCCATCCTCATGTACCACGTGATCGCGCCGCCGCCGCCCGGTGCCGTGTTCCCGAGGCTCTTCGTCCGCCCTGCCGACTTCGCCGCCCAGATGCGCTGGCTCGCCGGCCACGGCTACCACGGGATGACCCTGCTCGACGTCTACGACCACTGGCTCGCACGCTCTCCGCTGCCGCACCTCCCAATCGTGGTCTCGTTCGACGACGGCTATCTCGGCGACTACACGGAGGCGCTCCCCGTGCTCCGCAGGCTGCACTGGCCCGGTGTCCTGAACCTCGAGCTGAACAACGTCCAGCGGAGCGATCTCTCCTTCTGGCGCGTGCAGGCGCTGAAGGCTGCAGGCTGGGAGATCGATGCCCACACGATCACGCACCCCGATCTCACTACCCTCGACGACAACCGCCTCTGGCGAGAGGTCTCAGGCTCGCGGGCCGAGCTTCGCCGGATGTTCCGCGTCCCGGTCGACTTCTTCTGCTATCCGCGCGGGCGCTACGACGCGCGCGTCGTCGACGCTGTCAGGCGCGCCGGCTACTTCGGCGCTACGACGGAGAACCCGGGCCTCGCGCAGCCGACTGACCTCTACACCTTGAGCCGCATTCGGGTGGACCGAGGCGAGAGCATCGCGGCCTTCGGGCGCCAGATGGAGGCTCTGACCCGTTCGCCATACTGACCCGGTGGCGGCGTCACCCAAGATCCTCGCGGTCGCGTCCGCGATCGACCTCGACTTCCGCTACGGGTGCACTCCGGCCTGGTGGCAGATCTGGAAGGGCCTGTACGAGGTCGGGGTCGACCTCGTCGTGACGCCCTACAGGGGCCGGGCGATCGAGTCGCCGTGGTGGCGGACGGAGCCGAACCCGCTTTACCGCGAGGCGGAGCTCTTCGCCGGGGCGCGCGGATTTGCGGCGCGCCTCAAGGGCGACACGCTCCTGCGGCGTGAGGAGGAGCACCCGGAGGACACGGTCGGGGACAGGCTGACGCGGGAGGCGATCTGGCGCTACGTCACGCCGCGCTGGAAGCGGCACCTCGAGCAGATCCTCGAGCGTGAGCGCGATGTCGCCGCGGTGATGGTGTTCACCGTCCCGATGGCCCACCTTCGCGGCGTCCCGACCCGGCTCCGCCAGCGGTTCGGCGTGCCGGTCGTCTTCTACGACGGCGATGTGCCGATGAGCCTGCCCGAGTTCGGCGGCATGGACACGGGCTTCAACTACTACCACGGCGCCGATCCGTCCGAGTACGACCTCGTCCTCTCGAACTCCGAGGGTGGCCTCGACCGTCTGCGCGAGCTCGGGGCGCGACGCGCGGAGACGGTCTTCTGGGCCGCGGATCCCGAGGTGTTCCAGCCCGCGGACGTCGAGAAGGAGCACGACGTCTTCTTCTACGGCTACGGCGACAAGTTCCGACGCGAGTGGATGCAGGCGCTCGTGGGCGAGCCGAGCAGGCGGGGGCCCGAGATCGACTTCGCTCTCGGCGGCAAGGACTTCAGGGGCGACATAGGCACCGCGCGCCTGCTGGGCGACGTGCCGTTCAACGTCTTCTCGCAGGCGATCTCTCGGGCGCGCGTCAACCTGAACATCACGCGGCGCTCGCACGCAACCGTGTACGGGTCGTCGACCTGCCGGCCGTTCGAGCTCGCCGCCGCCGGCGCGGCGATCGTCTCGAACCCGCACGAGGGGATCGAGCGCTGGTTCGAGCCGGGCTCGGAGATCCGCGTCGTGTCGTCGCCGGACGAGGCTCTGTCCGCGTATCGCGAGCTGCTCGGGGATCCGGGCGCCGCCGAGGCGATGGGCAGGCGGGCACGCGAGCGCGTGCTGGACGAGCACACGTACGCGCACCGGGCACGTCGGATCCTCGACCTCGTCGGAGTCACCGTGCCGGTCGGAGCGCATGGCTGACGTGGCCGAGCGCTCGGCGCCTCCCCGCGAGGCGGTGATGGCGCAGCTCGCGGAGCTTCGGCGCGTCGCCGTCGTCCCGGCGTTGAACGAGGAGGCGACGATCGGCCTCGTGATCGACGAGATCCGCCGCTTCGATCCGGGCTTCGACATCGTGGTCGTCGACGACGGCTCCACCGATCGCACCGTCGCGGTCGCCTCCGAGCGTGGCGTATACGTGCTGCGACTGCCGTTCAACCTCGGGATCGGCGGCGCCGTGCAGACGGGCTACCGCTTCGCGTTCGAGCGCGGCTTCGACATCGCAGTCCAGATCGACGGCGACGGACAACACGATCCGTCGCAGCTGCCGACGATCCTCGAGCCGGTCCTCGCGGGCGAGGCCGATCTCTGCGTCGGCTCGCGCTTCGCCGGCAGCAATGGTTACCGCTCGTCGTTCGCTCGCCGGCTCGGCATACGCCTCTTCGCGCGGATCGTCTCCGCGGTGGTGGGGCAGAAGGTGACCGACACGACCTCGGGCTTTCGCGCCGTCAATCGCAAGGGCATCGCACTCTTCGCCGCCGACTACCCGCACGACTATCCGGAGGTCGAGGCGACGGTGATGTCGGTCAAGCACAGGCTCCGGCTGCGCGAGGTTCCCGTCGACATGCGCGAGCGCGGCGGCGGCGAGTCCTCGATCACGGCCGCGCGCTCGATCTACTACATGACGAAGGTGCTGCTCGCGATCTTCGTCGGCCTGTTCAGGCGCTACGCCGTCCCACTGGAGGAGGAACACCACCGATGACTCCGCTTCCCGTCTCGATCGCCGCCGCCGTCGCCTCGTTCCTGCTGCTCGTCGTGGTCTTCGAGCTGATCCGGTCGCGCCGCCTGCGCGAGCGGTATGCGCTGCTGTGGCTGCTCACGGGCATCGTGCTGCTTGCGCTCTCGCTTTGGCGCGACGGCCTGAACACGATCGCAGGCTGGTTCGGCGTGGAGACGTATCCGCCTGCAATCCTCGGTGCGGTCGGCGCGCTCTTCATCCTGATCGTGCTGCTGCACTACTCGACGGTGATCTCGCGCCTCTCCGATCAGAACACGATCCTGGCGCAGCGCCTCGCGCTCCTCGAGCAGGAGCAGCGCGAGAGCGCGCCTACGGGACCGTGACCGTGACCGGCGGGCTGACTACATAGATATCGCCGAGGCTCGGGTCGTTTAGCCAGTTGGCGGCCACGCCGATTCGGTAGCTCCAGGTGCCCGTGCCCGGATGGTCGATGGTGGAGGTTGTGCGCGTCGCGGCTCTCTGATCCATGTAGAGACGGCAGTCGTTCGCAGCGTTCGCGGGCGTTCCCGCGCAATTGACGGCGACAGGCCCCTTTTCGCGTAGGACCCGGTAGAACACCTTTCCTGTCGCGGTGGGCCGCGGGCTCCACGTGAGTCGCACCGAGCTGCCTTCGACCGTCGCGCGCAGCGCGACCTTTCCCGAGACGGGGACGAGGCTGCTCTCAGCACGCACGCCGAGTCGTCCGCCGTCGTGGAGACGCGGCGTCGCGGCGATCACCGCCAGCGGAAAGACGACGAAGACGGCCGCAGCGGCGGCGATCGCTCCGGTCAGGCGGCGTCCCGTCAGGACGCCCCGGGGTGACGGGGACGGTCGCGCCCTGAAGCCGGGCACGAGCAGGACGACCGACGCGGCGAGGAGCAGGTAGGCCGGGAACGAGGGCATCATGATCCGAAAGAAGCTCGCGTCCTCGACCGACGCGGGGATGTACGTCGCCTTGGTCAGCAGGTAGACGACGAACCACGAGCCGATGAGGAGGAAGCCGCGCCGCGACCGCGCGAGCAGGCCCACCATGCCGGCCAGCGGGAGCCACTCGATCACCCGCGCGACCCAGAAGTGCTCGCGCAGGCCGAGCAGCACCTGGTGGAGGTGCTCCCAGCTGTTCAGGTTCGGGTTGTGAATGCGGTTGAGCAGGCTGTCGATGCCCACCGCAGTCCGCACCGGCTCGGCGGGAATCGCTGCGAGCTGCCCGAGGCCGCGGTACTTCCAGAGCGCAAGCGTCAGCAGCGTCGGCGCGAGCCCGGCCGCGAACCAGAGCAGGCCGCGCCACCGCGTGAAGACGAACAGCAGCACGGGCGCGACGAGGAAGATCGAGTTCGAGGGCTTGATCCCGATCGAGTAGCCGGCGGCGAGTCCCGCCGCGGCGGCGGAGTGCCAACCGGTCGTGTCGACGGCCCGGAGGCAGAAGTAGGCGGCAACGAGCAGGGCGACCGTCGAGGGGAAGTCCGGCACCGACGTCAGCCCGACCAGCTGCGGCAGCGTCAGCTCGGTGTACTTCTGGTGGTAGCCGGGCTCGACGAAGGCGATCCCGAGATACGGGAGCCCGATCCAGAGCGCCGCCGCGAAGTAGCCGAACAGTCGACCGGCTATCCGGGCGGCGATGCCGTACACGCAGAGCAAGGCGACGGGCAGGAGGACGAGTGTGTTGAGGAGGACGATCGCGGGCAGCGCCGAGACGAGGTTGGGCCCGGCGACCAGCGCGACCGGAAGGAGGACGATCGACCACCCGTACCCGACGAAGGCCGGCGGCAGATGTCCGTGCGCGAGGAGATAGGCGCCCGAGTAATGCCACAGCTGGTCGCCGCCCGCGTAGTAGAGCCAGCCGTTGTGCTTGACCGTCAGCGCGAGCGCGAGGGCGGCGAGCCACTGCACGCCGACGAGACCGCCGAGCACGTATGCCGGGCGGAGCGAGCCGACGAAGTCGCGCGCGCGCCCGAGGCGGTCGGCGGCGATGTCGAGCGCTGACGACGAGGCCGCGGCCTGCGAGCTCACGGGGCCGCGCCGGCGACGGCGGCCGCGTGTTGCCGGTACCAGGCGATCGTCCGCTCGAGGCCGTCGCGGAGCGGAACTCGGGCCTCGAATCCGAAATGCTGGCGGGCCCGGCTCGCGTCGAGGCTTCGCCTCGGCTGGCCGTTCGGCATCGACGAGTCCCACTCGATCTCTCCCTCGAAGCCGGTGAGCTCGGCGATCAGGTGTGCGAGGTCGCGAATCGAGATCTCGTTGCCGGTGCCGAGGTTGACGGGATCGGCGCCGTCGTAGCGTTCGGCCGCGAGCGCGAGCCCTTCCACGCAGTCGTCGACGTAGAGAAACTCCCGCGTCGGCGAGCCGTCGCCCCAGAGGACGACACGCTCGGGGGTCTCCAGCATCTTGCGGATCAGATCGGGGATGACGTGTGAGGTCTCGAGGTCGAAGTTGTCGCGCGGCCCGTAGAGGTTCGCCGGCAGAAGGAAGATGGAGTTGAGCCCGTACTGCTGCCGGTACGACTGCGCGCCGACGAGGATCGACTTCTTCGCGACGCCGTAGGGAGCGTTCGTCTCCTCGGGATAGCCCGACCAGAGATCGTCCTCGCGGAACGGAACCTGCGCGAACTTCGGATAGGCGCACACCGTTCCGACGATCACGAGCTTGTCGACGCCCTGAACGCGGCTGAGCTCGAGCACGTGAGCGCCCATCATCAGGTTCGCGTACCAGAAGCGGCCGGGGGTCGCCCTGTTCGCGCCGATTCCCCCCACTTCGCCGGCGACGTGGAAGACGCGCTCGGGCCGCGTCTCATGGAAGAGCCGCTCGGCGTCCTCCCACCTGGTCAGGTCGTAGTCGGCGCGGCGCGAGACGACGACGTCGTGGCCCTCCGCCTCGAGCCGCTCGACGAGATGCGATCCGAGGAAGCCGCCGCCACCGGTGACGAGAGTCTTCACGCCGGCGTGCGCGCCTGCGTCAGCCAGTCCACCCGTCCGATCCAGCTCGCGCGATGCTCGGCGTACCAGGCGATCGTGCGCGCAACGCCTTCCTCCCACGAGACGTGGGGCTCCCACCCGGTCTCCCGGTTGAGCTTCTCGAAGCCGACGCGCAGCGCCATCACCTCGCTCGCCCCGGGCCGGAAGCGATCGGGCGTCGACAGGATCTCGCGCGCCTCCCAGTGCCCCTGCTCGCGGCCGACGCGGAGGATGAGCTCGGCCCAGTCGCGCATGGAGATGTTCTTGCCCTGGCCGTAGACGTAGAGGTCTCCCGGGATGCCCCGTGCCGCGACCATCAGGTGGCCGCGCACGCCGTCGGTGCAGAAGCAGAAGTCGCGCATCGGGTCGAGCTGCCCGAGCTCGATCGTCTCGCGTGTCAGCGCCTGGGTGATGATCGTTCCCGTCACGTAGCGGGGGTTCTGCCGCGGCCCGTAGTTGTTGAACATCCGCGTAACGACTCCCGGCACGCCGAAGGCGTCGTGGTAGTTCATGGTGAGGAAATCGGCTGCGACCTTCGAGGTCGCGTAGATGGACTTCGGGTTGATCGGCGAGCGCTCGTGCAGGATCAGCGAGCCCTCGTCGTCGAACGAGTGCTGGTGCGCGACCGCCTCGCGCGGGTTCCCGTATTCCTCGGACGTTCCCGCGGTGTCGAACTTCTCGAGCTCGAGCCCGTAGTCGACGATCGACTGGAGCAGGTTGAGCGTCCCGACAGTGTTCGCCATCACGGTCTCGTAGGGCCTGTGCCAGGACTCCCCGACGTGAGCCTGCGCGCCGAGGTGGAAGACGTACGGCTTGTCCGGCGCGTCGAGCAGCTCCTTGACCAGGTAGTCGACCGACGTCTTGTCGGTCAGGTCGGCGAAATGCACCTTCAGTCGCTCGCGCTGCGGGCCGATGTTGTTCAGCGCTCCGCTCGAGGTCGCGCGGACGAACGCGTGCACGTTCGCGTCGAGGTGCACGAGCGCGTCGGTGAGGTGCGACCCCATGAAGCCGTCGGCTCCGGTGACGAGGCACGTCCGGTCGGCGAAGTGGTCGCCGAACTCCCGCCGTAGATCCGCGAGCGCCTCGTCCGTCCAGGTGGGGTCGTGTGGGTCTGATTTCATGCAGCGGTGCCCGCCGACGAGCACGCCAAGGTTAGCCCGGGACACGGCCAGAGCGCCGTCCAGAGCGGCCTCCTTACAGGACTTTCATATGTCACCCTGAGCCTGGCGGCGGCTGCGGCGGGCGCCTACCTGGCGCACAAGTTCGGCCGCAACCAGGAGACGGACGGGTTCATGGCCGCGTACGGCGTGTACCTCGTCCTCGTCCTCGGAGCCCAGTCGTTCAGGATGGTCGTCGTCCCGGACCTGACGCGGGCCGAGGCGGAAGGCCGGCTCAGCGAGGAGTTCCGCGCCTACGTGATCGCGTTCCTGGCCGTCTCGATCCCGGCGACGGTGATCGTGGCGTTGTTCTCGGGCTTCTTCGGTGAGCTGATCACGGGAAAGCTGCCGCACCAGTCCGCGTCCGTCGCGGCCGATGCGCTGCCGTGGCTGATCCCGGCGGCCTTCGCGCAGCTCCTCGCCGCGCTCGCCGCGAGCGCCCTCGCCGCTCGCAACAGCTACATCCCGGCGGCGGCGGGCTTCGCGTTCGGCGGCATCGGCGGCGTTGTCTTCTTCGTGCTTGCGGCGGACGCCCACGGGCTCGTCTCCCTCGCCTGGGGGCTCGCGCTCAACGGGGCGATCGCGATCGGGATCCCCGCGGTCGCCCTCGCGCTGCGCGGCAGTCGGCTGCGTCTTCACCGCGGCACGCGCCTTCGGATCAGGCGACGCCTGTGGCACCTGACCTACGGCGCGGCATTGCCGCTCGCAATGCAGGGGCTCTACGTGATCGCGCTGCGCTTCGCCGGCGGAACCGGGGAGGGCAGTGTCACGAGCCTCTCATACGCGTACCTGCTCGCCGCCACCTTCACGAGCGCGACGGCGTTCTCCCTGGCATTGATCTCGACTGCACCGCTGACCCGGCGCGGCCTCGACGCCGAGAGCGCCTCGGAGCACGTCGTTCACTCCGCCTGGGTGTCGCTCGCCCTCGTCGGGGCGGGAGCGGGGCTCGTCGCTCTGATCGGCGGACGCGTCGTGACCGCGATTCTCGGCGACGCCTTCGCGGGGGACGTGGGCGGCCAGCTGGGCCGTCTCGTGGTCTATCTCTCCCCGTGGATGATCGCGAACGCCGCCTTCTCTATCACGTACCCGCTGCTCTTCGTGATGGGGCGAACGCGCCTGCTCGTGCCGCTCGCTCTCGCAGGTGTTGCGGTGGACATCCCGATCTCGATCGTCGGGCGGTCGCTGTGGGGGCTGACGGGCGTCACGGTTGCGCTCGGCATCTCGACCCTGCTGCTCGTGCTCGGATTGATGGCCGCACTCTCACCCGAGATGCTCGGTTTGACCGTTCTCGGTCTCGGCCGCCTCTCGCTCCTCGTCGGAGCGGCCACCGCGCTCGCCTTCGGCGGGGCGTCGCTCGTCCTCAGCGCGGTGCCCGCCGCCGCCGCCGGGCTCGCGCTCTACGCGCTGATCCTCGTCGCCATGCGCCAGCTCGGTCTCGCGCAGGCGTGGCACTACGTGCGCGCCCTCCATTGACGGGCTCACCCCGTACAATCCTTCGAATGTCCGGGCCGGAAGCAAAAAACCCGGCGCCTGCAGGCATTTCCTCCTCGGAAATCGATGTCCCCGCCCTGTTCGAGCGCCTGCGCGAAGAGCTGAGCCGCGGCGCGGCCGGCGGCGACGCTCGAAGCGCCGACTTCGGCGCGACCCGTGGGCTTGCCGAGCGCTTCTGGCCGGTCACGGCCGAGCGGGAGGCGGGCGGCGGCCCGAAGGGATTCGCCAAGCGCGTCCTGCGCAAGCTGATGCGGTGGTACGTCGAGCCGCTCGCGGCCGACCAGCGGGTGTTCAACGACTCCGTCCTCAAGCTCCTCGACGCGCTCTCAGAGCGGGCCGATGCGAGCGCGGCGGCACGCGAGCGGTCGGAGCGGCTTGCGCGCGAGCTCGAGGAGCGTCTCTCCCGGCTCGAGCGGCGCGGGGGAGGTGGCGTCGGGGCGGCGGGCGTGGCGGCTCCGGTCACCGTGGCCGCCCAGCCCGCGGCTTCTGCCCTGCCTGACTACTTCGCCTTCGAAAGCAGGATGCGCGGCAGCGTCGAGGCGATCCGCGAGCGCCAGCGCCGCTACGTGGACGACTTCAGAGACGCGGGGCCGGTGCTCGACGTCGGCTGCGGCCGCGGTGAGCTCCTGGAGCTCCTGCGCGACGCGGGAGTCGAGGCCCGCGGTATCGACGCGGACGCCGACATGGTCGCCTATGCGCGGGGGGAGGGGCTCGAGGTCGAGCAGGCCGACCTCGTCGAGTATCTCGAGTCGCTCGCGGACGGCTCGCTCGGAGGGATCTTCATGGGCCAGGTGGTCGAGCACCTGCCGCCGGGAGTCCTGACCCGGGCGCTCACGCTCGCAGCGGTGAAGCTCGGGCAGCGAGGCCTCCTCGTCGCCGAGACGATCAACCCGCTGTCTCCGATCGCGCTCAGGAACTACTTCGCCGACCTCACGCACGCGCAGCCGCTCGTCCCGGAGACGCTCGAGCTGCTTGCGCGGCAGTCCGGCTTCGCCGAGACGGAGATTCGTTTCCTCAACGAGCCGGCGGAGCGGTTGACCGAGCCGGACGACCCGCTGCTCGCCGCAAACGTGCGCCGTCTCAACGATCTCCTCTTTGCGCCGCTCGACTACGCGCTCGTCGCACGGACTGGTGCCGGTGGCTAGGCACCGCTTCGTCGCGGTCGCGTCACGGACACGTCACGGTTTCCGACCTAGGCTGACGGTGGGAGGGCGTGGTGGGACCCGGGAACCCGCGCGTGTTCCTCGAGAGCTCGACCGGCGGTGAGGATCGCGGTCTGCCTCCCGCAGGTGCCGTTCGCACGCGGCGGCGCCGAGATCTTCGCGGACGACCTCATCGCAGAGCTGCGCCAACGCGACCATGAGGCCGACCTCGTCACGGTCCCGTACAAGTGGTACCCGGGCGAGCGCGTGCTCTCGCAGGCCTTCCTCTGGCGACTCCTCGACCTGAGCGAGTCCGACGGCCGGGCGATCGACCTCGTGATTGCGACCAAGTTCCCGTCGTACGCCGTGCGGCATGCGAACAAGGTTGTCTGGCTGCTGCACCAGTTCCGCCAGGCGTACGAGCTCGACCGCACCGAGCTCGGCCAGTTCGGCGAGAGCGCCGAGGATCGCGCGACGAGGCGTGCAGTGCAGCGGCTGGACCGGGTCGCCCTCGGCGAGGCGAAGAAGGTCTACGCCACCTCGAGGAACGTCGCCGCGCGGCTCGAGCGCTCGACGGGGATTGCGGCGGAAGTCATGCCGCACCCACCGCAGGAGCTCCCGTACAGGACTGACGGGTACGGAGACTTCTTTCTCTCGGTCGGGCGCCTCGACCGGGCCAAGCGGCACGAGCTCCTGCTCGACGCGCTCGCGGCCGACTCGACCTTGCGCTGCGTGATCGTCGGCGAGGGCCCCGAACGGACGCGGCTCGAGCAGCTCGCCGAGCGGCATGGGCTCGACGGGCGGGCCCGCTTCGCCGGGCGCGTCGGCGAGGAGGAGCTGGCCGAGCTCTACGGCACGTGCCTCGCCGTCTACTACGCGCCGGTCGACGAGGACTTCGGGATGGTCCCCTACGAGGCGTTTCTTTCCGAGAAGCCCGTCGTCACGACGACGGACGCGGGCGGGCCGCTCGAGGTCGTGGCCGACCGCCGCACCGGGATCGTCTGTGAGCCCCGTCCGGACGCGCTCGCGGAGGCGTGTGCGTGGCTGAGAGACCACGTCGACGACGCGAGGGCCTGGGGCCGGGCCGGCAAGGAGATCGCAGGGCGCATCTCCTGGGACGAGACGATCGCCCGTCTCCTGAGCTAGTGCCCCTTCCAGCAATACATGTCGGCTTCTGGCGCTCGATCACCGGCGCAAGAGCCCACCCTCGTCTTCGCCAAGGCAGTCCAGCCTTGGCTTCTGACGAGTGCGGCCTCTTGCTTGGTGCTAGCGCCCCAGAAGCTCGACGGCATCACCGGAAGGGGCACTGATGCAGGTCGACTACTTCTCTCCGATGCCGCCGGAGCGGTCGGGCATCGCTGACTATTCGGCGCTGCTCGTTCCTGCGCTGGGGCGTCTCGTCGACGTGGAGGTCGTACGCCGCGGCCGGACACGTCCCGGCTCCGGCGACGTTGCGCTCTACCACGTCGGCAACGATCCCGAGGCGCACGGGTGGATCGTCGAAGCGCTGAGGCGGCGTCCCGGGGTCGTCGTCCTGCACGACTTCGTCCTTCATCATCTCGTGGCCGGGCTGACAATCGGCCGCAAGGACGGGCCGGGCTATCTCGCCGCGATGGAGCGCGACGCCGGAATCCCGGGTCGCCTGCTCGCGCACGGCGTGCTCGACGGCCGCGTGCCGCCGCCGTGGGAGACGAATCCCGACGAGTTTCCGCTCGCGGGCGAGGTGCTTTCGGGTGCGACGGCACTCATCGTGCACTCGCACTTCGTCGAGGAACGTGCGCGTGGCGCGGGCTACTCCGGGCCCATCTCGCGGATTCCACATCCGGCGTGGCCGCTTTCCGGAGTCGGGGCCGCGGAGATCGAGGGCCGCCCGCTCTTCGGATGTTTTGGCCATCTCAACCCCAGCAAGCGCCTGCCGCAGCTCGTCGAGGCCTTCGCCCTCGTTCGCAGCCGTCATCCGGACGCAAGGCTCCTGCTCGTCGGTCCCGCATCGCCCGGATTCGACGCGGGCCGTCTCACTGCCCCGGGAATCGAGCGCATCGACTACGTCCCCGAGGAGCGTCTCTGGTCGCTGATGGCGGCCTGCGATGCCTGCGTGTCGTTGCGCGCACCGACGATGGGCGAGACCTCGGGGAGCGCCATCCGCGCGCTTGCGCTCGGCTGCCCCCTCGTCGTCAGCGACCTCGGCTGGTTCTCCGAGCTTCCCGACGCGGTCGCGCTGAAGGTGCCGGTGGACGAGGACGAGGTCCCGGCGATCGCCACCGCCCTCGAGCTCCTCGCCTCGAGCGAGGCGACGCAGCACGCGATGAGCGACGCTGCCCGGGAGTACGTCGGGCGCGAGCACGACCTCGGCCGTGTGGCCGAGCTCTACACGGCGGCACTCGAGGAGGCGGCCGGAGGCACGCGCGTCGCGACCGCCGTCGTCGACGACGTCGCCCGGGCCGCCGCCGAGATCGGCATCGAGCCGGGCACGGCCTACGCCGCCGAGCTCTCGAACCGTCTCGACGAGATCGGCCTGGCCCGGAACGGGAGGCCGGAGCATGCGCCTCCGGCGGGAGGAGGTCGACTCTCGCGCGTTCCGGTCTGGGCCTGGCTCGCCGCGCTCGTGATCGTCTCGGCCGTCTTCCGCTACGGCCTTTCGCGCCGGGTCGTCGCTCCCTGGATCATGGTCGACGAGCTCATCTACTCGGAGCTCGCCAAGAGCTTTGCCGATACCGGCAGCTTTCTGATCCGCGACGTGCACCACGGCGCTTACGGAGTCGTGTACCCGGCGCTGATCGCGCCGGCGTGGCGCGTGTTCGGATCGGTGCCGGACGCGTACGCAGCCGCTAAGACGATCGGATCGGTATTGATGTCACTAGCGGCAATTCCGGCGTATCTGCTCGCGCGCCGGGTCGTCTCGCAGCTGCTCGCTCTGCTCGCGGCCGTTTTGACGATCGCCGTGCCGTCGATGATGTACACCGGCACGCTGATGACGGAGACGGTGTTCTACCCGCTCTTCGTCTGCGTCGCGCTCGCGCTCGTGCTCGCGCTCGAGCGCCCCACGGTCTGGCGCCAGATCGCGCTGCTCGCGGTCTGCCTGCTGGCGTTCTTCACCCGTCCTCAGGCGATCGTCCTCGTTCCCGCGGTCGCCACCGGTCCGCTGGTGCTCGCCTGGCTCGATCGCAGGCGACTGCGCGCGCTGGCGGACTTCCGCGTCCTCTACGGCGTGCTCACCGGTGCCGTGATTGCCGTGCTGATCGTGCAGTTCGCGCGCGGACGCTCGCCGTACGGCGTCCTCGGAAGCTACAGCGTCACGGGTCACGCGTCCTATTCGCCGGGCCAGATCCTGAAGTGGCTCCTGTACCACGTTGCCGATCTCGACCTCTACCTCGGGATCGCCCCGTTCGCCGCGCTCGTGCTGCTCGCCGTCCTCGGCCGGACACTCGACCGGCCGCTCCGCGTCTTCCTCGCCGCGTCCCTGCCGCTCATCGTCTGGCTTCTGCTGGAGGTGTCCGCGTTCGCGTCGGCGCTCTCGCCGCGCGTTCAGGAGCGGAACCTCTTCTACGTCGCGCCGCTGTTCCTGATCGCGCTGCTGGCCTGGATCGAGCGCGGCCTGCCGAGACCCGCGCGGGCGACCGCGGCGGCAATCCTCGTCGCGGCGGCGCTCCCGGGCGTGCTTCCGTACCACCGGCTCATCGACGCCTCCGCCGAGTCCGACACGCTCGCCCTGCTGCCGCTCTGGTGGCTGCAAGAGCGCCTGGTCGCGCTCAACACCGTCTCCGTGGTCGTCGTCGTGGCGGCAGCGGCCGTCGGGCTGCTCTTCCTGGCCGTCTCGCCCAGGTACGCCCTCGTCCTGCCGGCGGTGGTGCTCGCGTGGTTCGCGTTTGCGACCGAACGGATCGAGCGCTTCGACCATGGCTTCCCGAAGGCGTCGGTCGGCGCGCTCTATCAGGGCATCACGGCGCCGCGACGCGACTGGGTCGACGCCGCGGCGGGGCGGAGCGCGAACGTCGCCTTCGTCTACTCGGGCTCGCGTCCCACCGAGCAGCCGCTGACGCTCTGGGAGAACGAGTTCTTCAACCGCAGCGTCGGGCCCGTCTTCGATCTCCGCCAGCAGTCGATGGGCGGCCTGCCCGAGACGAAGGTGCGCGAACGTGCTGACGGCGTCCTGCTCGCGGGTGGGCGGCCGCTCCGGTATCCGTTCGTGCTCAGCGAGGAGGCCGTCCCGCTGGCCGGACAGGTGGTCGCACGCGACAAGCTCAAGGGGATGGTGGTACGCCGGACCGACGGCCTCCTGCGCATCGCCTACCACGTCTCCGGGTTGTTCCCGGACACGTGGTCGGGCAGGCGGGTCACCTACACGAGGCCGCGCTGCGACGGCGGGACGCTGACCGTCGACCTTGCGAGTGACGCGAACCTCTTCTCGCGCGCGCAGACAGTCACCGCGGCGGGCAGGAGCGTGACCTTCGACCCGTCCAGCGTCGGGAGACTCACCGTTCCTCTGCGCCCACGCGACGGAACGTGCCGGGTCGTCTTCACGGTGACACCGACCGCCGTGCCCGCGATCGCGCTGCCGGGGAGCGCGGACACGCGCGTGCTCGGCGCACACTTCCTCGCGTTCCGCTACTCGGCGCCGTGAGGATCGCCTACGACGTCACGCCCCTCTCGCATCCGCGGACGGGCGTCGGCAACTACATCCTCGGCACGCTGAAGGGCATGCTCGCTGCGGCCCCGGGCGAGCACGACTTCGTCGCATTCGGGCCGGTCAGCATCCGGGGGCGGAGGCTGCTCGCGGACACGCTCGCCGGTCTGCCCGTCGAACGGCGTCTCCTCACCGTCCCGTTCGCGCACGCCATGCGGAGGGCGTGGGGAGCGCTCGGGCATCCCGTTGCCGAGCGCGTCCTCGGCGGGCTCGACGTGCTCCACTTCAGCGACTGGATGACTCCGCCGCAGCGCGGAGGCGTGCGCGCGACGATGATCCACGACCTCGGACCGCTTCGCTTCCCGGAGCGCCTGCATCCGAGGACCGTCTCGATGCACACCGGGACTGCGCGCGCTGCCGCCTCCTGTGACGTCGTATTCACCAACTCGGAGTTCACGGCCGCCGACATCGTCGAGCTGCTCGGCCTGCCACACGAGCGCGTCCGCGTTGCCTATCCGGGTGTCGATGCCTCCTTCAGCCCGGAGGGGGACCGTCGAGACCTCGGGAAGCCGTACGTCTTCACGACCGCGACCGCGGACTGGCGCAAGAACCGCGCCACTCTCGATGCGGCGATGGGCCTTCTCGGCGGCGAGCTCACGCTCGCGGCGCTCGGCAGCGGCGGCCTCGGCTTCGTTCGCGACGAAGACCTGCCCGCGCTCTACCGCGGTGCCGAGGTCTTCGCGTACCCCTCGCGCTTCGAGGGCTTCGGCATCCCCGTCGTCGAGGCGATGGCCTGCGGGGTGCCGTGCGTCGTCTCGTCGCATCCGTCGCTCGACGAGGCGTGCGGCAACGCAGCCGTCCGCGCGGATGCCGAGAGCCCGGAGGAGCTCGCCGCCGGCATCGAGCGAGCGATCGCCGAGCGCGACGAGTTGATCGCCAGGGGGCTCGCGCACGCGCGGCGCTTCGACTGGAACGAGACAGGGCGGATACATCTGCAGAGCTACGCTGACGCGCTGTGATTCGCGTCGCCGTCGACGTCTCTCCGCTCGTGCAGACCCGAGCGGGCACCGCGCGCTACCTCAACGGCCTGCTACGCGAGTTGCGACTGCGGGACGACGTGGAGGTCTCGACCCGTTCGTTCGGGCGTGGCGATCGCGCGTCGACACTGGCCCGCGACACGATCTGGTACCCGTTCGTCCTCGGGCGTGAGCGCGCCGCCGACGTCCTCCACTGCCCGACGTATCGCGGTCCGTTGCGCCCCGCACGTCCTGTGGTCGTGACCGTGCACGACCTGGCGGTGCTTCGCCACCCCGAGGCCTTCAACCGCTGGACCCGTACGTACAGCCCGCGTGTCGTCCCCCGCGTTCTTCGCGCCGCACGGTGCGTGATTGCGGTTTCGGAGTTCACGCGTCGAGAGCTCGTCGAGCTGCTCGGTCTCTCGGACGAGAAGATCCACGTGGTTCCGAACGCCGTCGAGAAGGAGTTCACCCGTGAGGGGCCTGCCGCTGAGGGTGACTACGTCCTCGCTGTCGGGACACTCGAGCCCCGCAAGAATCTCGCCCGGCTCGTCGAGGCCGTCGGGCGCAGCGACGTCGAGCTGCGCGTCGTCGGTGCCCGCGGCTGGGGCGGGGTCGAGGTCGCGGGGAACGGAGTCCGCTGGCTGGGAGAGGTCAGCGACCGCGAGCTCGCCCGCCTCTACCGCGGCGCGCTCTGCGTCGCCTACCCGTCGCTCTACGAGGGCTTCGGCATCCCCGTGCTCGAGGCGATGGCCTGCGGCGTCCCGGTTGTGACCACGCGCGGCACCGCGATGGAGGAGGTCGCCGACGGCGCCGCGATCCTCGTCGATGCACTGGACCCGGCCGAGATCGCCGACGGCATCGAGCGGGCGAGCGCGGAGCGCGAGCAACTCGTCGCGCGCGGGCTCGAGCGCGCCCGAAGCTTCCGCTGGGACGCGATCGCAGCGACGACCGTCGACGTCTACCGCCGGGCGCTCGCGTGACGAAGCCGCTCGTCCTCATCGACGCCGACGTCCTCGGCCGCAGGCGAACCGGCGACGAGACCTACGTCTCTCAGCTCCTCCGCGCGCTTCCCGGCGTGAGCGAGGATCTGCGGATCGCGGCGATCACGCGCGACCCCTCGCTGCTTCCCGACGGGATCGAGCCGGTGCATCTCCCGGTGGGCTCGCAGGAGCTTCGCATGGCGGTCTCCGTCCCGCGGCTGCTGCGGCGGATGCGCCCCGAGCTCGCGCATTTCGTCCACGCGCTGCCGCTCGCTTGTCCCGTGCCGGCCGTGCTCACCGTCCAGGATCTCTCGTGGGAGCGTGATCCCTCGGTCTTCGGCAAGTGGGACCTCGTCACGTTCAAGGTTTTCGTGCGCCGCTCTGTCAGGAAGGCGCGGCGCGTGCTGGCCATCTCCGAGCGGACGAAGCGCGACCTCGTCGAGCTGTACGGGACGCCGCCGGAGAAGATCGTCGTCACGCCGCTTGCGCCGGATCCCGACTTCAAGCCGGCCGGGGAGCACGACTCGTTTCTGCTCTTCGTCAGCGCGATCGAGCCGCGCAAACAGCCGCTCGACGCGATCGACGCGGCCAACGCGATCGGCCGCAAGCTGGTCGTCGTCGGTCCGGCGAAGGACGCCGAGCTGGCGTCCGAGCTCGCGCGCCGCGGCGCGGACGTGCGCGGGTACGTGCCGAAGGAGGAGCTCGTCGGCCTCTACCAGCGCGCGGCGTGCCTGCTGTTCCCGTCGCGGTACGAGGGCTTCGGCCTGCCCGTCGTCGAAGCTATGGCGTGTGGCACGCCGGTCGTGGCCGCGCCCGAGCCTGCTCTGCAGGAGGTCGCAGGTGACGCCGCGGTCTTCGCCGACAACCTCGCCGACGGCGTGCGCCGAGCGCTCGCTGATCGCGACCGGCTTTCGGCCGCGGGGATCGTGCGGGCCGCGGCGTTCACCTGGCACGAGACGGCTCGCCTCACCGCGGAGACCTACCGGAGCTTGCTGGCAGGGTGAGCGTCTCCGGGATCTTCGTCGTCACGGGGCCGGCTGAGGTCGGCCTCCTGAGCACGTCGCTTCCGGCGCTGCTGCCCCAGGTCGACGAGCTGGTCGTCGTCGCCAACGGCGCGGGGAGCACGCCCACGGAGCTGCCGGCCGGCGTGCGCGTGGTCGAGAACGAGCGTCCGCTCGGCTTCTCGGCGAACGTCAACAAGGGCATCGCCGCTACGACGGGCGAGTACGTCGTCATCTCGAATCCGGACGCCGTCCCCGAGGACGGCTGCATCAGCGAGCTCGCCGCGTTCGCGGACGCGCACCCGCGTTGCGGCGTCGCCGGTCCCAGGATGCTCAACCCCGACGGGACGCTCCAGGCGTCGCGGCGCAGCTTCCCGACCATCGGCGGGACGATCGTGCGCCGGACGCCCCTGCGAGCGCTCTTTCCGCCGCTCCGCTGGCAGCGACGCCACTACCTGCTCGACGCCCCCGCGGACGAGCCGCTTCAGGTCGACACCATGCTCGGGGCGTTCCTGCTCATGCGACGCACGATGCTCGAGCAGATCGGGGGCTGGGACGCCGGCTACAAGCTCTACGTCGAGGACATCGACCTGAGCTATCGCGCGATGAAGGCCGGCTGGGAGCGTTGGTGGGTGCCCGCGGCGGTTGTCCGCCACGAGTACCAGGCGGTGATCGACAAGCACTTCTTCACCCGGCGGAACCTCTGGCACTTGCACGCGATGGCACGCTTTCTGCGCAAGCATCCCGAGCGGCTGTTCGCCCTGCGGTGAGCAGCACGGACAAGTACGCGGGGCAGGCCGCCCGCTGGTCGGAGGACGCGTACGCCGACGCGGCCGCATATCTCGCGCATCGCGCCGAGCTCGTCGTTTCGCTCGGCCCTCGTCTCCACGACGGAGACATCGTGCTCGACCTCGCGTGCGGTGACGGCGGCCTCGCGGATCACCTGCAGGGACTCGACTACCGCGGCGTCGACTCGAGCCCGGAGATGGTCGAGGCCGCGACGCGCCACGGACGCGCGGTCGTGCTCGGAGACCTGAACGACTACGAGCCTGCGGAGCCCGTGGCCGCGACGATGTGCTTCCGCGCCATCTACTACGCGACCGATCGCGCGGCGTTCTTCCGCCGTGTGGCGGGCTTCACCGAGCGCAAGCTCGTGTTCGACCTCAATCCTCGTCAGTACCGCGTCGACGACATCCGTGCCGAGCTCGCCGCTGCGGGCTTCGACCGGCTCGAGCTCCGCCCGTTCTTCTCGCCGCAGCGAGTCTCGCTGGGGCGGCCCCTGGCCGCCGGGCTCCGCTCGCTCGAACGCACCGGGACTCTCGCCCGGATCGTGCTGGCGGTGCGCTTCAGCTACCTGTGCGCCGCCTTTCGCGGCGGCAGGAACTCGTAGGTGGTCCTGGCGCCGAGCTGGCGCGCGTCCGAGGCCTGAGGCACGAGCTCGTGCGGTGAGAACGTCGGCGAGATCGTCACCTCGACGCGAAATCTCGGTCCGGGGGCGCGAAGGACGACCGAAACCTCTTGCTTGCTGTGGATGTCGAAGCGCCTGACGCCCGTCACGGTCACCACGTGCGGCTGCTTGTCGGTACCGATCGTGATCGGGCCGACCTTGACCGTGACGTGACCGGTTTTGTTCGGGCCGCCCCACGAAGCGCGCGAGACGACCACACGGATCCGCCCGGCCCTGTCGCCCGGCGTCGAGTAGCGGGTGTAGGAGCTGAACGCTCCGGTCCAGCCGTCCGGAGCCACGCCGGTGACCGAGGCCCGCAGGCGCAGGGGAGGCGCGATCTTGATCAGCCGCCAGCGCTGCAGCGATCCCCCGGCGATGTGCAGGTGCGACGCGACTTCCCTGCCGACGACGTCGATGCCACGCTCGACGACGATGTACGGGTAGCCCGGATCGTGCGACAGCGCGCCGTCGGTCGCGCTCGGATCCGGAGTCAGGACCGGGCCGGGGCCCTGCGCGGTCCCGTCGAGGCTCCACACCGCCTTGATCGACTTGTTCCAGAACTCCAGCAGCCACTCGCCGTTCTGGTCCGTCATCTGCTGTCCGAGATAGAGCGTCGAGGCCCCGCCCGTGTGCTCGTCCACCCAGCCGAACGGTCTGCGTATGTTGTCGACGAACCGGTTCGACGAGCGATTCGAGGCCGACGCGAAAGCGAGCTCGCCGGTGACGTTCCACGTGAGCACCGCGACGCCGACGGCGAGCGCGAGCCAGGCCACGCCGTGCCGGAGGAACCGTGGCGCGAGCAGCAGCGCTACCGAGAGCGCCAGGATGCAGACGAGGCCGATGCGCGCGCCGGTCGGGTCGAGCTGGAGGTAGCGGTTCGCCTGTTGCAGGATCGCCAGGCCGGGCGCGTTGTAGGAGATGTCCTGGCCCATCTCGTAGGGCGTCTTCAGCAGAAGGAGCAGCACGAATCCCGCCGAGATCCCGAGCGCGACCGGATGCACGCGGCGATGCTCGAGCCACAACGCCGTCCCGGCGAAGAGCAGCGGTGCGAGGTAGATGAGGTTGCGCTCGTACGTGTAGGTCCCGAAGACCGTCGAGACGTACGTCGACTTCACCGCCGTGTACATCCCGAAACACACGATCGCGGCTGGGAGCACGCTGCGGAACGAGCTCAGCGCGCGCGAGGGCGTCTCGCCAGGGGCGCGCCAGAGCGAGGCGAGGCCGGCGACGACGGGGAGTACGCCGAGCCCGATCGTCAGGGCGCCCCCGGCATCGAGGCCGAGGTCGAAGAGTCGCTTCTGGAAGAAGCCGGTCGCGATCAGCCACTCGTAGGAGTGGTGGCCGAGGAACGCGCTCAGCGTCACGCCTGCGCCGACGAGGAGGACGCCCAGGCCCACCCAGTCCCAGGTGTTCCAGCTCGACCGCCACTGGGTCAGCCGGTCGGAGCGCCAGGCGAGGAAGACGGCGGCCAGGACGAAGACGACCGGGATTACCCCGAGCTCCCCCCGGACGAGCGGCGCGAGCACGCTGGCAACCGTTGCTGTGGCGATCCAGCGGCGCGACGGCGCGACCAGCGCGCGGAGGATCAGGAACAGGCAGAGCGTCGAATACGGGTAGGCCAGCGGCTCCACGACGATCATCGCGGAGTACGCGAGCGCCGGGATCGCCGCCGACGCGGCCGCAACGAAGAGCGACGCGTTGCGCCCCACGATCGTCCGCGCGATGCCGTAGGCCGGGAACACCGTGAGCGTCATCACGATCACGGCCAGGTACTTGACCGTGTCGTAGGCGGTGTGGAGGTTGTCGATGAGCCACGCCGGCGCCATCAGGTACGTCCAGATCGAGTCGAACGAGTGCGGCTCCCCGCGACGCGCCGCATGTCCCGTCGCGGCGATCGCCCGGGAGAGCTGCGTGAGCTCGAGCTCGTCGCCGAAGAGCCACGGCGTGCCGTGCGCCCACGCCTCCACCGCGTAGACGATGCAGAGCCACAGGAAGATGCTCAGGAGCGGCACCGCCGCCAGGAGCCTGTCGGTCAGCGTGCGCTCGGCCGGCGCGCGCTGCGCGGTCGCGATCCCCATTACCCGGTCACTACTCCGCGCGGGCGCCGAGCACGACGCGGGGATCGAGATCCGACTCGCGCCTGACGAACCGGCACGGAACCTCGGCACGGGTGCACGCGTCGATGACGAGTCCGAGCCGGTCGCGTGGGGCATCGGGAATGGTGACGAGCACGGTGTCGGGGAGCGATCGCAGGAGGATCGTGTCGATCTCGCCGATACCGCCGAGCACGGGAACGCCCTGAAGCCGCCGGCGCGCGAGACGGCGATCGTCGTCGACGAAGCCGACGACCTGCTCGCCCGGGGTCTCCCTCAGTTCGCGCAGGAGGCTCCTACCGCCGCGGCCCGCACCGACGATCAGCGTCCGGTTCCGGTCGCTGCGCCCTGTGAGCGAGGACACCCCGCGTATGAAGGCCCGCTCCCAGAAACGCGAGATGCCGATCAGCGTCGTGCAGATGAGCGCGTCGATGATGAAGATGCTGCGCGGGAAGGTCGCGAAGTTCTGCGTTGCGTCGAGAATGAGATACGCGACCACCTCCGACGCGACAACGGCAGCCATGATGCTCGCCGCGTCGCGGGCCCCCGCGTAGCGCCACACTCCGCGATAGAGGCCGAACGGGATGAACGCTGCGTATCGCACGGCGAGAAGGACGGCGAGTGAGATCTGGAAGATGTGCCGCTGGTACGGAGTGCCGCTGTCCTGGATGCGCAGGTAATAGGCGGCGGCGAACGAGGCGCTGATGATGGCGAAGTCGACGAGCGACTCGACGAGCCTCCGCGGATTGGCGACGAAGGTGCGCAGCCAGCCGCGGTCGACGAGCCGGCCCGACGTGCGCTCGACGTCCGACAGCACGCTCGCGAACTGCACGAGCAGCGCGAACGTGAGCAGGACGCCGATCAGCGTCACCCACGCGTTGTCGAGGACGTTGTAGAAGAGGCTGGTCGTCCCGAGCGCGGCCGAGATAACGGCGAGAAGGACGACAGCCCGCTTCTCTGAGAGCCCCTGGTAGACGAGCCGGTGCGACGTGTGGTCGCGGCCGCCCTGATAGACGGGGCGTCCGTCGAGAAGCCGGACGACCGTGACGAGGGTCGTGTCCAGGATCGGCACGGCGAGGACGAGGATCGGCAGCAGCAGGGTGGCGACGGTGGTGCCCGCGACCTTCCAGCTCGCCGACAGGCCCATAGCGGCGAGCGCGAACCCGAGCATCTGGCTGCCGGAGTCGCCCATGAACACGGCCGCCGGCTTCCCCGCGCGGAGGTTGAACGGCAGGAAGCCCGCGCAGGCGAGCGCCACCGCGATCGAGAGTGCGAGCACGGCCTTGTTCTCGTGCACGGTCAGCGCGTCGATCGCGAAGAAGATCGCCGCGATCCCGGCGAGGGTCGCCGCGAGGCCGTCCATGTTGTCGAGCAGATTGAAGGCGTTCGTCATCCCGACAAGCCAGAGCAGCGCGACGACGCCGGCGAGGAAGTCGTTGGAGATGAGCCCGGAGATCGTGAGGCCGTTGAAGATCACGAGCCCAGCGGCGGCGAGCTGGGCCGCGAGCTTCGGCATCGGCCCGAGGCGGAAGAGATCGTCGAGCAGGCCGGCGACGAAGAGGATCGTGCAGCCTCCCAGGATCGCCACGAGCTCGCGGCTCGCGGGCGCGGCGCCCGTCGCGACGGCGACCCAGAAGCCGGCCATGATGCCGCCGAAGATCCCGATTCCTCCCAGCATCGGAGTCGTCCGCTCGTGCCAGCGGTCGGCGCGCGGGGCAGCCCCGAGCCGGGCGGCGAGAGGCGTGCGGAGCAGCAGCCAGATGGCCGCGGCCGTGGCGGGAAATGCAGCGATCGCCGCCAGCGCCTTCACGGGGTCGAAGCGTAACCAACGGCTGTAAGTGCCATGTGAGGCGTCTCCTAGACTAGGCAGCGCAGATGACGACGGTCTACGGCGACCTGGTTCGCTACCGCGAGCTCTTCGGGAACCTCTTTCGCCGGGACGTCCAGGCGAAATACCGGGGGTCCCTGCTCGGGCTCGCCTGGACCCTCGCGAATCCGGTCCTGCTGATGGCCGTCTACCTGCTCGTCTTCTCGGTCCTCTGGAAGACGCCGTTCGGATCCGAAGGGCACTACGCCCTCTTCCTGCTCGTCGGGCTCTCCGCCTGGATCTTCTTCGCGCAGTCCGTGCAGTCGGCGTCGAGGTCGATGCTCGACAATGCGAACCTCATTCGCAAGACGCGGTTTCCGCGCCAACTCGTCCCGCTCTCGGTCGTCGCGACGCACCTGATCAGCTTCGCGGTGATGCTCGCCGCGCTGCTGGCGCTGAACTTCGCCCTGCTGCCGCGCGTGCGGGGGACGGAGTGGCTCGGTATCCCGATCGCCGTGGCGATCGTCGCGTTCGCAGGCGGCCTCGCGCTGGCGATCGCGTCCCTCAACGTGCTCTTTCGCGACATCGAGTTTCTCGTCGCCGCGCTGCTGCTGCCGCTGTTCTTCCTGACGCCCGTGCTGTACCCGCTCAGCGATCAGAAGATCGCGAGCCGCCCGTGGGTGGTCGACGTCATCCACTGGGGGAACCCGCTGTCGCCGATGATCGAGGCGCTGCGGGATCCCCTCTTCTACGGCCGGCTGCCGAGCGCAGGAGACACGGTCTACACGGTGGTCGCTGCCATCCTCGCACTTGCGCTCGGCGCGTTCGTCTTCAGCCGCGTCGACGACCAGATTGCGGTCGAGGTGTGAGCGAGGGGTACGTGTGTGCTAACCCAGAGCGGGTGTTGATCGGCCGTGCGGGCCGAGCCCGCACGGCCTCTTAGGGCGGCGTACGCGAGCGACGCCGCGGTCGAAGTGTGAGGACGATCCGGCCGTCGTAGAGCCACGGCTCGTCGCCTTCCGGTCGCCAGGCTGGTAGGCCCGCGACCTCGGTGTTCGGCTCGAGCGGGGGCAGCAGCGAGGGACACACGAGGGGATGGGCGAACGCCGGGTTCCGCCCGCCGCCCGGGGCATACGGCTCCAGCTCGGCCGGCCGGCGCCGCAGGCGCCCTCCCTGCCAGTCGATCGAGCCGCCCACGGCCGCATATCCCTCGGCGTGCGCAACGTGCACCTGCTGCTCCCACTCCGGCCCTGCCTGAACGCCGGCGGGGAGGAACGACTGCGCCTCGCTCGCATCGCGCGGCGCGACGTCGACGTCGAGCCCGAGCGGGACGTTCCCGAGCTCCTCGAGCCAGAAGCGATGCTCGTCCACGAGGTCGAAGGCGAGCCGGTAGCGGCCCGGCGGGATCGGCCCACGTAGCTCGAGCTCGCGCTCGACCCGCTCCGAGGGCGCCGCCGTGACCTCGTAGCGCAGCCCGTCCCACACGATCGGGTTGCGGCGGTCGTCGAGCCAGTGGTACGAGAGGTTGAGCCCGCGCCAGGGCGAGCTGCCGGCGTTTTCCATTGCCACGCGGGCGCGAATGAGCGCGCCCGCCTCTGGAGGATCGAGCTCGTAGCCGAGCCAGCGCACCGCGAGCGGGCCGGCGGGAACTGGGTGCTCGCCGACCGGCTCCATCGCCGGACTAGCCTACGCCCTGATGGAACCGCTTCTCGTCAGGGCCTGCCGTCGCGAGCCGGTCGAGCGAACCCCGGTCTGGTTCATGCGCCAGGCGGGACGCTCGCTGCCCGAGTACCGCGAGCTGCGGAAGCGTTACGGCCTCTTCGACATCGTCGCGGAGCCGGAGCTCTGTGCGGAAGTGACAATGCAGCCGGTGCGGCGACACGACGTCGACGCTGCGGTGATGTTCACGGACATCATGTTCCCCGTGCTCGCGATGGGCGTCGGCGTCGAGCTCGTCGAGAGCGTCGGCCCGGTCGTCTCCGCGCCGATCCGGACCGCGGCCGACGTCGAGCGCCTCGTCGTCCCCGAGCCCGAGCAGTCCGTGCCGACGATCCTGGAGGCGGTTCGCCTCGTGCGGGCAGCGCTGCGCGACGACCAGGCCGTGGTCGGCTTCTGCGGCGGGCCGTTCACCGTCGCGGGCTATCTGGTTGAAGGGAAGCCGAGTCGCGAGTTCGCGACGGTGAAGGCGATGATGTATCGCGAGCCCGTCGTCTGGCATGCGCTGATGGACAAGCTCGCCGACGCCTTCGCCCGCTACGTCGCCGCGAAGGCTCGCGCCGGCGCGGACGTCATTCAGGTGTTCGATTCCTGGGTCGGAGCGCTTTCGCCGTCCGACTACGAGGAATTCGTCGCGCCCTAT
The DNA here is from genome assembly GCA_963711545.1 of uncultured Actinomycetes bacterium. Taxonomy (GTDB): domain Bacteria; phylum Actinomycetota; class Thermoleophilia; order Gaiellales; family Gaiellaceae; genus 3-1-20CM-4-69-9. The sequence continues at coordinate 53,085 of CAVQEP010000003.1, forward strand.
TCGGCGCGGATTCTGTCGGCCGTGGATGCGCCCACGATCCACTTCGGCACGGGGACGTCGACGCTGCTTACGGAGATGGCACGCGCCGGCGGGGACGTGATCGGCCTCGACTGGCGGATCCCCCTCGATCGCGGCTGGGCAGAGGTCGGAGACGAGCGAGGCGTGCAGGGAAACCTGGACCCCGCTGTCCTGCTCGGCCCGTGGGAGCGGATCGAGGCCGAGACTCGCGCTATCCTCGCGCGTGCCGGGGGGCGGCCGGGTCATGTATTCAACCTTGGGCACGGAGTGCCACCCGAAACAGACCCGGCCGTTCTCCGGCGCCTGACCGAGCTCGTGCACGACACCACGGTCGCGGCGCAGGTCTGACTTCCGTGCGGGCGGCGGTCGTGTTGATGGCGTACGGCTCACCGGAGCGGCTCGCCGACGTCCCTGCCTACTACGCCGACATCCGCGGCGGTCGCCCGATCCGGCCCGAGCTGCTCGACGACCTCGTCGAGCGCTATCGGCGGCTCGGGATCGAGGACGGCTCGCCGCTCAACGCGGTCACCGAGGCGACGCGTGCAGCTCTCGAACGCGAGCTCGGGGACATCCCGGTCTTCACCGGCATGAAGCATTGGGATCCGCGGATCGCCGACGCGGCCGGGCGCGCGCTGGAGGCCGGAGCGGATGCCGTGGTCGGCCTCGTCCTCGCTCCCCACTACTCGTCCCTCTCGATCGCCGGCTACCGGCAGCAGCTGGACGAGGCCCTGGCGGGGCGGGCGGAGCTCCTGTTCATCGACAGCTGGCACGACGAGCCCGGGCTGGTCGAGGTCCTGGCCGACCGCGTGCGCGGAACCGCGGCACATGTCGTCTTCACCGCCCATTCGCTGCCGGCCCGCATCCTCGAGTCGGGCGACCCGTACCGGGACCAGCTCCTCGAGTCGGCCGCCCTCGTCGCGGAGCGGGCGGGGATCTCGGAGTGGACGTTCTCCTTCCAGAGCGAGTCGCAGACCGGTGAGCCGTGGCTCGGGCCCGACATCCTCGACCATCTGGACGACCTCGCCGCCCGTGGAGTGACCAACGTCCTGGTCTGCCCGGTCGGCTTCGTCGCGGACCATCTCGAGATCAAGTGGGACCTCGACCACGAGGCGGCCGAGCGTGCCCGCGAGCTGAACCTCCGTTTCGCCCGAATCGAGATGCCGAACGCCGACCCGGCGTTCGTCCGAGTGCTCGCCGGCCTGGTTCGGCGGGCGCTGGCGGTACCCTCGAAGGTGTGACCCGACCCGGCGAGATCGTCTCCGACCACGCCTCCAGGACCTTCAAGGTCTATCCGCGCGAGGCCCGGCGGCTGAAGGACGCCGTTGTCGCGCGGCGCCGATCGCGCGCGACCGAAGTCGCTGCGCTGCGAGACGTCTCCTTCCGGATCGAGCCCGGCAGCGCGGTCGGTCTCGTCGGCCGCAACGGCTCGGGCAAGACGACCCTCCTCCGGCTCATCTCCGGGATCATCAGGCCGACCTCGGGGACGGTCGACGTCGGCGGGCTTGTGGGCTCGCTGCTCGAGCTCGGTGCGGGGTTCCATCCGGACCTGACCGGGCGCGAGAACGTCTTCCTCAACGGCTCGATCCACGGGCTCAAGCGTGCGTACGTGCGTGAGCAGCTCGACGAGATCGTCGCCTTCGCGGGGCTCGAAGAGTTCATCGACCTGCCGGTGCGCACGTACTCCTCGGGGATGTACATGCGCCTCGGCTTCGCGATCGCATCGCACATCGCCGCGGACGTCCTGCTCCTGGACGAGGTGTTCGCCGTCGGCGACGAGCAGTTCCAGCGCAAATGCTTCGGCAAGATCTTCGAGTTCAAGCAGCGCGGCGGGACGATCGTGTTCGTCTCGCACGACGCGTCTGCCGTTGAGCGGCTGTGCGACCGCGCGATTCTCCTGCGCGGCGGCGCCGTCGAGTTCGACGGTCCGACGCACGACGCCATAGTGCGTTACCGGCAGCTGCTCGCGGGGGAGCGCGACCCCGCCGAGCGCGGCGCGGGGCTCAAGGAGTGGGGGAACGGCGAGGCGCGGATCGAGTCGGTCGAGCTTCTGGGCCCGGACGGAGAGACCCGCAGCCAGTTCCTCGCAGGAGAGCCGCTCGCGCTGCGTCTGCAGATCTCCGCGTCGAGCCCGATGCCGGCGCCGCGGCTGTCCCTCGAGGTGCGGGATGCGTCCGGGTTGCTCGTCGCGGGGATCGGCCAGCAGGTCTCCGAGCTCGGCTGGCAGGACGGCGCGACCGCGCTCTCCGCGCGCTTCGAGGTCGACCAGCTGCCTCTCGCCGACGGCCGCTTCACGCTGAGGCTTGGGCTCACCGACGAATCGGGTGAGCGCCTGTACCACTGGCTCGACGACGCGCTCGACTTCGTGGTGTACCCCGGCGGCGACGAGCGCGGGGTGATCCGCCTCGAAGGCCGCTGGCTCGGGGAGGAAACTCGGACGCAGGCGGAAAGGGTGACGACGTGAGCTCGCGGACATGTCCCGATTGGCCGAAGCTGATGGAGTACGCGCCGGACCTGCAGTTCAAGCACTACACGGTCGCCGAGGCGAAGCTTCCCGGAGAGGCGCTGATGAACGTGCGCGATGTGCCGCTCAGCACGGTTGCGATCTGCTGCGACCTCGAGCGGCACGTCTTCTACGCCGCGCACACCGACCCGCAGGTCGGCGCGGCGCTACGCGAGACGCACTGGTTCGAGCTTGCGGAGTGGACGTCGAGCGGCCCGGGCAGCGCCGCGCTCGTCACACCGGAGTGACGAGGCTCTCTCCGCGCTCGTAGGCGAGGACGTTGTCGACGACGAGGCGCGTCATCGCCTCGCGCGCCTGCCGCGTCCCGCTGCCGAGGTGCGGCGTCAGGACGACGTTGTCGAGGGACAGGAGCTCTTCTGGAACGCGGGGCTCGTGCGCGAAGACGTCGAGGCCGGCACGGATCCGCCCCGAGACCAGTTCCGTCACGAGCGCCGGCTCGTCGACGATCTCGCCGCGTGAGGTGTTCACGAAGCACGTGCCGTCCCGCAGCAGTCGGAGGCGGTGCGCATCGATCAGTCCGCGGGTCTCCGGGGTCAGCGGCGCGTGGAGCGTGACGATGTCGGCCTCGGCCAGCAGGTCGTCGAGCTCGCGGTGGTCGGCGAGATCGGTCTCCGCACGCCGTCGCTGCGTGTAGATGACACGGAGCTCGAAGCCGCGCGCCCGCCGTGCCACGGCCTCCCCGATCCGCCCGAGGCCGACGATGCCGAGGGTCGCGCCCGTGAGCTCCTCCGCGAGCAGGCCGTCGGCCCATGACCCCGTCCATTCGCCGGCGCGAATGGTGCGGTCGCCCTCGACCACGCGCCGTCGTGTGGCGAGGATGAGCGCGAAGGTGAGGTCGGCGGTTGCCGCTGTGAGGACGCCCGGGGTGTTGGTCACGGAGATGTCCCGCCGCTTCAGCTCCTCGATCCCGAGCCGGTCGTAGCCGACCCCGAAGTTGGCGACGAGCCGCAGCGAGGGCAGCTGCTCCAGCGGCACCGGCTCGTTCGCGACGATCAGCGCCTCGACGCCGGGCTCGGAGTCGCGGAGCTCTGCGAGCGCGCGCACCTCGACGTCCGCGAGCTCGTCGAAGGCCGGGCCCGGATACCGCCTCGTGGCGAGGACTTTCACCGGCGCGCGAGCACCTCGGCGAGCGGGTGCGTGTTGACGATGTTCGCCGCCGTCGCCCAGCCGCGCCTGGCCGTGTGCACGGCGAGTCGCATGTTGTCGAGGCCACGCACCGAATGGGAGTCGGTCGAGACGACGATCGGGACGCCCGCCTCAAGCGCGAGCCGGATCTCCGGCCCGGAGAGGTCGAGCCGGTCGGGGAGCCCGTTCGTCTCGATCGCGACGCCTGTCTCGAGCGCGACCGCGAACGTGCGCTCGAGGTCGAGCTCGTTCGGCGGGCGGCGGTTGATCATCCGCCCCTTCGGATGGCTGAGCGCGCGGACGGCGGGATGCCGCATCGCCTCCGTCACCTTGCGCGTCAGCTTCTCGCGCGGCTCGCGCTGGCCGGCATGCAGGCTCAGCTGCACCCATTCGAGCTCCGCGAGCACGTCGTCGGGCAGGTCGAGCGTGCCGTCGCTGCGGATGTCCACCTCCGTCCCGCGGAGAACCCGAAACGGCGCGAGCTCCTCGTTGACGCCGGCGATCTCCTCGGCCTGCCGGCGTAGGGCGTCCGCGTCGAGACCGGGCACGACCCGGACGTTGGGCGTGTGGTCGCAGATCGCGAGATACTCGTAGCCCAGCTCCCGGGCGGCCGTGGCCATCTCCAGGATCGAGTTCTTACCGTCAGACCAGGTCGAGTGGACGTGCAGATCGCCGCGGATGTCGTCGCGTGTCAGCAGGTTCGGAGGCTCGGCGCGGAACGGCTCTTCGCGGAGCTCGGGCGGGCACCAGGTGAGTCCGAGCTGCGCGTAGACGGAGCGCTCGTCGGGCGCGGCCGGGAGGTCGCCGAGTGCGTCGACGTATGCCCGTGAGCCGGTCGCGCGCAGGAGCTCGGTTCCGAATCGCCCGGGCGCTGCGACGACGAGCTCGACCGCGACACCCTCGACGGTGACGCCGACCGCGCGCCTCGACTCGCGTTCGAGCACGGAGACGATCACCGGCAGGCCTGCAAACCTGTCGAGGACGGGGCCCGGCCTGGCGGCGGCGCAGACGACCGCGAGCTCGAAGGAGAGATCCACCCAGCGACGTGGATCTCCGGCCACCTCGCCGCCGAGTGTGTCGGCGATCGGCTCGAGCAGCGCCCGCGCCTGGTTCAGCAGCAACCCCTTCGGCTGCGGCGCGCTCCGCTCCCCGTCAAGCGCCGCGAGGAGCCGCTGCTCCGTCTGCGGGCCGATTCCGGGGACCGACCGCAGCCTGCCGGCGCGAGCTGCGTCCCGAAACTCGTCGGCGGTCGAGACCTCGAGCGCGCGGCCGATCTCGAGCATGCGCTTCGGGCCTATGCCGAGGAGCCCTGCGAGCGCCAGAAGCTCCGGCCGCACGTCTCGCTGCAGCTCCTCGAGCTCTGCGAGGCGCCCCGTCTCGACGAGCTCCTGCAGGCGCCCCGCGATCCCAGGGCCGACGCCGCGCAACTCCTGCACGCGCCCCGACGCGACGAGCTCGGCGACCGGCGCCTCCGTCCCACCGATCGTCTCGGCGGCTCGCCGGTAGGCACGCGAGGTGTAGAAGCTCGAGCCGTTGAGGTCGAGCAGGGCCGCAAAGGCCTCGAGCTGGGCTGCGATCTCGGCGTTCGTGAGTCGTTTCACCGCCGATAGTCTGCGCACATGGCAGGGATCGTCGTGCCGTTTCGCGGCTACGGAGGGAAGCAGCGGCTGACCGGGCTCGGGCCGGACGTGCACGGCGCGGTCGTCCTTGCGATGCTCGCGGACGTCCTCGCCGCCACCGTCGACCTCGGTCGCACCGTCGTCGTCACCTCGGATGCAGACGGGCGCCGGATCGCTGCAGAGGCCGGAGCCGAGGTCGTCGACGATCCGGGCGGCGGTCAGGGAGCCGCCGTCGCTGCCGCCTTGCGTGGCTTCCCGTCGGGACGCGTCCTCGTCGTCAACGGCGACCTTCCGTGCGTGCGGCCCGAGGATCTGCGAGCGCTGCTCGCAGTGGAGCCGCTCGACGGGATCGCCCTCGTCGCGTCCGCCGACGGCCGCACGAACGCGCTGAGGCTGCCGGGCTCGCACCTCTTCGAGCCGCTCTACGGGCCGCGTAGCGCCGCGCGCTTCGAGCGGGCCGCGCGGGCGCGGGGCACGGCCGCGACAATGGCGGGGATACCGAATCTCGCCGACGACGTGGACACGCCCGCCGACCTCGAGCTCGTTCACCACCGCGCCGGAACGCACACGCGCGCTGTGCTCGACGGCGTGAGGCTGGCGTCGTGAAGGTCGTCGTATTGAGCGGCGGGGTCGGCGGTGCGCGCTTTCTGCGCGGCGTCGCCGCCGCCGTAGATCCGGCGGGCGTTACGGCGATCGTCAACGTCGGTGACGACGTCGAGGTCCTCGGCCTCTCGGTCTCGCCAGACCTCGACAGCGTGCTCTACGCCCTCGCGGGGCTGGCGGACGAGAAGCGAGGCTGGGGCAGAGCGGAGGAGACCTGGAACGCGCTCGACACGGTGGAAGTGCTCGGCGGAGAAGCATGGTTCCGCCTCGGCGACCGCGACCTCGGGCTGCACCTCATCCGCACGCAGGCGCTTCGTTCGGGGACATCGCTGTCGACCGTCACTGCGCGGTTCGCCGCCGCGCTGCAACTCGAGCCCACGATCCTGCCCGCCACCGACGACCCGCTTCGCACCTGGCTGGACACCCCGAACGGCACGTTTCCGTTCCAGCGGTGGTTCGTCGCGCGTGCGCATCGCGATCCCGTCGACCGCGTCCGGTTCGAGGGAGCGGTGGATGCGCGTCCCGCGCCGGGAGTGCTCGAGGCGCTCCACGACGCCGACCTGATCCTGATCGCGCCGAGCAATCCGTTCGTCTCGATCGGCCCGATCCTGGCCGTCGAGCGCATCCGCGCCGCGCTGGAACGCCGGCGGGTCCCCTGCGTCGCCGTGAGCCCGCTCATCGGCGGGCGCGCGGTCAAGGGCCCCGCCGCCGAGATGCTCGGCCGCCTTCAGGGCGGGACGACGGCCGCGCATCTCGCGCAGTGCTATCCCGGGTTGATCGACGTGCTCGTGCTCGACGAGCAGGACGCCGCCGACACTGACGCCGTCTCGGCGCTCGGAGTCCGCCCCGTTGTCGCACGCACGCTCATGGACGACGCCGATGCGCGCAAGCGCGTAGCAGACGCAGCCCTCGACGCGGTCGCCTTCGCATGAAGGTCGCGGTCGTCGGCGGGACCGGCGCGTTCGGCCGTGCGCTCGCAAAGCGCCTGCACGAGCTCGGCCAGGACGAGGTCTCCGTCGGGTCTCGCGATGCCGACCGTGCGGCGGCCACCGCCGCCGAGCTCGGCGTCGAGGGGGGTCTCAACGAGAACGTCGTCAAGGACGTCGACCTCGTCGTCCTCGCCGTGAAGTCCAATGCGACGCTCGAGACGGCCAAGGCGCTCTCGGCGGCGATCGGCAAGACGCCCGTCCTGTGCGTCGCGAGCGACCTCCGCTTCACGCCCGAGGGAGTGCTCCCGGGGAAGCACCAGGGCTCGCTCGCCGAGGAGGTCGCACGGCTCGTGCGCGCGCCCGTCGCGTCGGGGCTTCAGTCCTTCGCGGCCGCGAACCTCGCAGACGGTGATCCGGGTGACGCGTTGGTCTGCGGCGCGGCCGGCATCGCGAAAGAGCTGTCGCTCGAGCTCGCGGGACGTCTCGCGCCGCGCGCGATCGACGCCGGCCCGCTCGAGAACTCCCGCGCTCTCGAGGGGATGACGTCGGTGATCCTCAACGTGAACAGGCGCTACAAGGCGCACGCGGGCCTGAAGTTGACAGGTCTCTCCTGAGCGGCGAGGTTCGCCTCATCCCTGTCGAGGGCCTGCCCGAGATTCGTGAGGGAGAGGATCTCGCCGCCCTCGTCGCGCAGCGGGTGCAGGTCGAGGACGGCGACGTTGTCGTGCTCGCGCAGAAGGCCGTCTCGAAGTCGGAAGGCAGGGTCGTTCGGCTCACGGAGGTGGAGCCGTCGACGCGGGCGCGGGAGATCGCCGGTGAGGAGGACGCGCGGCGCATCGAGGTGATCCTCCGCGAAGCGGCGCGGGTCGTGCGGGTGCGGCCGCCGCTCGTCATCGCCGAGACCAGGCACGGGTTCATCTGCGCGTCCGCGGGGGTCGACTCCTCGAACGCGCCCGAGGCCGACATGCTCGTCCTGCTGCCGGAGGATCCGGACGCGTCGGCGGAGCGCATTCGCGCGCGCTTCCGAGAGCTGACCGGCCGCGACGTCGGCGTGCTCGTGACGGACTCATTCGGCCGGCCCTGGCGCCAGGGGACCACCGACGTCGCGCTCGGGGCCGCGGGCCTCCAGGTGATGCTCGACCTGCGCGGGAGGCGGGACCGCGCGGGCTACGAGCTCCACTACACGATGATCGCTGTGGCCGACGAGATTGCGGGCGCGGCGGAGCTCGTTATGGGGAAGGTCGAAGGCATCCCCGCGGTCGTTGTGCGTGGCCTCGACGTCGCGGGCGACGGGCGCGCGCGCGACCTGGTCATCCCGGAGGAGCGCGACCTCTTTCGCTAGCCGACACTTCGGCCCGGGGAACCGGAACGTGTCGGATGTGTGACACGTTCGAAGATCGGGCTCTGACCCCTAAACCGTGCCGATTGCGTGACGCTTTCTCCACAGTAGGCTGGCGCGCATGGACGACCGCAGCGGCTCCTTGCTCGAGACCGCGATCGCCTCGGACCCGCTGGAACAGTTCCGGCGATGGTATGCAGACGCGGGCTCGGCCGGAATCCGCGCGCCGCACGCGATGGCGCTCGCAACGGCAAGCGCAGACGGCGCTCCCTCCGTACGGATGGTGCTCCTGAAGAGCTTCGACGCGGACGGATTCGTCTTCTTCACCGGCTACGCCAGCCGCAAGGCGGGCGAGCTCGAAGAGAACCCGCGGGCCGCGCTCCTCTTCCACTGGGACCCGCTTGGCCGCCAGGTCCGGGTCGAGGGTAGCGTCGCGCGTGTCCCCACCGAAGAATCGGACGAGTACTTCGCCACTCGTCCGCGCGGAGCGCAGCTCGCTGCGTCTGCGTCACTGCAGTCCTCCGTCCTCACGAATCGCGAGGAGCTCGAGGCCCGCATGGACGAGATCCGCGCGGCCCACGAAGGCCACGACATCCCGCGGCCCGAGCACTGGGGCGGGTACCGACTCACCGTGGCGAGCTACGAGTTCTGGCAGCACCGCGACGACCGTGCGCACGACCGCCTGCGCTATCGCAGAGACGACGGCGGGTGGCTGGTCGAGCGGCTGGCCCCCTGAGGCCCCCCGCGTCCTCAGGACGCGAACAGCGCCTCCAGCTCATCCACCTCGGAGGACGAGAGGTGGAGCTCGAGCGCCCGGACCGCCGACTCGAGGTGCTGAGGCCTCCGTGGGCCGACCACGACAGCCGTCACGTAGGGCCGCGCGAGCAGCCACGCGAAGGCAAGCGTGGCCGGGTCGACGCCGTACCGCCCGGCGACCTCTTCGAAGCGCGCGAGCGCGTCGAACGTCCGCTCCGTCCTCAGATGCTCGTAAGGCCCGGGTCGCATCTCCATTCGCGAGCCTTGGGGCGGCGGCGCGTCGCGGGAGTACTTGCCGGTGAGCCACCCCCCGGCGAGCGGGCTGAAGGGCGTGTAGGCGACGCCGAACTCGAGACAGAGCCCGAGCACCGCCTCCTCGTCCCCGCGCTCGAGGAGCGAGTACGAGTTCTGCAGGACGGCCGGCCGGCCGGCGACGAGCGCCTCGCGCAGCTGATCCGCGTCGAAGTTGCTCACCCCCCATGCCTTGACGAGGCCGAGCTCGGCGAGGCCGCTGAAGGTCGCGAACGACTCCTGGATCGGTGTTTCCGGATCGAACTCGTGCGCGAGGTAGACGTCGACGTTCTCGACGCCGAGCCGGGTGAGGCTCGATTCGAGCTGCCGGGAGATGCGCTCCCTCGCCAGCCCGTGATCCTCCCCGGCATTCATCGGGTTGAACGTCTTCGTGGTGAGCACCGGCCGCACCCCGCGGCTGCGCATCCAGTTTCCGATCCACGTCTCGCTGCGGCCTCCGCCGTACGCGTCGGCGGTGTCGAAGGCTCTGATGCCCAGCTCCCAGGCGGCGTCCATGATCCGGAACGCGTCGTCCTCCGTCTCACCCTGACCGAAGAACTCGGGCGCGGAGCCGATCCCGCCGAAGTTGCCGCAGCCGAGGATGAGCCGCGAGACCTCGACGTCGGTCCCGCCGAGGCGGCGGCTTTCCATCATCCGATTCTACGGACGGCGTTTCCGAAGATGCCTGCGTAGCGCGTCGAGCCGTGAGTCCCATTCGGCCCCGACGCTCGTCATCCAGTCCATTGCCTCGGCCAACGGGCCGGGCGTCAGCGCATACCTCGTCTCGCGTCCCTCGCGCCGGCTCGCGACGAGGCCTGCCTCGTTGAGAGCGGCCAGATGCTTTGCGACGGCCTGGCGGGTGACGGGAAGCTCGGCGGCAAGCTCCGTCGCCGTCGCGGTGTCCCGCTCGGCGAGTACCTGGACGACGTAGCGTCGGTTCGCGTCGGCAAGCGCGTCGAAGACACGTCCCGTCGGATCTTCGGACAACTCAGGCCGCTGCGAGTGCGAGCGCGCAGGCGTGGAGTTCGAGCGCGGTCGACCACTCGCGCGACGTCTCGCGTACCAGCAGTCGGGTCCCTACCTCCACCTCCTCGAGGGTGAACTCGACCTCGCCGTCGTCGTCCCAGTCGAGCACCAGCTTCTCGCCCGGCTCGACCGCGATGACGGTGGCGTGACGCTCTTCGCCGTTCTCCCACCGGAAGACGCCCTCGCCGCCTTCGCGCGGGTCGAGCTCGACGTCGTTCGCGAACCACTCCTCGAGCTGCTCCGGATCGGTGAGCGCCTCCCAGACCTCCTCGGCCGGGACGGGGAACACGAGCTCGCGCGTCACTTCCATCGCTCCTCCAATCCGCAACCGCAGAGGTTGCGTATACTAGTGCAACCAGACGGTTGCACCTTAGCAAGGAGGACCAGATGCCGTTGATTCCCGTCGTCGTCGAGCAGGACGGGCGCATCGAGCGCTCGTTCGACATCTACTCCAGACTCCTGCGCGAGCGGATCGTGTTCCTCGGACAGCCGGTGGCGGACGACGTCGCGAACGTCATCACCGCGCAGCTTCTCTTTCTCGAGGCCGAGGACCCGGACCAGGACATCTCGCTCTACGTCAACTCCCCGGGTGGGGACTCGTACGCCGGCATGGCGATCTACGACGCCATGCAGTACGTGAAGCCGGACGTGAAGACCATCTGCACTGGCATGGGAATGTCGGCGGCCGCGATGATCCTCTGCGGCGGAGCCCCCGGCAAGCGCTACGTCCTGCCGAACGCGAAGGTGATGATCCATCAGGGCTCGGGCGGCTTCCGCGGCGCGCCCGCAGACATCAAGATCGCCGCCGAGGAGATCCTGGCGCTGACCCGCCAGATGGCCGAGATCATCGCGCGGCACTCCGGTCAGACGGTCGAGCGGGTGATGAAGGACATCGACCGCGACCGTTTCATGGGGCCGGACGAGGCGGTCGCGTACGGGCTTGTCGACCAGGTCATGCCCCCGTCGGCCCTCAGCCGTGTCGAGGCCTCCTGATGGAGATCGGAACTGCCGTTCGCGAGACCTCGGTGCCCGTCCGGGGCTGGCGTGCCTGGGTCGTGACCGAGACGGCCGCCGGGCTTCGCCTCGGGTCGGTCCTGCACGACCTGCTCTGGCACGTGGGGAAGCCGGCCCTTGCTGACTGCCGCAACCCGGATCGGAAGGCGCCGCTGCACCCGGTTCCGGGTCCCGAGTGCGACTGCGGTTTCTACGCCGCCCGCGACCCGGCCGACGCCCTGTCGTATCTCGTCGGCCGCGACGAGCCGTCGACCGTCTGTCGCGTCCTCGGCGAGGTCGCGCTCTGGGGCCACGTCCTCGAGACGGAGTCCGGATGGCGCGGCTCGCACGCGTATCCGCTCCGTCTCTACGTCCCCGACGCGTCAGTCGCGGCCGGGCTCGCGGGGTACTGCATGCCCGTAAGCTCGGCTTTGTGCGGATCGCCCTCCTCTCCGACATGCACGGCAACGCGGTCGCGTTCCGAGCGGCGCTCGCCGATCTCGAGGCTCAGAAACCGGACCTGATCGTCTCGCTCGGCGACGTCGCGCAGGGCGGCCCGCAACCGGCCGAGTGCGTCGACCGGCTGCGAGAGCTCGAGTGCCCGTGCGTCTTCGGCAACTCTGACGACTTCCTGCTGACGCTCGACCTCGGCGCGGAGGCGCAGGCGATCGAGGACGAGGAACGGCGTCAGCGGCTTCTCGAGACGGCGCGCTGGTCGCGCGAGCAGCTCGGAGACGAGAGGCTGGCTTTTCTGCGTGGCTTCGAGCCGACCGTCGAGGTCGGCCAGGTGCTCTGCTGTCACGCCACTCCTCGTTCCACCGAGGCCGTGGTGCTGCCGGCGACCTCTCATGAGGAGGTCGAACCGGAGCTCGAGGGAGTCGGTGCAGCCGCGGTCGCCGCCGGCCACGTCCACCTGCAGTGGCTGCGCAGGTTCGGCCGGACGCTGTGGTTCTGCGTCGGTAGCGTCGGCCTCGTCTACGAGCACCGGGATCCGATGCCGGACGTGCCTTTCCAGCCCTGGAGCGAATACGCGATCGTCGGTGACGATCTCTCGGTCGAGTTCAGGCGCGTGCCCTTCGAAGTGGAGGAGCTGATCTCCGCCGCACGGGCGACCGACTTTCCGGGCTTCGAGGGTTGGGCCTCGAAGTGGCAGCGCTGAAGATTCGCTTCTGCGACGAGCACGAGTGCGGCTTCGGCTGGATCGTCACCGAGTTCATGGAGCGTTGCTCGCACGGGCTTGTCGCCGACGGCCGCGTGTGGGTGATCGACCCCGTTGACGGCGAGGGAGTGGAGGAGAGGATTCGCGCGGCGGGCGAGCCCGCCGGCGTAATCCAGCTCCTCGACCGGCACAACCGCGACTGCGCGTCGCTGGCGGCACGGCTCGGCGTTCGACATCACGTGGTGCCGACCGAGCCGATCCCGCCCTTCAAGTTCCTGCCGATCGTCGCGCGGCGCCGCTGGCGAGAAGTGGCGCTGTGGTGGCCGGCGCAGCGTCTGCTCGTCTGCGCGGACGCCCTCGGTTCCGCTGCCTACTACCGCGCAGGACAGGAGCGCCTTGCCGTCCACCCGCTCCTTCGACTGCGCCCACCCCGACTCACCGTGCAGCCCGACGCGATTCTCTGTGGCCACGGCGAAGGCGTCCTGACCGGCGCCGCTGCCGCTCTGCGGGGGGCGCTCAGCACATCGCGGCGGCGGATCCCCCTGCAGCTCGCCACTGCTTTACGCGCTTGGGCGCGTCGACCCAGCTAGCGAGGACGTAGCCGGCGCCGATCGCCAGCGCGCCTCCGGCTGCGTCGAAGAAGAAGTGGTTTCCAGTGCCGACGATGACGACCAGCATCAGCGCGGGATAGCTCCAGCCTGCGACTCGGCCCAGTCGCGTGTGCGCCAGCTTGGCCAGCGTCACGCCGACGAGGAGCGCGTAGCCGAAGTGCAGGCTTGGCACGGCTGCGAACGGGTTGTAGAGGCTGCCGAGAAGGCTCGAGCTGAGATTGACCTTGGCGTTGTGCGAGACCGTGTCCACGAAGCCGAGGTTCGCCAGGCGCGGCGGCGCGACTGGATACAGGATGTAGATCGTGAGCGCGATCGCGGTGGCGCCGATCAGCGTGTTCCGCACGATCGGGAAGTAGCCGCGGTGGGACCGGTGGAGCCAGACGAGGAAGACGCCCGTCCCGACGAAATGGAGCGCGAGATACAGGATGCCGAGGAGGGTCGGGATCCCCGGGAGGGCATGCGCGGCGTGCTGGACGGTCCGCTCGCCGAAGAGGTGGAGATCGCGCTCCAGCGCGACGATCCCGTCCGTATGGGCACGGGCTGCCCCGAGGGTCGCTTGGCCCTGTCCGCGGACGAGCTCATAGACCGCGTAGAGGCCGGTGAGCGTGGCGACCTCCACCAGGCCCCGGCGAGGTGCCGAGGCGAGGCCCCGGAAGGAAGGAAGGTGGTGGAGGGTCGCCACAGACATGTGACGAGGCTATGCCGGGACCCGTTCTGGCGCAGTGCGGTTAGCCCTAGACCGGGCCTAGGGCTGTCCCCCGTGTTCTAGTCTTCGCGCCGTGTGCTTCGACCTCGATTCCGCGCCCCCGGTCCATCGGATCCGCGGCGCGTCGGTCACGCACGAGGAGCTCGTCCTCGAGGCTGCGGACGGCAACAGGCTCGCGGCGTTCGCGGCAGTCCCCGACAGCGCCGCCGACGTGGGCGTCGTCATCCTCCCGGACGTCCGGGGGCTCTACCGGTTCTACGAGGAGCTCGCACTTCGGTTCGCCGAGCGCGGGATCGCCGCCGTCGCGATCGATTTCTTCGGCCGGACGGCCGGCGTCGAGCGGCGGGGCGACGACTTCGAGTACATGCCCCACGTCGAGCGGACCACCCTGGAGAGCGTCCAGGCGGATGTCGCCGCGGCCGTCGCGCACCTTCGCTCGGGCGGCGTGGAGACGGTCTTCACCGTCGGCTTTTGCTTCGGCGGGCGCCACTCGTGGCTCGCCGCCGCCGCGGGCCATCGCCTCTCGGGCGCGGTCGGCTTCTACGGGCGGCCGGGCCCAGGCCGCGACGGGACGCCCGGCCCTTCCGACCGCGCTGCTGCGATGACGGCGCCGATCCTCGCGCTCCAGGCGGGGGCGGACCAGAACATCACCGCCGAGGACAACGCCGCCTTCGAGGCGGCGCTCACCGCAGCGGGCGTCGAGCATGAGCTCGTGACCTACGAGGGCGCTCCGCACAGCTTCTTCGATCGCAAGCAGGCCGACTACGCCGACGCCTCCGACGACGCGTGGCGACGGGTGCTGGACTTCTTAGAGCGCTCTTAGCCCGCACCGCGACCGCAACGGCGGCGGCCGGGCGCAGTTGAACGTCCGCCGGACCCCGGCCGGCACGTACGTCGCGACGATCACCATGGGCGTCAACCGCTAGCTCGTCCCTCGGCTACATTCGGCGCCGGTGGACAGGATCACCCGCCGCCAGTTCGTCGCGCGAGGAGGCCGGGCTGCGCTCGTCGTCGGGACCGCTCCTCTCGCCGGAAGGTTGGCGGGAATCGCCCGCTCTGCCTCGCGCGGGATCTTCGCCGAGCTCGCCGGCGGCCTGAGAGGGGACGTCGTCGTGCGGGGTGCGTCGGGCTACGAGCAGGCGCGCGTCCTCTACAACACGCGCTTCGACACCGTTAAGCCTCGAGCAGTGGTCTTCTGTGAGTCGCTGGCCGACGTGCAGCGCACGATCCGGTGGGCGCGCCGCCACTCCGTGCGGATCGTGCCGCGTTCCGGGGGTCACAGCTACGGCGGCTACTCGACGACGTCCGGGGTCATCCTCGACGTGTCGCGTCTCAACCGGATCTCCCTCGACGCGCAAGGCCGTGCCGCGGTCGGCGCGGGCACGCGCCTGATCGACGTCTACGGCC
This sequence comes from uncultured Actinomycetes bacterium, assembly GCA_963711545.1. Taxonomy (GTDB): domain Bacteria; phylum Actinomycetota; class Thermoleophilia; order Gaiellales; family Gaiellaceae; genus 3-1-20CM-4-69-9. The sequence continues at coordinate 68,188 of CAVQEP010000003.1, forward strand.
AGCTCTCACGGCGCGGGCGGACCGTTCCGGCGGGAACGTGCCCGACCGTAGGGATCGCGGGCCTCGCGCTCGGCGGAGGCGTCGGCCTCGCGGCCCGCAAGCTCGGCCTGACGTGCGACAACCTCCTCGAGGCGACGATCGTGCTGGCCGACGGGCGAGCGCTCACATGCGATGCCCGGCATCACCCGGACCTCTACTGGGCGCTACGCGGGGGCGGTGGCGGAAACTTCGGGGTCGTCACGCGCCTCGTCTTCAGGACGCATCCGGTCGACAGGGTCGTGACCTACGCGCTCGAGTGGCCGTGGTCCGATGCGAAGGCCGTCGTCGGCGCGTGGCAGAGCTTCGCGCCGCATGCGCCTGACGGGCTCTTCTCCGTCCTCAACCTCAACGCTCTCGCCGGGTCGACGGCGATGCCGCGCATCACGTCAGCCGGACAGTTCTTCGGGACGGAGGCGCAACTGCGCGCACTCCTCGCGCCGCTCGCGGGCGCCGGCACGCCGTCGCGCTTCTCGGTCACGACTCGCACGTACCTCGACGCTCAGAAGATGTGGGCCGGGTGCGGAGGGACGATCGAGGCCTGCCACCTGCCGCCGCAGGGCGGCCTCGGGCGCGCGACCTTCAAGGCGGCATCCGCCTACGCGAATCAGCCGCTCGACTCCGCCGGGATCGACGTGCTGATAGCGCAGATCGAAGCTCGAAGGACGACCGGGTCGGGATCGGGCATCGTTCTGCTCGACTCGTACGGCGGGGCGGTCAACCGGGTACGCAAGGACGCGACCGCCTTCGTCCACCGCGACGCGCTCTTCTCGCTGCAGTACCTGGCGTACTGGGACCCCGCGCGGCCGGCCGCGCCGAATGTCGCGTGGCTGAGAGCGTTCCGCGCGGCGATGCGCCCGCATCTGTCGGCCTTCGCGTATCAGAACTACATCGACCCGGATCTCTCGAACTGGCCTCACGCTTACTACGGCGCGAACCTGCCCCGGTTGACGGCGGTGAAGCGGCGCTACGACCCGCAGAACGTCTTCCGCTCGCGCCAGAGCATCCCGCTCACCCGCTGAGCGGGAGCTGGGCAGTGATCACGGTTCCCTTGCCGGGAGGGCTGATGACGAAGAGCGTCCCTCCGGCCGCCTCGGCGCGGTCGCGCAGCCCGAGCACGCCCGAGCCCATCGGGTCGGCGCCGCCACGGCCGTCGTCCGCGACCTCGAAGCGCAGGAGGCCGCCATCCTCCCACAACCTCACCGTCGCCTTCGTCGCCCGCGCGTGCTTGGCGACGTTTGTCAGCGCCTCGGCGCAGAGGTAGTACGTCGTCGCCTCGACGTCGGGCGGATACCGCTCGTCGGCGACGTCGAGCTCCACCTCGACCGGAAGCCGGTCGCCGAGGGCCTTCAGCGCGTCGAGCAGGCCGTGCTCGGTGAGCGTTCCCGGATGAAGCCCGCGCGCGAGCTCGCGCAACTCCTTCAGCGCCTGGTCGAGCTCCTCGGCCGCCCTGGCGAGGGTCGCCCCGGCGGCGTCCGGAGCAGACGCGAGCTGGGCTCTGGCCACGCGGAGCTGGAGTGACAGCGAGACGAGCCGCTGCTGCGCCCCGTCGTGCAGGTTCCGCTCGAGCTTGCGGCGCTGCTCGTCACCTGCCTTGACGATGCGCGCCCGCGACGAACGGAGATCGTCGCGCGCCTGCGCGCTTGCGACTGCGAGTGACACGAGCTCGGCGAACCCGCCGAGCCTGGTCTCGCTGCCCGGCGGGAGCGGCTCGACGCTCGCCACCGCGACGGCGCCCCAGAGGGTGCCGGCGACCGTGATCGGCGCCGCGACCGTCGACAGATAGCCGATGCGCATCATCAGCTCCGGCACCTCTCCGCTCAGCTTCGAGTAGTCGTCGATGCGGGCGGGCGCCCGCGTCCGCAGGACGCGGCCGATCGTCGTGCTGTCGGTGGCCTCGAAGCGCTCGCCGAGCTCGAAGGCGCCGATGTCGTCGCGATAGTGGCGCCCGACGACCGTCGCCGTGTCGTCGCCCTCGTACCGGAAGACCGCCGAAGAAGTAACGCCGAGCACGCGCGCGGCCTCGGCGGAAACGGCCATGAAGACGGCCTCCGGCGTCGCTTCCGACGCGACGAGCGTCGCCACGCGGCGGAGGGCTCGCTGCTCCTGGGCGAGCTGCCCGACCTCGAGCAGCTTCGCCTCCGGATCACCCTCGAGCGCCCGCTCCTCCTCGCGGGCCCGTGCCTGCTCCGTGAGGTCGATCCCCGCCGTGACGAGATAGCTCGGCCCGCCGTCCTCTCCGGACATCAGCCTGTTCGACCAGGCGATCAGCCTCTGGCTGCCGTCCTTCGCCAGCCAGTGCCCGACCTGAGGGCTCGAGTGGCCCGTGCGCCAGACGAAGGCGAGCACCTCGCCGAACGCCTCCGCCTCCTCGCGGGGGATGACCGACTCGCGAGCGTCCCGGCCGACGACCTCCTCCCGGGAGTAGCCGGTCGCCAGCTCGCACGCATCGTTGAAGAAGAGGATGCGCCCATCGCAGTCGAGCACGCAGACGAGCGACCGCGTCGTCTCCGCGAGGATCCGGGCGAACTCGTCGCCCAGAACAAAGCCGGGCCTTGTTTCTTCCATCTGTCGCGTCCGTCAGGTCTCGACGTCGAAGAACGTGACGTCGTATTCCTCGAGCGCCAGCCGGGTGGCGCCGGTGGTGAGTGTCGCGAGGTCGCTCAGCTTCTGGCCGATCTCGGAGCTTGCGGCCAGTGCGGCCTCGTCCGCCCAGAGCGTGACGACCAGGGTCTTGCCGCCGGTGCGGTCGGCGAGACGGATGAGCCCTCTGAAGCCTGTGCTCTCGCGAAGCCAGGGCAGGAGCTGCTCGCGCACGATCTCGACCCCCTGGTCGTGCTGCTCCTGGGTGGTGGCGAGGGTGTGCATGCGGGCGAACACCGCCCCTCCTTTTACACTGTTCCCGTGTCCTTCGTGCCACGTCTCGCGATTGCGCTCGGACTGAACGCGCTTGCGCTCTGGGCCGCGAACGCTCTCTGGGACGGCGTGAGCATCCACGGCTGGGCTGCATATGTGATCGGGGCAGCGGTGCTCGGCATCGCCAACACCGTCATCAAGCCGATTCTCGCCATCCTCACCCTGCCGTTGATCATTCTGACCCTCGGCTTCTTCTACCTCGTGATCAACATCGCGATGGTGGCGCTCGCCGAATGGATCGCGCCGAACTTCTCCATCAACGGGTTCTGGTCGTATGTCGGCACCGTGGTCGTCGTTTGGGCCGTCAACTGGCTCGGCGGCTACCTTCTCGAGGACGTCGGCGCGCGCTCTCGTCCGCGCCCGATCTAGGACGAGCGCAAGGCCACGAGGAGACCCGTCTCGCGCGGGCCCTTGACACTCGCCTCCTTCACGACGCCGATTCCGCGGGCGTAGTACTTGTGGTCGAGAACCGCTGGCTCGAGAGGTGTCCACTCCTCAGTCAGGAGTGCGTGGTTCGTGGTGATGAACGGTACGCGAACCGAAGCGGAGAGCCTTATGACCCGGAAGTGGTCCTCCGCATGACCCCTGTAGAGCTCCTGGAGCCCGGCCTGACCGATCCGCGGCTGGCCGGGCATGTAGATCCCTGCCCGGGCGCCGTCGACGCCGGCCTGCCATGAGCCCTCGGTCGAGGTGACGCGCCCTTTACGGTCAAGCTCTGCGGTCGCCTCGCCGAAGTACCAGACATTCCCGCGCCTGTCCTGTGCGTACCAGTCGGTCGTGCGCTCCTCCAGGCGACCGGCGAGGAAGAGGCGGTCGCGGACGATCGTCGTGTGCACTCCCTGGATCGTCTTCGTCTCCCGCGTGACGGTGACGACGTCACGCGACGTCTTGCCGTCCTTGACGCCACGGTACGTGTAGACCGTTCCCGGCTTCAGGGGGAACCAGGGATTGGTGACGCGGGCAACGTAGTCGGACGGGTTGATCGCGCGGGGGGACGCCTGAGCCGATGCGGCCGGGGCGGCAAGGCAAAGAAGGACGAGCAGTCCGGTGACGAGCGAGTTCTTCGACATGGCGCCGACCCTAGCCCGGCCCGATGAGCCGCCGATGAGTGCGCACGGATCTACTCGTGCCCGAATAACCGCGAGAGCAACCCCGGCCGCCGTGGCTGGGTCGCGCGCCAGTCGTCCTCCGTCCTGAAGCTTCCGCGCTTGCGAGCCGCGGCGACGCATGCGAGGTGCGCATGCCGCCGACGCTCGACGTCACCCTCAGGCGCAATCACGACGTGCTCGCTCATCGCGTGGAGCTGACGGCCGCAAAGTGGGCAGGTGTAGGTCGCCGGCCGGTTGCTGCGCGACGCGCGCAAGCTCCACCAGCGGATCTCGTCCATCAATCGTCGATGGCGACGTGTCCGGGCTCCGCGGCAACCCGGTCGAGCCAGGCCCGCACGGACGGGTACGGCTCGAGGTCGAAGCCGCCCTCGTGCGCGACGTGCGTGTACGCGTAGAGCGCGATGTCCGCGAGGGTCAGGCTCTCGCCGACGAGGTAGCGCCGCCCGTCGAGGTGGCGCTCCATTGCGGCCAGCGCCCGATGTCCGGCGGCCTGACGCCCCGGCAGCCTGTCGGCGAACTCCTCGGGCCGCCCGGAGTACGCGAGCCAGAACCGGGCAACGGCGATCGCGGGCTCGTGGTCGTACTGCTCGAAGAACATCCACTGCAGCACCTGAGCCCGCTCGTACGCGTCGTCGGGCACGAAGCGGGTGCCCTCGCCGAGGTACCAGAGGATCGCACCGGACTCTCCCAGCGGCCTCCCGTCGTCGAGCACGAGCGTCGGCACGCGCAGCGCGGGATTCAGACCGCCGAGCACATCCGGTCTGTTCGAGCGGTCGACGACGTCGAGTGTCTGCGTCTCGTACTCGAGGCCGAGGTGCGCGAGCAGCAGCCGCACCTTGTAGCAGTTGCCCGAGACCGGGCTGTTGTAGAGGAGCATCGCCTGCAACCTATCGTTCGCGGGGAGGATCCCCGCTTCGTCCTCGGGGACGAGGCGGCGCACGGGCCGACGGAGTACCTTCAGGCCGTGACGAGACTCCGGGTGCTCGCGCGCCGGTACTGGTTCGACGCCGCCATCGTGGTCGGCCTCGGGATTTCGCTGGCTGGGATGATCATCGGCCAGGGGAAGACGCACGGCCCGGACGGCCCGTTGGCGCTCGACATCGTCCTCGCCTGGGCGATTCCGGCGCCGTTGCTCTTCCGCAGGCGGTTCCCGTTCGGAGCGCCGGTGGCGGTCGGCGCCGCCGTCGTGATTGCGACGTTTGCCGACGGCCCGCTCGTGCCGTACGACTTCATTGCGTTTCTCTCCGGGTGCGCGGCCATCTTCCTGCTCGCCCTGCGCCCGGACCGCGTGCAGGCGATGTCCGGGCTCGCCCTTGGTGCAGGGGTTCAGGCGATCGTCGTGCACAACGACCCGCGCGGGCAGATCGGCCAGTTCGTCTTCGTCAGCCTCGTCTTCGGCGTCGTCTGGACGATCGGCTTCACCCTCGGGCGGCAGCTGGAAGCGGCCGAGAAGGCCCGGGCGCGGGCGGCCCAGGCCGAAAGCGCGCGCGAGGAAGGCGCGCGGCTCGCCGTCGCGGAAGAGAGGGCGCGGATCGCGCGCGAGCTGCACGATGTCGTCGGCCACAGCGTGAGCGTCATGACCGTTCAGGCATCGGGAGTGCGCCGGCTCCTCCGTCCGGATCAACAGCGTGAGCGCGAGGCGCTGCTCGTCGTCGAGCAGACCGGCCGCGAGGCGCTCGCCGAGATGAGGCGCATGGTCGGCGTCCTGCGACGGCCCGAAGAGGCGCCCGCCCTCGCGCCGCAGCCGAGCCTCGAGCATCTCGACCGGCTGGTCGAGCAGGCTCGGGAGGCGGGCCTGCCGGTCGAGCTTCGTGTCGAGGGAGACACCGTCCAGCTGCCGACGGGCCTCGACCTCACCGCGTACAGGCTCGTCCAGGAGGGGCTCACGAACGCCCTCAAGCACTCCCGTGCACGTCACGCCGAGGTGCTCGTCCACTACGGGGACGGCCAGATCGAGCTCGTCGTCAGCGACGACGGCCTCGGGTGCAGCGACGACGATGGCGGGGGACACGGGCTCGTCGGGATGCGCGAGCGCGTGTCGGTCTACGGCGGGGAGCTCGAGGCCGGGCCGCGGCCCGAAGGCGGCTTTCGGCTCCGGGCGCTGCTCCCGCTCGCGTCATGAGCGTCGCTCGCCTTCGGCTCGCTCCCTCAGGGGAAACAATGTTTCCCCTGAGCAACCCCTTCTTCGGGGATCGCCTCAGCTCACGCGCCGCTCGGATCGCCGCGTGTGCTGAGGAGAAGGAGAGGGGAAACCTCCCGGTTTCCCCTCTAGCCCCTTCCCCTGCTCATAGGCCGAAGGTCGGCCTATGAGCCTCTCGGTCCTCATCGTCGACGACCAGGCGCTCGTGCGTGCCGGCTTTCGCATGATCCTCGACGCCGAGGAGGGCATCGAGGTCGCCGGCGAGGCGGCAGACGGGCGGGAAGCCGTCGACGAAGCACGGCGGCTTCGGCCGGACGTCGTGCTGATGGACGTGCGAATGCCGGACGTCGACGGGATCGAGGCGACGCGCCGCCTGATGGCAGACGGCGGAGTCGAGGCCAAGGTGGTGATGTTGACCACGTTCGACATGGACGAATACGTCTACGACGCGCTGCGAGCGGGCGCGAGCGGGTTCCTGCTCAAAGACGTCCCGCCCGAGCAGCTTGTGGCCGGCATCCGTGCGGTGGCGGGCGGAGACGCGCTGCTCGCTCCCTCGGTGACGAAACGCGTGATCGAGGAATTCGTCCGCCGTCCGCCCCGGTCTGCCCAGGTCCTCCCCCCGGCGTTGGCGGAGCTGACCGCGCGCGAGCTCGAGGTGCTCAAGCTGATCGCTCGCGGCTTGTCCAACGCAGAGATCGCGAAGGAGCTCTTCGTCAGCGAGACGACCGTGAAGACACACGTCGCGCACGTGCTGACGAAGCTCGGTCTGCGCGACCGCGTGCAGGCGGTCGTGCTCGCCTACGAGACCGGGCTCGCCGGTCGCGGGGACGACGGCGCCTAGTTCTCTCGGCGACTCGTCCTCGTCCGACGGGATGAGTTGTGGTGGTGCGAGCTTCAGCCCGCGGGGCGACCGAAGATCGTGCGCGCGGTGGACGATTTTCGGCGCCGCGGGACCTAGCCTCCGGAGTGTCAACGAGCGACACGAAGGAGGCGCAGATGATCCGCACAGGCGACACCATCCAGAATCCCGTCACCGGGGAGCGCATCACCTTCCTCACCACCTCGGCCGACACGAGCGGCGAGGCGGTCGTGGTCGAGGTTGTCGTGCAGCCCGACGGGTTCGTCGCGGCCGGCCACGTGCATCCGTCGCAGAGCGAGCGCTTCGCGGTGGTCGAGGGGACGCTCGGGTTGAAGGTCGGGGGCCGCAAGCTGACCCTCGAGCCCGGCGAGGTCGCGCTGGTCGCGCCGGGGACCTCGCACCGGTTCTGGAACGCCGGGGACGACGAGGTTCGCTTCGTCTGCGAGGTCCGGCCGGCCTTGCAGTTCGAGTCGCTCATCGAGACGATGTTCACGCTCGCCGCCGACGGCAAGACCAACCGCAGGGGTATGCCGAATCCGCTCCGGCTCGCAGTGATCGCGCTGGCGCACTTCGACACCGTGCGACTGCCCCGGCCTCCAGGGTGGCTGCAGCGGGCAGGGTTGGCGCTTGGCGCCCCGCTCGGCCGCGCGCTCGGCTACAAGCCGACCTACGAGCCGGTGGCCGGGACGCCGGCACTCCCGGCGGTTTGACGATGAAGCGGCGTATGAAGCGGCGCCTCTACTTCATCCTGGTTGTGCTGGCCCTGCTCTTCCTGGCTCTCCCCGGGCTCACGGCCAAGGCGATTCGACGGCAATCAGGCCCCAGGCTCCGGACCGCCTAGAACGCAACCGCGCGCCCCGCCCCGGCGGGGCGCGCGCCGCGCGTCAGCGGAAGCGGCGCCGTCCCGAGCGGCGCTTCGACGTCCGCCACATGACGTCGGGCTCCTCGAGGCTGCTACCCGCCCCGAGCACGACGCACTGGAGCGGCGCCTCGGCCACTACGACGGGCAGGCCCGTCTCGGTGGAGATGAGCCGGTCGATCCCGCGAAGGAGCGCACCGCCGCCGGCGAGCACGATACCCCTGCTCGAGAGGTCGGCCGCGAGCTCGGGCGGCGTCGCTTCCAGCGTGCGCCGTACCGTGTCGAGGATCGTGTCGATGGGCTGCGCGATCGCCACGCGCACCTCCGCAGAGTCGATCGTCGCGCGACGCAGGAGGCCCGTGATCCGGTCCCGGCCAGCGACGTCGGTCTCGATCTCTTCCGACAGCGGCCACGCGGAGCCGCACGCGATCTTCGCCGCCTCCGCCGTCTCGGGCCCGATGACGAGGCGCTGGTTCGCGCCGACGTGACGGACGATCGCCTCGTCCAGCTCGAAGCCACCGACGCGGATGGACTCACGTACGACGATCCCGCCCATCGAGAGAACGGCGACCTCGCTCGTGCCGCCACCGATGTCCACGACCATGCTTCCTTGTGCCTCCGCCACCGGGAGGCCGGCGCCGATCGCCGCCGCCATCGGCTCCTCGATCAGGGAAACGCTCCGGGCTCCGGCCGCGAGTGTCGCCTCCTCGACCGCGTTCCGCTCGACGTCCGTGATCCCGCTCGGGACGCAGAGCACGACGCGGGAGAACGAAAGCGCACCGCCGCCGACGCGGCGGATGAAGTAGCGCAGCATCTCCGCGGTGATGTCGAAGTCCGCGATCACGCCGTGGCGCAGCGGGCGGATGGCGCGGATCGTCGCGGGCGTCCGTCCGATCATGCGGCGCGCGTCCTCCCCGACGGCGCGCACCTCGTTCGTCTGCTCGTCGATGGCGACGACGGACGGCTCGAAGACCGCGATCCCCTGGCCACGGACGAACACGAGCGTGTTCGCAGTGCCCAGGTCGATCGCGAGCTCGCGACCCCGTTGAAAGCGTCGTTGCCCCACAGACCCCGCGCAACAGTAGCCGCATAGCTCAACCGGCCGCGAATGTGACGCTCACGTTCGCCTCGACCGTCTGCGTGCCCGGTTCGATCGGAGTCGCCGCGGCATCTCTCGCGGCTGCCGCCATCGGCAGCGGCGCCGAGGTCGCGCCGCTTTCGACGATCGTCCTGATCGTGCCGAGGGAGACCCCCGACGCGCCTGCAAGCGTCTGCGCCTTCACGCGTGCATCAGCCACCGCTGCCTGCAGAGCGCGGCGGTACGCCGCGTCCTGGTCGGAAGAGAGGAGGCCGGGCCCGTAGACCTGGTTTCCTCCGGCGGCGACGGCTGCGTCGATCGCGCGGCCGAGTGAGCCGAGCTCACGGATATTCGCCGTGACCGTATTCGTCGCCGTGTAGCCGGTGACCTCGTCGCCGTTGCCGCTCGTCCGCGGCGAGAGCGAGACCTCGGAGGTCTGCAGGTCCTTCTTCGCGATGCCTGCACCTCGGAGCGCGTCGATGACCCGCGCGACCACCTGCGAGTCGGCGGCGAGCGCGTCCGCGGCGGTCCGCGCCTGTCTGACGGTGCCGAAGGACATCGTCGCCCCGTCGGGCGTGAGCGTGGCCGTCCCGGTGCCTGTCACCGTGATGCCGCCGGCAGGTGCATCGCCCGCCGCGCTCTTTGCGCCCGACGGCTGCAGGACGCCTGCGAGCGAGACGAGCGCGAGCAGTCCCGCGACGACGGCGGCGATGCGAACAGGCTTCATCGGAGCTCCCTTCCGGTTGGTTGCGACGTGCGTACGCCGCAGCCCGCCGGAGCCGTCACATGATCAGGCGAATTCGATCACGCTGCGGATGCCGTCCTGCGCCTCCATCAGCTCGAAGCCGCGATTGACCGCATCGAGCGTGAGCCTGTGCGAGATGAAGGGATCGACGTCGATCTCCCCGGCGAGGTAGCGGTCGACGAACTGCGGCACCTGGTCACGACCCTTGACGCCCCCGAACGAGGAGCCGGCAACGCGGCGGCCCGTGATCAGGAAGCGCGGGACGATGTCGACCGTCTCGCCCTTGCCCGCCACCCCGCACACGGTCGCGAGCCCCCAGCCCATTCGCGCCGACTCGACCGCCTGGCGCATCACGGTCACGTTGCCGGTCGCCTCGAACGTGTAGTCGGCGCCGAAACCTCCGGTCAGCTCGACGATCTGCTCGACGGTTTCGGGGCCGCCGAGCATCGTGTCGGTCGCCCCCTGGCCCCGGGCGAGCTGAAGCCGCTCGTCCGAGAGGTCGACGCAGACGATCCGCCCGGCTCCCTGCAGCCGGCAGCCCGCAACTGCTCCGAGCCCCACCATGCCCGCTCCGAAGACGACGCACGTCGATCCGGCCGTCACCCTCGCGGTGTTCATCGCCGCGCCGAGCCCCGTCGACAGCCCGCACGCGAACAGGCAGGCGCGATCGAGCGGCGCCTCGGGATCGATCTTCGCGAGCGCGATCTCGGGCATGACGGCGTACTCGGCGAAGGTGGACGTCCCCATGAAGTGGCGGACGGGCTCGCCGTCCCGCGTGAGACGCGTGGTGCCGTCCGGGAGGTAGCCCTTGTTCTGCTGCTCGCGAATCGCGAGGCAGAGGTTCGTGCGATGGTCGCGGCAGTGCTCGCACTCGCGGCACTGGGGCGAGAAGAGGGTGACGACGTGGTCGCCGGGAGCGATGTCCGTGACCCCGTCGCCGACGCGCTCGACGACACCGGCGCCCTCGTGGCCGAGGATGGTCGGCGCGTAGCCGGAAGGGTCGGCCCCCGACGCCGTGTAGAGATCGGTGTGGCAGACGCCGCAGGCGACGAGGCGGACGAGCGCCTCGCCCGCCTTCGGCTCGGCGAGGTCGACCTCCTGGACGCGCAGCGGCTTCCCAAACTCCTCGAGCACCGCCGCGCGCATCCTCATCGTCGCGATCCTACGCAGAGCGGGATAGATGTGATCGAATCGCCGGTATGAGCGCGATGGAATTCGACGGCTTCACCGTGGTGCTGCTCCTGACGCCTGATGATCCCCCCGAGCTCGACGAGGAGGCGGCGAGCGAGCTGCAGGACGCGCATCTGAACCACCTGGCCGAGCTGCACGAGGCGGGCCACCTGCTCGCAGCCGGCCCCTTCCTCGGCGGCGAGGGCGCGCTCTATCGCGGGCTCAGCATCTTCAGCGTCGGCGCCGAGCGGGCACGGGAGCTGTGCGAGCAGGATCCCGCGGTGATCGCGGGCCGCTTCGACTTCGTGGTCATACCGTGGCTCGTCCCGGGGGGCGCGGCTCACTTCACGCCGACACGGTTCCCGCATTCATCCGCCGAAGTGACGGGGGCCTAGTGCTCCCGGCCGCAAGTACGCTCAGCCTGGCCGGCTGCAAAGCGTCGCCTCGCTTCGTCCTCGGTCGCGCCCGTACTTGCCCAGTACGAGCGCTCCCTGCGTCCTTGCGAGGCTCGCTTGTTCGCCGGCCAGTCAAGACCGTACTTACGGCCGGAAGCACTAGCTCCAGGGCAGCTCTTGCCAGCCGGGCGGCCGACCCGGCCGCCACTTCGTAAACGGGGCGTAGGCCTCGGCCGGCGAGCTCGTCTCGTTCTCCACGCCCGCGCCGTGACGCAATGCGACCTCGGAGCGTGGGTAGACGATGCTCTTCTGGCCGCCTCGCCCGCCGGTCATGAAGATCAGACACGGACCGTCGCCGGCACCGACGAACCCGTGCTCTGTCTCGGCCGGACAGTGCACGAAGTCCCACGTCTTCAACGGACGCTCCTCTCCCTCGATCAGCAGCAGGCATTCGCCGGCGAGGACGAGGAAGTCCTCCTGGTTCGACTCGCGGTGATAGAGGCCGCCCGGACGGCCCGGGTAGAGGACGCCGAGGGTGAACCCGACCTCGGCGAACGGTGCCGCATCTCCTTCGAAGACGCATGCGTGGCCGAGGGACTCGTTCGTCACCCACGCCGCGTCGCGCACGTTGACGACGAACCAGCCCTCGTCCGCGGCCACCAGTCCTGCATCCGACTCGACCAGCTGCGCTTCGTTCATAACATCGCTCCTTTTCCTACCGTTGTCCCGAGGCCCGGAGGACGAGCTGCAGTGACCGCTCGGGGCCGGGCCAATGCTCGCGGACGAGCGCATCGCCACCGGAGCGAACCAGGTGCCGGAACACGAGAGCGACGACGATCGCGTCGTCGAGCTGGCCTGCGACGGGAATGAAGTCGGGCACGAGGTCGAAGGGAAGGACGAGGTACCCCAGCAGGCCGACGAGCAGAGCCTTCCTCCGCCGCGGAACCCGGGGATCACTGAGCAGCCGGTGGACGAGGACGACGCAGTCCGGGATGAATCCAGCCAGTGCGCGCGCCTCATCCTGTCGCCCGAAGGCGAAGAGGATCAGGACAAATCCCGCCCAGACGAGCACGAGCACTCCCAGGACGGCGCCCGCCCAGATCCACCAGGTCAAGACGGCTAAGCGACGGCGAAGCGCTTGGCGGCGCGGGCCCTGGCCCGCTCGGCCTCGACCTCGCGGTCGCGCGGCGCCGCGTTGGTCACGAGCTCGGCGAGCAGCCTCGCCGTCGCCTCGCTCACCTCGCCGACCGCCCGGGCGAAGGCTTCCTCGTTCGCCTTCGAAGGCTTGGCGAAGCCGCTGACCTTACGGACGTACTGGAGCGCGGCCGACCGCACCTCGCCGTCGGTCGCCGGGGGCTCGTAGTTGAAGAGCGTGTGGATGTTCCGGCACATGCCGACATCCTACGGACCTGCGGCGCGGCTCCGTGTCAGCGCGCCTCGAGGTAGTGGAGCACCGCCAGCACTCGCCGGTGATCGCTCTCTGCGGGGGGCAGTCGCAGCTTCTGGAAGATGCTCTTCACGTGCTTCAAAGCTCCCAGCAAGGCGCGGCTAGCCTTCAAGGTTCGGTGGGTGATGTCCTCGCAGCTTCAGGCGATGAAGCGACGGCGATGGTCATTCACTGCTCCGTCGTGATTCCCCTGCTCGCGCTCGCCGGCCTTTGCCGGTTCTTCTGGCGTCACCGACACGACGAATGAAGGCTGCCTCCGCCAGCGTCCGTGCTCAGCGTCCAGGGCTGATCTAGCCGCGGAAGCCGACCCGCGCGTGTGAGCCGTCGCAGAAGGGCTTGTTCTGCGACTGGCCGCAGCGGCAGAGCGCGGCCCGCTCGAGCTCGGCCAGCACGGTTCCGTCGTCTGCGAGCACGCGTAGGTGGCCTCGCAGGAGCAACGGCCCGTTCTCGAGGACACGAACCTCGGAGCGGTCGTCTGCGAAAACAGTCGTCGGCTGCGCCACTTTCCGGCTCCGAAGCGCTCCCGACGGACACTGTGCGACCGCCGCCTCGAGCGCATCCGTGTTCGCGGCGTGGACGTTCACCCACGGCCGCGCCTGCGGGTCGAACACCGCCGGGAGGGCGGCGACGCAGTTCTGCGAGTGGTAGCAGAGAGACGGCCGCCACTCGACGACGATCTCCTCGGTCGCATACTCGCGTGCGGGCTTGACCGCCTGCTCGCTCATCGCCGTGCCCCGCTGATCGGCGTCGCGCGCTCGAGGATGATGCCGGGTGCGTCGGCCTCGCGTGCAGGGCGGTGCTCGTAGTAGCGCTGCCGGTGGCCCGATGCGTACGGCGTTGCCTCGTACCGCTCGAGATACGCGAAGATCGCGCGCGTGCCCTCGAGGAACTCCCCATCCTCCGTCTCGAGCACAGGGATCTGGTCGGTCCCGGCACGGGCCATGAGGTCGCTCCGCTGTTCTGGCCACGGCGCGACCTGCCGGGCGACGAAGTCGAGGCCGAGCTCGGTCAGCCGCTCGCGGACCGATGAAGAGAACGGGCACCATTCAGCCTGGTAAAGCGTGAGCATGTCCGTATGAATGCAGATTTCCCCGACCCCGTGCCGCTCGAGACCACACTCGTCCGCAACGACGCCGAGTCCCAGTACGAGCTCTGGGCCGGCGACGCGCTCGTCGGCCTGATCGTGTTTCGCTCCCGTCCCGGGCGGATCGTGCTGATCCATACGGAGGTCGACGAGCGTTTCGAGGGGCACGGGCTCGGCGGGAGGCTCGTCTCGGGCGCTCTCGACGACGTGCGTGCGAGGGGGCTCCATGCGACCCCGCTCTGCCCGTTCGTCGCGACCTACATACAGGAGCATCCGGAGTACGCGGAGCTCGTGGGCGCTGCGCGGCCGGAGTAGGGGGCCGAAGTCATCGCCGCGCCCGCAATCGATACGCGGGGACTGGGGAAGACCTACGCGTCCGGCGTGCAGGCGCTCTCGGGCCTCGACCTCCGTGTCGAGCAGGGAGAGATCTTCGGCTACCTCGGGCCGAACGGCGCGGGCAAGAGCACGACCATCAGGCTGCTGATGGACCTGATCCGGCCGACCGAGGGACGAGCTTTGGTCCTCGGCCTCGACACAAGACGCCAGAGCGTCGAGGTGAGACGCCGCGTCGGTTATGTCCCGGGCGATCTCCGGCTATTCGACGCGATGACCGCGCGCGAGCAGCTCGAATCGCTCGCACGGCTGCGCGGGAACGTCGACTCGCGACTGCGCGACCAGCTCTGCGAGCGCTTCCGCGCCGTCCTCGACCGTCCGATTCGGCAACTCTCGAAAGGGAATCGCCAGAAGGTCGGGATCGTCCAGGCGTTCATGCACCGGCCCGAGCTCGTTGTTCTCGACGAGCCGACGACGGGCCTCGACCCGCTGCTGCAGGCCGAGGTGCGCGTACTGCTGCGGGAGGCGGCAGACGACGGCTGCGCGGTCTTTCTCTCGTCGCACTCGCTCGACGAGGTCCAGCACGTCGCCGATCGCGTCGGCATTATCCGCGGCGGGCGGCTGATCGACGTCGACGCGGTCCACGCGCTGCGCGAGCGCGCCCTCCGGCACGTGACGATCGTGTTCGCCGAGCCGACGGACGCCTCGGCTTTCCAGCCTCCCGACCGCGTGCGCATCGAGGCCGTCGACGGCGGCGTCCTGCGTCTCTCTGCGCCGGAGTCGGCCATGGATGCGCTCGTGAAGGCGGCGGCATCACGGCGGCTCGTCGACTTCGTGTCGCGGCCCGCGGATCTCGAGGAGATCTTCCTCGACCTCTACGAGGAGGCGGACGGTGGCGCTTGAGCTGTTCCGCCGGGGGGTCGGAGACCACCGGCGCGCGCTCGCCGGCTGGGGTCTCGGTGTCATCGGCTACGCGGCGCTGGTGGCGTCGATCTTCCCGTCGATCAAGGGCGCCGCGGATTTCAAGAAGCTCGTCCAGCAGTACCCGGATGCCCTGAAGTCGCTGTTCGGCCTGGCAGAGGGCGGCGACATCACGTCGGGCGCCGGCTACATGGATGCCGAGCTCTTCAGCCTCATCCTCCCGCTGCTCATCCTCGTCCTCGCGATCGGCTCGGGCGCGCGGACGTTCGCCGGGGAGGAGGACCGCGGCCTGCTTGAGCTCCGCCTCTCGTACCCCGTTCGCCGTCGCGACGCGGTGCTTGCGAAAGGCATGGCGGTCGCCGCCGAGATCCTGGTGGTGTGCGTGTGCGGGCTGGCCGCTCTGGTCGTGCTGAACGAGGCGGTGGGCCTGGATCTCAGCTTCTGGCGAATCGCCGCGGCGCTCGGCGGGGTCGCGGCGCTCGGGCTGTTCTTCGGCTGGCTCGCGCTCGCGATCGGGGCGGCGATCCCCAGCCGGATGCTTGCCGTCGGCGTCCCCGCCGCGCTCGCGGCGGCGGCCTATCTCGTCGGCGGGCTCCATCAACTCGCCGGCTGGCTCGATCCCCTCAGGTTCCTCTCGCCCTTCTGGCTCGTGGGCTCGACACCGCTCCAGAGGGGCATTGACGGCTGGGGGACGCTTGCGGTTGTCGCGACGGCCGCCGGTGTCCTTCTGCTCGGCTCGGCGCTCGTCGGGCGGCGCGATCTCGAGACTCCGTGACCGGGGAATAAGGTGATGGCAGCCAATCGTTGGAACTGACTATCGTAGGTCTCTTCAACGATTGGAGCTTCAGCCGATGACTTCCCTCGACAACCGAAGACGATGGTTCGTGCTCGCGCTGATCGTGGTCGCCCAGTTCATGGTCGTCCTCGACGTCGCGATCGTGAACGTCGCCCTTCCCTCGATCAAGACGGACCTTCATTTCAGCCAGGAGAGCCTGCAGTGGGTCGTGACGGCGTACGCGCTGATGTTCGGCGGCTTCCTCCTGCTCGGTGGAAGGCTGGCCGACGTGCTCGGCCGGCGGCGGCTCTTCATCGCGGGCATCGTCCTCTTCACCGTCAGCTCGCTGCTCGACGGCCTCGCCTGGTCGGAGGGCTCGCTGATCGCCTTTCGCGGCCTCCAGGGCCTCGGAGCGGCGATGCTTTCTCCCGCCGCGCTGTCGATCCTGACCACGACGTTCCAGGAAGGGCGCGAGCGTAACCTCGCGCTCGGGATCTGGGGCGCGGCATCCGGTAGCGGAGGCGCTGCAGGCGTCCTCCTCGGTGGCGCGCTGACGAGCGCCCTCAGTTGGTCCTGGATCTTCTTCATCAACGTCCCCGTCGGTGTGGCAGTCGTCGCGATCGCGCCGTTCCTGCTGCGCGAGAGCCGCGCGGAGCTGCAGCACCGCCACTTCGACTTCACCGGTGCGGCCACGATCACGGGCGGCCTGATGCTGCTCGTCTACGCGATGACCCGCGCGGCTCAGCACGGGTGGGTCACCGGCGAGACGATCGGCCTCCTCGCTGCGTCGGCCGCGTTGATCGCGGCGTTCTTCGTGGTGGAGGCGCGCTCCAAGGCGCCCCTCCTGCCGCTTCGGATCTTCCGGCTCCGCACCCTCACCGCCTCGAACATCAGCGGCGTCCTTCTGGCCGGCGCAGTGTTCTCGCAGTTCTTCCTGCTGACGCTCTACATGCAGCAGGTGCTGCACTACTCCGCGCTCAAGACGGGCGTCGCCTACATCGCGTTGACGCTGACGATCATCGCTTTCTCGGGTGTGGCACAGGCGCTCGTGACGCGCGTCGGCGTCCGCGGCGTGCTCACGGCGGGCATGGCGCTGTCCGCAGTCGGTCTCGTGCTCTATGCGCAGCTTCCCGTGAACGGGCACTACTTCTGGGATCTGTTCCCGGCGTTCATCGTCAGCGGCATCGGGCTGGCGCTGGCGTTCGTGCCGATGTCGATCGGTGCATTGACCGGGGTTCAGGAGGCTGACGCAGGCGTTGCCTCGGGGCTCATCAACACGAGCCAGCAGGTCGGCGGCGCGATCGGCGTCGCAGTCGCCACGACGCTCGCGACGACCTTCACGAGCCACTACGTCAACGCTCATCCCAGGACGAGCTCGCTCGCGGGCGGCGCTCTGACGCACGGCTTCGAGATCGCGTTCTACGTGCTCGCCGCGATCGCGGCGGCCGGCGCGGTGACCGCGGCGATCCTGACCGAGTCCCGTCCGAACGCCGAGGCGGTGCCGGTCGAGGCCGAGGCTTTCGCCGAGGCCGCATAGGCATACAGGCGTGCGGCGGACGAGCGCCCGCCGCACGCCTACACTTCACTTCGGCGCCCGGGCGTCCACGTACACGGTCCACTCGAGGATCTCGTCGAGGACGAAGACGCCGTTCACGACGAATGGATCGCTGTCGATGATCGTGCGCGCGTCCTCTCGGGTGACGCCCTCGAAGATCAGCATCGCGCCGCTCCAGTCGCTGAACGGGCCGCCCATCACGACGATGCCGCGCTCGACCAGCCGGTCGACGAACCCGTCGTGATCGTCCCAGCCCGGCTGAGCATCCGGTGGCCCTGCGCCCCAGGCCGGCCCTGCGCGAAGCCTCGCGACGAGTCGGCGCCTTCGCACCGCCGGTCGGCGCTCGCTCAGCTCGCCCTGCGAAGCTGGCCCTCGACCTTGCGGTAGGCACTCGAGGTCGGGGGCAGTTTCGTGAGCGCGAGCTGGAGCACGTTGTCCGATTCCTCGCGCCGGCCGTTGCGCCGATGCGTCAACCCGAGGTTCGCCATCACCCTGCCCTCGAGCTCTTCGTCGCCGAGGTCGTGGAGAATCGAAGCGGATTCCTCGAAGAGGTCGACGGCCTGGTCGACGCGACCGGTCTGGCTCAGGGCAAGAGCGAGATTGTTGAGCGTGAGGGCGAGTGAGTGCCGGTCCTGGAGGTCGCGCAGGATCTCGAGCGCGCTCTCGTGCAACTCGGCGGCCTCGTCGTAGTAGCCGTCGCGTCGGAGCCGTGTCCCGGCCGCGTTGAGGTCGAGCGCCTCCCGCCTGCGCTCGGGCTCGTGCGTCTCGTGGGGCGCCGACTCGCGATGGAGATGCTCTGCGAGCCGTTTGGTCTCGACGGTCGCAGAGCGACTCGCGTCCGCAACCTGCCGGGCGGCCCGGTTCGCGACCTCGGAGCCTGCGGCGACGAGGCCGGGCGCTCGTTCGCGCGCCGCACTGACCCCGGCGGCGCCGAGACGCTTGCCTTCCCCGGCGGCAGCGAGGCCCAGTCGCTTCCCCTCCGCGGCGGCGGCCGCGCCTTGGCGCAGGCCCGCGCGGGACTGGCGGAGCACGAACACTCCGAAGAGCCGTACGCGCGGCGCGGTGCGGCGGAGCCACTCGGCCGTTCGCGCGCGCACTCGCGTGCCCGTGCGTCCGAGCGACCGGCCGACCGTACGCAGCGCGTCACGGTGGCCGAGGACTGCGAGGGCGGCGGCGACTCCGATGCCTCCGGCGACGACCACGGCCAGGGTGAAGATCACGAGCACCCCGAGCCCCACTGCCGTGAGAAGCCCGGCGATCAGCACGACCAGTCCGGCGCCCGCGATCAGGCGCCGGCGGCGACGGCCATCCGCCGGCTCGACGGCCGGCCGGTTCCAAAGCGTCCTGATTCGCTCGCCTGATCGCATGGTGGTCGACCCCCAAGGGCGGGAACCAGCCCCTTTCGCGCTTCCGAGGGCACTTCCTGCCCTGAAGGTTGCCAGTCGCTCCCCTTTTCTTGCGTTGCCCCCGCCCGTGAGGCAGAGTACGGCCGTCAAAAGGGGGGAGACCTCGTGAGTACCATCCGCCGAGCGATCCTTGTGGTCGCTCTCGTGCTGGCTTTCCCGACGTCCGCCTTCGGCGCGCCGTCGGCCGGCCAACCTTTCCCGTCCAACCTCTACACGGCTCCGGACGCCACGCAGATCACGGGCCTGCACGTGGACCTGCCGAAGCCGGACTGCGCGACGCATCCGAGCGATTGCGCGGACGTCGCGGTGCTGGACACGCTCGACGGCTTCAACATCCAGCCCAGGATCTCGATCCCCTTCTCGGAGCCGATCGACCTCTCGACCGTCTCGGGCTCGACGATCTTTCTCGTCGGACCGGCGGGGCACGTCGTGGGGATCAACCAGGCCGAGTGGGAGCCGGCGACGAACACCCTCCACGTCGAGAGCGACGAGCAGCTCGCCCAGCACACGACGTACCTCCTCGTCGTAACGACCCGCGTGCACGCCGCTGACGGGACGCCGCTCGACGGGACGACGTTCCGGCACGACCTCAACTTCGGACAGACGAAGGATCCCGCCGAGAAGGCGTACCGCAAAGCGCTTCTCGATGCGTTGCCGATGGCGATGGCCGGAGGTGCGCAGCCGGGTGACATCGCCGATGCGAGCCTGTTCACGACGCAGAGCATCACCGCGATCACCGACAAGATTCGGTCTCAGCTGACGGCCTCGACGCCGACCTTCCTGCTCGGCTCTGCCGGGGAGCGGACCGTGTTCCCGGTGGGGTCGATCAGCTCGATCCAGTGGAGTCGGCAGACCGGGACCGCGCCGTCGTTCGCGAGCTCCTTCCTCCCGCTGCCCCTGATCGCGGGCGTCGGCACCGTCGCATTCGGCTCGTACGCCTCGCCGAACTACGAGACGGCCGCAAGAGTCATCCCTCCGTACGGATCGAAGACCGGGACACCCGTCTTGCAGGGGACGAATCAGGTTCAGTTCACGCTGTTCCTGCCCGCGGGCGCCGCCCCGGGCGGCGGCTGGCCCGTTTCGATTTTCGGACACGGCTTCACCGACAGCAAGAACGGCGCGCCGTGGGCGGTGGCCGGAACGCTTGCGCGTGCTGGGATCGCGACCATCGCTATCAACGTCGTCGGCCACGGCTTCGGTCCGCTCGGCACGTACACGGTGAGCAGGGTCGCCGGATCGCCCGTGGTCCTACCGGCCGGCGGGCGCGGGATCGACCAGAACGGGGATGGGACGATCGACTCGACCGAAGGGGTGAACGCGGTCGGCGCACAGTCGCTGATCGGTAACCGAGACGGCCTGCGGCAAACGACGATCGATTTGATGGAGCTCGTCAAGGTGCTCGAATCGGGTGTCGACGTCGACGGAGACGGAACTCCCGACCTGAGCAGGTCGAGGATCTACTACGCCGGACAGTCGTTCGGCGGCATCTACGGGACAGAGCTGCTCGGGTCGGAGCCCGACATCCGCGCCGGCGTCCCAAACGTCGCCGGCGGCCCGATCATCGAGATCGCGCGGCTGAGCCCGAGCTTTCGGCCCCTCGTCGGGATCGCACTGATCACGCGGTCGCCGTCGCTCTACAACGCGTTGCCGAACGCCAGCTTCACGAATTTCGACGAGAACATGCCGCTGCGGAATCTTCCGATCGTCACCGACACGGTTCCAGGAGCGTCCGCGATCCAGGAGGTCATCGACCGTAACGAGTGGGCGCAGCAGGCAGCCAACCCGGCGGCCTATGCGCCCTACATCACGCAGCCGGTGATCTTCCAGTTCGCGCGTGGCGACAAGACCGTGCCGAACCCGACGGCCTCGGCGATCTTCAGGGCATGCGGCTGCGCCGCGCGCGCGACGCTCTTCCGCAACGATCTCGCCGTGGCCGCGAATCCCGCGGTATCCCACAACCCGCATACGTTCCTGACCAACGTCATCGGTCCGGGTGCGCCGTTCGCGTTCGAAGCGCAAACGCAGATCGCGACGTTCTTCGCGAGCGACGGCGGGACGACAATCGATCCAGACGGGCTCGGGCCGTTCTTCGAGACGCCGACGTCGATCGTTCCGGAGGACCTCGCCTTCATTCCCTAACCCGTGATCCGCACTGCGTTCACCGAGCTCGTCGGGATCGAGCATCCCGTCGTCAGCGCCGGGATGGGCGGAGGCCACACCAGTGGCGAGTTGATCGGCGAGGTCTCCGAAGCCGGCGGCCTCGGCGTGATCGGAGCGTCCTTCCTATCACCGGACGAAGTCCGCGAGCTCACCGTTCGGGCCCGTGATCTCACAGCCAAGCCGATCGGCATCAACCTGCTGCTCCATGCAACCGAGGAGCGTGTCGACGAAGTGCTCGAGCTGGCGCTCGAGGTGCTGTCGACGGCATGGCCGCGAGACAACCAAGACCTTGCCGCGATCTTCACGAAGGCGCACGACCGCGGGATTGTCGTGATGCACATGGTTCCGCGGGTCGAGGACGCCGTTCGTGCGGCCGAGGCGGGTGCCGACGTGATCGTTGCGCAGGCGAACGAGGGCGGGGGACACGTCGGCGAGATCGGGACGACGGTACTCGTCCGCCAGGTCGTGAAGGCCGTGAGCCCGCAGCCCGTGCTCGCTGCGGGTGGCTTCGCCGACGGCGCCGGGCTCGCCGCGGCACTCGCCCTCGGTGCCGACGGCGTGCTGCTCGGCACGCGGTTCCTCGCGACAGACGAAGCTCCACTGCCGCACGCCTACAAGCAGGCGGTGGTTGCGAGCGCCGGTGATGACACCATCGTTACGACCGTCGGCGACACGCTGAGCGGCCGAGACTGGCCCGGAGCCTGGGCGCGGCTGCGCCGGACGCGCTTGATCGAAGAATGGCTGGGCCGCGAGCCCGAGCTACGGAGGCGGCGCGAAGAGGTGTGGGCGCAGCTCGCGACAGCGGAGGAGTCCGATCCCGATTACGGGCTGATGTGGATCGGCCAGGCGGCCGGGCTCATCGACTCGGTGATTCACGCGGGCGACGTCGTGCGGAGCGTCGTGGAGGAGGCGGAGGAGATTCTCCGTTCGCGGCTATCGAGCGTGCTCGCCTAGGTTCTCCGTTCCGACGCAGTCAAGAAGCCGACGAGCGGCGCTCGGCCTCATGCTTGAGGTGCCGGAGCCCGGCGTCTGTGTTCTTCTGCAGCTGTTTGCGGAAAATGCCTCGCAGCAGTCGCACCGGCAACCCGGCCCACGACTCCTCCGACACGACGCTCGTTCCGCTAGCGCTCGCCTCGAGACGGTAGACGTGAATCGCCTTGATCCCGACGGTGCTGCCTCTCCAGGTGATCCGGTTTGGTGGATCCAGCTCCTGGATCGTGGATGTGATCGTCCCGGGGCCAGCTTCCCAGCGGAAGGTCGCGCCCCGCGTCAGTTCGCCGTCGAGCGCAGCGGTACGTACCTCCGGGTTCCAGCTCGGCCAGGCCTCGATGTTCGTCAACACGTCCCAGACGACCTCGGGTGCCACCTCGATCTCGATCGACCCGCTCGCAACGGCCGGTGCGCTCCGGTCTACGTCCACGACTGGAAACTACTCCGATGAACGTCTCCACGGCCGTCGCGCTCGCGCTCGCGTTCGCGTTCGCCTCGACCGTCCTCGCAGGTTCTGCTCGGGGATCGGAGCTGGCTGCTCGGCTTCGCGATGGAGTCTGCGGGCTTCCTCCTCTACGTCGCCGCGCTGGCGCTGGCCTCGCTCGCTCTGGTGCAGAGCGTCGCCGCCGGGGGGATCGGGGTGCTGGCATACGTGTCCGCGCGCGTGAAAGGGCGGCGCCTGGCAGCGCACGAGCGGGCGGGCGTGCTCGTCTCGACGCTCGGCCTCGTGGTGCTTGCGATCTCGCTCGCGGGCGGCAGCGAGGAGGGAGGCACAGGATCCCCGGCCCGGCGGGAGCGATCTGCCGCAAGGGATTCCCGCGCCGGCCGAGGCCTAGCCGCTCGTCCCACCCTCCGAGACACGCGACGCGTAGACGCCGCGGTACTCGTGCGGCAACAGCTGCGCGATCTCGACCATGACCCGGGTGGTGACGTCGGCGAGGGCACTCGGGTCGCCGTCCTCGTAGGTCGCGGCCGTGCCGAACCTGACGTCGACCGGAGCACGGCGCAGGCCGCGCCAGCTCCTGAGGGCGTGCTCTTGCCCCCAGATCGCCACTGGAACGACCGGAGCTGCGGTGCGGATCGCAATTCGTGCGACGCCGTTGCGTCCACGCTGCAGCCCGCCGGTCGAGCTGCGCCGTCCCTCCGGCGCGACCGCGACGATGCCCCCGGCGTCGAGCACGGCTGTGCCGAGATCCACCGGCCGCCGGTCGCCGGAGCCGCGACGGACGAGGATCGCGTTGCCGAGCCGCCCGAGGACGAAGTCGATCCACGGCCACACGCGGAGCTCCTCGGCGAGCAGGAGGATCACAGGGCGGGGCAGATAGGGGATCACGACGACCACATCGAAGAGGCTCAGATGATTGCCCGCGATGATCGCCGGGCCGGACGCCGGTATCCGCTCGAGCCCCTGGACGCGGACTCGCATCGTGCCGCGCACGAAGAGCGCGATCAGAAGCTTCACCAACCGCTGCGCGCGGTTCCAGTGCGAGTAGTCGAGAGACGAATAATAGTCCGTGCCGCGCATCAATCCCGTAGCCAGGGCAAGGTCGCCTGCAGCCGTGGGAGCGCGGCGTCTACCGCGGCCTCGCCCGCGGGGATGTATCGGCGACCTTCGCGGAAGCGGCGCAACTTCGCCGCCGGGAGGTCGTCGAAGCGCGGCGCGATCATGACGGTCGGTGTCGTCCCTGCCGGTGCGGTCATGCGTGTCTGCACGAGCTCGATCGAGCTGACGATCGCGGCGACCGCCGACGGGATCGGTCCTTCGCCCTCCTCCGAGAGAGTGTCGAGGCTGACGCCGCCGCCGCTCACGAGCCGACTGGCGATGACCACGCCGGCGCCGAGCTCGACGGCGACGTTCGCCGGGATCGGATTTACGATTCCACCGTCGACCAGCCTGCGGTTGCCGACGCGCACGGCTGGAAAGACGCCCGGGACGGCGCTGCTCGCGAAGAGCGCCGTCACGCCGCTCCCACGTCGCAGCACGACCTCTTCCTGTGTGTCGACGTCGGTGGCGACGACGGCGAGTGGGATCGGGACGTCTTCGATCAGGCCGTCGCCGATCACCTTCCGGATGTAGTTCCGCATCGCCCGCGTCGACAGCAGGGAGTTCCGCGACAGAGTCGGCCGGAACATCCTCGCGCCGAGCTCGTCGAGGAAATCAGCGACACGAGCCGTGTCCTGGAAATACGCATAGAGGCCGGCGACGATGGCGCCAATGCTCGTACCGGCGAGGCAGTCGATCGGAACTCCGAGTTCCTCCAGCCGGCGCAGCACGCCGACGTGCGCATAGCCGCGAACGCTTCCGGAGCCCAACGCAATTCCGACCTTGAGCTGCGCGAGCTCGCGCGCCAGGCCACCGAGAGCGCCGCCTGCCGGGCCGGCTGTCGGCAGCAGCCCGCGCGTCAACGCTTGCTCTTCGTCGCGGCCGAGCTCGGGAATCTCTCGCGCCCGGGAACCGAGATCGACGGCAGGCCCGACCCCCTCTGGCCACGACCGCCTCTCGACGAGCACGTGTCCAAACCCGCGCGCCAGCCGTTCCAGCGTGTCTGCGAGCGCGTCTCCTTCGAAGCCCTCGCAGGGGCGCGCGAGCATCAGATCGGCTCCGAGCTCGCGCCGGGGCCGGAACGGAGGCTCGACAGTCATGGTCGCCAGCGCTCCGAGCGTCGAGGGAGGCTCGTCGCTGACGTGGACGTGGAGGGTCGGTGTGCGAGTGTGCCAGGCGATGCTCGATGCGAGCGCATAACCGAGCAGCTCCGGCGCGCCGTGGTTCTGAAGTGCGATGACCTTGCCGGTCCGCGCGCTCGCCACGAGCCGCGTCATCCGCGTGAGCCTTGCCGAGAGGATCCCGATGATGTTGCGAGGAATCCTCGGCAGCCGATCCATGAGTGCTTCGAGGTCGTCGTCCTTCAACACGAGCAGCTCGATGTCGTCGATTGCGCGGACAGTCGCGGACGCGGGCTCGTGTGTGAGCAGCGACATCTCGCCGATCGTCTCGCCTGGGCCGACGTGTGCGACTGCCTGGGCGCGGCCGTCGCGGCCGCGAACCGCGATCTCCGCGCTCCCCGACCGGAGCACGTACATCTCCGCGAGGTAGTCGCCCTCGGCGGCGAGGACGGCGCCTCTGTCCAGGCGCCGCCGCTCGAGACCGCTCAGAGCCGCCTCGAGCTCGGCAGTTGCGATTCCCTCGAACAACGGCGAGCGGGTCAAGGAACGAACGTACCTCGCCGGCCCCTGCTCCACAACGGCGCATCTCGACCGGGGATCGCGCACGCGGGATAATCGTTGTGGATGCGGTGCCGATCGATCGGTCTCTTCCTACGCGGACGGCGGGGGACGCCGTGTGGCTGATCAGCGTGCGCGATCTTGCCTGGCGGCGTCGCCGCTTCGCAATCGCGGTCGCCGCCACTGGGCTCGTGTTCGCGCTGGCGTTGCTGCTGTCGGGGGTCAGCGCGAGCTTCGACAACGAGATCGAACGGACAGCAGCCTCCTTCGGCGCCGACCGCTGGTTCGTGTCCGCGAGCACGTTCGGCCCGTTCACCGCTCCGAGCGCGTTCCCGCAGAGCCGCGTTGGCGCCGTTCGGGCGCTGCCCGGAGTCACGCGCGCGGATCCGGTCGCGGTTGTCGGCGCAACGACGACGACCCCTCGCAAGCGGAGCGTGAACGTGATCGGCGCGGTTCCCGGCGGCGTCGGTCCTGCGCCCGCAGGTTCGCTCGCGCACGCGACCGACGCGCTCGCGGACGCGAGCCTCGGGCTCGACCTCGGCGACACGCTTACCCTGAACGGCGCCTCGTTCACCGTCAGCGGCGTCACGCACGGGCGGACCTTCTTCGCCGGCATCCCCACCGTCGTCGTGTCGCTCCGCGCGGCCCAGCGCCTGGGGCTGGACGGACGACCGCTCGCCACGGCGATCGTCGCGCGCGGGACGCCGTCTGCGATCCCGCGGGGATTCAACGTCCTGACGAACTCGGAGGTCCGGGTCGACCTTAGCCGCCCCGTGGCTCAGGCGAAGCAGACGATCAATCTCGTCCGCTGGCTCCTATGGATCGTCGCGGCCGGCATCATCGGCGCGATCGTCTACCTGTCGGCACTCGAGCGAACGACCGAGTTCGCCGTGCTGAAGGCGGTCGGCGTCTCGACAAGGGACGTCGCGCTCGGTCTCGTGTCACAGGCGGTGCTGCTCGCGATCCTCGCAGTGGCGCTTGCCGTACTGCTCGAGATAGCCGCCGCGCCGGCGGCCGCGATGTCGGTGGAGGTACCGACACTGAGCTACTTGACGCTGCCGCTTCTCGCGCTCGTCGTGGGTGTGCTTGCCAGCGCCCTCGCGCTTCGACGCGCGCTCCGGGTCGACCCAGCTCTTGCCTTTGCCGGCTGAATCGCACCTGACCTGCCGCGGGATCGTGGTCGAGTACCGAAGCGGCGACTATCTCGTCCGGCCCGTGGACGGCCTCGACTTCGAGGTGGCCGGCGGGGAACTGGCGCTGCTTCTCGGCGCGAGCGGCTGCGGGAAGACGACGCTTCTCTCCGTGCTCGCCGCGATCCTGCGTCCCGCCGGCGGGAGCGCGAAGCTCGACGCGACGGAGATCACGACGCTCACGGGCAGATCGTTGACGGAGTACAGGCGCCACAAGGTCGGGATCGTCTTCCAGTCGTTCAACCTGATCCCGAGCCTCACGGCGTCGGAGAACGTCCAGGTGCCGTTGCGCGCGGCCGGTCGCACCGCGCGGGCGGCACGCGAGCGGGCTGACGCTCTGCTCGATCAGACAGGCCTCGCCGACCGTCGCAGCCATCGTCCCGACGACCTCTCGGGCGGGCAGAAGCAGCGGGTCGCGATCGCGCGTGCGCTCGCGCTCGACCCGCCCCTGCTGCTCGCCGACGAGCCGACCGCACACCTGGACTACATCCAGGTCGAATCGGTTCTCGAGCTGCTCCGGTCGCTCGCGGCGAGCGGGCGGATCGTCGTCGTGTCGACCCACGACGACCGGATGATCCCGCTCGCGGACCGCGTCGTGCCGATGAGCCCGCGAGCGCTCGCGCGCGAGGACGAGACCAAGCCTGTCGAGCTCGCCCCCGGACAGTTCGTGTTCAGGCAGGGTGATCCGGGCGACCTGATCTACACCGTGGAACGCGGGCAGATCGAGATCGTGCGCGAGCGGGCCGACGGCGTCGAGGAGGTGCTCTCGCGCGTCTCGCCCGGCGACTACTTCGGCGAGCTCGCGCCAATCTTCGGCACACGGCGCTCCGCCGGCGCGCGCGCCGTCTCGGCCGCCCGCGTCGTCGGGCTGAGCCCGAGCGCGTTCCGACGGCGCACGCGCGGAAGGATGCCGGCGCAGCTCGTCGAGAGCTGACGCCGGCGGCCGCCTCGCCTGCGCTCGCAGGGGCCCCCGTTGCTACATCCCCTTGGCGAGACCGACCACATGGCCCTCCGGATCGGCGAAGAGGGCGATCGTCACCTGCGGGAGCTCGGTGACCGGCATGATCGTCTTGCCGCCGAGCTGCTCGACCTTGTCGAGGATCGCCTGCGGGTCGTCGGCTCCGACGTAGAAGGTGACGTGGCCGTTGCCGTCGGGCGCCTGGCCGAGCCCGCCGCCGATGCCGTTCTCCTCCTTCTCGACCATCGCATAGGGCATGTCGCCTTCGGCTCGCTGCGTCTTCCAGCCGAAGACCTCGCCGTAGAAGCTCTGAAGCTTGTCGAGGTCTTTGCCGGCGACCTCGAAGTGAACGACCGGATGTGCCATTGCGTTGCTCCTCTCTCAGCTCGTCGATTCCATGTCCTGCGTCAGCCATGGGTCCTCGCCCGGGTCGCCGCCGGCGGCCGCGATCTCGAGCCGCGGGAGGTAGTGATCCCAGCCGTGCGAGTGTGACTCGACCGCCTCTGCGTTCGGGAGGCCCTTGTGCACGAAGCGGAGGCTCGTGCCGTCTCCCTGGGGAGTGAGCTCGACCTCGATGGTCGACGACCCCGGGGGAACGTCCTCGCTCCCGTCCCAACCCCACGTGAAGACGAGCCTGCGCGGCCGATCGACCTCCGTGAACGTGCCGCGGGCCGTATGGCCCGGAATGACCTCGCAGTAGTAGTTGCCCCCGGCCTCGGGATCGAGCTCGGCCTTGACGCCCTTCCAGCGCATGAGCTTCTCGGGGTCGACGAAGAACTCCCAGACGGTATCGGGCCCGGCCGCGATCGTGAGAGTGCGTTCGTAGACGGTGGTCTCAGTGGCTGTGTCCATGCTTCTTCTGCTCCTCCTTCTCTGCCTCGCGTTTGAGGGCCTCGAGTCGTACGTCCCAGAACTCCTCGAGGAACTCCTTCAGCCCGGCGAGCCCCTCGGGGCGCGCCCGGTACAGGCGTCTCGTGCCGTTCCGTCGCTCGCTCACGAGCCCCGCCTCCTTGAGGACGTTCAGATGCTGCGAGACCGCGGGCCTCGTCACGTCGAAGTGCGACGCGATCTCGCCGGCGCTCAGTTCCTCGTCACGGACGAGCGTGAGGATCTGGCGTCGGCGCGGTGCGGCGATTGCTTTGAGTGCGGCCTCCACGGCTGTGTATGTAAGCAGATCCTTTCGTAAGAATCAACTTACGAAACTGGGGCATCGCTGCTACTTCGGCACGTACGGCTTGCCGGCGCGCTCGAGAGGCAACCCGGCGTCGCGCCACTCGTTCTTCCCCCCGGAGTAGTGGCGCACGTTCGTGTAGCCGAGTTCCCGGAGTCGCAGGGCTGTCGCGTGCGAGTCGTCGCAATCGGGATTTGCGCAGTAGACGACGACCTCCATGCCCGGATCGGGAATGCGCCGCAGGACGATCTCGGTCTCGATCGCGGACGGCGGCAGGTTGATCGCGCCTGGGAGATGCGAGTGCGCGAAGGCCATCGGCGGCAGCGCATCCACCAGGACGAAGGTGTCGCCGTTCTCGAGTTTGCGGTGTAGTTCGTCGGCCGTGACGGTCGGCAGATCCACGACTGCGACAACGTAGCGTGAGCTCGTCAGGCCACGCATCGTGCGATCCAACGCGTTCTGCATCGCGTCCAGGAGAGCAGGAGAACGAGGAGCGCGAGCGAGATGGTGTAGCGCCGCCGCGTTCTCAGTCGCGCCTCGTCTGCGACCTTGTCCTGGTAGTAGCTCAGGAGCTCTCCCATGTAGGCGAGCAACTCGAGAAGGGTGACGCCGGGATCGGCTTCGGAGCCGTCGGCCCAGCCTTGTCCGCCCTCTGGTGGCGCCATCGTCGACCTAGGATCGCAAAACCCGGCGCAGGGACGCACCCCGCGCCGGGCTCTGGCAGGTCCCGTCTAGCTGCAGCCCGTGTTCGTGCCGCAATCGCGGCACGTGTAGCACGAGCCGGTGCGCACCATCCGGCCGCCGCAGCGCGCGCACTCCTGCGCGTCCTCGAACGCGTTGAAGAGCGCGGTCTGCCCGGGCGGCGCCGCCTCGACCGGCGCCGCAACAGATGCGGGAGCGTCCCCACCGTTGCGATAGCCCTCCGCTAGCCGGGCCCGCACCTCGGCTGACAGGATTCCGATCTCCTCCTGCTGGTCGACGGTCAGAAACTTCTTGCCCATCCACCTGAAGATGTAGTCGACGATCGACTTCGCGGCCCGGATGTCCGGGTCGTTCGTCATCCCGCTCGGCTCGAAGCGCATGTGCGCGAACTTCGAGACGTACACCTCGAGCGGCACGCCGTACTGCATTCCGAGCGACACCGAGATCATGATCGAGTTCATCAGGCCGGCGAGCGTCGTGCCCTCCTTGGCAATGTCCACGAAGATGTCGCCGGGCGTCCCGTCCTCGTACAGCCCGACATGGATGTATCCCTCGTAGTCGCCGACGCGGAACTTCCGGCCGACCTCGACTCGATCCTCCGGCAGTCGGCGCCTGCGCGTCGCCGGCAGGGGCGGAGCTGCGGTCGCGGCATCGAGCAGCGTCGCCGCGCCGCCGTCCTTCTTCCCCGACAGCGGCTGCGCGACCTTGCAGTTGTCGCGGTAGATCGCGATCGCCTTGACGCCGAGCCGCCACGACTCGATGAAGAGCTGCGCAACTTCTTCGACCGTCGCGGTCTCGGGCAGGTTCACCGTCTTCGAGATGGCGCCGGAGATGAACGGCTGGACCGCGCCCATCATCTTCGTGTGGCCGGTGTAGTGGATCGCGCGCTCGCCGACCGCGCAGTCGAACACCGGGTAGTGCTCGGCCTTGATGAACGGCGCGCCGACGACCGTGTTCCGCTCGTCGACGTACGCGACGATCTCCTCCGTCTCGGCAGGCGTGTGGCCGAGCTTGTCGAGCGCCATCGGCACCGATTTGTTCACGATCGTGATCTCGCCGCCCCCGACGAGCTTCTTCGATTTCACGAGCGAGAAGTCGGGCTCGACCCCGGTGGTGTCGCAATCCATCATGAAGCTGATCGTCCCTGTCGGCGCGAGCACCGTCGCCTGCGCATTCCGATAGCCGTGTACCTCGCCGAGGTCGAGGACGTCGTCCCATGCCTGGCGGCACGCCGTCAGCAGGTCGGTGGGCACCGCGCCGGCGCCCTGGATGTTCCCCACTGCGGCGCGGTGCTGCGCCATCACGCCGATCATCGCGGCCGCGTTCGGCTTGTAGCCCGCGAACGCGCCCATCCGGCCCGCGATCTCGGCCGACTTGCGGTAGGCGCGGCCCGTCATGAGGGCCGTGATCGCCGCTGCGTACGCGCGCCCCTCCTCCGAGTCGTAGGGAAGGCCGCGCGCCATCAGCAGCGCGCCGAGGTTCGCGTAGCCGAGGCCGAGCTGGCGGTACGCCTTCGCATTCCGTTCGATCTCCGGCGTCGGGTACGACGAGTTCCCGACGAGGATCTCCTGCGCGAGGAACACGACGTCGACCGCGTGCGTGAACGCCTCGACGTCGAGCTCGCCGTCCTCGCGGCGGAACTTCATCAGGTTCAGCGAGGCGAGGTTGCAGGCGCTGTCGTCGATCGACATGTACTCGCTGCAGGGATTCGACGCGTTGATGCGACTCGTGTTCGGCAGCGTGTGCCAGTTGTTGATCGTGGTGTCGTACTGGACTCCCGGGTCGGCGCACTGCCACGCAGCCTCTGCGATGTCCTTCAGCAGCTTGCGCGCCTTGACTGTGTCGACGACCGCGCCGTCGGTGCGCGCGGTCAGGTTCCAGTCGGCGTCCGACTCGACCGCCTCCATGAAAGCGTCGGTGACGCGCACCGAGTTGTTGGCGTTCTGGTACTGGATCGACGCCCAGTCTGCGGAGTCGAGCGACATGTCGTAGCCGGCCTGCTCGAGCACGCGCGCCTTGCGCTCCTCGTGCGCCTTGCACCAGATGAACTCCTCGACGTCAGGATGGTCGACGTCGAGCACGACCATCTTCGCCGCGCGCCGCGTCTTGCCTCCGGACTTGATCGTGCCGGCCGACGCGTCGGCGCCGCGCATGAAGCTCACCGGGCCGCTCGCGTAGCCGCCCTTCGACAGCTGCTCCTTCGACGAGCGAAGCTTGGACAGGTTCACGCCCGAGCCCGAGCCGCCGCGGAAGATGACGCCCTCCCGCCGGATCCAGTCGAGGATCGAGTCCATCGAGTCTTCGATCGAGAGGATGAAGCATGCGCTGCATTGCGGCTTCTCCTCGAAGCCGACGTTGAACCAGACCGGCGAGTTGAAGGAGGCGAGCTGGTTGACGAGGATCGCTTTCAACTCGGCCTCGAAGGTGTCGGCCTCCTCCTCGGTCGCGAAATAGCCGTCCTTGCGGCCCCAGGCAGAGATCGTGTCGACGACGCGGCCGATCATCTGCTTGACGCTTCGCTCGCGCTCGGGCGAGGTCATGCGGCCGCGGAAGTACTTCTGCGCGACGATGTTGGTGGCGGTCTGGCTCCAGAACTTCGGGAACTCGACGTCCTTCTGGTCGAAGACCGGCTTGTCCTTGCCGGGGATGAAGGCGTCGCGCGTCTCCCAGTCGATCTCGTCGAAGGGGTCGCGGCCGGGGATCGTGAAGTAGCGGCGGACGGCGAGGGTGGCGTCCTGGTGGACGACCGTGTTCGCGATCTCTTCGCCCGTTACCGGGGCCTCAACTGCCTGCTTTGCGCTCGCCATGCCGCTGCCTCCAAGGGTAGCCGTGGATCGATAGGGACCAGGAGTGTGGACCGAGGCCCGGACGGATCTCGCGGGAGGTTTCTGCTAGGCGAGCGGGCCGGTCGGAGGCGGATCCGGGGCCGCGCGGCGGGCCTGGAGGCGCCGGGCGATGAAGCTCACAGCGGCAGCTGCCATCAGGAGGAACGCCAGGCCGCCGAGCACGAGAAGCGGCACGGGGATCGAGTCCGCCGTGCTCGGGCCGAGGGCGCGGGCGAGCCGCGTGAAGAAGCCGGCGGGCTTGCCGCCCGTCCCGCTTCCGCCCCCGTCGCCGCCCGCGCCGGGGACCGGCGTCATCGGGCCGACGTTTCCGTCGTTCTTCCGGATCACCGACTGCAGCGCACGCGTGAGGTCGTCGCGGAGCGTCCCGTAGACGATCTGATCCTCGGGGATGTCCTTCAGCGCCTCGCGGTAACAGTGGACGGGGTACGTCCTGTCGATTCGCCCGTCCACATACCAGTCGTGGATCAGGGCGGCCGAGCATTTGGTCTCGAGCCGTGCCTCCGCCTTGTCGACGTGCGCGAGGCCGGCCAGGGCGGCGATTGCCATCGCGACGATGAGGGGCTTGAGAAATGCGGGCATGCGAGAGCCGGGCGGCGGCGTGACGAGCACTCTAACGACGATCTTGCCCACCTTGCCGGATGGGAGTGAGGCTCCCATGAGTCGGTTGTAAACGGTTTGTAATTGCCCTGCCGCTCGCCACTCGGGTACCAACGAGGCTGGAAGCTGGCCGGGTACGGCCTGTGTTAGCTTCGGCGCGATGCGACCGCAGGCCGCCCGGGGAGCCACGCTCTCGGTCTCGGCGGGCCTGCTGGCGTTCGCGGCCCTCTTTCTCAGCAACGGCTCGAGCCAGTCCCGGCTCTTCTGGATCGGCGGGGCCGCCGTCCTCGTGGCCGCGGCCGGCTGGGCCGTTCGTCCGCCGCGGCTGTCGGCGGAGGGCATCGCGTTCTTCGCCGCGCTGGGTGCGTTCGTCCTCTGGCAGGGAGCCTCGGTCGCGTGGTCGATCCAGCCCGCCCGTTCGTGGGACTACGCCAACCGCGGGCTGACGTACTTCGCGTTCGCGGCCGTCGGCGCGCTGCTCGTCGGGGTGCCGCCGCGGCGGCTGGCGCAGGCGGCGGCCCTGCTGGTGGGCGCACTGTGCGCGTGGGCGCTCGCCGCCAAGGTGATTCCCGGGATCTACGGCGACTACGGGCGGCTCGCGCGGCTGCGCTTCCCGCTCGGCTACTGGAACGAGCTCGCGCTGCTCGGGGCGGCCTCCGTGCCGCTCGGCCTCTGGCTCGCCGGGCGGCGGGAAAACCGGTGGGCGCGGCTCGGGGGGACGTTGCTGCTCTACGCGACGCTCGTCGTCGTCGTACTGACGTATTCGCGCGTCGGAGTCGTGCTCAGTGTGGCGGCGGCCGTCGCCTGGCTTGCCCTCGACCGTGAGCGGCTGTTCGCGATCGGCCCGCTGGCCGTCGCCTGGGTCGTCGGCGCGGTCGTGGCCGGGGCCGGGCTCCTGCTCCCAGGCGTGAGCAAGGACGGCGAGGCCCACGGCACCCGCGTACAGGACGGGCTGGCGTTCGGGCTCGTCCTGGTGGTCGGCGGCGTGGTGGTCGTCCTCGCGTTGCGCTTCTTGTCCGCGCGGTCGGTCGACCGTCGGCTCGCGCGGAACGTGGCGGCGGTCCTCGTGGCGGTCGCGTTGGCGGCGCTCGTGGCGTCGGTCGTGCGCGCCGGCGGCCCTGCAGGGTTCGTGCGCGACCGCTGGCACGAGTTCTCGAACCCGGTGAGCTCGCAGGTGTCGAACACTCCGGGGCGATTCGCCAGCGCGAGCTCGAGCAACCGCTGGCGTTGGTGGCAGGAGGCGTGGAATGCGTTCACCGACCGTCCGCTCGAAGGGACCGGTGCGGGGACTTTCGGCCTCACCGACCGGACTCATCGCCGTAGCACGCTCGCGGTCGTCGAGCCGCACTCCCTGCCGCTCCAGGATCTCAGCGAGACGGGCATCGTCGGCTTCCTTCTGGGGAGCGCCACCGTCGTTGCCGCGGCGCTCGTGATCTTCCGCCGCGAGAGGAGCCCCGCCGTCGTCGCGCTGGGCCTCGCGTTCGCGGTCTGCGTCGTCCACGCGCTCGTGGACATCGACTGGGACTACATCGCCGTCGAGGGGCCGCTGCTGATGATGGTCGGCGCACTCGCAGCGCGACCGTCGGGGAGCGGCGGACCGCGGCTACGCTGGGCGCTCGTCGGCGCGATCGCGATTGCCGCGCTGGCTGGCTTGTACTCGCTGGCGTCGCCCTGGCTGGCCGGCGAGCGGCTCGGCGCCGCGTACGACGCGATCGGCAGGCTCGACGCGGTGGGTGCGAGGAGCAACGCGAAGGCGGCCCATTCCCTCAATCCGCTCGCCGTCGAACCGCTGTGGGTATGGGCGGCCACGGAGACCGG
Organism: uncultured Actinomycetes bacterium; assembly: GCA_963711545.1. Lineage (GTDB taxonomy): Bacteria > Actinomycetota > Thermoleophilia > Gaiellales > Gaiellaceae > 3-1-20CM-4-69-9. The sequence goes on from CAVQEP010000003.1 coordinate 102,670, forward strand.
TCAGCGAGCGGTCGATCTCTACCGGCAGGCGCGCGACCGTGAGCCCAGGAATCCGGAGACATGGTACGAGCTCGGTGCGTACGAGTACGAGCTCAGGCGCTACCGCGACGCGTACCGGGACCTGAACCAGTCGTACACGCTCGACCGCTACGGGCCGGCGGGCGTCAAGGGCGGCCTGCTCGACCAGGCGCGCTGCAAGGTCGACCCGTCTACTTGCCCAAAATGAGCACGAGGTGCGATCCCAGCAGCTGCGAGGGGCGCAGGCCGTCGAGGGGACGCACGATCCGGACGTGGAGGTCGCGGCCGAGCCGGACTCCCTCGGCGGCGTAGCCCGGGCGGTACATGATCAGCGTGCGAGGGCTCGGCTGGGCCGCGTTGCCCACGTTGCCGACGAGGTAGCCGTGCGCGCCCACGCGGGCGGCCGCGACGTGCGCTGCGCCGGCCGTGCCGTTCCCGTTCAGGACCATGACCGAGATCTGGTTCCGCGCGATGGTGGCCTTGCTCGCCGGCGGCAACGCGGCGACGCGCCTTCGCGGCGCGGCGGCGGACGCGGCGGATGCGCGCAGGTGCCCGGCGAGAGGGTTGCCCAGAAGGGCGACCGCGAGCCCGGCGACGGCAACGAACTCGACCGCTGCGACGGCGCTCACCGCGATCGTCGCGCGACGCCAGGGCCGGATCACCTCGTGTGCGTGCTCCATCGCCCGAAGCGAGTTCGTCCCGCACGCCCGGCCTCCTTCCGGCCGTGCTTCGCTACCGGCTTGCCGAGATCCAGGTCCAGGTTGCTGCGAGCCCCTCCTCCAGCGAGGAGCGCGGTTCCCACCCGAGCTCGCGTCCGGCCAGCGACACGTCGAGGACGCTCCGCTGCAGCTCGCCCTCCCGCGCCGGAGCGAACCGCGGCTCCGCCGCGATGCCCGCCGCCGCCTGGATCCGCCCGTAGAGATCGAGGACGGATGTCTCCTGTCCCGTGCCGACGTTGAACACGCCGCCGCCGTGCCCCGGCGCCGCCAGGGCCGCCGCGACGACATCGCCGACGTACACGTAATCGCGGGTCTGCGTCCCGTCGCCGAAGATCTTCGGCGTTCCGCCCTCGCGGAGCAGGTTCATGAAGATGGCGACCACCCCCGCCTCGCCGTGCGGGTCCTGCCGGGGGCCGTACACGTTCCCGAGCCGGAGCGAGACATGGCTCGTCCCGTACAGGCGGTTGTACATGGCGAGGTACTCCTCGCCGGCGAGCTTCGACGTCCCGTAGGGCGCCAGCGGCAGCCGAGGATGGTCCTCGCCCGCGGGCGCGTCGCACTCGCCGTAGATCGCGCCGCCCGTGGAGCTGAACACGACCTGAGCACCGTGTCGGCGCGCGGCCTCGAGCACGCGGATCGTGCCGACGACGTTGACGTCCGCATCGTGGTCCGGCCGCTTCACGGACATGCGGACGTCGGCCTGCGCGGCGAGGTGGAAGCACAGCTTCGGCTGGGCCTCGTCGAAGACGGAGTCGGCATCCTTGCGGATGTCCGCCTCGTGGACGCGTGCGCCATCGGCGACGTTCTCCCGCTTCCCGTTCGAGAAGTCGTCCAAGACGTGCACCTCGTCGCCGCGCGCGACCAGGGCATCGACGACGTGCGAGCCGATGAAGCCCGCGCCTCCGGTGACGATCGCCCGCACGGGCCGTATCGTAGGGCGGCGGTGTTCGTGAGCTTCGAAGGACTCGACGGGTCGGGCAAGACGACGCAGGCGAGGCTCCTCGCCGAGTTTCTGCGCGCGGACGGCCACGAGATCGTCGCGACGCGGGAGCCTGGGGGCACGCCCGTCGGCGAGGAGGTTCGTCGGCTGCTGCTCGACGGGGTGCAGATGACCGCCTGGGCGGAGGCCGCCCTCTTCGCGGCCGCGCGGGCGGAGCTCGTCGAGCAGGTGATCCGGCCCGCGCTCGCGGCCGGCAAGATCGTCCTCTCAGACCGCTACATCGACTCGTCGCTCGCCTACCAGGGCGTCGCGCGCGGGCTCGGGCTCGACGAGGTCTACGAGCTCAACCGCATCGTCACGGGAGGTCTGCTGCCGGACGTCGCATTCGTCCTGCAGGTCGCTCCCGACCTCGCCGCTGGACGCGTCGGGGACAGTCCTGACCGCATCGAGCGCGAGGGAAACGAGTTCCGCCGGCGCGTCCACGACGGCTACGAGGCCATTGCGGGGAGATTCCCGGAGCGCGTCGTCGTCTTGGACGGAGCGCGCTCACCTGATCAACTGCACGAGGAGATCCGTGGACGCGTTCGAGACCTTTCCTGAGCAGGCCGAGGCGAAGCGCCTGCTGCGCGCCGCTCTCGACGAGGGGCCCGCGCATGCGTATCTCTTCCACGGTCCGCCCGGCGTCGGCAAGCGCAGGGCGGCGCTTGCGTTCGCGGGAGAGTTGATCGGGGACCGCGTACGCGTCGAACGTCGTGCGCACCCGGACGTCTACCTCGTCGAGCCCGTGGGCGACCAGATCCGCATCGACGACATCCGCGAGCTCCGCCGCGACCTCCATATGCGCCCGTTCGAGGCCGACCGACGCGTCTATCTCCTCCACGCCGCCGAGACGATGAACGAGGACGCCGCCGACGCGCTGCTCAAGGATCTGGAGGAGCCGCCGTCGTACGCGGTGATCGTCCTCATCGCGGACGACCTCGGTCCGCTGCCCGACACTATCCGCTCCCGCTGCCAGCTCGTCCCGTTCACGCGCCTGTCAGAGCGGGCGGTGCGGGACGAGATCAGGGCCCAGGCACCCACCCTCGAGCCCGCCGAGGCGGCGTCGCTCGCGCGGCTCGCCGCCGGTCGGCTCGATCGCCTCGCGCGGCTGCTCGACCCCGCCTCGGCGGAGCGGCGCGAGGCGCTGCTCGAGGTCGCGCGCGCCGTGTACACCGATCCGGCCTTCGAGCCAGGCAAGGCCGCGCAGCTCGTCCTCGACGGCGCTCGCCGGCGAGGCGCAGAGGCCAGGCAGGCCGCCGAGGAGGAGTTGGCGCTGCTCGACCTCACGACCCGTGAGGCGGAGCAGCGTGTCCGTCGGGCCGGGCGAGGGGCCGAGCGCGAGGAGCTTCTGGCCGGCCTCGAGGAGCTCGAGTCCTGGTATCGCGACCTCGTCGTGGTGGCGGTCGGAGCCGAGCGCGCAGTCGCGCACGCGGACCGGCTCGAGGTCCTCGCGGCGGACGGGACGACCGAGCGCCTCGCGGGCGCGCAGCGCGCGTGCGAGCTGGTGCGCGAGACCTGGCGGGCGTTCGAGGAGTTCAACCTCAGCCCGGCGCTCGCGTTCGAGGCCCTATTCGTAAGGCTTCGCGCGGAGCTCGGCGTGCACGTGAGCGCGCCTGTCTGAGGTCGCGCGCAAGATTCCCGCGCCTTCGGGCTCTTGCTAGAAGTACCCACGCCCAGAAGGAGTTCTCGATGAAGAAGCTCGTGCTGGTTGCAGCGGTCTGCGCCGCTGCGCTGTTTCCCGCTTCGTCCTTTGCAGCGACGTTCAGCGGGGTCGTGGTCGGCAAGTCCAGCGGCTCGCTTGCGGTTGCCTCGAAGGCAGGGCTCGTGCGGACGGTGCACACGGGGGTGCATGCGCGGCTCGGCGCACGCATTCGAGTGAGCGGCTCAGCCATCCGCGTCTTGGGGCAGGCGCATCGTGCGCGCATTCACGGCGTCGTGATCAGCCGCGTCGGCGGGACGACGTTTCTCGCGTCCGGTCGAAGTCTCCTGGCCGTCCGTTCCGCAGGACGCCGGCTCGCCTCGGTCGCGGGCTCCGGCCCTTCGACCGGCGCCGTCGTGAACGCGACGGTCGGGATCTCCGGCGGCCAGATGACCCAGCAGCAGATGCAGGTTGTCGGCCAGTCAGGTGCGGTGACCGTCCAGGCGGCCGTGACGGCTGTTTCGCCGGGCAGCATCACCGTGACGGTGAACGGGCAGCCACTCGTCATCCCGCTTCCGGCAGGGATCCAGTTGCCTGCGTCGCTCGTAGGTCAGTCCGTCACCCTCACGATCAACCTCGCTCAGTCGGGCCCGACTGCCCAGGAGGACGACCAGAACGAGGCCGACAACAACGACCAGGGGGACGACAACAACGACCAGGGAAATGACGGGAACGGGGGCGGGGGAGGAGGCGACGGCGGCGACTAGCCCCGAAGGGTCGACTGCCCCCGGAAGTCGCGGCCGCGCGGCGGTCGGGGGCGTCGTCGGCGAGCTCTTCGCCGAGCATGGCCGCATGGTGCTCGGCCTCTGTCGGCTGCTCCTCCGCGACCCGGTCGAGGCGGAGGACGCTGCTCAGCAGGTGTTCCTCTCCGCTCACGGCGCCCTGCTCCGCGGATCCGTCCCTCGGGACCCTCCGGCGTGGCTCGGAACGATTGCACGGAACGAGTGCCGCGCCCGAATCCGGGCCCGAATGAGAGAGCCGCTGGCTCTTCCGGAGCTTCCGGCCGATCTGCCCGACCCGCTTGCGGCAGCCATTCGCGCGACCGATCTCGAAGCTGTCTGGAAGGCCCTGTCCCGATTGCCGCGACGTCAGCGGCGGGCGCTGATGTTGCGGGAGCTGGGTGGGCTCTCCTACCACGAGCTCGGGCGGGCGCTCGGCGTCTCGCAATCGGCGGTGGAGTCCTTGCTCTTCCGCGCTCGGCGTCACGTGCGCTCACTGATCGCAGGTGCCAATGCCGCAGCGGTGCCGCTCGCGCTTCGGCACGAGCTCGGCAGGCTGATCCCGGACTTCGATCCGGGCAGCGCCGGCCTTGCCGCCAGGATTGCGTCCGCTCCCGTCGCGCTGAAGCTTGCGACGGCGGCCGTCGGCATCGGCGTGGTCACGACGGGCGTGTCGCAGGTGCCGCATCACGCCGCGATCGAATCAGGCGCGCAGCCTGCCGCCCGGCCCGCCGGCGTCGCCGCCCGGGATCCCGTTCGTCGTGCCGCGCCGAAGGCGCTCATGCCGACGCATGTCCCCTCTCTTCGCTCGTTCGTGTCTCGGTCGCACGTGGTCGGCCCCCGGGTTGCTCGACACGCCGGCACGTCAGTGCGCGACGAGGGCTCCGTGCGTGAGGCCGTGAAGCCGGCAACGCAAGCGCCCGAGTCGGAGCACAGCGGCTCGAGCTCGGCGAGCCCGCAGAGCACGGAGCCGGCTACCGAGACCGTGTCCCTCGAACTCGAGGGCGTCGACGGCCACGACGGCTCAGGGTCGGCCGGAAGCCCGGGCGGCCCCGACGGCTCAGGGTCGGCGGGAAGCTCGGGCGGCTCCGACGGCAGCTCCGTACCGGACGACTCGGGCCGCTAGCGACCCTCGAATCAGGGGTTTCCCGGCGTGCGGCCGCTGCCGACACCGCTCTTGCGCGCGTGGACCGCAGGACGCGCGCAACCGCAGCCCCGGAGGACAGTTGGCCGCAGTCCCGTCGATAGGCCGTACAACCCGCGTCGAGCGGCCCGTCGCTCATGACGTGGCCGACGCGGGCGAGCTCTATGAACGTTACGCGGGTCAGATCTTCGGCTACTGCTTCCATCAGCTCGGCTCGCGCGAGGAGGCGGAGGACGCCGTCCAGACGACGTTCATGAACGCGGTCCGCGGCCTCCAGCGAGGGGTCGTTCCTCAGGCCGAGTCGGCCTGGCTCTTCAAGATCGCCCACAACGTCTGCCTCTCCCGGCTGCGTTCCTCGCGCCGGAGAGGGAGGGTCGAGACGCCCAACAGCCTCGAGGCGCTGCAGGAGGTCGTTCCCGGCCGTGAGCACCTCGGCGACGAGTTGATCCGTGTACAGGAGGTGCTCGGCGGGATGTCCGAGAAGCAGCGACGGGCGATCCTGATGCGCGAGTGGCAGGGCTGTACCTACCGTGAGATTTCGTCAGAGCTGGGGCTGTCGCAGGCCGCGGTCGAGACGCTCATCTTCCGCGCACGTCGCGCGCTCGCTCAGGGCCTGGAGCAAGACGCCGACACGTGGAAGCGGCGACTGCGCCGCGGCAGTGATGCCGGTGGCGCAGTCGCCTACATCGAACCGCAGCGCGGCGGGCGCTGAGCCGCCCCCGGTTCGGGCTCGAGACCGCCGCTACAGTAGGAAGCCCCCGCCGACGTAGCTCAGCTGGTAGAGCACTTCACTCGTAATGAAGGGGTCCCCGGTTCGAGTCCGGGCGTCGGCTTACCACTAGCGGCGCGGAGTTGCCCGAAGGCGCGACTAGTACATCCCCCGAGGCCGGCGAACGGGCTAGGCTGGAGCATTCGCAGCGATGGAGACCCGCCCCCGTCAGGCCGAAGGTCGTGCCGGCGATGAGCGCCAACGCCGAGACGGCCCCGGGCCATCGCCGCGTCCGAGCAGTGCAGGATTGGCTCAGCCGCCGCGCCGATACACGGTTGGGCCGGCTCGCACTGCAGTGGTTCCGCGCCTACTTTGCTGCGAGCCGTAACTCGGGTTGTGCGGCGACCGTCTACTCGGCGCTGTCGGTCTTGCCGGCCGCGCTCGTGGCGATCGCGCTGTTCTACCCGTCGGAGAGCGACGCGAACGCCTTCGCCGAGCGTCTGATCACGCACCTGGGGCTGCACGGGTCGACGGCAAGCCTGGTGCACGATACGTTCGGCAGCGCCTCTTCGAATGCGCTCGCGGCGAGCGTCACTGTCGTGATCAGCTTCCTGCTCTGGGGGATCGGTATCGGGCAGATCTACCAGGACGTCTACGCTCGGGCCTGGGGGATACAGGTCGGTTCGGCGGCCGACCAGGCGCTGTTCGCGATCCTCTTCTTCGTGTTCACCGGAGCGATCGCTCTCGCCGCCGTCTCCGCCGCGCAACTGCGCGCAACAGGCTGGATCGTGCTCGTGTCCGTCTGGCTCGTCGCGTCGACGCTCTTCTGGCTCTGGGTACCTCGCTTCCTCCTCCACCGCAAGATCGGGCTTCGCCCTTTGCTCCCCGGCGCGCTGCTCGCGTCTGTTCTCCTCGGCGGCACGGCCGCGGCCTCGCCGTTCTTCCTGGCGGCGCCGATGAACGAGAACGGCAAGGCGTTCGGCTCGTTCGGCGTCGCACTGACGATCGTCGGCTACGCGTTCGTCATGATCACGGTGTCGCTGATGTGCGCCGTCTTCTCCCCCGTCTGGGCCAGCTGGCGGCAGACCGAGAGGCAACGCGGCGAGCGGTCCGGCGGGGCCGCGCGCGAGAAGACCCCCGTCGGGGCCTGAGCAACGGGATGCCCGCGCCCGTTCACACTCGTGGGTCCGGGCCGGTGGAGTTGCCGCCGCCGAAGCGGACGCTGCTCGGGCGCTTCGCCTCATGGGTCCAGCGCCTCCACGCGCTGAGAGCGGGGATCGAACGGGCGCGCGGACGGTCGCCGGCGCTCGACGCGACCTTCGAGTCGATCGAGCGCGACTCCGAACTCGGCGGAGGGATGCTCGCCGGCGCCCTCTCCTACCGGCTGTTCGTGTTCGCCTTGCCGCTCGCGTTGTTCGTCGTCTCGGGCCTCGGCCTGCTGGCAAGCGCGCTGGGCACCGAGCCACACCTGGTTGCGAACTCGGTCGGCCTGGCCGGGGTCGTCACCAAGCAGATCGAAAGTACGTCGAAGGCCACCTCCAACTGGTGGGTAGCGCTCACCTCGTTCATCGCGCTCCTCTACGCCACGAAAGTTCTGTTTCGGGCCGTCGCGATCGTCCACTCGCTCGCATGGCAGCGAACAGCGGCCTCGGTCAAGGTGCGCCCCCGCGCCCTCGGGATCTTCGACGCAGCACTAGTCAGCCAACTCCTGCTTGTCCTCGGTGTGGGCGCCGTGAACCACCAGACGGCGATCGGCGGCATCATCACACTCGTCGCCTTCGTGTTCGCCCTCGCAGGGCTCTGGCTCGTCGTCTCCCTGGAAGTGCCGCACGCGGACGCGCGCTGGACCGACCTGATTCCCGGGTCGCTGCTCTACGCGATCGGCTTCACCGGCGTGCTGATCTTCAACGCCGTGATGCTCGGCAACCTGATCGAGTCGAAGACCAGTACCTACGGAGCACTCGGGACCGCAGCCACCCTCCTGCTCGCCTTCTTCCTGCTCGGGCGAGTGATGGTAGGAGCCGCCGTCCTCAACGCCACACTCTACGAACGCCGCACCCGCACACACGACCAGCAGGCATAAGCACCGCACTCACGCATCGTCACAGCAGCGGGCTCGGCATCGCCGGCCGCCATCCTGTGACCGGCCTTACTGCGTCGGCTGACGGACCGGCCCGACCGCCGGCTACGGCCGCTGGCGCCGACGCGGCCTGCGGGCGCCTCGACCCGTGGTCGCCTGACGGCGGCGACAACTGCGTCGGCGCTCGCCTGCGCCGAAGCGGGTGTTCTCAGGGAGTGGTCAGGCGCCCGAGCATTGCCTCGACCCGATCCAGACGCGCGGCGAGATCATCGAAGCGAGCAACGATTCGTTCCTCGGCGCTCTCTGCTTCCCCAGCTTCCGCTTGCTCGCGCTCACGCTCTGCGCGCCCGATGAAGGTCGACGTAATCGCCGCGACGAGGATCGCCACGAAAGCGATGCCTTCAAGCATCACGAACGCCGCCACGATCCGACCCGAGGTATGCGTTGGCGTCACGTCTCCGTACCCGACGGTCGTCACCGTCTGCAGGGCCCACCACATTCCCCGCCAGATGTTCGGGTACTCGTGATGGTCGAGCAGCCTCATGCCGACCCCGCCTGCAGCGACGACAACGGCAGTCGCGACGACGATCACGTTGGCCGCGTTGCGGACGGACACGGGCTCGCGCAGGAAGCGCGTCATCCGACGCTCGATCAATCTCGGCCTGGGCACATCGAGACGGTAGACGCCCCTCCGGACGGGCTTCACGACTCGAGTAACGTCTTGCGACCATCGTCGTAAGCATTGGCAACGTGTTCTGGGTACTGCTCGCGCTCGGCATTGGGTACTACGTCGTGTGTGAAGCGGCCGCGGGCGCGACGCTCGGCAAGCGCATGGTCGGCATCCGCGTCGTCGACGCCCTCTTCTTCTATCTGGTCGGTTTCCTGTTCGCGCTCACATCGACGCGTGGCCAGCGCCTCGGCGACCGCGCCGCGCACACGATCGTCGTCCGCCGCTAGCTCGCCTCTACGGGCTCAGACGGAACGGCGGGTACTCGTCGGTGACCAGGATGAATGCGTAGCCGATCACGCGGTTGGTCCACCGGAAGACGCCCACGACGAAGTCGAAGAGGCCGCGTGGATACCGCCCCGTGAAGAGGATCGCGAACCACGCGAAGATCACCGCGAAGATCGCTCCCAGCCAGAGGAATGCGAGCACGATGTAGTGCGGGATCGCAAGCAGCCACTTCACGAGCGGCAGCCAGCGGTTGAGATCCCTCTGGACATCGGGATAGGGGAAGTCGAGCGTGACCGACTGCTTCTCGTCGGTGGAGGGATAGCGGTCGTCCATCAGCGCGACGTAGGCCCCGACGCGGTTCGAGAACCTCTGCAGCTCGAGGTTCCAGTCGTACCACCAGCGCGGATACTTCTGTCGGAAGACGATCATGAGCAGCGGCGCGAACACGAGCAGCCCACCTGCTCCGCTGGCCACCGTCCAGGTATGCTTGCCGGCCTCGTAACTGCTCTCGTGGCCGCCGACGGCTCCCGCGACGATGAAGATCGGGATCGCGACGATGATCCGGAGCGCCGTCGTCAGACGGTCGAGATTACGGTCCGGGTAGTCCACGTCGAAGCGCACCGGATACTCCCCGCCGGTTGTCTGCTCACCAATCTCCATCGCTTAGAACCTCCTTCGGTCAGAGCCGTTGCCGCCGACACTCTTGCATTCGCAGACAGTCGCAAGAGGTCCCTGTCGAAACGGCCACCTTGCGGAGCGATCACCGCCGCGGTCTAATCCCGGTAGGTCGTGGCAATCAGGACAGGCCCATTAGTGGCGGTTGTCCTGGTGCTCGCGCTGGCGGGCTCGGGCGCCGGGACCGCCGCGAACGCCGTCGATTCCGTGCCCGCCAACCGCGTCACGGTGATCACCGACTCGGTCGGAGGTGTCCTCTACTGGGTGACGAACGCGCGGGACGATCTCGCCCGCGGGCTCGATCTAGACCTCGAGACGAAGACCTGTCGCAAGCTGGTCGACCCCGGCTGCCCGGCGTACGGAGACCCGCACCCTGTGAGCGCACTCGAGACGATCGAGGCGCTCGGCCAGGAGCTCGGGCCGACCGTCGTGATCGACGTCGGCTACAACGACTACGCGGATCTCTACGGCTCCGAGCTCGACCGGGTCATGAAAGCGCTCGCCGCCGCCGGGGTGCAGCACGTCGTCTGGGTGACGCTCGAGGAGAAGCAGGACAGCTGGGTGCGGATCAACGAGGAGATACGCGCAGCGCCGAAGCGCTGGCCTCAGCTGGCCGTCGCCGACTGGGCCGCAGCGTCGGCGGGCAAGCCCTGGTTCAACGACGGCGTCCACATGAACTACGACGGCGGCGTGGCCTTCGGCGAGTTTCTGCGGCCGTTCGTGCTGGCGGCGTGCGGCGAGCCGTGCGCGCCGCCCCCGCCGCTCGCAATCGCCACCACACGCCTGCCCGTGGCGCATCGGGGAAAGCCCTACGCGCTCGCGGTGTCGGCGCGCGGCGGCGCCCCGCCTCTGCGCTGGTCGGTCCTCGGCCTGCCGCGCGGGCTGCACCTCAGCGACACCGGCAGGCTCTTCGGCGTCCCCCGCCTTCCCGGGACCTGGCGCTTGCGCGTGCAGCTCGTCGACTCCTGGGACCAGGAGGCCTCGGCCGGGCTTCTGCTCCGGGTGCGTCGCTAGCGAGCCCGCGGCCTGTGCCGCTCGACGATCGCCTCGGCGCCGGCGTTCGATGGGAGCGTGCCGTAGGCGAGCCCGCCATCACGGCTGAGGCGGGACGCGCAGAACGCGTCGGCAACGGCGGGATCCCCGTGCCGTACGAGCAACGATCCCTGGAGCGCGAGGCCCATCCGCTCGACGAGCTGCCGCGCCGAGGCCTCATCCGCGTCGGAATCGCCTAGGTCGCGCTCGAGCGCCACGAGCCACTCGTCGAATCGCCGGTCCGACCCGGACGCCGTGCGGCATTCCTCGATGAACGCGTCGAGCGTGTCGGGCGTCCGCCGCAAGGCGCGCATCACGTCGAGGCAGATGACGTTGCCGGACCCTTCCCAGAGCGATTGCACCGGCTGCTGGCGGTAGAGGCGCGGCAGTCCGGACTCCTCGACGTAGCCGTTTCCGCCCAGACACTCGAGTGCCTCAGCCGTATGTCCCGGGCCGCGCTTGCAGATCCAGTACTTCGACACCGCGGTCGCGATGCGGGCAAACGCTTGCTCCCCTCGATCGAACGCACCCGCGAGCCGGAAAGCAGTCAGCGTCGCCGCCTCAGACTCGACGCAGAGGTCGGCGAGCACGTTCTGCATCAACGGCTGTGCCGCGAGCCGTCTGCCGAAAGCGGACCGGTGAGCCGCATGGTGCGTCGCCTGCTCGACGCCCTCCCGCATCCCCGCCGCCGTCCCAAGGACGCAGTCGAGGCGGGTGTGGTTGACCATGGTGATGATCGTCCTAACGCCCTGCCCTTCCTCGCCGACCAGCCGGGCCCACGCCCCGTCCAGCTCGATCTCGCCCGACGCGTTCGACCGGTCGCCAAGCTTGTCCTTGAGCCGCTGGATCTGGAAGCCGTTGGGCGTACCGTCGGGCAGGACGCGCGGGAGGAAGAAGCACGAGAGGCCGCCGTCGGCCTGAGCAAGCACGAGGAACGCGTCGCACATCGGCGCCGAGCAGAACCACTTGTGGCCGTTGAGCTCGTACGAGCCGTCGCCGAGGTCGCGCGCGACCGTGGTGTTCGCCCTGACATCCGAGCCGCCCTGCTTCTCGGTCATGGCCATCCCGCACAGCGCGCCGTGTTTTTCGGCGGCGGGCCGCAAGCCGGGGTCGTACTCGAGCGACGTCAACCTCGGCTCCCATTCCGCGGCCAGCTCGGGCTCAGCGCGGAGCGCAGGCACAGCGGCGTGCGTCATCGAGATCGGGCACCCGTGCCCGGCCTCGACCTGCGCCATAAGGAAGAAGAGCGCCGCGCGCGCGACCTGCGCGCCCGCCCGCGGCTCGCGCCACGAGAGTGAGTGCAACCCGTGGCCGACGCTCATCCGCATGAGCTCGTCCCAGGCCGGGTGGAACTCGACCTCGTCGATGCGATTGCCGAAGCGGTCGTGCGTTCGGAGCCGCGGAGCGTTCTCGTTTGCGAGGCGGCCCCACTCGCGCGCCTCGCCGTCTAGCAGGGCGGCGAACGAGGCGGCCCGCTCGCTTGCCCAGCTGGCGCCTTCACGCCCGAGCGCCTCGGCGAGCGGCCGGTTTTCGAGGAAGAGGTTGTGCCCCGTCAGCGGCGGTGGCTGATCGAGCCCGTCAACCCTGCTGCCTGAGCCGGAGACCGCCACGGTGACGTGACGATACTCCGGCCGAGGGCAGCTGCTGGCTTAACGTGCGGGTGATGCGCGTTCGAATTCCAGAGATCGCTTCAGCGCGTGACGCTCGTCGAGGAGCGCAAAGAGCCCGGAGCCGAAGCCGCCTTCGAACTCGAGGTCGCGTTCCCGCTGAGAGGCGAGCGCGCGCGCGAGCGCGGGCCGCGAGACATAACCCTGGCCCACCACGATCTCTCCGAGTGGGAAGTAGTGCGCCTCCTGGTACCTGAGAGCCGCATCGAGCTCGAGGTCCGTGAGGAGGCCCTGATCCACGAGCAGTTCGCCGAGACGCCGCATGTAATCCCCCAATCGCCGCAGTTGACGCGAAATCGAGCCGATCACCCCGACGACTCGAAACCGCTCCCCCAGATTGCCACCGCCTCCCGAGTGGCGCCATCCCTCACGAGAGGGAAGCGGGCACCTACAGGTCGATATCCCTCGTTCGAGGGGATCTGTTCCGCCGGACGATGGGCGTACACTCGCACTCGTGAAACGCGGCGCCCTCGCCGTTCTCCTCCTCTCCCTGCTCGCGGCTGGATGCGGAAGCACGAAGACGGTCACGAAGACCGTGACGGTCACGACCGCGAAGACCGGAGTCGGCGCGCCGGCCGAGATCCCTCTCTTCGGGCACATCAAGTCGCTGAAGCACAAGGGAACCGGGTACATCCTGCGCTTCGATCCGGAGTGGTTCCTGAGCGGAGTGACGGCGAACGTCGCCGCCGCGCAGGACGGCGCCGTCGAGCCGGGCCAGCCGGTTCCGAACGACAACTACCGCGTCGACGAGAGCCACCGGGCGTTCACCTACAAGGTGCCGGCGAACGCCCACGTCACCGTGCTCACGAGGGCGCCCAACGGAACGCCCATCACCGTTGCGCAGCTCGCACAGATCGTCGATGGCACGAGCAAGCTGAAGCTGTTCGAACCGCTCGAGAGCGGAGTCTGGATCCTCGTCCACATCGACACCGTCCGCTCGCTCGACCAGCAGTACCAGCCGTAGTGTCCATCAGGTCGCTCGGTGGCGAGATCGCCTCGTACGACGCACCGTCGACCGAGGAGATCGCGCGCAGCACGGGCATTCCGGCGGGCGAGATCGTCCGCTTCGACGGCAACACCTCGCCGCACGCGCTGCCGTCCACCCGCGCAGAGGCGCTCACCGAGGAGCTCGCCCGCATCCACACCTACCCACACGGCGGCTACCCGAGGTTGCTCGACGCGATCGCGGGCTATGCCGGCGTCTCACCCGAGAACGTCGTCCTCGGCGCCGGAGCGGATGACCTGATCATGCTCGTGACGCGCTCGTTCGCGGGACCGGGCGACCGCGTCGCGATCGCGAACGACCCGACCTATCCGATGTTCGACATCGCGGCCCGGGTCGCCGGCGCGGACGTCTCGGACGTCGAGCCGGCGCTGACGATCTGCTGCAGGCCGAACAATCCGACAGGTGAGCTCGGGGAGCTTCCGGACGCGCGCCCGCTCCTCGTCGACGAGGCTTACTACGAGTACTCCGGCGAGTCGGCGGTCGACCTGATCGACGGCGGCGTTGTCGTCCTCCGAACGTTCTCGAAGGCCTTCGGCCTCGCCGGCGCCCGCGTCGGCTATGCCCTCGCCGGCCTCGACGTTGCCGCGGAACTGAACCGGCGCCAGCACCCGGCTCCGCTGTCCACACTCTCAGCCGCGCTTGCACTCGCGGGGCTCGCGTCGCGCCCGGATGTCGGGACGATTCTCGAGGAACGCGAACGCTTTGCGGCCGCGCTCCGGACACTCGGCTACGAGCCGCGGCCGTCGCGTGCGAACTTCCTGTACGTCCCGGTCGAGGATCCGGGGGCCCTCGCGGACGCCTTTCTTCGCCGCGGCCTCGCGGTGCGGCCTGTGCGAGGCGGCATCCGGATCACGATTCGGACCGAGCAGGACGACGACCGCCTGCTCGACGCGCTTCAGTCGTCGTAGACCGGGCCGCCCCCGTCGGGTGCCGACCTGTGCGACTTCTAAGCTGAGCCGGTGCTGCAAGAACGGACGCTTTTCGCGCAGCGGTGGAGGCTGCCCCGCGCTCGGATCGGAGCTGTGGTCGCCGTCGCGCTTGCGGCCGGCTTCGTGACCTGGATCGCCGTTCGATCAGGCTCGGGCGGTGGGTCCCCGGCCCGTGCCACGGTCACGGCTGCCTCTCAACCGCGAGTCGTCTCCTCTGCCGATCTCCGCAGCACTGCTGCCACCCTCGGGCACCCCCTTTACTGGGCGGGCCCATGGCTCGGCAATCGCTACGAGCTGACGAAAGGCGCGGGGGGAAACGCCTACGTGCGCTATCTCCCACCGAACGTTCGGGCCGGTGACCGGCGCGCCGATTTTCTCGCCGTCGGCACGTATCCCGTTCTCCACCCCTTTGCACAGACCAGGGCCGCCGGCCGCCGCCACGGCGCGGTCATCCTGAAGCTCCCCGGGGGAGGCATCGCGGTCTACGACCGGGCGCGGCCGACCAGCGTCTACTTCGCATATCCCGGCTCGAACGTGCAGGTAGAGGTGTATTCACCTCGCAGCCAAGAGGCCCGGACCCTCGTTCTCGCCGGGCAGGTCGTGCCCGTCGGTTAGAGGAACGGAGGCTTGAGCCTGCTCGCGGCGTGGCTCCTGTTTCCGCTGGTCCTGTGGGTGCTCGCTCTCGGCTGCGGCCTCCTGCTGGAAGGCGTAGCCGCGCTTCGCCTACCGGGCGCATTGCTTGCGCCGGCCGGCGTGGCGGCGATCGTCGTGGTCGCAGGGTTCACGACGTCCAGCGCCGCGACCGCCTCGCTGACCGTGCCGCTGATCGTCGCTCTCGCCGTGGCGGGCCTCGCGAGTGGGACGTCGGGCCGTCTATCCCGCCGCGCCGCGCTGCCGCTCGCGACGGCCGGGCTCGTCTTCAGCGCCTACGCAGCGCCGGTGATCTTGTCCGGTCAGGCAACGTTCGCCGGCTACATCAAGCTCGACGACACGGCGACGTTCCTCGCGCTGACGGATCGCGTCATGCAGCACGGTCACAGCCTCGCCGGACTGATGCCGTCGACCTACGAGGCGACCCTGTCGGTCAACCTCGCCCACGGGTATCCCGTCGGGGCGCTCCTGCCGTTCGGCACCGCCCGAGCCCTCGTCGGCGTGGACGGAGCCTGGATCTTCCAGCCGTACCTCGCCTTCCTCGCCGCCATGCTCGCGCTCGTTCTCTTCGAGCTCTGTCGGCGACTGGTGCGCTCGCCTCGGCTTCGTCTCGTCTGCGTCGTCCTCGCAGCACAGCCGGCGCTGCTCTACGGGTTCTCGCTGTGGGGCGGGATCAAGGAGCTCGCCGCCGCGCCCCTCGTCGCGCTCGTTCCGGCGCTCGTGCCGCCTGCGCTGGGCCCGGCGGCGAGGCCCCGTCACGTCCTGCCGTTGGCCCTCGCGGGCGCCGCCCTGCTCGGCGTGCTGAGCGTCGGTGGGGTCGTCTGGCTCCTGGGCGCGGCGGCAGTCGTCCTCTTCCTCTCGCTACGAGGGGGCCGGGCGAGGGTCGTTCAGGCAGGGCTGACCTCGGTAGCGGTCCTCGTTCTGTCGTTCCCCGCTCTCCTCTCGGCGCGTTCGTTCCTCGGCCCAGAAACCCAGACGGCCGTGCGCAGCGGGAGTGTTCTCGGCAACCTCTTTCGCCCGCTCAGCGCGCTGCAGGTCTTCGGAATCTGGCCGACCGGTGACTTCCGCGTTCGCCCGGGCGATCCGGTCGCAACCTGGATCCTGATCGGGCTCGTGGGCGCCGCGGCGCTCGCGGGCCTGGCTCTCGCAGCTCGCCTGCGCGCCTGGGCTTTCCACGCGTACGTCGGCGGGGGCGTCCTCGCGGCCGCGCTGGTCGCAGCCTTCGGCTCGCCGTGGATCGCCGCAAAGGCATACGCGATCGCTTCTCCGGCGCTGGTGCTGGCCGCAGCGGTGGGGTGCGCCCTCGTCATCTCGTCGGGGCGGGTGGCCGAGGGCGCGGTCGCGCTCGCCCTGGTGGGCGCCGGCGTCATCTGGTCGAACGCCCTCGCCTACCAGGACGTCAACCTGGCACCGCGACAGCAGCTCGCCGAGCTGCAGCAAATCGGTGAGCGCTTTGCGGGCCAGGGACCTTCACTGATGACGGAGTACCAGCCCTACGGGGTCAGGCACTTTCTGAGGCGGCTCGATGCGGAGGGGACTTCCGAGCTCCGCCGCCGGCCGATTCCGCTGCGCGACGGGAGTCTCCTCGAGAAGGGCGGATACGCCGACCTCGCTGCCTTTCAGCCGGCCGCGATCCAGGTGTACCGAACGCTGGTGCTGCGGCGGTCGCCGCTCGCGAGCAGGCCGCCGGCGGACTACAGACTCGTCTGGAGAGGACACTTCTACGACGTGTGGCAGCGCGTCGCCGTGCGCCCGGACTGCGGCTCGCGCGCGCTCGCGGGGCGCAGCGCAGCTCCGGTCGCGGTGCCGGTCGGCCAGCAGCGACCGACTCGTCGAACCGTGTGGCTCTCACGCGGCGGGCGTTACTCCGCGTGGGTCGGCGGCTCCTTCCGGGGCGAGCTCACGGTGTTGCTCGACGATCGCGTCGTCGGGACGCGCCACGACCAGCTGAACAACGCGGGCCAGTTCACGCTGTTCGGATCGACGTCGATCTCCGCGGGGCGCCACCTCGTCGAGGTGCGAGCCTCACATGACTCACTTCGGCCGGGCAGCGGTGGACCCACTTACGGGACAGGACCGCTCGTGCTGTCGCGGTCGGACACGAAACCTGAGTGCTAGACGGAGTCCGGCGCTAGACCGTGCAGACCGCGTATGCACGGACGACGCTCGAGCCGGCGCTGCCCTGCGCGATCCAGGATCCGGCCACTCCGGCCGCCTGCGGTTTGCTGTAGAGGAGGTTTCCGCCGCCGCTGACGAACTCGGCGCCGCCGCCGAGCAGCACCTTCCCTGACGGGCATGTGGCTGTGGAGATCCCTCCGCCCGTCGAGTTCGCGCCCGTGATCATCTGGGAGCCCGAGAGGGCCGGCCCTGCGGGGCCGGTCGCGCCAGCGGCACCCGTGGCGCCGGTTGCACCTGCGGGGCCGGTCGCGCCCGCCGGGCCGGCGGGGCCGGTCGGTCCCGCTGCCCCTGTTGGCCCCTGCGGCCCGGCGGGTCCTGTTGCTCCGGATGCGCCGGTTGCGCCGGTCGGTCCCGTTGCACCGGTTGGCCCCTGCGGCCCCGCAGGCCCGGTTGCGCCGGTCGACCCTGCCGCTCCGGTTGCCCCGGTTGATCCCGTCGGCCCTTGGGGTCCTGCGGCTCCGGCCGGGCCCTGAGATCCGGCCGGGCCGGTGGCGCCGGTCGCTCCCGCGGCGCCGGTCGCGCCGGTGGGGCCGGTTGCTCCGGTCGGGCCTTGCGGTCCGGCCGGCCCGGTGGCTCCCGTCGCTCCTGTCGCACCGGTGGCGCCTGTCTGGCCGGTTGCTCCCTGTGGCCCGGCCGCTCCTGTCGGCCCCGCTGCGCCGGTGTCGCCCGTGGCGCCGGTGGCGCCGGTCGCTCCCGCGGCGCCGGTCGCGCCGGTGGGGCCGGTTGCTCCGGTCGGGCCTTGCGGTCCGGCCGGCCCGGTGGCTCCCTGCTCCTGTCGCACCGGTGGCGCCTGTCTGGCCGTGTCCTGTCTGCGCCGGTGTCGCCCGATGGCGCCGGTGGCGCCGGTCGCTCCCGCGGCGCCGGTCGCGCCGGTGGGGCCGGTTGCTCCGGTCGGGCCTTGCGGTCCGGCCGGCCCGGTGGCTCCCGTCGCTCCTGTCGCACCGGTGGCGCCTGTCTGGCCGGTTGCTCCCTGTGGCCCGGCCGCTCCTGTCGGCCCCGCTGCGCCGGTGTCGCCCGTGGCGCCGGTGGCGCCGGTCGCTCCCGCGGCGCCGGTCGCGCCGGTGGGGCCGGTTGCTCCGGTCGGGCCTTGCGGTCCGGCCGGCCCGGTGGCTCCCGTCGCTCCTGTCGCGCCTTGTGGTCCGGCCGGCCCCTGGAGGCCCGCGGGACCTGGTGGGCCCTGTGGTCCCACTCCTCCGGCCCCACCTGAGCCAGAGGGACCTGTGGGCCCGGTCGGGCCGGTCGGCCCGGTCGGGCCTGCCGGGCCTGTTACCCAGGCGACCCGGTACTCCGAACGGCGGCAGCGGCTGCGCCTCGAGATGACTCGAAGTCGGCCCGTTCTCCGGTTGACGCAGGCGAAGACACGGGATCGGCGCCGGCCGCGTGCCAAGAGACCACGCGGCGGGATACTCAGTGGCCCTGCACGGCGAAGCCGCAGTGACCACTCTGACCGTCCCGCTGACACGGTTGATGCAGACGTGAATCTGGCCCGCGGTCGAGGCTTCGCCTTTCGCGGGAAGGACTAGAAGTAGGCCGAGCAGGCCTCCGATGAGGATCGTGCGCCGCACCACTGCCCAAAGGCTTTCACGCCCATCGGCCGGACTCCTGCACGCCGGCCACGCGTAAGCTAGGGCGGTCGTCAGGTCGATCGTTCCCGGGAGGCGCGCAGTGGCATCCAACCCCAACCGCTGGAGAATCCTCGCCGTCGTAGCGGCGGCCTTCTTCATGACGATCCTCGACGTCTCGATCGTCAACGTGGCGCTCCCGTCGATCGGCAGGTCCCTCCACTTCACCCGCGAGAACCTGCAATGGGTCATCACGGCCTACGCGATCACGTTCGGCGGCTTCCTCCTGCTCGGTGGACGCGCTGCGGATCTTCTGGGCCGGCGAAGGGTCTTCATCGTCGGCGTCGTCGTCTTCACCGCCGCGTCGCTCGTCTGCGGGCTCGCGCAGGGCGAGGCGATGCTGATCGCGGCCCGTGCAGTGCAGGGATTGGGCGCGGCGATCATCTCGCCCGCGGCGCTCTCGATTGTGATGACGAGCTTCGAGGAGGGCCCGGAGCGCAACAAGGCGCTCGGGATCTGGGGCGCTCTCGGCGGCAGCGGCGCGGCCGTCGGCGTCCTGGCGGGAGGTGTCCTGACCAAGTACCTCGGCTGGGAGTGGATCTTCTTCGTCAACGTCCCCGTCGGCGCGACCGTGCTGGCGTTGGCGCCGAGGGTCGTGCCCGAGAGCCGCGGCGATACCGCGGCCAGAAGCTTCGATCCGTTCGGCGCGGTGTCCGTGACGTCCGGGCTCGCGCTGCTCGTCTACACGATCTCCAAGGCGCCCGACGTCGGCTGGGGGACGGCGCGGACGATCCTCTTGCTGGTCGCGTCCGGCGGTCTCCTCGTTGCGTTTCTCGTCAACGAGCGGCGTGTCAGCAGCCCGCTGATGCCCTTCCAGATCTTCCGCGTGCGAACACTCGCGGGCGCCAACGCGGTAGGCGCGCTGCTCGGGGCAGTGATCTTCGCAAACTTCTTCGTGCTCACGCTCTACGTCCAGAACGTCCTGGGTTACTCGGCGCTCGAGACGGGCGTCACGTTCGTCGCGACCGCCGGCACCGCCGTCGTCGCTGCCGGAGTCGCGCAGGCGCTGACCACGAAGCTCGGTGCGAAGCCCATCATGGCCGTCGGGCTCGCGCTCCTGACCGGTGCGATGGTCTGGTACGCGCAAATCCCCGTGAACGGACACTATGCGTCCGATCTCCTGCCGGGCTACTTGATGGTCGGCGTCGGTATTGCTTTCGCTTTCGTGCCGGTCTCGATCGCCGCACTCGCCGGTGTCGCCGAGCACGAAGCCGGGTTGGCGTCCGGGCTGATCAACACCTCTCAGCAGATCGGCGGCGCGATCGGCGTCGCCGTTTCCTCGACGGTCTTCACGACCCGCTTCAACACTCTGGTGCGGGAGGGCAAGCCGGTCAGCCTCGCATTGACCTCCGGCTACTCCTGGGCATTCTGGGCGCTCGCCGCGATCTCCTTTGCGGCGTTCGTCGCCTCGTTGACGTTGATCCGGAGGGAAGAGCTCGCCGAAGCGCCCGCCGAACTCACGGCGACGGGCTGAGGGTCACGCTAGATCGGGGCGTCGAGCGCGTCCTGCACCGAGTCGCGCAAAGTGAAGTGCCGGTCGAGCCCGGAGATCTCGAGCGCGCGCCGAGTCTCGAGGGCCGGCGCGGCGAGGACGAGCGCGCGGGGGTCGCCCAGCTTCCTCCCCGCCTCGATCAGCACGCCGAGGGCGGTCGAGTCGATGAAGCCGACCTCGCCGAGGTCGATGACGATCCGCTCGGGATCACCGGCGCATGCCTCGTCGAGTCCATCCTGGACGCGCGAAGAGTTGTAGACGTCGAGCTCCCCGCGCAGGGTGACGATGCGGGCTCGTCCGACGAAGGCGACTCCGAAGACGGGATCCTCGTGCATGCCGCCGGGCCCGGTGCTGTGGCGATCTGTCAACACGGCTCCCTCCTCTACCGCGAGCGCGACGCGCGCTCTGTGACGGCACCATGGATTGAACACCCGTCGCGTACCGACCGCAATGTGACCATTTGACCGCGGGGCGCCGGGCAGGTGATCTTTCCTGGATGGACGTCGCCGTCGTGGCGCGCCGCGCGCGCACCGAGAACTTTCCGGTCGCCTCGATCCTCTTCCCGCGGCACCTTCGCCCGCATCTCCGGGCCGTCTACGGCTTCGCGCGCCTGGTCGACATCCTCGGTGACGAGATCGAGGGTGACCGCCTGGCCGCGCTGGACGAGCTCGAGCGAGAGCTCGAGGCCTGCTATTCCGGCCGTCCATCGTGGCCTGTGATGGCCGCCCTGCAACCGACGATCGAGGAGTTCACGCTGCCGAGGGAGCCGTTCCTGCGGCTGATCGAGGCGAACCGGATGGATCAGCGCATCACCGAATACGAGAGCTGGGCGGATCTCCGCGAGTACTGCCGGCACTCGGCCGACCCGGTCGGACGGCTCGTGCTCGGGCTCGTGCGCCTCGACCGGGAGTCAGAGCTCGTCGCCGCGAGCGACGATGTCTGCACGGGCCTCCAGCTCGTGAACTTCCTCCAGGACGTGCCGCGCGACCTCGAGCTCGGCCGGATTTATCTCCCGGCGGAGGACCGGGCGCGCTTCGGCGTCAGCGTTCTCGACCGGCCGAGCCCGGAGCTTCTCGCCGTGTTGCGCTTCGAGGCCGAGCGGGCCCGGGGCCTGCTCGCCTCGGGAAGGTTGCTGCATCAGCGGATCGGCGGCCGGACCGGACGTGCGATCGGCCTGTTCGCCCGCGGAGGGCTCGCGGCGCTCGAGGCCCTCGAGGCCGCGCGCTGGGACGTCTTCACGCAGCGGCCCCGGCCGTCGCGTGCTCGACTCGCGCTGGCGGCGCTCGCGCGGTGACGACCGCCCGCGCCTACGCCGAGGTCGAGCGCTTGACCCGCCGGCGCGCGCGCAACTTCGCCTACGGGATCATGGTGCTCCCGCGCGAGAAGCGGCGTGCGATCGCCGCAATCTACGCGTTCGCGCGGCGTGTCGACGACGTCGCGGACGGAGATCTCGAGCCCGAGGCGAAGCGCTCCGAGCTCGAGGCGTTGCACGCGTTCCTGGAGCAGCCGCCGGGGACGGACGCAATGGGGGTCGCGCTTGCCGACGCCCGCCTACGCTTCCCGATCCCCGGCGAAGCGCTACATGCGCTCGTCGACGGCGGCCTGCAGGATCTCGAGCAGACGCGCTACCCGACCTTCGACGAGCTGCGCGGCTATTGCGCCAGGGTGGCCGGAGCAGTCGGTGTTGCGTGCGTCGCGGTCTACGGATCGGAGGACGTCGAGCGCGCGGAGACGCTCGGCATAGCGCTGCAGCTGATCAACATCATGCGAGACGTGCGCGAGGACTGGGAGCTCGGACGCGTGTACCTCCCGCAGGACGAGCTGGCGTCGTTCGGCGTGGAGGAGGAAGACATCGCCGCTCACCGCGTCACCGACCGCTGGCGAGCGCTGATGACGTTCCAGGCCGAGCGCGCGCGCGTCTACCTCCAGGACGGCCTCGGCCTGCTGCGGACGCTCGACGGCCGCAGCGCGCTCTGCGTCTCGACGTTCGCGGGGCTCTACCGCGCGACGCTCGAGCGGATCGAGGAACGGGGGTTCGAGGTCTTCGACGGGCCGCCGCGGCTGTCGGCCCTCGCGAAGCTCCGCATCGTCGGTGAAGGCTTGCGCAGATGAGGGCAGCCGTCGTCGGAGGGGGCCTCGCAGGTTGTGCGGCCGCCCTCGAGCTCGCCGGGCTCGGAAACTCCGTCGTCGTCCACGAGGCACGGCCGACGCTCGGCGGGGCCGTCCAGACGCTGCCGGCACGCGACGGCGATCCCTCTCCTCCTCCGGACAACGGCCAGCACATCGCGCTCGGCTGTTTCACCGAGTACGTCGCCTTCCTGACCCAGGTGGGGGCGGCGGGATCGCTGCGCCGGATTCGTCTCAGCCTCCCAGTTGCGGACGAGTCGGGGCGGTGGTCGACGATCACGCCTCTCGCGATCGCGCTCCGCCGCTACCGGCATCTGCCCTTCCGCGACCGCGCGGCGATCCGTGCCCTCCTCAAACTGCGCGCCCTCGACGCCCGAGCGCACGACGACGTCAGCTTCGGCGACTTGCTCCTCGGCCTCGGCCAGACCGAGCGCGCGCTCGACCGGTTCTGGGACGTCTTCGTCCGCCCGGCGCTCAACCTCCGCTGCCGCGAGGTGAGCGCGGCAATGGGGATCTTCACCGTGCAGAGAGGGCTGCTCGCCGGTCGAAGGGCGAGCGACGTCCTCCTGCCGACGGCTCCTCTCGGCGACATGCACGGCCGCGCGGTCCGTGCCGCCCTCGAGGATCGCGGCGTCATCGTGGAGACGAACAGCCGCGTCGACGATCTCGACCGCCTGGACGCGGACGCCGCCGTCGTCGCCGTTCCGCCGAAGGAGTCGGCGCTGCTGCTCGGGGAGCCCGAGCCGGCGCTCGAGGATTCGCCGATCGTGAGCGTGCACCTGCTCTTCGACCGGCCGATCCTGCGCTATCCGCTCGCGGCCCTGCTCGCGTCCGACGCGCACTGGATCTTCGACCACGGCGCCCTGACCGGCCATGCCCCGGCGAGCGGCCAGTACCTCACGATCGTTTCGAGCGGCGCCCCGGAGCTGATGGAGCTGCGCGGACGTGATCTCGTGGGACGACTCGCCGGCCAACTAACGGACCGGCTCGGGCCGGCCGACCTCGTCTGGTCGCGCGTTTCCCGGGAGCCGCGCGCGACGGTCGCGCTCCGCCCCGGAACGGCAGCGCAGAGACCGGGCCCCGTGACGTCTCGGCCGAACGTCACCCGCGCGGGCGCGTGGACGGACACGGGCTGGCCCGCGACGATGGAGAGCGCGGTTCGCTCGGGTCGCGCCGCCGCGCGGCTGTTGTCCGGAGCGACAACCAGGGTGGCGGCGTGACGGCGGTCCGGGAGCTGACCGCCCTGGACGCGGCCGTGGAGCGCGGAGCCGACCGCCTGCTCTCGCTCCAGCATCCCGACGGATGGTGGAAGGGAGAGCTGGAGTCGAACGCGACCATGATCGCAGAGCACCTCTTCCTGCTGCACTTCCTCGGCCTCCGCGACGCCGAGACCGACCGGCTGCTCGCAAACGAGCTGCTCGCGCGGCGGCGTGCGGACGGCACGTGGTCGATCTGGTTCGACGGGCCCGCGGACCTCTCCGTGACCGTTGAGGCCTATACGGCGCTCAAGCTTGCGGGCGTCGACGCGGGCGAGGCGACCCGCGCCTATATCCGGCGCGCCGGCGGCGTGCCGCGAACGCGGATCTTCACACGCGCTTTCCTGGCGATGATCGGCCAATGGCCCTGGGCGCGCCTCGCGCACGTGCCGGTGGAGCTGATCCTCTTCCCGGCCGACGGGCCGCTCTCCGTCTACGACTTCGCGTGCTGGGCGCGGCAGACGATGGTCGCGCTCTCCGTCGTCGAGGCGCTTCGGCCTGTGCGGCCCAGCGCCATCGACCTCGGCGAGATCGGAGGGCGGAAGTGCGAGCCTTCCGGGACGCCGTACCTGCCGCGGTGGCGTCGGCACGCAATTCTCGTCGCCGAGCGTTGGGTCCGTGAGCGTCAGGAGAGCGACGGGTCGTGGGGAGGAATCCAGCCGCCGTGGGTCTGGTCGCTCGTGATGCTCGCGACGCTCGGGCACGGCCCGGAGGACGAGACCTTCGCTCGCGGCCTGGCCGGGTGGGAGCGGTTCATGGTCCGGGACGGCGACCGGCTCCGCCCGGAGGCCTGCCAGTCTCCCGTCTGGGACACCGCCCTGGCGGTGCTCGCGCTTCGGGCGGCGGGCATCCCCGCGCAGAATCCGAGGCTTGTGGCCGCCGGCGACTGGCTGCTCCGCGAGGAGGTGACCGTCCGCGGCGACTGGGCGATCCGGCGTCCGGCCCTGGCACCCGGCGGGTGGGCGTTCGAGTTCGACAACGACAACTATCCGGATGTCGACGACACCGCTGTCGTCGCGCTCGCGCTCCGCGAGCTCGGCGTCGGCGAGCCCGCCGTGCGCCGTGGGCTCGACTGGATGGTCGGAATGCAGTCCGCGACCGGGGGATGGGGGGCATTCGACGTCGACAACGAGGCGCTCTGGCTTTACCGCCTCCCGATCTCCGACTTCGGCAAGGTCACCGACGAGCCCAGCTCCGACGTCACGGCGCATGCGCTGGAGGTGATCGCCCACGAGGACGCGTACACGGTCTCGCGCGCGCGAGGCCTCGACTGGCTGCTGGCGCAACAGGAAGCCGACGGATCGTGGTTCGGTCGCTGGGGGGTCAACCACGTGTACGGCACGGGTGCCGTCCTGCCCGCGCTCGAGGCCTGCGGCGTGCCGCCCGGGCACCGTTCGATGCGCCGCGCCGTCGCCTGGCTGGACGCGGTCCAGCAGGCCGACGGTGGTTTCGGAGAGGACATCGCCTCCTACGGCGAACCCGGACTGCGTGGCCGAGGGGCCGCGACTCCGTCGCAGACGGCCTGGGCGCTGATGGGGTACGTCTCGGCCGGCGCCGCGGCGGGCTTGTCCGCGCGACGTGCCGCCGAGTATCTTTGCCAGGGTCAGCGCGCCGACGGCGACTGGGACGAGCAGCACTACACAGGCACCGGCTTTCCCCTCGACTTCATGATCCGCTACCACCTCTACCGCCTCACGTTTCCCGTCCTCGCCCTCGGGCGCCTGAGAGAAAGGCTCAACGGATGAAGTTCCCGCTCCGCTCGACAGTGCAGATCGGCAAGTACGTGGCGAGCCAGACGAGAAAAGGGGAGCGCTATCCGCTCGTGCTGATGCTCGAGCCGACGCTCGCCTGCAATATCGCCTGCATCGGTTGCGGGAAGATCCGCGAGTACGAATCGAACAAAGCCCGGCTCACTGTCGAAGAGTGCGTCGACGCGGGGGCCCAGTGCCCCGCGCCGGTGGTCTCCATCTGCGGCGGCGAGCCTCTCGTCTTCAAGGGCATCGAGGGCGTCGTCGAGGGAATGCTCGACCTCGGCAAGAACATCGACCTCTGCACGAACGCGCTGAGGCTCGAGCAATACCTCGACGTGTTCAAGCCGAGTCACCGGCTGACCTTCGTCGTGCATCTCGACGGGATGCGGGAGATCCACGACTACATCTGCGACTACCCGGGCCTCTGGGACATCGCCGTCGATGCGATCAAGAAGGCACGCGCTGCCGGCTTCCGCGTGACGACGAACACCACGATCTTCAAGGAGACCTCCGTCGACGACGTGCTCGAGATGATGGGCTACCTCACGAACGAGGTCGGCATCGACGGGATGCTGATCGCGCCGGGATACCAGTACTCGCAGATCGATCCTGCTCTGACGATGACCCGTGCGGAACACGAGGAGAAGTTCCGCATCATCCGCAAGGTCGCCCGGCAGAGGAGCTACCGCTGGCTGGCCAGCCCGATCTACCAGGAGTTCCTCACCGGGGAGCGGCAGCTCAAGTGCGCTCCCTGGGGGTCGATCACGCGCAACCCGTACGGGTGGAAGGGCCCGTGCTACCTGCTCACCGACGGGATCTTCCCCACGTACGACGCGCTGCTCGACGGGATCGAGTGGGAGGAGTACGGCCCTGGGAACGACCCGCGCTGCGAGCACTGCGCCATCCACTCGGGGTTCGAACCATCAGCGGCATACGAGGCGGCGGGCTCACTGAAGGAGAGCGCCCGGAGCATGGCGTGGACACTGACGGGCTGACGTTCGCCTGCGCGATGACGGTCGAAGAGCGCATCGCGCGCAAGCTGGGACGGACGGCGCTCGTCGGTCTGGGCGTCTCGAAGGGTGTGCCCCCCGGTCGGCTGGTCTCCTTCGGCATCGCCGGGGCACTGGCCGGGGACCTCCCCGTCGGCACGGTGATCGACGCGACCCGCGTCGTCGACGAGGGAGGGGCCGTGTTGTGGGAGGGAGGCCCGCTCGGCGCCGCGAGGGCGCGGCGGGGAACGATCCTCGGGGCGAGCAGGATCGTGGACGATCCCGTGGAGCGCGCCCTCCTCCACCGCCGGACCGGTGCGGACGCGGTCGACATGGAGTCAGGGGCGCTCGCCCGCAGCGGGCGGATGGTCGGCTGTCTGCGCGCGATCAGCGATACCCCCTCGCGGCAGCTCGGCGGTGTCGCACGGGGCGCGAGGCCGAACGGTGAGGTCGACTACCTCGGGTTCATGCGCGGATTCGCGCGCGAACCGCTCGTCACCGTGCGCGCGGCTATCGGCGCGCGCCGCGCATTGAAGGGGTTGGAGGCGGTCGCGTGAGCAAGCGCGTCCTGCTGGCCGCACCGAGGTCCTTTTGTGCTGGCGTCGACCGGGCGATCGAGATCGTCGAGCGGCTCCTGGCGGAGCACGGGCCTCCGATCTACGTGCGCCACCAGATCGTCCACAACGACCACGTCGTGCGGCGGCTCGAGAACATGGGAGCCGTTTTCGTCGACGACGAGGACGAGGTCCCGGCGGGGGAGATCTGCGTACTCTCCGCCCACGGCGTCGCACCGGCGGTGCGCGAGAACTGCGAGCGCCGCGGTCTCCGCGTCGTCGACGCCGTCTGCCCGCTCGTCTCGAAAGTCCATGCAGAGGCCCGCCGCTATGCGGACAGCGGGCATCTGGTCGCCTTGGTCGGGCACGCCGACCACGTCGAGGTGATCGGGACGCGTGGAGAGCGCCCGGATGCGACGGTCGTGGTCGAGTCGCCGGAGGAAGCGGCCCGGCTCGAGTCGGACGGCAGGCCGGTCGCGGTGATCAGCCAGACGACCCTCTCGCTCGACGACGTCCGGACAACGGTCGATGCTCTCGAGGACAGGTTCGGTACGCTCCGGCGTCCCGCCGCCGATGACATCTGCTATGCCACCCAGAACCGCCAGGATGCCGTCAAGCGGCTCGCCGAGGAGGCGACGCTCATCCTCGTGATCGGCTCTCAAACGAGCTCGAACGCCCAGCGCCTGGTCGAGGTCGCGCGGAACGCCGGTGCCTCGGCCGAGTTGATCGACGGAGAGAGCGAGCTCGCGGAGGGTGTCATCGACGGGCACGAGGTCGTGGGACTGACCGCGGGCGCGTCGACGCCCGAGGAGCTCGTCGACGCGACGATCGGGCGGCTGGCTGCCAGGGGCTTCGACGAGGTGGTCAAGGTGACCGTCGCGCAAGAAGACGTCCACTTCCGGCTGCCTCGGGAGGTCGCCTCGAAGTGACCAGCGTGCAGATCCCGGTCTCGATCGCGGCAGCACTTCCGAACCTGACCGTGCTGGACATCACGAACGAGGTCGGCAGCGAGATCGCACGGTCGGGCGGCAGCGGCATCGCGTACATCTCGCCGAACGGCGATCCCTCGGTGATCCGGGTCCAGGAGCGCGAGACCGGCTTCTTCTCCGACCTCGAGTGCATGCTCGAGCGGTTCGTGCCGCTCCGGACCGACGAGCGCGAGCGGATGATCTCGATGTTGTTGGGCCCGCGGACGGAGCAGATCCCGTTCACCGACGGGTCCCTGTGCCTCGGCCGGTGGCAACGGATCCTGCTCGTCGGGTTCGAGTCTCGCTGCAGCGACGAGTGGACGCTCACGATCGTCTCGTAGCGGTGGTGTCTCCTGAGTTCGATTGCCCCGGCGGGTCGGATCGCAGACGGACGCCGGGAGGGATCCCGGCGTCCTGAACGGTCGGCGCCGCAAGCGGCGCCTTCGAGTCTCGCTGCAGCGGCGAGTGGACGCTCACGATCGTCTCGTAGCGGTGGTGTCTCCTGAGTTCGATTGCCCCGGCGGGTCGGATCGCAGACGGACGCCGGGAGGGATCCCGGCGTCCTGAACGGTCGGCGCCGCAAGCGGCGCCTTCGAGTCTCGCTGCAGCGGCGAGTGGACGCTCACGATCGTCTCGTAGCGGTGGTGTCTCCTGAGTTCGATTGCCCCGGCGGGTCGGATCGCAGACGGACGCCGGGAGGGATCCCGGCGTCCTGAACGGTCGGCGCCGCAAGCGGCGCCTTCGAGTCTCGCTGCAGCGGCGAGTGGACGCTCACGATCGTCTCGTAGCGGTGGTGTCTCCTGAGTTCAATTGCCCCGGCGGGTCGGATCGCAGACGGACGCCGGGAGGGATCCCGGCGTCCTGAACGGTCGGCGCCGCAAGCGGCGCCTTCGAGTCTCGCTGCAGCGGCGAGTGGACGCTCACGATCGTCTCGTAGCTGCCCCCGAGTTGACCTGACCGCGTTGCGGACCGCACACTGTCCGGGATGGACCGGGCTCGACGGCACCAGCGGTTGCTCGCGCGGCTCGCGCTCATCCTGCTCACGCTGATTGCAGAGCTCCTCGGGCGAAGCCTCACCCACCGGCTCGATTTCGGACGTCACGTGGCGGCACCGAGCTATTCGGGCGCCGACTACTACCCGGTCCTGCTGGCCGTCGTGAAGGTCGGCGTCGCACTCATGCTGGCGCGGCTCGTGTGGCGATTCGTCAAGGCCCGGTCCGTTGCGCGCGCGGCACGGCGCCTGCTCGCCGCCCACGAGTCGCCGGCCCGGGTGCGAGGCCCCAGGATCCGCCTCGAGCTCTCACCTCGCCTCTGGCTCGGCGCGTTCGTCGGCACATCGCTCATCTACCTCGTGCAGATGCACGCCGAGGGGATCTCGTCCGGGCGCTGGCCGCTTCTTGCGCCCTGGCTGCACAGCTCCGCTTTGCCCGTATTCGCCGTCCTCTCGGTGTTCGTCGCGTTGCTCTACCGGACCGCGGAGCGATGGCTCTCCGCCTACGAGACGTACGCGGCCGAGACAGCCGCCCGCGCCTCGGTGCTCGGCTCGGTCGAGCCGTCGATGCCGCGCATCGCGATCGCCGAGCGCACGACCCCACGCAGCCTCTTCGGGCTCGCCTTCGAAGTTCGGCCTCCGCCGGCTCCCGCGTAGGCCTGCGGACACGGGTGTCCGCGGGCCTGGTCTTCGATGTCGACCAGGGAGGACAACGTGAGCGCAGAGCTCGTCACCGAACTAAAGACACGAACACGACGCACGGCAGTAACCCGTGTCGTTTCCGGCCTCGGGCCGGTGACGGCCTTCGCTGGGCTCGTGTGGGCGATCGTCCAGCCGTACCGCGTCACCCTTTTGCATCCGGGAGGCCAGGGCTTCTGGTGGCTCTTCGTCGAGCCGCCGCTGCTCGTCATCGCCGTCGGCCTCTTCTTCCACTTCGTCGTCGCCCCCGGGGTGCTCGAGGATCTCGAGGGAGAGACATGACCCCTCCGTCCGAGCACGTCCACTGGCTGTTCGCGACCGGTTTCCTCTTGCTGGGGCTCTGCCTGCTCGCGGAGGGCCTCGTCGGGACCGAGGTCTGGCAGCGGCGCGCGTGGCGTGCCTACCTGTGGCCGGGGCTCGCCCTCGGACTGGGCCTCCTGCTGTGGCCGGTAATGGTGTTCTTCACCAATTCGACCCTGCACATGGTCGCGCACGGCGCGTGGGCGGAGGTGTTCATGCTCGCCGGAGCGATCGAGCTCGCGCTCGTGCGTGGGAAGCTCCACAGCCGCTGGTGGCGGCTCGGGATGACGGCGGCCTTTCTCGTCTCCGGTGCAGCGTTCCTCGTCCACGAGCAGAACGCCTGGTTCTTCCAGCGCTCCTCGTTCCTCCACCACGTCCTCGGGTGGACTCTCATCGCAGGCGCCGTCTTCCCGCTCGCACGCTGCGTTCGGCCGCGCTCGCACACGGTCGCGGCGGGCTTCGCATTGACCTTCGTCGTCATCTCGGTCGCCCTCTACTGCGATCGCGACGTATCGCCGATCTTCGGCCACCTCTCGCCGCTCGCGGGGACTCCGCACCGGTGAGGCGCGTAGCCGTCATCCTCGTCGGGGCCGCCGCCCTCGCGCTGCCGGCGGTCGCATCGGCCCACGCGACACTTCAGAAGACCACTCCGGGGTTCAGAGAGCGCCTCTCCTCGTCGCCGGGGCTCGTCGTGCTCCGGTTCGACCAGTACGTGAAGGCGGTCCCGGGATCGGTTCAGCTCTACTCGTCCCACGGGAGCATCGGCGCCGTCAAGTCCTGGAACGACGGCCGCTACCTCAAGGCCTCCGTCCCGCGTCTCGGACGCGGCGCGTACACCGTGCGCTGGCACGCGCTCTCGGGCGACGGGCACGTCGTGTCCGGCGTCTTCACCTTCGGCGTGCGGGCGCCTGCGCCACCGGTGACTTCCGCCTTCGGCTCGTCGGGCCCGACCCGGACCGAGCACGTCGTGCGCTGGGCGTACTTCCTCGGTCTGGCGCTGCTCGTCGGCGGCCTCGGCTTTCGGCTGCTGGTCGCGCGCGGACCTCTGCCGCCACGTGCGGAGCGCCGGTTCTACGTCCTGACCGGCATCGGAGCGGCGGCAACGCTGAATGCGGGGATCGCCTCGTTCCTCCTGCGGGCGGAGGACGCCCTTCAGCTGCCGTTCGGCCGGCTGCTGTACGGCGATCTCTCGCCGATCGCCCAGTCCCGCTTCGGCCGTGCCTTCATCGCCATGACACTCGGGTTCGCGCTCGTGACGGCGTTTCTCTTCCTCGCCTGGCTGACCGACCGCACCGCTCTCCTTTGGCCGGCATTCGTCCTGGGGCTCGGTTTCGTCTCAGGCCTCTCGTTGTCAGGCCACTCCGCGGTCGACCGCGGCTCCTCGTGGAAGTCGGAGATCGCGGACTGGGCCCACCTGTCGGCCGCATGCTTGTGGATCGGCGGCCTCGTCCAGCTCGCCGTCGTCGTCTGGCCGCTCGTTCCCGAGGCACGACGCACCACCTTTCTCGCCTTCTCGAGGCTCGCCACGGTCTGCATCGGCGTGCTCCTACTGGCCGGCGTCTATCTGAGCATCCTGCGCCTGCCCACGTTGAACGATCTCTGGACGACCGGCTACGGGCACGTCCTGCTGGTCAAGATCGGCCTTGTTCTCACAGCGCTCGCCTGGGGCGGTCTGCACAAGCTCGTCGCCGTGCCGGCCGTCGCCCGGGGGGAGCCGCGCATCGTCGGCCGGCTCCAACGGAGCTTGGTCGGCGAGAGCATGGTCGGGATGGCCGTTCTTCTCGCCGCCGCGGTGCTCGTCGATGCCAGCCCTCCCGCTGCGCCTGCGCCTTCGCCTCCGGCGGCAACTAGCGTTCCCAACCGCTGATGCTCTACGCGATCTCAGGCGGCGCAGGCTTTCTCGGCCTGCATCTGGCCCGACGGCTGCTCGCCGAAGGGCACGACGTGCGCACGCTCGACGTCGCGCCGCTCGACGACGCGGAGCTCGAGCGCTCGGTCGAGGAGCTGCGGGGAGACGTTCGCGACCGGGATCGTGTTCGGGAGCTCGTGGCAGGCGCGGACGTCGTCGTGCACGCGGCCGCCGCTTTGCCGATCCAGGCCTCGAGGGACTCGATTCGCTCCGTGAACGTCGGCGGGACGGAGAACGTCCTGCACGCTGCGAACGAGTCGGGTGTGAAGCGGGTGGTCTTCGTCTCGTCCACCGCGGTCTACGGCGTCCCGGAGAAGCATCCGATCGTTGAGGATGACCCGCTCGTCGGCGTCGGTTGGTACGGCGAGTCGAAGATCGACGCGGAGGCTCTCTGCCGGGTCGCCGCGGTCGAGACCACGATCATCCGGCCGAAGACCTTCATCGGACCTGAGCGTTTGGGCGTTTTCGAGATCCTCTTCGACTGGATTCGCGAGGGTCGCCGAATCTACATCCTCGGAAAAGGACACAATCGCTACCAGCTGCTCGCCGTCGAGGATCTCGTCGACGCGATCGTCCTCGCGGCCTCCGCGCCCGCCGCTGCCCGTGAGACGTTCAACGTCGGCGCGGCGGACTTCGGCACGGTTCGGACCGACCTGCAGGCGCTCATCGACCACGCCGGCTCGCGGTCGCGTCTGACGCCGGTGCCGGTCAAGCCCGCCGAGATCGCGCTGCGCGCCCTGGAGCTGGCGCGGCTCTCCCCGCTCGCGGAGTGGCATTACAAGACCGCACACCGCGACTCGTTCGTCGACGTCTCGAAGGCGGAGCAGCTGCTCGAATGGCAGCCGAGGCTCGCGAACCGCGACGCGTTGATCGAGACGTACGACTGGTACCTCGCCAATCGCGGGCGCGTAGGGGCCGCAGGTGTCACGCATCGCGTTCCCTGGAATCAGCAGGCGCTCGGGCTGCTCAAGAAGCTCTCGTGATCCTGCTCTCCCAGGCGGAGGTGCGCGAGCTGCTCGACCTCGACCTGCTCGTCGACGCGCTGGCGGAGGCGCATCGTGACCTGAGCGCCGGTCAGGTGTCGATGCCGCCGCGCGTCGCGGCGCTCGTCCCCGAGCGCGAGGCACTCCTGGGAGTCATGCCGGCGTTCCTGCCCTCGGCCGGGCTCGCCTGCAAGCTCGTGACGTTGTTCCCGCAGAACCGCGACCGCGAGACGCATCAGGCGGTGATCTGCGTGTTCGACCCCGACAACGGGACGCCTGTCGCGCTGATGGACGGCACGTACATCACCGCGACCCGGACCGCGGCCGGCTCCGCGCTGGCCACCCGCCTGCTCGCGCGGGAGGACGCGCGCGTGCTGGCGATCGTCGGCGCCGGCGTACAGGCGCGCTCGCACGCACGCGCGCTCCCGCGCGTGCGCGATTTCGCCGAGATCCGGATCGTGTCCCGCGAGATCGAGAAGGCCGAAGCGCTCGCAGGCGAGCTCGGTTCCGGAGCACGGGCCGTGAGCTCCTATGAGGAGGCGGTTCGGGGAGCCGATGTGGTCGCGACGACGACGCACGCTCGTGAGCCCGTCGTTCGGCGCGAGTGGCTTTCGCCAGGCGCGCACGTCAACTCGGTCGGGCTCAACCCGGCCGGGCGCGAGCTCGATGCGGCGACCGTCGCCGACGCTCTGCTCGTCGTCGAGTCACGTGAGTCGGCGCTTGCGCCGCCGCCGGCGGGGGCGCCGGAGCTCGTCGGCGTGGATCCCGGCCACGTCCACGCGGAGCTCGGTGAGCTCGTGGCGGGCGTCCGGCCGGGACGTACCTCGCCGGAGCAGATCACGCTGTATAAGTCCGTCGGCGTCGCCATCCAGGACGCCGCAGCAGCGGCACTCGTTTTGGCGGCCGCGCAGGAACGGTCGGTCGGCCGGTTCATCGAGCTGGAGGAACCCACATGAGCGGCACCAACGACTTCAGGCCGGGGCTCGAAGGGGTCGTCGCGTTCGAGACGCGGATCGCCGAGCCCGACAAGGAGGGCGGCTCGCTCCGGTACCGCGGCATCGACATCGAGGAGCTCGTCGGCAAGGTGCCGTTCGAGCAGGTGTGGGGGCTCCTCGTAGACGAGTCGCTCGAGCCCGGGCTCCCCGCGTCTTACTGCCCGCAGCCCGTGCGAACGGGTGGCTACATGAGCGACCTGCAGGCCGCGCTCGCGATCCTGAGCGGCGACTGGAGCCTCAGACAGCTGATCGACATCGACGACGTGCAAGCGCGCGACGACCTCGCCCGGCTGTCGTCGGCCGCGCTGTCGATCGTCGCCCAGTCGGCGCGCGGAGACGAGCCGCCGGTGCCCGAGGCCGAGGTGATGAGGGGAAGGACCGCGGCCGAGCGCTTCTTGCTCGCGTGGCGTGGCGAGGTCGACGAACGTCATGCGAAGGCCATCGACACCTACTGGATCTGCACCGCAGAGCACGGTCTCAACGCGTCGACCTTCACGGCGCGGATCGTGGCGTCGACCGCGGCGGACTGCGGCGCGGTCCTGGCCTCCGCGGTCGGCGCGCTGTCGGGCCCGCTCCACGGCGGCGCCCCGGCGCGCGTCCTGCCGATGCTCGACGCTGTCGCCGAGAGCGGCGACGCGGAGGGCTGGGTGCGCGACGCGCTCGCGCGGAAGGAGCGCATCATGGGCTTCGGGCACAGGGTCTATCGCGCGGAGGATCCGCGCTCGGTCGTCCTCAAGCGAACGGCGAAGGAGCTCGGCTCGCCCCGGGTCGAGGTCGCCGAGGCCGTCGAGATTGCTGCGCACAACGCGATCGCCGAGCGGAACCCGGGTCACTCGTACACGAACGTCGAGTTCTGGTCGGCGGTTGTCCTCGACGTCGCCGACGTGCCGCCGCCGCTCGCGCCGGCGATGTTCGCGTGCTCGCGCACAGCGGGCTGGTCGGCGCACGTTCTCGAGCAGAAGCGCACCGGCCGGCTGATCCGCCCGAGCGCGCGCTATGTCGGGCCGCCGGAGCGGAACCTCGCCGAGATGAACTAGTTCCCGGCATGGATCTGAGCGCCTATCGCAACCGGTTCCCGATCCTCCGCGACACCACCTACCTGATCAACCATTCGCTCGGCGCGATGCCCGCCCTCGCGGAGGAACGCCTCGCCGAGTTCGCGCGCATGTGGCGCGAGCGGGGCATCCGCGCCTGGGGCGAAGGGTGGTGGGAGCTCCCGCTGACCGTCGGCGATCAGATCGGCCGCATCATCGGCGCGCCTTCCGGCTCGACCGTGATGCACCAGAACGTCGCCGTGGCCGAGGCGATCGTCCTCTCCTGTTTCCGACCCGTCGATCCCCGGCGCAACCGCGTCGTGTACGAGGAGGGGAACTTTCCGAGCGTCCGCTACCTCTACCAGGCCCAGCCCGACCTCGAGGTCGTCGTGGTGCCCGACGACGAGGCCGTCGTCGAGGCGATCGACGAGCGGACCCTGCTCGTGCCGATCACGCACGTCCTCTTCAAGACCGCGGAGATCCAGGACGTCGAGGCGATCGTGCGGCGCGCGCACGAGGCCGGCGCCCACGTCGTCCTCGATGCTTACCAGTCCGCCGGGATTCTCCCGCTGGACGTCACCGCGCTCGACGTCGACTTCGCAGTCGGCGGCAGCGTCAAGTGGCTCTGCGGGGGCCCGGGCAACGGCTGGCTCTACGTTCGTCCCGATCTCGCTGCGATCCTCGAGCCGACGCTCGTCGGCTGGCAGGCGCATGCCCGCCCCTTCGAGTTCGAGCCGGAGCTCGAGTACGCGCACGGCTCGGCGCGTTTCCTCACGGGGACGCCGAACGTGCCGGCGCTCTATGCGGCGACGGCGGGCTACGACCTGGTCGAGGAGATCGGCGTCGACCGGATCCGCGAGAGCTCGCTGCACCAGACGGAGCTCCTGATCGAGCTGGTCGACCGCGCCGGCTTCGAGGTCGGCAGCCCGCGCGAGCCGGATCGCCGCGGCGGGACCGTCACCGTGCGGACGCCAGAGTTCGCAGCCGTGCACAAGGAGCTCGCGGCCCGCCAGATCCTCTGCGACTTCCGGCCCGATGCCGGGTTGCGCCTGGGGCCGCACTACTACAACACCGACGAGGAGTTGCGCTTCGCGGTCGGCCAGATCGCCGAGATCGTCGAGTCGGGTGCGTACGAGCGCCATCTGGGAGCAGCCGCGCGCTTCTGAGCGTTCCCCGTCCGGGGGAAGCGGAGATCGAAGACAGGGGGTACTCTGCGCGCGTGCAAGGCCGCAGTTGCACACTTGTCGCGCTCTGCGCGGTCGCCCTGACGCTCGTCCCGCCCGCCGC
The DNA here is from genome assembly GCA_963711545.1 of uncultured Actinomycetes bacterium. Lineage (GTDB taxonomy): Bacteria > Actinomycetota > Thermoleophilia > Gaiellales > Gaiellaceae > 3-1-20CM-4-69-9. Next base: position 138,787 of record CAVQEP010000003.1, read on the forward strand.
CGCTTCCCAGCTGATCGACCGGAACGCGCAGGGAGTCCGCCTCGCAGTCAACGCGAGAGGCGAGGCGCTGCTCACATACCGCGCGCGTGGCCGCTTCCAGCATGTCCTCGCCTGGGGCGCGATCAACGCGCGTCCGCCTGCGGCGGGGACCGCGCAGGTCAGCTTCAGGAAGGACTATTCGGGACGCGGCCGCTACTGGCTCGGCTTCCGGAACGCGTGCCGTCCGTACGACGGGCCGAAGCTCGCGTTCCTCGTCACGGCCTGCACGGCACCAGACGGTTCCTACTGGGCCGCGCAGGCGTGGCAGACTCCTCTCCCCGACCTCGGGATGACACCGTGGCTCCCCGCACAGCGCGCGTGGGAGCTCCATCTCTCGCACTGGACCGGGCCGACTGCCAGAATCGAGGCCTGGACGGACTGGGTGTACGACGGTCGCTGGCACCAGGTGTTCGGGCGCGTCACGTATAACGGACAGCCGGTGCACGGCTTCACCGCGACCCGCGTCGGCGCTCCCACGGACGGCTACGGGCGGCTCGTCTACCTCGACACGTTCAACTCGCGCTACGGCAAGGGCTGGCATCGCGAGAACGCGTTCCTCCTGCACAACCCCACGGGGATCTTCTGTTACGGCTTCTATCCGTTCGACCCGACCAGGGGCTATCCGCACCCGCCCGGCTACTCGAGCACGCCCCGGGGCCCCGGGAACGGCGCGGCCTACCGCATCACCGTCAACGGGCCCGGAGTGACTCCGGACGTCACCGTCACCGTTCCGGGTCTGCACGACTACGACCCGAGCAACCCTTCCGACGTCGCCTACGAGCGGCAGCAGAACGCCGTGCTCGACTCGATCCTCGGGGTCGACAAGCAGTGCCGCAGGCACTAGTAAGGCGGCGTCACAGCAACTCGAGCAGACGCTGCGCGTAGGCCGGCGCGGTGGGCTCGTCTTCGTGCCTGAAGTACGCAAACGCCGGCTCGTCGACGACGCGGAGCCGGCCGGCCCAGGCCCGTAGCTCCTCGTCCGAATACGGAGGGTCGCGGAAGCGCACGTACCTGAAGGGTGCGTCGTGCTCGAGATCGTTGACGCGCGCTGTGCCGGCGGCGGCGAGGCGAGGCTCGATGCCGTCCCAGGAGGGATGCTCGAGGTCGAACGCGACCCGAACGCCGGGATCGAGCGAGCCGAGGATCAGCTCGATCATCCCCTCGTCGCGTGCGCTTTTCAGCTGTACGCGAACAGGGCCTAGCCGGTCGCCGAGGACACGCACTCGGCCGGCGAACTCCCGCAGGATCCCGGGCCGGTTGCCCGCGAGCTTGGGCGCGAAGGTGAAGCCAGGAGGCGTCTGCTCCGCCCACCGTTCGAACTGCTCCTCGCTCGGCAGGCGGTAGCCCGTCGTGTTGAGCTCGACGGTGGAGAAGGTCTCGGAGTAGAACCGGAGGAACTGCTTCGACTGTGTCCCCGCCGGGTAGAAGCCGGGCTTCCAGGACGGATAGGACCAGCCGGAGGTGCCGACCTGCACCCCGGTTACACTCGCTTCACCTGTGGCCACGACCGACAGAGTCATAGCCGACGACGCGATCCGCGTCCTCGATCACGGGTTCGTCCGGCTGGACGGCTCGATGGCGACCGACCTCTCCGTCGTCAACGCCGCCCGCGTCAGCTTCGCCCGGCGCAAAGAGGAGATGGACGAGTCCGACGAGGGGTTGATCCGGTTCCTCATGCGCGACAGGCACGGGACTCCATTCGAGCACAACTCGTTCCGGTTCCATATCCGCGCCCCGATCTTCGTCGCGCGCGAGTGGTTTCGTCACCGAGTGGGCTCCTTCAACGAGTTCAGCATGCGATACGCGAAGGCGACGGACGACTTCTACGTCCCCGAGCCCGAGGACGTGCGCTCACAGGTCGGCAAGCCCGGCGCGTATTCGTTCGAGCCGGTCGACGCCGAGATCGCAGAGCTCGCTCGCGAAGAGCTGCGCGAGGTCTACGACCACGCGTTCGCGACGTACGAGCGACTCGTCGAGGCGGGTGTCGCGCGCGAGCTTGCCCGCTCGGTGATGCCCGTCGGCGCGTATACCGAGTTCTTCTGGACGGTGAACGCGCGCGCGCTCATGAACTTCGTCTCTCTGCGCGCCGCTGAGACCGCGCAGCGAGAGATCCGCCGCTACGCCGACGCGGTCGAGCAGTTCTTCGCTGCGAAGATGCCTGTCACGCACGCGGCCTTCGTCGCCGCGAACCGCGTCGCCCCCTAGACGGGCTGCAGCACGATCCGGTCGTGCTGGAAGTGCCCGGGCGTCTCCCGGGTCACGACCCAGCCCTTCTTGTCGAAGTGGGCCAGGTCGTACGCCGCGTTCATGCGGACGACGGTCTCACCTCGGACGTTGAACGTTCCGCAGGGAACGACCGCCTTGCCGTTCTTCGTCAGGTCGAGGGTGTAGTAGCCACCGCCGGGCAGCCTCGGCAGCCCTTTCACCCGCAACACCATCTCGTAGTTGCCCTGCGAGTCGCGCTTCGCGAGCTCGAGCGTCCCCGAAGCGCTGCTCGCGAGCGCCGTGCCGCCCAGCCGGATCGTCTGCCAGGCGTTGATCGAGCTCTTGTTGGAGCTCGTCGCCTGGCCGAGCAGCAGACCGACGGCGAGCGCGCTGGCAAGGGCGGCCGCGAGGACGAGCGGCCGGCGGAAGCCGGTTCTCTTCGGCCGTCCCCAGAGCGGGGTGAGCGCGTCCTCCGGCCAAGGGACCTCATCGAGCTCCGGTGAGAGCTCGGGTGGAGGCCCGGCCTGGACGAGCAGCTGGTGCGCGCGATAAAGGCGAGCGCGCTCCTCTGGCGCAACGTCGCGGTCGACGAGCTCGTCGAAATCCGGTGGCAGTGTCATTCGAATTCTCCTTCGAGCAGGTCGGCTAGGCGGGCGAGGCCGCTGCGCGTGCGTGTCTTCACGGTTCCGAGCGGGATGCCGAGAAAGTCGGCGACCTCGCTCTGCGACAACCCACCGTAATAGGCGAGCTCGATCACGTCGCGCTCGTTCTCCGGCAGCTCCTCGAGCGCACGGTGCACCCGCCACGAAACGTACGAGGCCTCGGCGCGCTCGTGCGGGCCTAGCTCTCCCGTCGGCGAGTCGGGCACCTCGGCGGGGAGGTCGGTGCGGTGCCGTGACCGGTCGACGATCGCGTTGCGGGCGACCGCGTACAGCCACGGCGCTCCCGCTCCGCGGTCCGGCTTGTAGGTGCGCGCGGAGCGCCAGACCGCGGCGAAGGTCTCCTGGACGGCGTCCTCGGCGCGCGTCCGATCGCCCAGACGGCGGAGGGCCAGCCCGAAAACCGGTCGCGCGTACCGGTGATAGAGGACCTCGAAGGCGTTCGCGTCGCGCCGCGCTACCCGCCGGATCAGATCGCCGTCGCTGGCGGCCCGTGCGCGCTCGAGCGCGTCCTGTCCAGACGGCTCACGACGGGCGCCGTAGGGAAGGGCGCCGGGCAATGCAACGGAGAGGCCCATATCCTCAGGGTTCTTACGAGATTCCACGTCTGGTGGATTGCAGCACAAAACGCTAACGAACCTTTTACGGTCGCCAGGCGTCGGAAGGTGGGAACCAGGGAAAGGGCTATCCAGGCGCTCGACCAAGGGGGGTTTCACGATGCGCAGGTTCATTCCGTTCGTGGTTGTCGCGCTGGCCCTCGTGTGGGTCGGGCCGGCGGCTTCCGCCACGACGACTGTTCAGATCAAGAGGACGGGCTTCGTCCCGGCGAGTGTGACCATCAATCAGGACGACTCGGTCACGTGGACGAACGCCGACACGATCGACCACCAGATCGTCGCGAACGGCGGCCAGTTCGCCTCGGCGATCCTGGCGGCGGGGAAGTCGTTCACCTTCAGGTTCGCGAGCGGCGGCACCTACCGCTATCACGACGGCCTCCATCCGACGCTCCGGGGGACGATCACCGTCCGCGGCGCGCCGCCGGACGTCTCGCTGGTGACGTCCGCGCCCCTGGTCAAGTTCGGGCAGCAGGTGACGCTTTCAGGGGTCGTCTCGAACAAGAAGGCAGGCGAGACGGTCACGCTCGTCCAGCTCCCGGCCGGCCAGACGACGAAGCAGGTGGTCGCGACCCTGCAGACGACGACGAACGGCGCCTTCTCGCTCGCCGTCACTCCGCAGCTCAACACGACCTACCAGGCGCAGTGGCGCAACCGCGAGACCTCGGTGATCGTCCAGGTGCAGCCGGTGATCAAGCTGCCGTTCGTCTCGAGGACCGGTTACTTCCACTTCTACGTCACGACGGGGCAGTCGTTCGCGGGGCGGTACGTCTATCTCCAGCGCTTCACGCTCGCTCGCACGTGGGTGAACGTCCACAAGCTCCAGCTGGGGCAGAAGTCCGGCCGGATCATGTCGTTGCGCGAGGTCCGACGCTCTGTCCCGCGGGGGCGATGGTCGATCCGGATCTTCATGCCGGCGACCGAGATGCCGCCCGGCTACGTCGATGCCTGGAGCGGCACGCAGCCGGTCGTCAAGCGCTAGTCCGGTTTCGGACGGGGACGCGCAAGGGAGCCTGAGCGGCTCCCTTGCCGTTCTCGGTCGACCGCGAGCTCAGCCCGCGGCGTCGTATCGCTGCTGCACCGCGCCCCAGTTGACGACGTTCCACCAGGCGGCGAGGTAATCGGGCCGGCGATTCTGGTACTTCAGGTAGTACGCGTGCTCCCACACGTCGATGCCGAGCAACGGCGTATGCGAGTTTGAGATCGGCGAATCCTGGTTCGCCGTCGAGACGACCGCGAGCCCCGTGCCGTCGTGGACGAGCCAGGTCCACCCGGAGCCGAATCGTTTGACCCCCGCGTCGTTGACCGCCGCCTTCAGCTCGTCCAGGCCCCCAAACGTCGAGTCGATCGCGGCCGCCAGCGAGCCGCTCGGGCTCCCGCCTCCGTCGGGGCTCATGATCTCCCAGAAGAGGCTGTGGTTCGCGTGGCCGCCGGCGTTGTTGCGGACGGCCGCCTGCTTGTCCTCGGGCAGGATCTCGAGGTCGCCCAGCACCTGCTCTACCGGTCGATCCGCCCACTCGGTTCCCTCGAGCGCCTTGTTGGCGTTGTCGACATAGGCCTGGTGGTGCTTGTCGTGGTGCACGCGCATCGTCTGCTCGTCGATGTGAGGCTCGAGCGCGTTGTAGTCGTACGGCAGTGGTGGAACCTCGTAGGGCATCGCTGGCTCCTTGGTCGCTGACGCACCGAGGATATGCTGCGACGCGCCGGCAAAGACGAGGAAGGGAACGTAGATGGCGCTCGCTTTCAGGTTCGAGGAGATCACCGCCCGTGAGCTCAGGCCGGAGCTGTACGAGCTCGAGGGCATCTCGCGCGCCACGATCGAGGCTCACTACAAGCTCTACCAGGGATACGTGAACAAGCGGAACGAGATCCTTGCGAGCCTCGCGGGAGTTGACACGACGAGCGCGAACCAGGTCTACTCCGAGATCCGGGCCCTGAAGCTCGACCTGACCTTCGCCATCGGCGGAATCAAGAACCACGAGATCTACTTCGGACACCTCGGCGGCGGCGGCGGGGATCCCCGAGGCCCGGCGGGCGACCTGATCGAGCGGGATTTCGGCTCGGTGCAGGAATGGCGCACGGATCTGAAGGCGACGGCCATGGCCGCGCGCGGCTGGGCGTGGACGGCCTACGACTGGGACGAACGGCGCCTCTTCAACTATCTCGGCGACGCACAGAACACCTTCCCGGTCTGGAACGCGACGCCCCTGATCGCCCTCGATGTCTACGAGCACGCGTACTTTCTGGACTACCAGACCGATCGCGCGACCTACATCGACGCCTTCTTCGACAACCTCGACTGGCCGACGATCGACGACTGGGTGGCGAAGTACCAGATCCTCGCGTAGGCGCAGACGTCAGGCTCCAGCCGCTGACGGGAGACGAGCTCCCCGAGTTCATGGACGCGGTTCGAGCCGAGTACGTCGTGGGCCTGGTCGAGCACGCGCGTCTCCCAACGAGCTTTTCGCAGGACAAGGCCGACCACGATCTCGCCGAGTACGCGAGCCGCACCACGATCCCCGACGGCCACGGCCTGTTCTGGCTCGTCGCCGCCGGAGAACGCATCGGGCGCCTTTGGTTCGGAGAGCGTCCCTCGCGACGGCTCGGGCGCAGTGCGTGGCTGTATGAGCTCGAGGTCGACGAGCCGTTCCGAGGTCGTGGTCACGGGCGGCGCGCCATGGAGTTGCTCGAGACGGAGGTCAGGGCTCGCGGCCTGAGCGAGATCGCGCTCAACGTGTGGGGCGGGAACGACGGCGCCCGCAAGCTCTACCAGTCCGAGGGATATTTCGAGCGGGCCGTCGAGATGGTGAAAGAGCTGCGGTGACGACGGCGGCACTCGTCGTAGCCGGGTACGTCCTGGGCTCGATGCCGTGGGGCTACTGGCTCGTCCGCCTCGTCAAGCACGACGACATCCGCCGTCACGGAAGCGGGAACATCGGCGGCACGAACGTCTGGCGCGCCTACGGCTGGCGCCTCGGCCTGCCGGTCGTCGCACTCGACACGCTGAAGGGCTTCGCGCCGGCTCTCGCCGGCAGCCTGGCCGTGTCGGATCTCGCCGGTGTGCTCGCCGGTGCCGGCGCCATGCTCGGGCACTGGCGCCCGCTCTTCCTCGGGTGGCGTCGCGGTGGGAAGATGGTGGCGACCTGCGGCGGCGCATTCCTCGGGGTCGCTCCCGTAGTCGGAGGAGTCGGCGCGGGCGTCTGGATCGTCGTGTTCCTCCTCTTCCGCTACGCGTCGTTGGCCTCGATGCTCGCGGCCGCCTCCTTGCCGGTCGCCGCCGCGCTGCTCGGCGAGTCGTGGCCCGTCATCATCTTCGCGTCGGCCGCCGCGGCCGCCGTCGTCGTCCTCCACCGCGCGAACATCGCGCGCCTACGGAGAGGAACGGAGAACCGCTTCAGCTTCCGCCGCGCGGCCCGGGCTTAGTCCGCGGGGTCGAGCCAGTCGCGCAGCTCGGTGTGACGGGTTGCCGGCTCGCCGGTCTCGAGCTCGGCCCGGAGCTCGCCGACCGTGCCGTGGCGCTCGGCGAGCACCTCGTGGGAGTGGATCGTCTCGAAATTGAGCTGGCGCGCCAGCAGGAAGTCATCATCGTCGAGCCGCGGGTACCGCTCGATCGTCGACTGGAGAGAGACGCGGACGGAGTCCTCGACGAAGCGAGGCTGCAGGTGCGCGTGCTCGACGACGAAGAGCTCGTCGGGCCGCTTCAACAGCTCGTAGATCGGCGAGCTCATCGAGCCTGCGACGATCCCCGCGAGCTGTTCCGCGTTGACGGAGTGATCGCTGCCGACGTAGAGCGTGCCGAGCCCTCGCTGGTTGTGCGTCGCGAGCGGGACGAGCTCGAGGATCCGCTCGACGTCGAGCCCGTCGAAGCCCGCCTCGAGGAGCCGCTCCGTTGCCTTGCTCCTCACGAGCCCTTGCGCGCACGGGCAGGCGTTGATTCCCGTCGCCTCGACGCCGACCACTCGGCGGGTTCCCGCTTTCGAAGCTGCCGCGATGCCGATGATCTTGATCATCTCCTGGGTGGCGAGACCCGTCACGGGCGTGCGCCGCTCGAGTGGGTAGTGCGCGACGATCCGCACCTCGGCCCGGCCCGCGGCCTGGCGCGCGACGATGTGCCGGGCGACGTGGTCCGCGAGCTCCTCGACGAGGAACGCCTCGCCGATCACGACCTCGTCGATCGCTTCCTCGAACAACTCCGGGAAGCGGGACATGTGCACGCCCTTCTGGGCCGGATCGAGATCGACAGTGCAGTCGATCTCGGCCGAGATCACCTTCTCGGCGTCGCCCCAGCGCAGGCGGATCGCCTTCGAGACGCCTTGCACTCCCGCGCGCGACAGGCCGAGCCGGACGTCGGGCGTCGACGCCTGCAGGTCGTCGAGGAGATGGCGCGACCCGGTCATCGGAGAAAGGTTAGTGTCACTGCCCGAGTGTCGGATCGCGACGCCAGCTTCCCACGGCTCGTCTCGCTTGCCGCTCACGACCTGCGGACGCCGCTCGCGACGATCCACGGGTTCGCGCAGACGCTCATCCGCATGGGCGATCTCGGCGAGCCCAAGCAGCGGTACGTGGACATGATCGGCCAGGCCTCGCGCCAGCTTGCCGAGCTTCTCGACGAGCTCGGGCTCGCGACTCGCATCGAGAGTGGGCGCTACGAGCCCAACCTCCAGCCCGTGGACACACTCGCGCTCGCGCGCACGGCCGCCTCGGAGCTCGGAGAGGACCGTGTGACCGTGTCCGGAGCCGGACGAGAGGTCAGCGTCGACGTCGAGGCAACGGCACGCGGAGTCGCAGCGCTCGCCCAGGCCGCCTTGCGACACGGCGGCCTCGAGTCCGTCGAGCTGCGCGTCGACGGTCCGCGCATCACGGTTTCGCCGGTAACACCTTCCTCGGCTCCGGTGTTGCTGGGGGAGGACCTGCGCGACCTCGGCGCGGCCGTCGCGGTTCTTGCCATCCGGGCGGTCGCTGGCACGGTCGAGGTCGACGGCGACGTGCTCGCCGTCAACCTGCCCGAGTGACACGGGCGGCCCAGGTCAGCCTCCTCCGCTGGCTCCGCCGCCAGCTGCAGCAGCCGATGCCGGTCCGCGAGCGCCTGGAGGCGGCCGTCGAGAACGACGATCCGACGGAGGTGCGCCGGCTCCTCGCCGACGTTCCCTTCACCGCCGAGCAACGCCGCCACGTCGAGGGTCTGCTCGACGCTTGGGAGGAGGGCCGGCCCGCGTAGCTAGTCGCGCGCGCCGCGAAGGAGGAGCAGCTCCTCGACCCGCTCGTCCCCGTTCTGGCGCGCGGCATCGATGGCTCGGAAGCCGCCGGCTTGCCGGAGGTTGGGATCGGCGCCGTGCTCGAGCACGAGCTTGACGAGCTCGTAACGCGTCGCCTCGTCGGAGCTGGTCGCTGCCGCGGCCGCGTGGATCGCGGCAGTCTGGATCCGCTCGTTGCGGGAGACGGCGTCGACCTCCGCGCCGCTCTCGAGCAAGAGGCGCGCCGTGTCCACGTGGCCGAAGAAACACGCCAGGCCGAGCGGATGGAAGCCGTCGTCCCCGAAAGCGTTGACGAGAGTTGGATCGCTTGCGACGAACTCACGCACGCGGCCGGTCTGTCCGAGCGCTGCGGCTTCGAACACGCTCAGGTCCGGATCGTCCGCGAGCAGCGTTCGAACGCGATCTCCGTCACCTCGATACAGAGCGTCGAGCAACTCGGTCATTTCCACCTTCTAACGTAAGAGCCGCGACAGGCGGCGATCCTTGAGCACCCGACCCTGTGTCTGGCAGTCCGGGCAGTAGTAGATCGTGTGCTCCTCGAAGTCGACCTGGGCGATCGGCATGCCGCAGACGTAGCACGGCTCGCCGAGCTTGTTGTGGATCCGGTACGTGCGCTTGTCGTTGGCGCCGCGCTCGCGGAGCTCGAGGCCCCGCTCGAGCTCGACGTCGATCGCGTCGGCGAGCGCCTCGAGCTGCGCCGCGGTGAGATCGCGCGTGAGCTCGTAGGGCGAGAGCTTCGCATGATGAAGGATCTCGTTGGCCCACGCGCGCCCGATGCCCGCGATCACGCGCTGGTCGCGAAGCAGCGAGTGAAGCCGACGGGACTCGGTCGCGCAGATGTCTGCGAGGCGCTCCGCGCCGAGCCCGAGCGCCTCGGGCCCGAGATGCGACAGCTCCTCTTCGGCCTCCTCGGGGTTGAGGAGCCAGACGCCGGCACGCTTCTTGGCGCCGGCCTCGGTCAGGACGAGCTGCGCCCCTCCCTCGAAGACAAGCCGGAACGCCGGTGTCTTCGGCCCGCGCTCCCCGTACCGGAGGTACTTCAGCCGCCCTGCAGTCATGAGGTGCACGAGGACGACCAGCTCGCCGTCGTTCGTGGGAAAGAGCAGCCGCTTCGCGCGCCGCCGGGCTCCCGCGAGCTGTTTCCCCTCGAGAGCCGACAACGGAGGGTCGAACGTCTTGAGCGTCGCCACGTGAGCCGGCCCCGCCTTGACGATCGGAGCGGCCGAGACCGGGTCGTTCAGCGCGCGGCGCCAGGCCTCCATCTCGGGCAGCTCAGGCATCCGCGGCTGCCGGTCCCGGCTCCGTGGTCACCGGCCCCGGTTCGACGACCCCGCCTGCAAGCGCTGCCTGTCCGGCCGTGATCTCGCTCACCGGCTCCGGCATGTCGCGGATCCCGCGCACCGGCGAAAGAAGAACCGGTAGGAAGGTGAACAGCGATCCGATCGCCCCGACCCACAACGCGGCCTCGAGGCTGTAGGCCGACGCGATCGCTCCGCCCGCGAGCTGTCCGAGCGGCAGGGTGCCCCAGACGATCCAGCGCATCGAGGCATTCATCCGTCCCTGGAGCCTCTCGGGCGTGATCGCCTGTCGCAGGCTTACCTGCGTGATGTTGTAGGCGACACCACCGTAGCCGAGGATCAGCGCGCCGACGGCGAGCACCGGTACCGGAGAGCTCTGCGGCGCGAGCGGATACGCGAGCGTCGCAATCGAGAAGAGAACGGCGGGCGCAACGATGGCGGGGCCTACGCCGATCGCGCGCTGAACCCAGTTGGCCGTGAGCGATCCGACGATTGCACCGACGCCGAACAGGGCGAACACGAAGCCTACGAGGAACGACGACATGTGCAGGACACGGACCGCATAGAGAAGGAGGATCGTGAAGGCGATCGACCCGAAGAAGTTCGAGCTCCCCGTGCACACGGCGATCGGGCGCAGGTACGGATGGCGCACGACGTATGCGAGCCCTTCCTTCAGCTCCGGCAGCATCTTCGGCTTCGAGGTTCCCGCCGCACGTTCCGGGAGAGCCTCGGGCTTCCCGATTCTGAGCATGAGGAACGTCGAGACGACGAAGCTCGCGACGTCGAGCGCGATCGCGTACGGCGCCGTGACGGCGGCGATCAACGCTCCCGAGAGCCCCGGGCCTGTCACCTGTGCGGTCGAGACCGTGACCTGCAGCTTCGCGTTCCCGTCGACGAGCTGATCGCGGTCGACGAGAGCGGGGAGGTAGGACTGATAGGCAACGTCGAAGAAGACGGTGAAGACCCCGATCACGAACTGGAGCACGAGCAGGTGCCACATCTGTAGCTCGCCCACCGCCCACAGGACCGGGATCGCGGCGAGCAGGACGGCGCGCGCGGCGTCGCCGACGATGAGGATCGGCCGGCGACGGAGGCGATCGACCCAGACGCCCGCGGGGAGCGCGAAAAGGATGAAGGGCATGAACCCGAGCACCCCGAGGAGCGAGAACGCGAGCGGGCTCGCGTGCAGGCCGACGGCGGCGAGCCATGGGATCGCCAGCTGGGACACCTGCGAGCCGAACTCGCTGATCGACTGAGCGGCCCAGAGCCTCAGGAAGTCCGCGTGCTCCCACAGCCCACCGCGCGGCCGCCTGAACGCACCCATCAAGGACCCTCACCGTTCCGAGCTGCGGACGGAATCGCCTTTAGTCTCCGCCACATCGAGCCACTCAATGTATCCGTGAGGCGCGGCGGGACGGTCGAGGCGGTCCACCGCGTTCACGCCGTCGCCGTGCAGGACGGCACCGTCATCGCAGAGGCGGGCAACGGGCACCTCATCGCCTTCATGCGCTCCTCGTCCAAGCCGCTGCAGGCAGTGCCGGCCGCGCGAGCGAGAGACGACCTCGACGACCGAGATCTGGCGATCGCGTCCGCGTCGCATCTCGCCGACGAGGCGCAACTCGCGGCGGTGCGCGCTCTGCTGGAGAAGGCTCCCGCAAGCGAGGACGAGCTCGAGTGCGGGCCCGAAGGGCATCCGCCTTCGCGGCTGAGGCACAACTGCTCGGGGAAGCATGCCGGGATGCTCGCGTTCTGCCGGGCTCAGGGCTGGCCGAGCGAGGGCTACCGCCTCGCCGCCCATCCCGTGCAGGCCGAGATGCTGTCCGTCCACGCGGAGGCCGCCGAGGTCGAGCAGGACGAGATCGGGACCGGGGTCGACGGCTGCGGGGTCCCGACATTCGCCCTTCCGCTCGAACGGATCGCGCATGCGTTCGCGCGACTCGAGCAGCTTCCCGGAGGAGAGCGCGTCGCGTGCGGGATGAGGGCGTACCCCGATCTGATCCGCGGCGCACTCGCAAGCGACACGCGGTTGATGAAGGCGCTGCCGGGCTGGATCGCAAAGGGCGGTGCCGAAGGGCTGCTCTGTGCGGCCGGCGACGGGATCGGGGTCGCGCTGAAGGCGGAAGACGGGAACAGCCGCGCGCTCGGGCCGGCCGCCGCGGCGTTCCTCGCGCCCCTCGGATTCGACCTTTCGGACCTCGCAGTCACGCCGCTCGAGAACAGTCTCGGCGAGCGTGTCGGCGAGATCTCGTAACCACTGGAACGACGATCAAAGAATCCGCTCTTTGCTTTCTCCCGGACCTCTGTAATATCCCGACGGCGAGAGGGTGAGCCGGGCGAGGGAGGCACCGGCTCTTTGCGTTCAAGAGGTCGATCGAGTCCCCGTCCACCTACGCGAACAGCCGGGAGGTAGGCCGCCGTTGCTCACCGTCGAAATCTCCCTTCCTGAAGTCGAGGAGCTTCAGAAGCTCGTTCAGGAAGGTCTCGAGAAGGGCGTTCTGAACTACGACGAGATCGCAGCCGGGCTCGACGACGTCGAGCTCACGAAGGAGCAGATCGAAGACTTCTACACCTACCTGATCGACCACGGGGTCGAGCTGATGGAAGGCGAGACGCACAAGCATCCGCCGCACGAGCAGCTCCCCACGCCCGAGGAGGAGAAGGGCCCGAAGCTCGACTTGAGCGTCGAGCCTTCGCTCGACTCGCTCAGGCTCTATCTGCGCGAGATCGGGAAGGTGCCGCTCCTCACCGCCGACCAGGAGGTCTACCTCGCCAAGCGCATCGAGCGCGGCGACATGTCGGCGAAGCGGCAGATGATCGAGGCGAACCTCCGGCTGGTCGTCTCGATCGCCAAGTCCTATCTCGGTCGCGGGCTGAGCTTCCTCGACCTGATCCAGGAGGGCTCGCTCGGACTGATCCGGGCCGTCGAGAAGTTCGACTACCGCAAGGGATACAAGTTCTCGACCTACGCGACCTGGTGGATCCGGCAGGCTGTGACCCGCGCGATCGCGGACAAGGCGCGGACCATCCGCATCCCCGTGCACATGGTCGAGAAGCTGAACAAGGTCGTCCACATCGAGCGCCAGCTCGTACAGAGGCTCGGCCGTGAGCCGCGTCCCGACGAGATCGCGGAGGAGCTCGAGATCACGACCGAAGAGGTGCGCGAGATCCTGCGGATGTCGCAGCTTCCCGTGTCACTCGAGAAGCCGATCGGGGAGGAGGAGGAGTCCGAGCTCGGCGACTTCGTCGAGGACGACTCGGCGGAATCGCCGTTCGACACGGCCACGCTCTCGCTGCGCAGGGAGGACGTCGAGCATGCGTTGTCGGCGCTGCCCGAGCGCGAGCGCCAGGTGATCGAGCTCCGGTTCGGGCTCTCGGGAGCGCAGCCGTGCACGCTGGAGGAGGTCGGCCGTGCCTTCGGCGTCACGCGCGAGCGCATCCGGCAGATCGAGAACAACACGCTCAAGAAGCTCGAGTCCCTGCCCGAGGCGCAGGGCCTCAAAGACTGCGTCTAAGACCCCGGCGGACCCTCGGGTCGTCGCAGCGCGCACCGGTTTCGACGTGGCCGTCTTCGCCGCCTGGGGAAGAAACGTGCCGCTTTCGGCGCAAGATCGCGCCCCGCTCGGCCCGGTCCGCTCGTACGAGGAGCGTGCAGTGTGGGCACTTGAAGCCTTGATGCCGCTCGGTCCTGCCCGCGATCAACTCGGCGCAGAACGGTTTGCTGCAATGCGGGCACACGACGTCGTGCAGCCCGCCGCGGATTGGGGCATCGGACATGCCTCTTCAACGGAGATTCGGCCAGAGGCGTTACGGGAGAAAGATGCGGTAGGTCTCGAGCGGCGCGCGTTCCGGTGTGGGTGGTGCGTTGCGCGGCTCGCCCAGGTGGATCAAACCGATGAAGCGCTCGTCCGCGGGCAGCCGGACGGCCTCCCGCCCGGCCTGCGTTCGCATGACTTCGGGAGTCCGCCAGTAGCCGGCGAGGCCACGAGCATGAGCGGCAAGTAGCACGACGTAAACGGCGGCTGCTGTTGCGTAGGCGTCTTCCTCGTCCTGAGTCGCGTCGCCGCTCCGGACGCACGAGGCGACGACCAGCGTCGGAGCGCGATCGAGCTTCGGTGCCTCCGCCGGGCCCGCCGCGTCCTTGAGCAGGGCGAGCGACCGCGGCCCGACAACCCGAAAGCGCCACGGGTTCGTGCGGTGATGATTCGGCGCCCAGCGTGCGAGCCCGAGCAGGTCGTCGAGAGTCTCCCGCTGCACGGGCTCGGGACGGAAGGACTTGTGCGTTCGCCGGGAGCGGACCAGCTCGGGCAACGCATCCATCGGGGCACACTAGCCCAGTCCCACCCGGCTCCCTCGGCGTCGGTGCCGACCGTTGCCGGCGCGTAGCCGTGTCCGCGCACGGCGGCTGTGGAAGGAACGTCACGCTTTCGACACAGGATCGGGGTCAGACCCAGTTTGGTCGGACCGCGAACACGCGCGTCGATCAGCGTGGCGATGCGGCCGGCGAGCGGCCACACTATGGGCGTGGCCGCAGTCGACGTTCCGACCACCTGCCCGAGCTGTGGCGAGGCGAACCCCGAGGGCGCACGCTTCTGCAGCCATTGCGGCGCGTCGCTCGAGCAGCAAGTCGGCCTCGCCGAGGAACGGAAGCTCGTCTCGATCCTCTTCGTCGACCTCGTGGGCTTCACTGCCCGGTCGGACGGCGCCGACCCGGAGGACGTGCGGGATGCTCTCCAGCTCTACCACGCGGATGCGAAGCAGCGGATCGAGGAGCACGGCGGCGTGCTCGAGAAGTTCATCGGCGACGCCGTCATGGCGGTCTTCGGCGCACCGGTCGCCCACGGCGACGACGCCGAGCGCGCGGTGCGGGCGGCGCTGAGCGTGCTCGAGGGAATCACTCTCCTGAACCGCGAGCACGAGCTCGGCTTGTCGGCTCGTGCGGCCGTAAACACCGGGGAGGCGGTCGTCTCGCTCGGCTCACAGCAGGGCGAGGCACTCGCGATGGGCGACGTCGTCAACACGGCGTCGCGCCTCCAGACGGCCGCTCCCGCCGGACGGGTGATCGCCGGCACCGAGACGTACCGGGCCACCCGGCAGGCGATCCGCTACGAGCAGACGATCACCGTCGAAGCGAGAGGAAAAGCGCTGCCGCTGGAGGCCTGGCTCGCCGTCGAGCCGACCACTGCGCCGGCCGAGCGGCCGCTCGCCGCGAGGCGGCTGGTCGGCCGCAGGCAAGAGCTGGAGCTGCTGCGCTCGATCTGGGCCCGGACGGTCGCCGAGCGTCGACCTCATCTCGTCACCGTCGTCGGCCCACCGGGCATCGGCAAGTCGACCCTCTGCCGCGAAGTGGCGGCGCTCGTGGCAGCGGACGACGGCAAGATCCTGCGCGGCCGCTGCCTTCCGTACGGAGGGCAGGCGGGCTATCAGGCCTTCTCCTTCCTCGTGCGGGACGCGAGCGGGATCATCGCGTCCGACCCGCCGTCCGTCGCGCGGGAGAGGCTCGACGCAGCGGTTGCTGCCGTCATGCCGCCGGACGAGGTCGCGGCCACCGCTCGGTATCTCTCGCTGTTGCTCGGTCTCGTCCCCGCCGAAGACGTTCAGGTCAACCGGATGCTGCTGTTCTTCGCGGCGCGGCGATTCCTCGAGTGCGTCGGGCTCGCGCATCCGACCTTGCTCGTCTTCGAGGACGTGCACTGGGCGCAGGCGAGCGAGATGGAGCTGCTCGAGCATTTGGCCCAGCGTCTGCGCGACGCACCGCTCGTCCTCATCGCGCTGACGCGGCAGGAGCTGCTGGATTCCCGGCCGACCTGGGGCGGGGGCCTCGTGCCTCAGACGACGATCCTCCTCGAGCCACTCTCCGCAGACGAGGCGGCCGAGCTGGCGACAGGCATCGTCGACGAATTCCCCGGCCGGACGCTCGATCTCGACCGTCTGGTCGAGGTCTCGGGAGGAAATCCGCTCTTCCTCGAGGAGCTTGCCGCGTCCGTGCTCGAGCTCGGGGACGCAGGCGCTCTTCCCGTCACCGTCCGCGAGGCGATCTCGGCGCGGATCGATGCCCTCCCGGCAGAGGCACGGGCGGCGCTTCTGTCGGCCGCGGTCGTCGGCCGAACGTTCTGGCGCGGCATCCTCGACGCCGTCAGCAATATCCCGGACCTCGACGAGGCGCTGAGCATGCTCGAGGTGCGCGGCCTCGTTCGGCATGACCACGCCGGCCAGATCTCGGGCGACGCTCAGTTCACCTTCAAGCACATGCTGATCCGTGAGGTCGCGTACGCAACGGTTCCGCGGGCTGCGCGCCGTGAGCTCCACGCCAAGGTCGCGCGGGCGATCGAGGGAGCCGTCGAAGACTCGGCCGAGACGTTTCGCTCGATCCTCGCCTACCACTGGAGCGAGGGCGGCGAGCCGGGACGCGCGATTCCGTACCTGCTGGCAGCCGCGCAGGCTGCCAGGCGCAGCTGGGCACAGAGCGCGGTCGTCGATCTCTATTCCAGGGCCCTCGAGCTTGCCGAGGACGAGGACCTGAAGCGCCGCATCCGGCTCGAGCGCGGTCTCGCGCTCGTCGAGATCCAGGAGTACGAACGCGCCGCGGAGGAGCTCGCCGAGCTCCTTCCCGAGCTTGCCGGGCCGGAGAGGCTCGACGCGCTCATCTCCAGGGGCCATGCGACGCTCTGGACG
Source organism: uncultured Actinomycetes bacterium (assembly GCA_963711545.1). Classification (GTDB taxonomy): domain Bacteria; phylum Actinomycetota; class Thermoleophilia; order Gaiellales; family Gaiellaceae; genus 3-1-20CM-4-69-9. The sequence goes on from CAVQEP010000003.1 coordinate 155,529, forward strand.
GAGCGTGACGAGGAGACCCTCGCGATCGCCCAGGAGGCGCTTCCACTCGCCAAGGAGCTCGGCGACCAGTCAGCCGCTGCCGCCGCGCTCGCCACGGAGAGCCAGGCTCTCGCCATGCGGGGCGGGGAAGGCGATATCGACCGTGCCCTCGAGCTCGGCGACAAGGCGCTCGAGGTCTGGGTTCCCGGGATGCGAAGCTTCGACCTCGCCCAGCATCTGCACCTTCACGCCGACGCGAAGTACTGGACCGGGGAGTACGACCAGTCGGTCGAGCTGTCGCGGAGGACGCGCGCCACGGCGAGAGACGTGTTCAGCGCAGAGAGCCTCCTCCGAGGCGGAGGGTTCGAGGCGCTCGGCCTGGCCGGGCTCGGCCGTCACGAGGAGGCGATCGCCATCTGGGACGAGATGCTGGAGCTCGCCAAAGAGCTCGGCCAGAACCCGGCCGCCGTCCTCAACTACTCCGCGCTCGCCTATCGCGAGCTCTACGACCTCGACGAGGCTCGCAGCCGCAGCGAGCAAGCGCTCGAGCTCACCGCGGCCATGACCTTCGGAATGCCGACCCAGTTCGCGCGCTCCGACCTGCTCTTCACCCAGCTCCTGGCCGGAGATGTCGGCGGAGCGCAGGTCGCGTGGCCCGCGCTGTGGGAGGGTGCCGAGAAGGCGACTGCCTGGACCACGTGGCTCATCGCCGGCCGGCTCGCCGCGGCCCGCGCCGAGATCGCCGTCCAGGCCGAGCCCGCAGAGTCGGCGGTCGAGTGGGCGCGGCGAGCGATCGAGATCGCCCGACGGACGAGGCGCCGCAAGTACGAAGGCCGCTCGCTGACGTCCCTGGGCGAAGGGCTTGCCCGGCTCGGGCAACGCGACGAGGCGTTGGAGGCTCTGCGCGAAGGCGCTGCGATCGCTGACGCTCTGGTCGGAGCGCCGGAGCGCTGGCGTGCGCATGCGGCCCTCGGCCGCGTCGCATACGAGCTCGGTGACGACGGTGCCGCCGGCGCTGCTCACGCAGAGGCGCGCCGCCTGATCGAGACGTTCGCCGCCCAGCTGGCGCCCGAACGGTCGACCCGCTTCCTGGCGGCTCCGCGCGTGCGAGAGATCCTCTCCTCAGCGGGCACCTGATCGGTGCGTTTCGTCGCGGTCGGTGACGTCTTCGTCGACGTGATCTGCGGACGGGCGCCGCGCCCGGGCCGGCGCGTGCATGCGGATGTCAGCCTGCGGCCCGGCGGCTCGGCCGTGAACGCGGCGCTCACGGCCGCCTCGCTCGGGGCGGACGCCGCCGTCGTCGGGCGCGTCGGCGCGGATCCCGGCGCCGAGCTCGTCACCGCCGCTCTCGCGGCGGCCGGCGTGGACGCAGCCCTGGCTCGGGACCCCGAGCTGGGCACGGGAGTCGCGGTCGCCCTCCTCGGGGACGAGGGGCCCGGCGTCGTCGCCGACCGCGGTGCCAACGCACGTTTCTCCCCCGCGGACGTGCCGGACCGGCTCGACGGAAGCGTGCTCCTCGTGTCGGGCTTCGCTCTCTTGCAAGAGGGATCGGACGCTGCCGCACAGGCGGCGCTCGAGCGTTTCACGGGGGACTGGGCCGGCATCGATCTCGCCTCGCCCACGCTGGCGCGAGATGCTGATCTCGCCGCGCTTGCACGTCTGGCGGGCGTGGTGTTCGCGACCGCCGCAGAAGCGAGGGCCGCAACAGGTCTCGAGCCGATCGACGCAGTGAGGGAGCTGGCCCGTTCGTTCTCCGTCGCGTGCGTCAAGCTCGGAGCCGAGGGAGCGCTCGCGGCGCAGGCCGATCTCGTCGAGCGGCGGGCCGCTCCCCCCGTCGCCGGGCCGCCGTCGTTCGGCGCCGGCGACGCCTTCGCGGCTGCGTTCCTGGTCTCCCTTGCCCGTGGGGACGCCCTCGGAGCTGCGCTCGACCACGCGTGCGCGACGGGCGCGAAGGCAGTTCACAGTGCACGGTCACCCGTGTAGAGCGGCGCGTCACTGAAGCCGTTAACCGCAGGACGGACGTCCGGTGACGCGACCAGCTGGTACAGGTGGCTGGTCCCTCCCAGCGCTCCGGCGCCGACGTACTCGTTGAAGTCGGGCACGAGCCGGCGGATGACGAGCCCCATCTCGGCAATCGCGCGCTGGATCTCCCGGGCGGCCCCCGTCCGCCTCGATCCGAAGGAGAAGAAGACGGTGCCGTCGTGACCGCGCAGCGCCTGCGCAGCGCGGGAGAGAAACAGGCGGCCTGCCGGCACGGTGTAGGGCGGGTCGGTGACGATCGTGTCGAAGCGAGACTCCAGTGCGGCCGGCAGGGGGTCGCGCAGGTCATGCTCGACGCAGGAGACGGGAAACGGAGCCTCCCGCAGCTGCGTGCGGACGAACGCGATCACCTCCGGGTCGACGTCCAGCACGACCATCTCTTCGACCACCGGTCCCGTTCCGAAGGCACGGACGACGCTCTGGATCGCGAGCGAGGTCAGGTCGTCGTCTCCCAGTAACAGGATCCTCCGGCCGGCGAGCGCGTCCGCGTCGTTCAGCGCGAGCACCCTGCGCAGCTTCGTGCCGACGGTGCAATGACACTGGTCGAGGTCGAGGCGCGGCCGCGGGGCCGCCCTCGCGGCCCTTGCGACCTCGGCCGCGACCGGCGCAAGCTCCCCGCCGACGACGCTGCCGAGCCCCGCGCACGTCGGGCACGCCGACCGCCCGAGCTCGAGGCGGCGGCCGGCATAGAGCAGGCGGCCGCCCTCCGTGAGCTGCGCGGGCCGCTCCTCTGCGACGACCGCGCGCTTGCGCAGCTCTCCGCAGACAGAGGCAACGATGGGGACGGGCAGGTCCACCGTGCGGCTGAGCCGGCGGGTCGAGACGGGCTCCAGACGTGCGAGCGCCGCGAGGATCGCGGCGACGCCCGCCTCACCCTCTGCCAGCCCGACCGCTGCGGCCACCTCGGCGACGATCCGCCTGTCGTCAGTCAAGAGACCTCCGGATGCGCCTGATGCGCGCGCGCTCGGCGCCGAGCTCATCCCGGATCACGCGCAGAACCACGTCGCCACGCACGTCTCCGTAGGAGAGGAGGTCGACGTTCGCGAGCGCGAGCTCGGGCCAGGTGTGAAGGCTGAGGTGTGACTGGGCGAGCAGGAGGACGCCCGTGACAGCGCCGTTGGGAAACACGAAGAACTCGTCGCCGACCACGCAGGCGCCGCCTCGCTCGGCCGCGCCGAGGAGGATCGCCTCGAGCCTGTCGCGGTCGGTCAGGATCGCGGCACGGCGAACCCACGCGTCCATCGCGTAGAGGCGCATCTCGCGTACTTCGGGGTTGGCTCGGAGCTCGACGCTCCGGACGCTGTCGTGGTCGAGCACAGTCTCCTTCGCTCTCGGCGGACGTGAACGCGCCGCCTGGGCGATCGAGCTCTGCGCTTGGTGCTAGCGGGACGTGCTCGCGAAGAGGATCAGGCGACGCCTGGAAGGGGGCAACAGGACACAGTCATCTGGACGCTCCTCCTTCCGGTCGCTGACCGTCCGAGAGTAGCGGCGCCCGGAAGGCGGCGTCAAGGCGAGCCGGTGCCGGCCGACGTCCCGCCCTCGAGCAGCTCCTTCATCCGCGCCTGGGCCTCGGGAACCTGCTTCCGCGCCTGGCTCTTGGCGATCGGGAGCAATAGCTTGCCCGTGAGGCCGCGCCCCTCGAAGTCGAGGTCGATCGTGACGCGCGAGCGTGAGCCGTCGTCGAGGGAGTCGATCGAGACGGTTCCGATCGCGCGGATCGGCCCGTCGAGAACGCGGAAGGCGGACTTGCGTGGAGGGTCGTGCTCGGTGATCTCGTACGTCATCGAGCGATTCCCGCCGGGGACCTTGCGCGTCTCGGTGACGCGCGTGCCGACACGGATCGGCCCTTCGGTCTGCCGCTGCGCGCCGACGATCTCCTTCTGCCACTCTCCGTGCCGCTCGACCTCGTCGAGGTAGGCGAACACGTCCTCGGGCTTTCGGTCGATCTCGATCCTGTGGACGATGGACGTCACGTCCTGCCTCCCTTCAGGGCTGGAAGCGTCGATCCTCCCGCTCCTCGCGCCGGAAATCAACGAAGAGCCGCGAGCTCACCCGCAGCCTCGTCGAAGACTGCCGTGTGTGCGTCGACGTCCCCGGTGGTCGTCGCCGGCGACATCAGCGCCATGTTGTGAAACGGCGTCAGCAGGATGCCGCGGTTCAGCGCGTAGAGGTGGACGAGCCGATCGAGCTCGGCGTCGCCCGCGGCCGCCGCTTCGCTGCCGTTGCGTGGGCGGTCCGCGCTGAACAGGTACTCCACGCGGCAGCCGAGCCGCGTCACGTGCCAGGGAAGGCCGTGCCGCGCGATCACGTCTGCGACACCCGCCTCGAAGCGCTCGCCGAGGGAGATCATCCGCTCGAACGCCTCGTCGGTGAGCACGTCGGAAAGCGTCGCCCGCATCGCCGCGAACGAGAGGATGTTGGCGGCGACCGTCCCGCCGATTCCGCCGATGTCGGCGCGCTCGTCGCGGGGCATCATCGCCTCGAGGCGATCGGCGACCTCCGCCGAGAAGCCATAGGCCGCGGCGGGAATGCCTCCTCCGATCGGCTTGCCGATCGTGAGCAGGTCGGGCTCGAGCCCGTGCGCCGCCGTATAGCCGCCGGGTCCCGCGCAGATCGTGTGCGTCTCGTCGATGATCAGGAGGGTCCCCGCCTCGCGAGTCGCGTCGCGCAGCGCTTCGTGAAAGCCGGGCTCGGGCAACACGATCCCGATGTTGGTCAGCGCCGGCTCTGCGAGGACGCAGGCAACGTCGCCATAGGCGAGCTCCCTCCGCAGACCGTCGCGATCGTTCCACTCGACGACGCGTGTCGTCTCCGCGAGCGCGACCGGCGGTCCGACGTTGCCCTCGCGCGCGACCACCCGGCCGCCGGCGAGCGTCGCGAAGGTCTCGTCGACGGTTCCGTGATAGCACCAGTTGAAGACCAGGATCTTTGGTCTCCGGGTCAGCCCGCGGGCGAGCCTGATCGCGAAGCGGTTCGCATCGGTCGCCGTGAGGGCGAACTGCCAGCGGGGAAGGCCGAAGCGCCTGGCCAGCTCCCGTCCGACCCAGAGCGCGTCTTCCCCCGGAAGCATCAACGTGATTCCGCGACCGGCCCGAGATGCTACCGCGCGCACAGTCGCCTCCGGGGAGTGACCGGTCATCGCGCCCGTGTCGCCGAGGCAGAAGTCGACGTACTCGTGGCCGTCGACGTCCCGGAGGCGCGCGTCGTGCGCCTCGTCGGCGAAGACCGGGAAACGGCCGGCCCACCGCACCATCCAGGGCATGGGCACCCCGGCGAGGAGGCTCTCTTCGGCCTGCCGCGCCAGTTCGTGCGAGCGCGGATGCTCACGCTCGAATCGAGCGAGCTCGCGCTCGAGCAGGGCGGCGGCCGTGCCCTCGACCGCGCTAGTCAATCGGAAGGCTAGGCGCCTTCGCCCGGAGCGCCTGGGTCCTTGATCGCCTCGGCGGCATCCTTGCCCTTCTCGGTGAGGCTCTCGTCACTGGTGGCAACGTCCTTCAGCTCCCCGGCGTCCTCCTTGACGCTTTCCGTCCCGCCGCGCTTGTCGATCATGCTCTTCGCCTTGTCCTTCAACTTGTTGAAGTCCATCGGGCGCTCCTCTCGTGTTGTGCCTGCCGCCTGGCCCGAGCATAGGACATGCACTGCAGGGCTGCACGCCGTCAGCTTGAAGGAAGGATGTCAGTGGTCAGTATCCCGCCTCACCCATCCATTTCGAGACCCAAGGGGGCGCAATGAGTGGAATCCTGAAGGAGTTCAGGGACTTCCTGATGAAGGGCAATCTGATCGAGCTCGCCGTTGCCTTCGTCATGGGCCTTGCCTTCGCCGCGCTGCTGAATGCGTTCGTCGCCGACATCATCACGCCGATCATCGGCGCGATCTTCGGCAAGGCCGACTTCAGCAGTCTGACGTTCACGATCCACAAGTCCCTCTTCAAGTACGGCTCGTTCATCACGGCCGCGATCCAGTTCATCACCATCGCCGCGGCGGTCTTCTTCTTCATCGTCAAGCCGGTGCAGATGATGATGGCGCGCAGGACCGGCCGGGACGCCGAGGAGGAGGCCCCGAGCGACGAGGAGCGCCGCCACCAGGAGCTGCTCGCCGCGCTGCGAACGTCGCACTAGCTCGGGATTCGCGGGTCCGCAGCCGGGAAAGCCGCGGGCCCCGCCTTCTTTTGGCTACCGGCGCTGCGCCTTTGTCAGGGGGTGGTGTGAACGGGTGCGCCCGCCGACGAGGCCTTCGAGGTGAGCGCTTCGAACGCCGTTTGCGCGGCGGCGATCGCGCCGACGCCGCCTCCGGTCTTCAAAGAGCGCAAGGTCTCGAGCGGCGCGAGGACGGCGTCGAAGGCCGGTGCGATCTTCGCGAGCGCGGGCCCGTCGCAGCGCGCCGCCTTCGCGGCCTGCCCGAGCTCGTGGATCGCGACCGCTGCGGACGCGGCGGCCTTGACCAGTGCCTTGCGGCGGCCCGGCGCGTCCTTCTTGAACGACCCGGCGCGGTAAGGCTTGTAGATGTAGCGGTAGAACGCGGCGGCCGCGACGCCCGTATGGACTGCGAACTTCGTCTTTGCGAAGCTGACGTGACAGGCGACCGTGACCTTGCCGGCCGCGTTCGTCGTGGTCGTCGTCGAGGAGCCGCCGCAGCCCGAGGCGGCGACGGCGAGCAGAGCGGCGAACGATGCGAGCGCGACTCTCATCGGGAGCGGAATGGTACGGATGAACCTTCCCCTTGACAACGAGCGTCGCCGTCTGACAGAGTGGCGCAGTCAAGTCCTGTGGGCCCTCGGGTTCGCGGGACTTGGCGTTTTAGGGGGTCTTTTCGGCGGCATCATTCGGGGACACCGATGAGGGCCATGGTCCTGACGAAGCCCGGAGAGCACCTGACGCTCGAGACCCTGCCGCGCCCCGAGCCGGGGCCTGGACAGCTGGCTGTTCGCGTCGAGGCGTGCGGGGTCTGCCGGACAGATCTCCACATCGTCGACGGCGAGTTGTCGAGCCCGAAGTTGCCGCTCGTCCTCGGCCACCAGATCGTGGGCGTCGTCGAGGAGATCGGCACCGGCGTGGACGGCGTCGCCGCGGGGGACCGGGTCGGGATTCCGTGGCTCGGCTGGACCTGCGGCATCTGCCGCTACTGCCGCAGCGGACGGGAGAACCTCTGTGACCTGGCCCGCTTCACGGGGTACACGCTCGACGGGGGCTACGCCGAGGCGGCGGTCGCCGACGCCCGCTTCTGCTTCCCGGTGCCGCAGGAATACCCTTCGATCCAGGCGGCGCCCCTTCTCTGCGCGGGCATGATCGGATACCGGGCGCTCCGGCTCACCGGCGACGCGGAGCGGCTCGGGCTGTACGGGTTCGGGGCCGCGGCGCACGTGATCGCGCAGGTCGGGCGCGCAGGAGGCCGACGCGTGTTCGCGTTCACCCGGGAGGGCGACGCCGTCGGTCAGGAGTTTGCGCGCTCGCTCGGCGCGGAGTGGGCCGGCGCATCCGAGGAGTCGCCCCCGGAAGAGCTCGACGCGGCGATCATCTTCGCGCCCGCCGGCGAGCTCGTCCCGGCCGCTCTCCGTGCGCTCGCAAAGGGCGGCGTCGTCGTCTGCGCCGGCATCCACATGAGCGACATTCCCGCCTTCCCCTACGAGCTGCTGTGGGGAGAGCGAGTGATTCGTTCGGTTGCGAACCTCACGCGGCGCGACGGCGAGGAGTTCCTCCGACTTGCCTCGAGCGTGGGGGTGCACACGCAGGTCGAGGCCTTTCCGCTCGCCTCTGCCAATGAGGCGCTCGCGCGCCTCCGCGCCGGGACGATCAGAGGGGCAGCGGTGCTTTCGGTGTGTGGTTGATCTCCACCGGAGCCTCCGGCGGAATCAACCGCCGGTCGCGGACGCGGAAGCCCGCGGCCTGCAGGAACGGGCGGGCGACCTCCATCGCACGGGCGAGGTTGAGCGCGATCCAGAAGCACAGAGCCGCGAGTGGCAGCTCCACCAGCGCCGCCGCGAGGAGGGCCTGCACGATGTCCGACGTGCCGCGCGATGTGAGCACGTCGAACCACGCGTCGCAGACGAGCAGGGTGCCGGTGATCGTCGCGGCGACCTCGCCGAACGGTGACCGCCTCAGGACGGCGAACGCCGTGGCAGCAAGGGCGAGGGAGAGGGCGATGTCGAATCCGCCCCAGGCGAACCGCCAGTGGTTCGCGCCGTAGTGCCGCGGAAGCGCCAAGAAGAGCATCGCCGCCCACGGAATCAGGACGATCGCGCAGAGCAGAAACGCCGGACCGATCCATGGCGGGACGAGCGACGTCCGGTTGTCCCTGTGCAGCCCCCGCGCGGCACGGAGCACGAGCTCGAGATCGACCATCCCCGTCACTTTACGCATGGAGCAAGCGGGTGCCGGCGGAAAGATCCCCTTAAAAACGCCAAGTCCTGCGAACCCGAGGGCCCACAGGACTTGACAAGCCGACTCTCGCACACGCTCCGGTGTCTGTCAAGTCGGCCGGTGGCGGCGGGCTCGGACGAGGACTATGCTCGCGGCGTGCAGCAGCCGCGGACTGCGACAGGAGGCCAGACGAAGTTCCTCCTCGAGGAGTCTCAGCTACCGCGACACTGGTACAACATCCGCGCCGACATGCCCACGGCGATGCAGCCGGTGCTCCACCCGGGCACGGGGCAGCCGGTCGGGCCCGACGACCTCTCCCCGCTCTTCCCGATGGAGCTGATCGGGCAGGAGGTGAGCGAGGAGGCCGAGATCCCGATCCCGGAGGAGATCCTCGAGCTGTACGCGCTCTGGCGCCCGACGCCGCTCTTCCGCGCGCACCGCCTCGAGGCGGCGATCGGCACTCGCTCGCGGATCTTCTACAAGTACGAAGGCGTCAGCCCTCCGGGAAGCCACAAGCCGAACACTGCGGTGGCTCAGGCGTTCTACAACAAGAAGGAAGGTCGGACGAGGCTTGCGACGGAGACCGGCGCCGGGCAGTGGGGGAGCGCGCTCGCGTTCGCGTGCAAGCTCATCGGCCTGGAGTGCAAGGTCTACATGGTCCGGATCTCGTACGACCAGAAGCCCTTCCGTCGCTCGATGATCCAGACCTGGGGCGCGGAGATCGTGGCGAGCCCTTCGGAAGACACCGAGAGCGGCCGCGCGATTCTCGCCGACCGTCCCGACTCGCCCGGCAGCCTCGGGATCGCAATCTCCGAGGCCGTCGAGGACGCCGTCGGGCGCGAGGACACGGCGTACTCGCTCGGAAGCGTCCTCAACCACGTCCTGCTCCACCAAACGGTGATCGGGCAGGAGGCCCTCGCCCAGATGGAGCTCGCGGGGGCGTTCCCGGACGTCGTCATCGGCTGCGTTGGTGGAGGCTCGAACTTCGCGGGCCTGGCCTTCCCGTTCCTGCGCGAGAAGATCAGCGGCCGCGACATCGACGTCCTCGCCTGCGAGCCGGCCGCCTGTCCGACGCTGACGCGCGGCCTCTTCGCCTACGACTTCGGCGACACGAGCAAGCTCACGCCCCTCGTGCCGATGCACACCCTCGGACACGACTTCGTCCCAGCGCCGATCCATGCGGGCGGGCTTCGCTATCACGGCGTCGCGCCGTTGATCTCGCAGCTCGTGCGCGACGGGCTCGTCCGCGCAGAGGCGTACCTCCAGAGCGACGTCTTCGCGTCGGCCGTCCTCTTCGCCGGAACCGAAGGAACGTTGCCCGCGCCCGAGTCCGCCCACGCGATTCACGGGGCGCTCCGGGCCGCGCGGGCCGCGGACGAGGACGGGGTGGAGCGCACGATCCTCTTCAACCTCTCAGGGCACGGCCATTTCGACATGGCCGCCTACGACAACCACTTCGCCGGAAAGCTCGAGGACGTCGCGCTCGACGAAGACGAGATGAGCCGCGCGCTCCGCGCTATCGAGGGCCTGCCGACGCCGGCATAGACCCTGCGCCGGTTTACGTTGCTTTACAGGATCTCGCGTATTTCCTTGCCTTTTCGGGTATAGGTTCGACTCCTCACCGAGGCATCACTTTCGAAAGGGGGTTCAGGTGAGGGGATCCACGCTTGTGGTGGGGCTCCTGCTCCTCGTCGGCTCCGGGGTGGTGTCGGCGGCGTCGGCGACGACGAGCGCCGGTGGAGTCCCGGCGACCTCGCTGCGGCAGCTTCAGGGCGTCAACTTCATCGGTTCGTGCCGGTTCAGTCACGAGGCGATGGACGATCCGATCGTGTTCCCCGGGCAACCCGGCAAGTCTCATGATCACTCCTTTGTCGGGAACGTCTCGACCAACGCGTTCTCGACGCTTCGAACTCTCCGCGCAGCGGCAACGACGTGCCGCCGAAGCGGAGAGACGGCCGCGTACTGGATGCCGACGCTCCTCCAGAACGGCCAGACGGTGTTGCCGCGCGGCGCGACCATCTATTACCGCCGTCACTCGCTCGCGCCGGTTCAGTCTTTCCCGCAGGGCCTCGAGATCGTGGCCGGAAACTCGCACGCGACTACCCCGCAGGGCCGCAAGATCACCTTCTGGAACTGCGGTGTTGAGGCGGGCATCCCTCCGTCGAGCACCGTGCCGACATGCCCGGCGGGCGCGATGCTCCGGCTGCACGTGATGTTCCCGGACTGCTGGAACGGCACGACGCTCGACAGCCCGGATCACGCGAGTCACATGGCGTACTCCGTGCGCGGACAGTGCCCGGCCTCCCATCCGGTCGCAGTGCCGGCAATCACGCTGATCTACCGTTACCCGATCGCAGGCGGGGAGGACGTGGCGCTCGCTTCGGGCGGCCAGTTCTCGGGGCACGCGGACTTCTTCAACGCTTGGCGCCCCGGGGCATTGCAGTCGCTGGTCAGCCGGTGCCTCAACCAGCTCCGCATGTGCCGGCAGGGCCGGTAGCCGTCGGCGCCAGACGAAGGCGGGCCAGCCACGGCAGGCCAGCCTTTGTAGACCTCCTTGGATCTGGTAGACCACGGAGCGGGGTACCGTTTCGACCGAGGAGGACCATGGCTTTGCAGCTTGGCGACACCGCACCTGACTTCGAGGCGGAGACGACCGAAGGCCCGATCAGCTTCCACGACTGGATCGGCGACTCCTGGGCCGTCCTCTTCTCGCACCCGAAGGACTTCACCCCGGTCTGCACGACCGAGCTCGGCTACATGGCTAGCATCAAGCCCGAGTTCGACAGGCGGAACACCAAGATCATGGGGCTTTCGGTCGACCCGATCGACAAGCACGACCTCTGGGCCGACGACATCGAGGAGACGCAGGGCTCGCGTCCTAACTACCCGATCATCGGCGACTCGGACTTCAAGGTGTCGAAGCTCTTCGGGATGCTCGGTGCCGACGTCTCGGGTGACCCGGCCGACCGGACGGCAGCCGACAACCAGACGGTGCGAAATGTCTTCGTCATCGGGCCGGACAAGAAGGTCAAGCTCATCCTTGTCTACCCGATGACGACGGGACGCAACTTCGACGAAGTCCTGCGTGTGATCGACTCGCTGCAGCTGACCGCGAAGCACAAGGTCTCGACGCCGGTCAACTGGCAGCTGGGCGAGGACGTGATCATCGCCGGCTCGGTCTCGAACGACGAGGCCAAGGAGATCTTCGGCGAGTGGAAGGAACCGAAGCCCTACATCCGGGTCGTGCCTCAGCCGCGCTGAGCCCGCGCTCGTAAACGCATAGGCTGCGGCCGTGAAGGGAGCGCGCACGGCGCTCGGTGTACTCGTCGTGGTCCTCGCGGCGACAGTCGGCTGGCTCTGGCTGGGCACGACGAAGACCGACGCGCCCACGCGACCCACCTCGGCGACGACCGGCGCGCAGTCCGTGGATCCCGCGAGTGGGCTCCACTGGATCGCGCTTGCCGATCTTCCGCCCCAGGCGCGCCGAACGCTGGGCCTTATCCGGGCCAAGGGGCCTTTCCCGCACCGGCGTGACGGCGCCGTCTTCGGCAACCGCGAGAGGATCCTGCCGCGCGAGCACGGCGGCTACTACCGCGAGTACACCGTCGAGACCCCGGGGGCATCGACGCGCGGGGCAAGAAGGATCGTGACCGGAGCGCGCGGAGAGCTCTACTACACCGACGACCACTACAACTCGTTCCGAAGGATCTCGAGGTGAGCGGCCTGGAGGACGTGCTCGGCGGCGCGCGACCCTCGGGCGTCTACCGGGAGACGTCTTCTGCGAGCGTCGCCGAGTTGCGCGCCGACGCCGAGGGACGAGGGTGGCGTTTCGTGCACCTCGACACCTCGTCGGCAGGTGACAAGGCGGGTTTCCTCGACGCAGCGAACCGGGCCTTCGGCTTCCCGGACTACTTCGGCTTCAACTGGGACGCCCTCGCCGACAGCCTCGGCGACGTCGACGGTGAGCGGAAGACCGTGGTCGTGTGGGACGGCTGGAGCGCATTCGCGGCTGCCGACGAGAAGTCGTTCGCTACTGCGCTGGAGATCGTTCGCGAGCGCGCCGGGGCTCCGGGCGCCGAGGCGTTCGTCGTGCTCATGCGCGGCGACCGGCCGTGGGACGACGAGAGTTGAGCGCCGAAGGGTGAATCAACGGGACGACGGGCTGCCAGCCCGTCCGGAGCACCGCGACGAGCGAGGGCGGAGTGAGCAGGATCGCGTCACCTCGCTCGGGCCGTCGTCTCGGCTTCAAGTACCCCGCGGGCGACCAGGGGAGAAGGCGCCGCCCGAGGACGAGTGACGGCGCGCCGTCGTGGAGGACGAACGCTCCGTCCGGAAGCTCGTGGATCTGCGCGCGATGTCGACGCTGTCCGCGCGTGTCCGGATCGACCCGTTGGGCGTGGAGCTCGGCGTCGATCGCGTCGGCTCCGGTTCGTCCGGGATGAAGGCCGGCCCAGATCGCCGTGAAACGGACGTAGTCGTCGCGGCGGCAGAGCGCGCAGGGGCGATGCCCGGCGGAGTAGGCCGTTGCCTCGTCGAGGAAGAAGAGCTCCGTGAAGCGTCCAGGCTGAAGGAGCGGCGAACGGTGCCAACTCCGGAACCGCAGGCGGCACGCGATCCAGCGCTTGCCGTTGTACCGCCGCCGGATGTGCCCGGAGTCGTCGTGGAGGCAGCCGCGGTTTCCGTAGACCAGGCCGCGCGCCGGGTCGGCCACGAGCTCGCCGAGGGGAGTGACCCGGTTTTGCAGCGGCACGCGCTACTGCTCGTAGTGCTCCACGGTCTCCTTGTCTCGAGCGTGAGCGCTCTCGGGGCTGAAGCCCGCGTCCCGAAGCGCGCGCCGCTGGCGAAGAAGGTCCCAGCACTGGTCGAGACTCACCTTCAGCGACGCGAGCCTCTGTCGGTCCGACTCGCTCACGCTCCCACTCGATTCGCTCTGCCAGAGCCGGTGCTCCTCGGCGACGAGACCTTCGATCTGCTGGTGGATCTGTTCGTCCTTCATCACGCGTCCTTCCTACGGTTGCCCGAGCCACGAACTATGGCGATCTGCGCCCGCGGAGCGCGGCGAGCCCATAGCTGTAACGTCCGGGGGCCCTGGGATGACCTGGACGGGATGCGAGCCCGAGGCGTCACCGTCCTGATGGCGGCAGCCGTGGCTGCCGGATCGGCGACCGCAAACCGGGCCAGATCCTGTGCCAGAACGTGAAAGAGTTCGGGGGTGTCTGGCGCGTCGTTCGCCCCGACGGGAGTCTCCTCGGCTGATATGGACACCACGCCGGTCGACCTGACCGAGGCAGCGGCGATCGAGGCCGCCGAGGCGCGCGCGTGGGCGGATCTCTATGCGGCCTGCCCGTCCGGTTTCGCCGCGGAGGCCGGACTGAGCGACGCGTGAGGTGGCCGGTGCCCTTGTCCTGTCCTGGGCCGCGACGGGGCGCAGGTACTTCAGCCGCGTGATCGGCCTCGGCGTCGTCGCGGAAGCGTCGCCCGAGGCTCTCGACGACATCCTGCACGGCTACGGCGATGCGGGGATCACGATGTTCCTTCTCCAATCCTTGCCCCACTGCCGTCCCGCCGAATATGAGAGCTGGCTGCGGGAGCGCGGGCTGAAGGCCTTCGACGTGCAGGACCGGGTCGTTCGAGACGGACGGACGCCCGCCGAGGCGCTCCCCGCGTCGGGGGGCAGGGAGATCGCCATCGAGCGCATCACCCACGACACTGCCGACGAGTGGGCGTCCTTCCTGCAGCGGGTGTACCGCCTCGACACGGGCCCCTGGCTTCAGAAGCTGATCGGCCGGCCCGGCTGGTCGCAGTACGTCGCCCGGGAGAACGGCGAGACCGTTGCTGCGCGCGGGATGTTCATCGGTCCCGACGGCACCGCCTGGTTCGGCATGGACGGCCCAGTTCCCGGGCTGACGACCAAGGACTACGCGCCGGACGCGGCCATCTGCGCGTTCATGGTCGAGGACGGTCTCATCCAGGGAGCGACCTCGTTCATCGCCGACATCGAGGTCGCATCGCCCGACATGGACACGCCTGCGTACGACTACTTCGGCCGGCTCGGCTTCCGGCGCCCGTATGTTCGCACGCACTACGCGAGGATCTGAAGCTCAGCGCGCCGTGTACGAGGCGGCCTGGACGTAGCTGCCGTAAGACCGGCGCGGGTCGGGGTTGACGGTCCAGGCCGCGACGGCATCCCCGCGGCGCAAAACGGCGATCGACGCCTCTCCGCCGACCAGGCAGCGATGCTGGAAGCAGTCGGCCCCGACGGGCGAAAGATCGACCCCCTGCCCGAACACCCCTCGTGCCGGTCGCCGCGCCACGTGCAGGAACAGCGACTTCCCGTCCGATCGGATCCAGACGGCGGTCGCGTTCCCGTTCCCGTCTACGCCGATTGCGGGCCCGAAGCCTCCGGCGGCGAGACTCTGCGGCTTGCCGAAGCGGCCGCCGGGGGGCCGGGCGCTTGCGAAGAGCGCGTCACGATTCGACCAGAGCGCGACCGCTTGGCCCGAGGCGCCGATCGCGACTCGCGATCCGCTCACCTCGCCGCCGATCTGGCGGGCCGGGCCGAAGCGACCTCGATCCGGCCGGATTGCCGCCTCGAGCACGACCGGGACTGAGCCCGTCGGCGTGCCGTGCCAGGTCACGACCGCCGCTCCGGCGTCGTTCAGCGCGACGTGAGGGTTGAGCCCATCGTCTCGCGGCCCCGACAGGGTCGAGGGAGCACTCCACTTTCCGGAAGACGATCGCGCGGAGACACGGACCGCCCCCGACTCCACCCACGCGATCAGCGCCTGTCCGCGCGCATTCATCGCGAGGTCGACGTCGCTCGAGCCGTTCCGCGGACCAGTTATGAGCACGTGCCCCCACCTACCGGCCGCGCTGCGCGTGATCGACCGGATCGAATAGGACGTCCCGGCGAAAGCGGGCCAGACCACGAGCGCATTCCCGCGCGCGTCGAGGGCCACCCGGGGGACGGAGGCGGTCTCGCCCGCGGGCGAGACGTCCCGCGGCGAGCCCCACTTCCCGCCGGCGGGACGAAACACTGCCCGAATCCGCTGTGAGGTGCCGTCGACCCCGGTCCAGACGACCAACGCGTCACCGCGAGGGTCGACGGCCAGCTGGGCCGCAACTCCGCCGGAGAGCGCTTCCGCCGCCGACCAGCTTCCGCCGTGCGGGCGACGTGCCGTCGCGCCCACGTAGCCGCTGCCGCTCGTGACCTCCCACACCGCCGTAGCGGTTCCGTGCGCGTCGAGCGCGACCACGGGCAGGCGGACGCCGGCTCCGGGTGCCGCCGGCCCGATCGTGACGGGCGCGCTCCACGAGCCGGCCGCGGGCGCGCCCCGCGCCGCTCCGACCGCCGCAAGCGGCACGAGGAGCAGCAACGTGAGTCGACGGAGCAACACCGTGAATCTAGGACGGGAGTGTTAAGACGCGCTGAAGATCAGGACGTTCGGTCCGGGGCGGTGAGGTCGAGCAGCATCGGCCTCAGCCGTTTCGCGAGCGAATGATCGGTCCGTTCGAGCTCGTTCGCGAGCAAGGCCGCGATCGAAGCAAGCGCCCGCCGTAGCTCCACCTCGTCGAGCGACCGGACGAGCGATTCCTCGAGCGGCGTTGTCAGCTTCTCGGGAAGGAGGTCGGCACCCTTCGCGAATCGGGTCGAGTGGCCGAGCCGAAGGCACGCAAGCGCCAGCACGTGTTCGCGGACGCCGTGGATCAGCCACTCCGCCTGCCAGCGCTTGCCTCGTTCGATGCAGACGCACGCATGCAGCACGTGATGCCAGGCGAGGCCGGCGAGCTCGTCGGGCGACTGTGCGCCGGCGGCGGGAACCTCGACGGTCTCGCCGAAGACCGTGCGCCAGTTCGGACCGCGTGGGCCGAACTCGGTCTCGGGCGTGAAGCCGATGTCGACCTCGAGCCAGTCCGGTAACAGATAGACGCGATAGACGGTCGTTCCCCAGGGCAGGTCCCAGTGGTGGACCACATCGAAATCGCGGTAGAGGAGCCCGGTCCAGCGGTCGAGCGCGGGTGCGATGCCTCCGCGCACCCCGAGCGCCAGGTCGATGTCTGACCACTTGTCGGCCGAGCCGCTTGCCTCGGAGCCGGTGATCGCGGCCGCGGTGATGTCCGGATCGGCCTCGGCGTGCGCAAGCAGCTCGCCCCGGACACGCTCGCGTTCGTCGACCGAGAACATGGCCCGACTTTATGGGCTTGACAGAGAGCTCATTGTCCAGGTATATAACCTTCTAGTTATCTAACTAGAAGGTTCGATATGACGTCCGACGCTCTCACCCTGACGTTCTCCGCCCTCGCGGATCCAACCCGCCGGGCCATCCTCGCCCGCCTGAGCGAGGGCCCGGCGACCGTCAAGGATCTCTCCGCACCGTTCACGATCAGCGGTCCTGCCGTCTCCAAGCATCTGCGCGTGCTCGAGCGGGCTGGGCTCATCGCGCGGGGGCGCGCGGCGCAGTGGCGTCCCTGCCGGCTCGAGGCGGCGCCGCTGAAGGAGGTCGCGGAGTGGGCCGAGGGGTACCGGCGCTTCTGGGAGGAGAGCTACGAACGATTGGACGACTATCTGCGAGACCTGCAGCGAAAGGAGCATGGGAAATGAGCACCACGACTGAGATCGGCGCGACGGCGTTCACGACCATTTCTGATCGGGAGGTCGAGATCACGCGGGCCTTCGACGCTCCGGCCGCCCTCGTCTGGGCCGCGTGCACCGAGCCCGAGCACGTCCCGAACTGGTACGGGCCGAGGGGCTGGAGCCTCCCGGTGTGTGAGATCGACCTCCGTCCCGGCGGCTCGTGGCGCTACGTCATGCGCGGGCCGGACGGCTCCGAGATGGCGCTCCGCGGGATCTTCCGGGAGATCTCGCCGCACGAACGGCTCGTCACGACTGAGTCGTTCGACGACTATCCGGGCGAGTCGCTCAACACGATGACGCTCACCGAGGAGGACGGCGTGACGACGATGAGGACCGCCGTTCTCTACGAGTCGAAGGAGATGCGAGACGCGGTCATCCGGTCGGGAATGCAAGGCGGCGCCGCCGAGACGCTGGACCGCCTTGCCGAGCTCCTCGACGCGCTCGCCTGAGCGAAGTCGGCTTCGATGGTCCCGGCGCGGGCCGGGACCATCGGCATCAGTGGCCTGTGGCCGAGAAGTGCATGTAGTCCCTGGTCGATCCCGCCCACACGCCGCCCCAACCCCAGCCGATCGCGCGGAAGGCCTGGACGACCGCGGGCGTGACCATTCCGGGACGGAGGCGCGACCGGTTCCGGTACGGGAGGCCGGCCCGGTCATGCGTGCGGCCGCAGCCGACGTAGGGGTTCTCGACCGGGTTCAGGTCGACGGCCTCGCCGTAAGCATGCTCGGACCAGCTTCCGGTGCCCTTGCCGCCCGTGCAGGGAGAGGGGACGGCCTGGCGGCACTCGAACGATCCGCTGATGTCGCCGTCGGCCGGCCGGCCGCGCTTTGGTCCGTAGGCGTCCGAGAGCTGCATGTGGCGGATCGGGAAACGGCGCTCGTAGAGCCGGCGGAAGACGCCGGCCAGTGCAGGGGCGGCGCGCGCGTTCACGACGAGCTGCCCCGTGTGGGTTTGTTTGTCGAATCCCCAGTGCGTCACGGTGAGGACGCGCAGGCCCGAGAGCGGGACCGGACAGCCGGGCTGCCAGAAGTGAGCCTTCAGCTCGGCGCGAAGCGGCGGCGGCAGCGGCTGGATCTGGGCGTGAAGCGCGAGGGCCGCCAGCGGCAGCGCGAGGAGGCGAGCCATCACTCCCCTAACCGCAGGGCGCCGAGGTGCGCGAAGGTGACGTCGTAGTCGAGGATCTCTTCGATCTGGACCTCGGCGATCGACATCATCCGCTGCAGGAACTCCATGCGCGCGGCCAGGTGTTGCTCTGCCACCTCGCGGCTCTCCCAGAAGGTAAGGCCGATCGTGGACCCCTCGCGGGACAGCAGGAGGAGCCCCTCGAAGCCTTCGATCTCGCGCAGCCAGCGGAGCATTTCCTCCCCGACCATCTCAGGGCTCGCGATCGGCTCTTCCGGGGTCTTGACGCGTGTGAGGCTGACGAACACGGCTTCCTTTCGCGCGGTGGCGGCGGCATTTTCGCATTCCGCGGAAACGTGGGCCTGTGTGGCGGGACTGGGTCTCAGCCCGGCGCGACCGCCTGCCGGATCAGGTCGTCGTGGAGAGCGCGCGTTGGGGCCTGTTCCCGGATCAACTCGCCGACGAGCGTCTCCACCTCGCTCGACTGGCCGATTGTGAGGGCGCCGACGAGCAGGCCGCCGTAGCCGTAGCTTGTGAGCAGGCGACCGGCCGCCAGCGATCCTTCGCTCGACTGCTCGTCGAACCTGCCGACGTCGCCGAAGACCTTGATCGTCGTGCCGAAGACCTCGCTGAAGAACGAGGAGACCGCGTCGTAGCCGCCGGCGGCTCCTGCGAGGACCTTGCCGGCCTCGGTTCCCTGGTAGTCGGCGTTCGACCAGTGCTCGATCCGCCGCCGGCGGCCGTAGAGCGGGTCGTAGAAGTTGGCGACGTCGCCGGCGGCGTAGATCCCCGGCACGGTCGACTGGAAGCGCTCGTCGACGACAACGCCGTTGTCGATCGTCACGCCGCTCCCGGCGAGGAAGCTCGTGTTGGGAACGACGCCTACCCCGACGACGGCCAGGTCTGCCTCGACGCAGAGCCCGCTCATGGCCCCGACGTACTGGAGCTTCTGGTCACCGCCGAAAACCGCAACCTCCTCTTCGAGGCGGACGTCGACGCCGTGGCTCCGGTAGAGCTCGAGCAGGTCCCGGCTCAGCTGCGGTGAGCGGAACTGGTCGAACAGACCCCGGCCCGTGTGGATCAAAGTGACCTGAAGACCGAGGCGGCGCAGTGACGCGGCGACCTCCATCCCGATGAAGCCGCCGCCGACGACGACCGCGCGCTCGGCCGTAGCAGCGGCGGCGCGGATCCGGTCCGAGTCGTGGAGCGTGCGCAGGCTGAAGACGCCTGTGAGATCGGCGCCGGGAACGCTGAGCAGTCTCGGCGTGGCGCCGGCGGCGATCAGGAGCCGCTCGTAGGCGACTGTGTGGCCGCCGGCGGTCACCGTCCGCGCGGCACCGTCCACGGCTGAGACTGCAGAGTTCAGCAGGACATCGACCCCATGCTCGCGGTAGAACGACTCGTCCTCCGCGAACGGCGCGTCGGCTGTCTCGCCGCGCAGATAGCGCTTCGAGAGCGCGGGGCGGTGGTACGGGAGCACGCTCTCCGACGAGAACAGCGCCAGGCGCCCTTGGCCGCCGGCCTCGCGGAACGACTTGATCGCGCGCACGGCCGTGAGGCCACCGCCGGCGATCACGAGCTCGAACTTCTCCATGGTCTGCCTCCAGTTGGTGTTACCGGTCCGTGTCGATCGGCGAGCCGTCCTTACCGGCCGTGAGAGGAGCGGTAAGGACGGGCTTCGGGCGCCGCACCAACGCTCCGACACTCGACACGAGGAGGAGCACATGCCGTACGGAAGTTGGGTCAACAATCTGCCGACCGGGTTCTTCCTGGCGGTGCACATCGCCGCCTTCACGCTCGGGGCCGGCTTCGCATGGCTCGCCTTCAAGCGCGAGCTGTCCCTGCTCGGCGCTGCGTTCTCGCTGTTCGCCGCGGCGGAGCTCGTCTACATGACCTACCACCTGGACTGGACCGTCTTCCTGTTCGCCCACACGATCGCCGAGGTCCTCGACCTGACCGCGTTCGTGCTCGTCTTCGCAGCCGCGGTCTACTCGACGGTGCGGCGGCCCGCTGTCGAGGTGAGCCGGGGATGAGCTCGCGGCCGATCCTGCTCCCGTTCGCGACGCTCGCCGCTGTCGGCGTGATCGCTGCGGGCTGTGGCGCAACCGGCAGCAGTGTCCCGGTCGCCACCACGAAGGTGTCGATGGCGAAGAGCTATCGCTTCGACCCGAAGACGATCGAGATCAAGGCCGGCCAGACGGTGACGTGGACGAACAACGACAACTTCACCCACACGGTGAAGGTCGACGGCCAGGCCGACCACAAGGTCGGCCGGGGCCACAGCGTGTCGATCACGTTTCGACAAGCCGGCACCTATCACTACGAGTGCACGCTGCACAGCCATGACATGCACGGGACGGTGATCGTCAAGTGAGGCTCGACGAGCTTCGCGTCGACATCGTCATCCTCGCCTGCGCCGTCAGCGCAGGCGTCCACGGCGCCCTCGTTCCGGATCACTTCCGCGAGGGCACCGGGCCCGGAGCCGGCTTCGTCCTGGCGACAGTGCTGCCTGCCGGCCTCGCCGTCGTCCTGACGCGCAGGCCGACACAGCTCGCGCTCGCGTTCACGGCCGCCGTCCTCGTCGGGCTGATCGCGAGCTACGCGCTCGCAGTCACCACGGGCGTCCCGGTGCTCCATCCCGGCGTGGAGGCCGTCGATGGGCTGGCGCTCGTCACCAAGGCGGTCGAGGTAGCCGGCTTACTCACGGCTGTGAGTCTGGTCCGGCAGCCCGTCCTCCGCCTCACGCTCTTCCAACCGAAAGGAACCACGACATGAATACGACGCGGGCTTCGCGCCCGATCCCCATCGCGTTGACGGCGCTGATCGCCTTCTTCGCGGCGCTTGCCGCTCTCGCGGTCTCGAATGGCATGAACATGGCCCAGGCACACGGCAATGCCGCCCGGCGGGCCCAGGCCCCGATGAACATGAAGATGGACATGACGGTGAACGCCGCGCGAACGGCGCCGGCGAAGGTCTTTGCCCTGCGCGCCGGCATGCGGAAGCTCTGGGAAGACCACGTCACGTGGACGCGGCTGGCGATCATCAGCCTCCTGAGCGGCAGTCCCGACACCAACGCTACGGTCGCGCGGCTCCTGAGGAATCAGGTCGACATCGGCAACGCCGTCAAGCCGTTCTACGGCCAGGCGGCCGGCAACCAGCTGACGGCGCAGTTGCGACAGCACATCCTGATCGCGGCCGATCTGATCGCAGCGGCCAAAGCCGGCGACCAGGCGAAGCTCGCGACCGAGCAGGCGCTGTGGGTGAAGAACGCCGACGGCATCGCGGCTCTCCTCAACAGCATCAACCCGCGATACTGGAAGCTGTCCGTGATGAAGGCGGAGATGCGCATGCACCTGAAGTTGACGACGGCAGAGGTCGTCGCGCGCCTGCAGGGCAACTGGGCCGCGGACGTCGACGCCTACGACAAGGTCCACCGCCACATCCTGCACATGTCCGACCTGCTCGCCAACGGGCTCGTCGAGCAATTCCCACAGCGTTTTCGCTAGTCCGCCATAGACCCCAAGGTAACCGTCCCGGAGCGGCTCGTCCGCTCCGGGACGACTCGTCTCTGCAGGTAAGAAACCGGGTCCCGGCGGCACCAAGAGGACATGCATACGACGATCACAGGCGAGCGGGGAAGCGGCGCGGTCGCCCGCTGGCGGCTGAAGCAGCTCGTCGACTCTGGCTTCCCGCCGGCCCTCGCAAGCGCTGTTGCAGAGGATGTGCGCTACGACCTGCACGCGCTGATCGAGCTCGTCGAGCGCGGCTGTCCGTGCCACCTGGCCGTGCGCATCCTCGCTCCGCTCGACCAGAAGGACGCCGCGTGAGCGTCCCGGGCGCAGTTACCGTGCCGGTGATGGAGCCCGCGACCCGGCCGGCAACAACGACGACAGAGCGGCGCCTCGATCCCGAGTCGCGCGAGTGGCTGCGCGCCCTCCGCTCTTCCGGTGCGGAGCGGGACGAGGCGATCGCGCGCCTGCACGCGACGCTGCTCCGCGCGACGCGCTTCGAGGTCGCGCGGCGTCGCCCGTCGCTTCCTCATCTGCGCGGCGACGATCTCGACGACATCGCAAACCAGGCTGCCGACGACGCTCTCATGAGCGTACTCCGCCGGCTCGACGACTTTCGAGGGGCAAGCCGCTTCACGACGTGGGTCTACAAGTTCGGCCTGCTCGAGGCCGCCGTCAAGCTTCGAAAGCGCGCGTGGCAGGGACGGGAGGTCCCGCTGGAGCCCGAGATATGGAGCCTGTTCTCGACGGACGGCCTCGAGCCGGGTGCCGAGGCCGAGCAGAGTGAGCTGCTGCTGACGCTGCAGAGGGCGGTCGCCGAGGTGCTGACCCCCCACCAGCGTCGCGTTCTCGTCGCCCTGGCATTGAACGGCGTGCCGATCGACGTCCTTGCGGATCGGCTGAACACCAACCGTGGCGCGCTCTACAAGACGCTCCACGATGCCCGGCGCAAGTTGCGCGACCATCTGAACGAGCGCGGCCTCGCGCTCGACGACCGGCTGGAGGCGAAGTGATGGATCGACCCGACCTGAAGCAGGTGCTCGGCCGGCTCCTCGGACCCGCTGGCCCCGAGGTCGGCTGTGACGTGTGCTTCGACCAGCTCGACCGGTACGTCGAGCTCGAGCTCGCGGGCCAGGACGCCGAGGCTGCGATTCCCGGCCTGCGCGCCCACCTCGACGGCTGCCCCGCTTGCCGGGAGGAGCACGAGAGCCTGCACGCGCTCGTCGGCGGCGAGCAGGCGCTCTAGCCGGTAAGAACTCCCGCTCGCCCGACACGAAGGGAGTGTGGGGGAAGTCACCTTTCACGCGCTGCGGCTCGCGACCGTCCCGGGTCGTGTGATGACGCCGCGGCCCGCGAGCGAGCGGCTCGTCGACGCCGTCGTCGACCATCTCGGCTGCCGTGAGGCTCGCGTCGCCGACGTCGGCACCGGCTCCGGCGCGATCGCGATCGCCGTGGCGGCCAGGCTGCCCGGTGTGCGGGTCTGGGCGACGGACATCGATCCCGCGGCCGTCGCGCTCGCACGAGCGAACGTCCGGCGGCACGAGCTCGAGAGCCGCGTGGTTATCCGGCAAGGCGATCTTCTCCACCCGATCCCCGGCGATTTCGACCTGATCGCGGCCAACCTCCCCTACCTGGCAGCGTCGGCAGCCGATGCGCATCCCGACCTGGCCGCAGAGCCGCGTGGGGCAGTGTTCGCGGACGGCGACGGCCTCGATCCGTATCGCCGGCTCCTCGCCGCTGCGCGCACGCGTCTCCGCCCCGACGGGCTCCTCGTGATCCAGCTGCACCGGCAAGTGCTGGCGGCCGTCCGCGACGAGCTCGATCGTCTCGCGGCCGGCGTTGCCGACGCGGCATGACGACCTTCACCCTCGGCCCTCATCGCACGGGGCCGCTCGAGTTCACCCGGCTCCCGGAAGAGGAGGCCTTGTCGCGTAGCGAAGAATTCATGGAGCTGATGCGCACCCGGCGCTCGGCCCGGCGCTTTTCGGCCGAGCCGGTCCCTCGGCGACTGATCGAGGACGCGCTTCGGGTTGCCGGCGGTGCGCCTTCCGGCGCGAACCAGCAACCATGGTCCTTCGTCGTCGTCGTCTCCGATCCGACTGTGAAGGCACGGATCCGCGTCGCCGCCGAGCGAGAGGAGCAGCGCCTCTATCTCGAGCGGGCGAGCCGTGAGTACCTCGACGCGATCGCGCCCATCGGCACAGACTGGATCAAGCCGCACATCACCGAGGCCCCGTATCTGATCGTCGTCTTCCAGCAGGCGTGGAGCCTGGATGGCGAAGAGAAGCGACGGCACTACTACGTGCGCGAGTCGGTGGGGATTGCGGTCGGCTTCCTGATCGCAGCGCTTCATAACGCGGGGCTCGCGACTCTGACGCACGCGCCGTCGCCGATGGGCTTCCTGAAAGAGATCCTCGAGCGCCCCGAGGGGGAGCGTCCGTTCCTTCTGCTCCCCGTCGGCTATCCGACGCCGGACGCCGAGGTACCTGTTCTCGAGAAGAAGCCCCTCGCCGAGATCGCCCGGTTCGTCTGAGGATCAGGGCGACGCCGGCTGCCCCTCGTACGCCCGACGCAGGCTCTCGATGTCGATCTTCGACATCTGCAGCATGGCCGCCATCACCCTGTTCGCCTTCTCGCGGTCCTCGTCGCCCAGCAGTTCGCCGAGCGCGCTCGGGATGATCTGCCAAGACACGCCGAACTTGTCGGTGAGCCAGCCGCACGGGCCTTTCTCGCCGCCCTCCGAGAGCTTCTCCCAGAACCTGTCGACCTCCTCCTGTGACTCGCAGCTCACGAACAGCGAGATCCCCTGAGAGAACGTGAAAGACGGTCCGCCGTTCAGCGCGATGAACGGCTGCCCTGCGAGCTCGAATGAGGCGGACATGAACGTCCCAGCCGCCGCGGGCCCGGCATCGCCGTAGCGGCTCGAGCTCAAAACCCTCGAGTCCTCGAAGATCGAGACGTAGAAGTCGACGGCCTCTTCGGCGCGGCCGTCGAAGGTCAGGAAGGTCGTGATCTTCTGCATGTGCTTCGGTCCTTTCTTGTCTCGGCAGCATGCCGTTCGAGAGGTGAGACGGGTCGGCTCCAGAAAAGTCATCGCCGCTTCGATCCGCAATTCCCCGAGGGCGAGGTTCAGTCAACTTCCTGATGAGCGCCCGGCCTCGGAGCGGCACGATCGGTCCGAAATCCGACGACGGGGAGGCTTCCCATGCCCACGATCAAGGAAGCGGCAACCGAGTTCCTGGCCCGGAGGCGCGTCGCCGTCACCGGCGTCTCGAGGACTCCCGAGAACCATGGCAGCAACATCGTCTACAAGCGGCTCCGTGACCGCGGCTACGAGGTCTTCGCAATCAACCCGAATGCCGAGTCGGTCGAGGGCGACCCCTGCTATCGCGACCTCCGCTCGGTGCCCGGAGGAGTCGAGGCCGTCGTGATCGGAACGAGGCCCGAGACCGCCGAGGAAACGATGCGCGAGTGCGCGGAGCTGGGGATCAAGCACGTGTGGATGCATCGTTCCTTCGGAGGTGGAAGCGTCTCGAAGGCTGCGACCGACTACGGCCGAGAGCAAGGCATCGAGGTGATCGACGGGGGTTGTCCGTTGATGTTCGGTTCCACCGCCGATCTCGGTCACAAGGCGATGCGATTCGTATTCACCCTGAAGGGCAACGTCCCGAAAAAGGTCTGAGCCAAGGTTGATCAGTCTGTGGCGGTCTCGAGCCGGTCCGCGAGAAGCCGCGTCATCGGCCATGTGCCCTCTGACGTGTTCGACATCACCGTGTGTGTGATCTCCCGCTCGGGGTCGTGGACACTGCAGAAAGAGACACCTGCGTCATATCCCTCGAGCAGCACGCGGCCGGTCGTTTCACGAAGCCAAAAGCCGAGGCCGTAGCGCCTCGACATCCGCGGCACGTCGCTGCGGGGCCGCACCATCCGGGCCACCCACTCCATGGGCACGATTCGGCCGCCGAAGAGGGCGTCCCAGAAGGAGGCGAAGTCTGCGAGGGTGGAGTACATACCGCCGTCGCCACTGCCACGCACGGGGAGATGGAACACGTTCGTCCTCGTTGCGCCCTCGACCGTGAGATACCCGAGCGCAGCGCTGCCGGGGAGCTCGTCGGAGCGCAGAAACGCCGAGCTCCTCATGCCGGCGGGCTCGCAGACGCGACGGTGGACGAGTTCGTGGAACGGTGCGCCGCTCGTGCGTTCGGCGATCAGGGCGAGCACGACGTAGCCGCTGTTGCTGTAGGCGAAGCGCTCGCCCGGCCGGAACTTCGTCGGATGCCCGCCGAGCGCGACGAGGTACTGCTCGCTGGTTGCGAGCTCGTGCACGGGGACAGGCATCAGGTAGTCGGCGAGGTCGTGCTCCTCGTCTTCGTCCAGGTAGTCGCCGATCCCCGATCGGTGCGCCAGCAGGTGCTCGACGGTCACGTCGTCGCGGATCAGCGGCAGATCCGGCCCGAGGACGGAGCGCGCCGTGGTCGAGAGGTCGAGCTCGCCGTCCTCGACAAGGCTCACGACCGCGAGAGCAGTCAGGCCCTTGGAGGCGCTCGCGATCGCGAACTGCGTGTCGACCGTGTTCGCGATCCCGTGCGCGCGATCAGCGAGACCGTAGGCGGCGGCGAGGACGAGCTCCCCGCCACGGTCCACACGCGCCACGCCCGAAAATCCGCCGGCATTCGCGAGCTCGTCGACGGCACGGACAAGAGGCTCCATGGCTGGAAGACGCTAGCGCGTCTTTGGTTGCTACTTCCCGGTGATCGCCCCCTGGCCGCTGATGTTGGTCTTTACGTTCGCGGGGTTGCCGCTGTAGAGAATCGTCCCGGTGCCGGGCACCGAGGCGTCCAGCTTGCTCGTCGCGTGGACGACGATGCGGCCCGACCCCGAGAGGACGGCGTGCACGTCGCGGGCGAAGAGCTGCTCGAGCTGCGCATCCCCGGACCCCCTGAGTGAGACGTCCAGCCGATTCGCGGTTCCGCCGGCGCGCAGGAGGCCGCTTCCGGTGAGCGTCACGGTCAGGCTCTGCGCACGGATGTTGTCCGCGGTGACGGTGCCGCTGCCGCTGAGCGTCAATGCATCGAGCGCGGGCACCCCGATCTCGACGCTCATCGGGCTGGCGGTCGTGAAGCTGCCTCGAGTGCCGACGACGAGTCTGCCGTCATGCACCTTCGTGGTGACGTGGCCGAGCAGGTTGTCGTCCCCTCGGACGACGACCAGCTGCTTGCCCCCGACGAGAATGGTGACGTTGTTGGTCCCGGCCAGCTCGACGCTGTTGAACGCAGAAACCGTTCGGGTCTGAGCGGCCGCCGCACCCGAGCCCTGAGCCGCCGTCGACTCCGACGAGCTCTGAAACACGTCGTAGTGCAAGAGCAGCGTGACGCCGACGGCGACCAGCGCGATGACTACGGGGACGCCGACAAGCACGAGCAAGCGGTGGCCGTGCGCTCGTCGGCGGGGGAGAGGTGTTGGGGCGATCGTCATGCTTCCTCCCTTCTCCTCATCGTGCGCTTGTGCGCACGTACACCTGCCTCCCGAGAGGACGCCTCAAAGGATCCCGTGCTCGAGCGCCGGGCGCATCCGGTCACTCACTGAATCTGCTGCGGGAAGGCCGCGGCCGTCCGACGCCGTTGAGGAGCACGACCGTGCTCATCGATCACCCCCACGTGATGAGCAGGAACGGGCCAGCCATGCCGACGATGCCGGCGAACGAGCGTACGGAGCGGCGAAGATGTGCCATGAGCGAGTTGCTCGAGCGTGCGGAGGAGTTGACTGCGCTCGAGGATGCGCTCGGGAGGGTGCGTTCGTCCGGATCCGGTGCGCTCGTGCTCGTTTCCGGCGAGGCAGGGATCGGCAAGACCTCGCTTCTCCGCACGTTCTGCGAGCAGAACGCCGAGATCGCAACCTTGTGGGGCGGATGCGATCCGCTGTTCACGCCGCGACCGCTCGCGCCGTTCCTGGAGCTCGCCGACACCGCTGGAGGGCGGCTGGCGACGCGGGCCGCCGACGGAGCCACACCTACCAACGTGGTGTCCGCGCTCCTGGAGGAGGTCCGCCGACGCGCTCCTGTCCTGCTCGTGGTCGAGGACACGCACTGGGCGGACGAGGCGACACTCGACGTCGTTCGCATGCTGGCGCGCCGACTCGCGTCCTTACCGGTGCTTTTCGTCCTGACCTACCGAGACGACGGACTCGAGCGAACGCACCCGCTACGGGTCTTGCTGGGAGAGCTGCCCACGCGCCCTCGCGTTGTGCGTCTGGCACTGTCCCCGCTGTCGGTCGACGCGGTCGCAGCGCTCGCAGATCCGGTCGGAGTGGACGCCGCTGCGCTCACCCACCAGACAGGCGGGAATCCGTTCTTCGTGACCGAGGTGCTGGCGGGGCACGGCGCCGATCTTCCGGGAACCGTGCTCGACGCCGTCCTCGCGAGGGCCGCCAGGCTCGGAGCGGCGGCCAGAGGGCTCCTGGACGCCGTGTCGATCGTTCCGCCCCGCGCTGAGCTCTGGCTTCTGGAATCCGTCGTGCAGAACTTTCCGGACCCGCTCGAGGAGTGCCTGGCGTCGGGGATGCTAAGGACCGAGGGTGCGGCGGTCGCGTTTCGCCACGAGATCGCGCGGGTCGCGGTGGAGGCGGCCTTGCCGCCGCACGAGCGCCTGGCGCTGCACCGCTCGGCACTGGCCGCGCTGGTAGGTGCGGCCGCGCGGCGGCCGGATCCGGCGCGGCTCGCGCACCACGCGGAGGGAGCCGGCGACCGTGAGGCCGTGCTCCGCTATGCGCCGGAAGCGGGCGAGCGGGCGGCTGCGCTCGGCGCGCACCGGGAGGCGGCGAAGCAATTCGCGCGAGCACTGGCCGAGGCGGAGTCGCTCACACCGGAGCGGAGGGCCGAGCTCTACGAGCGTCGATCGTACGAGTGCTACCTGACCGACCAGATCCCCGAGGCAATCGAGGCTCGGCAGCGGGTGCTCGTCGAGCATCGCGGGCGAGGAGATCGTCTCCGTGAGGGCGACGCGCACAGGTGGCTCTCGCGGCTCCGCTGGTTCCTTGGCGACAACGAGGCGGCGGAGCTGGAGGCGAAACAGGCGCTCGACCTGCTCGAGCCTCTGCCGCCCGGTCCGGAGCTCGCGATGGCGTACAGCAACCTTGCGCAGCTGCGAATGCTCGCCCGCGAGCGGGAGGAGGCCATTGCGTGGGGTGGCAAGGCGATCGAGCTTGCGGAGATGCTCGGTGAGGGCGAGATCCTCGTGCACGCGCTCACCAACGTCGGCACGGCCGAGTACCAGGACGGCTCCGAGGACGGACGCGAGACGCTCGAACGCAGCCTCGAGCTGGCCCTTGCCGGTGGGCTCGAGGAGCACGCTGCGCGCGCGTACACGAACCTGAGCACTCAGGCACTCGACCAGCGTGACTACAGACGTGCCGATGCCACTCTCGCGAGAGGCATCGCCTTTTGCCGTGACCACGATCTTGACTCGTGGCTGCTCTATATGACCGGCTACCTTGCGCGCTCGCAATTCGAGCAGGGCGATTGGGGCTCCGCGGCCGACGCGGCCGCATCGGTGCTGCGGCACCCGAGAGCCTCGGCGCCGAGCCGGGTCACGCCACTGGCCGTGCTCGGCCGCCTGCGCGCACGGCGCGGCGATCCGGGAGCGTGGGAGCTCCTCGACGACGCGCTTCGTCTCGCGCGGGGGACTTCCGAGCTTCAGCGACTCGCCCCGACCGCCGTCGCTCGCGCCGAGGCCCGCTGGCTGGCGGGAGAGAACGAGCTCGTCGCAGGCGAGACCGAGCAGACGCTCATGCTCGCGCTGAAGCAGCGCGACAGCTGGGCGGCCGGCGAGCTGGCGATGTGGCGACGGCGCGCAGAGCTCGACGAGCCCATCCGGGCCGACGCGCTCGCCGAGCCCTGGGCGCTAGAGCTCGCCGGCGACGTAGAGGGTGCAGCCGCTCGCTGGACCGCGCTCGGCTGTCCCTACGAAGCGGCGCTCGCACTAGCCGCCGCCGATCGCGACGAGCTTCTTCGGCGCAGCTTGAGCGAGCTTCAGCGCCTTGGCGCGTCACGCGCTGCTGCACGCATCACACGAATGCTTCGGAGCCACGGCGTTAGGGATCTGCGCGCCGGGCCGCGCCGGTCGACGCGGGACAATCCCGGGGGGCTCACCAGCCGCGAAATCGAGGTGCTCGAGCTTTTGTGCGAAGGGCTCCGGAACCGGGAGATCGCCGCTCGACTATTCGTATCGGAGAAGACGGTCGACCATCACGTGTCGGCGATCCTGCGCAAGCTCTCGGTCTCAACCCGAGGCCAGGCTGCAGTCGAGGCAGCGCGACTCGGGATCGGCAAAAAATAGGGAGTGCTCCCGATGTCGGAGGCGCGTCCGCCGCCTAGCGTTCGGGTCGACGAGCACCCGGAACGAAGGAGGACGAGTCATGAACCTCTACGCAATTCTTCGCCGCAGCGGCTGGCGCTCGCCGGAAGAGCTGCAGGAGGCCGCCGCCCGCTCGACGCGCGTCGGCGACGAGGACATGCCGGACGAGGTCCGCTGGATTCGAAGCTACGTGCTGGACGAGGGCGCCGGCTCGCTCGGCACCGTCTGCATCTACGAGGCGGAAAGCCCTGAAGCGATCCGAAAACACGCTTCCCTGGCCGACTTGCCCGTGGACGAGATCGTCCCGATCGCCGACACCGTCGTCGTCCGCCCGGACCCTGAGCCGGCCTTCGCCTAGCAAGCCCTGCGAGACAGCCTGCTGGAGTCGCGTGGCCGGGCCGCTCCCGCTCGGCCACGTTTGACCAAACCGGAGCCGGCCGAACGCCGTAGTTACTCCTTTGCGTCCTGTCTCTGACCAAGGAGGGGTGGAATGAGAGGACAGACCACCGATCGGGCCCGGTTCGTCCTGGCAGCGTCCTTACTACTCGGCCTGGCTCTCGTGCTGGGCGTCTCGTCGGCGCGCGGCGCAGTCCCGGGGACATACACCGTGACGAGGCTCAGTTCCGACGTACCAAACCTGGCGTCCCACACGGATCCCGACCTTCAGAACGGGTGGGGGATCGCTGAGCCGGCAACTGGCCCGTGGTGGGTTGCCGACAACGGAACCGACAAGTCCACGCTCTACAACGCCGACGGCTCGAAGCGGCCTCTTGTCGTCGACATCATCAACGGCGCTCCGACCGGGATCGTCTTCAACGGCACCACGGCGTTCTCGGTCAGCGCGAACGGCAAGTCGGGTGCTCCGCTCTTCATCTTCGCCAGCGAGAGCGGCACGATCAGCGGCTGGAATCCCGGCGTGGACCCGACGCACTCGGTCGTCGGAACGCTGACGCCCGACGCCGTCTACAAAGGCCTGGCTCTTGCGAGCAGAGGCGGCCAGCCGCAGCTGTACGCGACCGACTTCGTCGGCGGGAAGGTCGACGTCTTCAACTCGAGCTGGGGCGCCGGGACGGCGACCGGAGGTTTCGTCGATCCGAACCTGCCGTCCGGCTACGCCCCGTTCGGGATCGCCACCGTGAGCGGGCGCCTCGTCGTCACATTCGCGAAACAGCAGCCCGGCAGCGAAGACGAGCTGCACCATCAGGGCTTCGGCGTGGTCGACGAGTTCGACACGGATGGGAACCTGATCTCGCGGATCGCGACACACGGCCAGCTCAACGCGCCGTGGGGAATCGCTCTGGCGCCATCGGGGTTCGGGCCGTTCAGCGGCGACCTGCTTGTCGGCAACTTCGGCGATGGGCAGATCAACGCCTATGCCCGTCAGAGTGACGGATCGTGGGAGCGCGCGGGCGGGCTCCGCGACGCGAGCGGCCGCGCGATCGTCATCGACGGTCTCTGGGGCATCGGCTTCGGCAACAACGGCGCCGCCGGGCCGTCGACGACGCTCTACTTCGCAGCCGGGCCGAACGACGAGAACAACGGCCTGTTTGGATCCATCACGGCCAACTGAGGACGGCCTTCCCAGGCCTCGCGAGCCCGGCCCGGACGACGGACCGGGCTCGCCGTCTGCTCAGGGGAGATCGGCGAGGCGCCGCTCGAGGAAGCGCCGCTCGGTGTCGGAGTGCACGAGCTCGAGCGCGCGGCCGTAGGCGGCGCGCGCGTCGTCGACGCGATCGAGGCGACGGAGAAGCTCGCCCCGCGTCGCGTGGAGATAGTGATAGCTGTCGAGGTCGAGGCGGCCGATCAGAGCCAGCGCCTCCTCGACCTTGCCGGCCTCGGCGATTGCGACGGCCCGATTGAGCTCCACGACCGGAGAGCCCGTGACGCGCGCGAGCCGGCCGTACAACGCGGCCAGCTGCGGCCAGTCCGGAGGGTCGTCGAGATGCAAAGCCGCAATCGCCGCCTGCAGCACGTAGGGGCCGTCGCCCCCGAGAGCCAGCGCGCGCTCCAGCCCGGCCCGACCCTCTGCGATCTGGCCGGCGTCCCAGAGGGATCGATCCTGGTCCGGGAGGAGAACGACCGTGCCGTCGGCAACCCGGGCCTCGCGCCGCGCGTCGTTGAGAAGCATCAAGGCCAGCAAGCCGTGCGGCTCGGGCTCGTCGGGCATCAGCCCGGCGAGGGCTCGCCCGAGGCGGATCGCCTCGGACGCGAGGTCGCCGCGTCCGCCGTAGCCCTCGTTGAAGATCAGATAGACGACCGCGAGCACGGCGGCCAGGCGGTCTGGGAGCAGATGAGCGGGCGGCACCCGGAACGGGATCCCCGCGGCCTTGATCTTCCGCTTCGCGCGCACGAGCCGCTTGGCCATGGTCTCGCTCGGGACGAGGAAAGCGCGCGCGATCTCGTCGGTGCTCAACCCTCCGAGCGTCCGGAGAGTCAGTGCGACCTGCGCATCGAGCGCGAGCGCCGGGTGGCAGCACGTGAAGACGAGCTCGAGCCGCTCGTCCGGGATCGTCGTCTCGTCCACTTCGTCCTCCACGGGCTCCGGCACGGCGAGCAGGCGCGTCTTCGCCGCGAGCGTGCGATCGCGGCGGATGCGGTCGATCGCCCGGTTGCGCGCGGTGGTCACGAGCCACGCGCGGGCGTTCGCGGGCTCCCCCTCGCGGGGCCAGCGCTCGGAGGCGATCGCGAACGCCTCCTGGGTGGCCTCCTCGGCGAGGTCGAAGTCGCCGAGGAAGCCGATCAGCGCCGCGAGGACGCGACCCCATTCCTCGCGGAAGACCTGCTCGAGCGTGATCAGTACTCCACGACCGGGCGGACCTCTACCGCGCCGCCCATGCTCGCAGCCGGAATCCGCGCGGCAAGCTCGATCGCGGCATCGAGATCGTCCGCGTCGAAGATGAGGTAGCCGCCGAGCGCCTCCTTGACGGCGACGAACGGGCCGTCCGTGGTCAGCGTCTTCCCGTCCTGGACGCGGACGGTCGTGGCCATTTCGGGCGGCTGCATCTGGACGCCGGGGCTGACGCCGGAAGTTTCGTTGATCCCCTTGTACGCCGCGTAGATCGCGTTCTTCTCATCCTCCGACAGACGATTCCACTCCTCCTGCGCGTAGGGCGTCGGCGTGTCGCCTTGATGGATGAGCAGCAGGTACTTCATCTCTTCCTCCTATCGTGGTCGGTCGCGGTGGAGACGAACGGCGCGACGACGAAAGGACGCCTCAATCACGGAACGCATGCAAAAAGCTTCACTCGGAGCAACTGCCCGAGCATATTCTCGGCCGTTGCGTGAGTCCGCTGCTCATCGGCCTGCTCCTCGTCTTGGTTCTTCCCTGGAATCGCCCCCGGAGGGTCAGCGGCGCCACGTACGATCGCGGTCGTGGCGTACGACGAGGATCTCGCGGATCGGATACGCGAACTGCTCGCCGGCGAGCCCGATCTCACGGAGACGAAGATGTTCGGCGGCCTCGCCTTCCTCATCCGCGGGAACATGGCCATCGCGGCGAGCGGCCAGGGCGGAGCGCTCGTCCGCGCCGATCCGGCCGAGTCGGACACGCTCGTCGCGAGGACGGACGCCGCCCTCTTCGAGATGCGGGGCCGGTCGATGAAGGGGTGGCTCCGCGTCGATTCCGAGCACCTCCGCACCAAGCGCCAGCTCGCCAGGTGGGTCGACGTCGGCGCCGCATACGCCCGCTCATTGCCGAAGAAGCGCTAATCGGCCGAACACCCGTGACAGGCCGGCCGGCGGGGGCGTAGGGTTGCCTGAATCGATCAGGGAGGCTCTAATGGCGCTCGCACGCGTTGTGACCTTCGAGGGGGTCAGCAAGGACCGGATGGACGAGATGAATCGCGAGATGAACGAGGGGCAGCCGCCCGAGGGCTTCCCGTCCGCCGAGCTCGTGATCCTCCACGACCCGGAGGCCGAGAAGTCGCTCGCCATCGTCATCTTCGAGAACGAGGACGACTACAAGAAGGGCGACGAGATCCTGAGCGCGATGCCGGCCGGTGACACCCCGGGGCAGCGCACGTCGGTATCGAAGTTCAACGTCGCCACTCGCATGAAATCCTGACGCGGCAGGCGTCGGGGTTGACCGGGCGCCTGAACGATTGAACAACTGCTCAAGCTAAGCTTGGGCGGATGGGACACGGTGCTCGAGGCCGGGCGCACGCCGGGACGATCGACGGCGAGATCGCCGAGCAGGTGGCCGTCGTCATGCAGGCGCTCGCGACACCGAGTCGCGTCTTGATCCTCGCCCGCCTGCGTGAGTCGCCGCATGCGGTCGGCGACCTCGCCGCCGAGATCGGCATGGAGCTGTCTGCCGTGTCGCACCAGTTGCGGCTGCTACGACAGCTCGGGCTCGTGGTCGGGGAGCGCCGCGGGCGGCGGATCGTCTACTCCTTGCACGACTCGCATGTCGCAGATCTGCTCGACGATGCGGCCTATCACCTCGAACACCTGCGTCTCGGTCAGCGCGAGCCCGTCGGTCGGGCCTCATGACGCCGTCGAACGGGCAGGGGCACTCCCACTCGCACGGGCAGGGGCACTCCCACTCGCACGGGCTCGTCGACCGCTCCATCGTGCGGTCGCGCGCGGGTATCAGGGCGGTCTCGTTCAGCCTCGGCGTATTGGCGGTGACCGCGCTTGTGCAGGTCGTGATCTTCGCACTCTCCGGCTCGGTGGCGCTGCTCGCCGATCTGATTCACAACGTCGGCGACGCGCTGACCGCGGTTCCGCTCGGGATCGCGTTCTTCCTCCGGAGCTTCCGCGGGGAGAAGCTCGCCGGGCTCGCGGTCGTGCTCGCGATCTTCGTCTCGGCCTGCGTTGCGCTGTACGAGACGATCCAGCGGCTGATCCACCCACAGGACCTTTCGCACCTCTGGATTCTGGCGGCGGCCGGGCTCGTCGGCTTCGCCGGCAACGAGCTCGCCGCGCGGGTGCGCCTGCGAGCCGGAACGCGGCTGTCGAGCCCGGCGCTGATCGCCGACGGGAACCACGCCAGGATCGACGGGTTCGTCTCGCTGGGCGTGGTTGCGAGCGCGATCGTCGTCGCACTCGGCGCGCGGATCGGCGACCCGATCATCGGCCTTGCGATTACGATCGTGATCCTCAAGATCACCTGGGACTCCTGGCGCACGGTCACGACCACGGAGCCGGGCGAGCTCGTCGAGCAGCACGAGCACTAGCACTTACTTCGTAGCTCGCTCCGATCGGAGACCTCGGTCGTGCCCGGCGACGTACCCTGATCGCCCATGGGCATGTTCTTCCACTCCTCGGACGCGTCCCCCGAGCGGGCGGCCGACCCCGAGGTGCGCCGCGCGAACCTGAACAGGATCGGCCGGCTCTTCGCGCCGTACAAGCTACGACTTGGAGGCGTTCTGTCGCTGATCGTCGTGTCGGCGGCCCTTGGCGTCGTTCCGGCCTTCCTCCTGAAGCGAGTGTTGGAGGCAATCGGCCGGAACGACACGAGCGCGCTCTCGTTCAACGCCGGCGGGATGATCGCGATCGCGGTCGTCACCGGAGTGCTCGGCGTGATCCAGACCCTGCTCTCGAACCAGGTCGGCCAGCGCGTCATGCACGACCTGCGCGCCGCGGTGTTCCGCCACCTGCAGCGCCTGTCGCTGGCGTTCTTCACCCGGACGCGCACCGGCGAGGTGCAGTCGCGGATCTCGAACGACATCGGCGGCGTGCAGAACGTGGTCACGAACACCGCCACCTCGATCGCCTCGAACGTGACGACGGTCGCCGCGACCATGATCGGCATGCTCGTCCTGAACTGGAAGCTCGCGGTGTTCGCTTTTGCGCTGATTCCGCTCTTCGCCGTCCTGACGCGGCGTGTCGGCAACGAGCGGCGGCGGATCGCGAAGACGACACAGGAGACGCTCGCCGACATCTCCAGCCAGGTTCAGGAGTCTCTCTCGGTCTCGGGGATCCTGCTCGGGAAGACGATGGGGCGCGGGGACGAGCTCGCCGACCGGTTCGAAGACGACTCGCTCCGGCTCGCCGACCTCGAGGTGCGTCAGCGGATGGCCGGGCGCTGGGTGATGGCTTCGATCCAGACGAGCTTCGCCGTGATGCCGGCCGCCGTTTACTGGTTCGGCGGGCTCGCACTCGCGCACGGCTCGGGCTCCGTCTCGATCCCGGTGCTCGTCTCGTTCACCACGCTCCAGACGCGCCTGTTCTTCCCGGTGGGGTCCCTGCTCGGTGTCAGCCTCGACGTGCAGACGTCGCTCGCGCTGTTCGACCGGATCTTCGAATACCTCGACCAGCCGATCGACATCGAGGAGAAGCCCGACGCCCTCCCGGTCGGGCGGCCCGGTGACGTCGTGTTCGACAACGTCTGGTTTCGCTACGGCGACGACTGGACGCTCCAGGACGTGTCGTTCACGGTTCCGGCCGGCACGACGACGGCGCTCGTCGGAGAGACGGGCTCGGGCAAGACGACGCTCGGCTATCTCGCCGCGCGCCTCTACGACACCAGCCGGGGAAGCATCTCGATCGGCGGCGTCGACATCCGCGACCTGAGCTTCCAGGCGCTCTCCGACCTCGTCGGCGTGGTCTCGCAGGAGACATACCTCTTCCACGAGTCGGTGCGCGAGAACCTTCGCTTCGCCGATCCGGAGGCGACGGACGAGGAGATCGAGGAGGCGGCGAAGGCCGCACGCATCCACCATGTGATCGCCGCACTGCCGGAGGGCTACGACACGGTCGTCGGAGAGCGCGGCTACCGGTTCTCGGGCGGCGAGAAGCAGCGGATCGCGATCGCGCGGACGATCCTGCGCAATCCGCCGATCCTCGTCCTCGACGAGGCGACGAGCTCGCTCGACACCGAGACCGAGCGGCTCGTCCAGGAGGCCCTCGACCGGCTGTCCGAGGGACGCACGACGATCGCGATCGCGCATCGGCTCTCGACGGTGCGCGGCGCCGACCAGATCATCGTGCTCGACCACGGCCGGATCATCGAGTCCGGCCGCCATGAGGATCTGATCCTCGGCGGCGGCCGCTATACGGCTCTCGCGACGCGCGATGCGGAGCTTGGGGCGGCTGCGCCGGTCTGAATTGTTTGCGCGAGTGCGTCCGCGAGAGGAAGATGACGGCGTGAGCCGGCGGCCTTGATGGCAACGGGCGAGGATCAAGGCAACAAGACATCGGCGGCGCGTTCGCCGCAGCGCGGCTCGTCGCCGGCGCCGCCGGCCCCGAGCTTCCGTCCCGGTCGCTGGTGGATCGTGTTCGGCCTCGCCCTCCTGGCATTCAACTTCTATCTGAGCTCGCGGGCGATGGAGCCGCAGTCGCGCGTCCGCGTCCCTTACAGCCCCTTCTTCCTCCAGCAGGTTGGCGACGGGCATGTCAAGGAGATCACGTCCAAGGGCACGGCGATCCAGGGAACGTTCACGCAGAAGATCCAGTTCGCGAAGTCGAAGCCGACCACGCGCTTCCGGACCGAGATCCCCTCGTTTGCGAACAGCGATGCCTTGTCGCAGCTCCTTCAGGAGAAGCACGTGGTCGTCAATGCACAGCCGCTCGACAACGGGGCCCCGTGGTGGCAGAACCTCCTGGTCGGCTTCGGGCCGACCATTCTGTTCGTCTTCCTGCTCTTCTGGCTGATGCGGCGCGCAGGCAACGCGCAGGGTGTCCTCGGGTCGTTCGGCCGATCGCGTGCCCGTCGGTATGCGCCCTCCGGCGACCGCGTGACGTTTGCCGACGTTGCGGGGATCGATGAGGCGAAGTCGGAGCTGACCGAGGTGGTCGACTTCCTCCGCAAGCCCGAGAAGTACCGGCGCCTCGGAGGCCGGATCCCGCACGGCGTGCTGCTCTCCGGCCCTCCTGGAACCGGCAAGACGCTTCTCGCACGGGCCGTGGCCGGAGAGGCCGAGGTCCCGTTCTTCTCGATGGCGGCGTCGGAGTTCGTCGAGGCGATCGTCGGCGTCGGCGCCTCGCGAGTCCGCGATCTCTTCACGCAGGCGAAGGAGGCCGCACCGGCGATCGTCTTCATCGACGAGCTCGATGCGATCGGCCGCTCGCGAACGTCAGGAGTCGCGGGGTTCAGCGGCGGCAACGACGAGCGAGAGCAGACCCTCAACCAGATCCTGACGGAGATGGACGGGTTCGACTCGTCGTCCGGCGTCATCGTGGTCGGGGCGACGAACAGGCCCGACGTGCTCGATCAGGCGCTGCTGCGCCCCGGCCGGTTCGACCGCAGGGTTGCCGTCCAGCCTCCCGACCGCGCCGGGCGGGAAGCGATACTCCGCGTACATGCGCGCGGCGTGCCGCTCGGGCCCGACGTCGACCTTGACAGGATCGCCGCGACCACGCCGGGCATGGTCGGGGCGGATCTCGCCAATCTCGTCAACGAGGGCGCGCTCCTGGCCGCGAGGCGGAATCACGAAGTGGTCGAGGAGGCGGACTTCACCGACGCTCTCGAGCGGATCGTCCTCGGCGCGGAGCGGCGGGTGATGATGACAGCCGAGGACCGGCGCCGGACCGCGTACCACGAAGCTGGCCATGCAATCGTCGGCATGCTCACCGACGGCGCCGACCCCGTGCGGAAGGTCTCGATCATCCCGCGCGGGATGGCGCTAGGCGTCACGTTCGCCGCGCCCGAGAGTGACCGCTTCAACTACCGCGAGCCCGAGGTCGTAGCCAAGATCAAGGTCGCGCTCGGAGGCCGCGCCGCGGAGGAGGTCGTGTTCGGCGAGACGAGCACCGGGGCCGAGTCGGACATCGAGCAGCTGACCGAGCTCGCGCGCCAGATGGTCGGGCGGTGGGGGATGAGCTCTGCGGTCGGCCCGATCGCCGTGATACCCCGCGACGGAGCAGGGCTGTTCCTCCCCGGTGCCGCCGAGGTCTCGCCTGCGACGCAGAAGCTGCTCGACGACGAGGTGCGACGTATCGTCGACGTGTGCCACCAGGAGGTCGTCTCCGTGCTGGAGCAGAACCGCGACAAGCTCGACTCGCTGGTGAGCGCGTTGCTCGAGCACGAGACGCTCGACGAAGACGACGCGTACACCGCCGCCGGTGTTCCGCGGAGCGCCAGGACGAGCGGGGACTCGTATGCGGCCGCGGCGCGCTCGAGAGTGTCGCCCGATGCCTGACCGGAAGGTTCTCGCGGTCGACGTGGGCGGGTCGCACGTCAAGGTCCTGCTTTCCTCGGACGGAGCGACGTCCCGCAGGTTCGAGTCCGGGTCTAAGCTCGGGCCGTCGGAAATGGTTGAAGTCGTCGCCGATCTGGCGGGCGACTGGTCCTACGACGCCGTCTCCGTCGGCGTCCCGTCGCCCGTGCGGGCCGGCCGTGTCGCGGCCGAGCCCTTCAACCTGGGCAAGGGCTGGGTCGGCTTCGACTTCGAGAAGGCGTTCGGCCGGCCGACGAAGGTCGTCAACGACGCCGCGATGCAGGCCCTCGGCAGCTACGAGGGCGGCAAGATGCTCTTTCTCGGGCTCGGCACCGGGCTCGGGTCAGCGCTCGTGCTGGGTGGAATCGTCGAGCCGATGGAGCTCGGCCATCTCCCGTTTCGCAAGGCGACGTTCGAGGACTACGTCGGGGCGCGCGGCCGCGTGCGCCTGGGCAAGGCGAAGTGGCGGACGGCGACCCTCGAGGCCGTCGAACGGCTGAGCGCGGCGCTTCAGCCCGACTATGTCGTCCTGGGCGGGGGAAATGCGAAGAAGCTCGGGGCCCTGCCGGGGAACGCGCGGCTCGGGGCGAACGACAACGCGTTCGTCGGCGGATTCCGTCTCTGGGATCCCGCGATGCCCTCGGTGCGGATCGAGTAGGGCGTCCTCAGCCGAGCTCCTTCGGGACGACGTACGCGGCGAGGAGCGCGTCGCCTCGATCGAGGCGACTCCAGGTCGTCTCCGGGACCGAGAGGGTTGCGAGCCCGGCGGTCGGGAACTTGTCCTCGAGCCGCGGGAGCTCCTCACCCGACGAGGCAAGGGCGAGGGCGAGCTGCTGAAGGCCGGGGTTGTGCGCGATCAGCATCACCGAGGCGACCGCGTCCGGCACCCGGCGAATGCGGTCGAGCAGCTCGCCGGACGAGGCGGTGTAGAGGCCGTCTTCCAGTGTCACCGCCGAGTTGCCGCCGAGCGCGGGCCGGACGAGCTCGAGCGTCGCGCGTGTGCGCACGGCGGTGGAGCACAGGACGAGCTCCGGCTCGATCCCGAGCTGGACGAGGTGGTCGGCGACCCGCTTCGCGGCGCGTCGCCCGCGAGGCGTCAGGGGCCGCTCGCGGTCCGAGAGCGCCGGGTGGTCCCAGCTCGACTTCGCGTGCCGGAGGAGGTACAGCGTGCGCACTTGCCTCGGCACGGGCTCAACCGCTCGCGGGTGGCTCTGTGAAGAGCGTCAGCTGGAGGCCCGCGGGGGCTTCGAGACGCGAGTTGAGCGAGTCCCAGGGTGTCCGTACGGGCGCGGCGACTACCTTCGCCCCTGCCGCTGCGGCCGCCCTCGTCGTCGCGCTCGAGTCGTCGACCTCGAAGGCGACCCGGATATGGCCGGCGACCCGGCGGCCGACCTCCACTTCGTCGATGTACTCGGCGTACGCCGGCTCCGCGAGCTCCATCGTCGCCCGGCCGGCCTCGAGAATCGTCAAGCGACCGCCCCCCGACGTGAATGTCGCCTGCTCACGGAGGCCGAGCACATCGCGGTAGAAGCTCAGAGCTTTGTCGTAATCCGGGGTGGTGACGACGAGCCGTAGCTCGCGCACTCCGGCTGCTTTCTTCGGTTCGTCCATTCATCCTCCGAGCTCGAAGTTGACGCGCGTCCCGTCTGAGTATCGCTTTGGTTACATGCGACTCCGTCGGCGCCGCGGCGGCTCTACCTCCTGTCGGCTCCTTCGTAGGCCACAGCGGGGTCCCCGTTGGCCGCCAGGGCGAGTGCGGCGAGCCGCTCGCGCGCGCTGTCGATCGCCGTGCGGTACATCAGGAGCTCATCGGCGTCAGCACCCCGCTGCCGGCGCAGCTTCTGGACGAGCACGAGCCCTTTCAGATGCAGGACGAGGTCGTCGAGCTCCCGAAAGGCGCCGCTGATGTCGACGCTGCGGGCGTTCATGCCGCTTTCTCCAGCTCCGCCTCGGCGTCGATCGGCACGGCCTCGGCGCTCGGTGCCGGTGCGGCCGGCCTGACCAGGCTGAATGCGATCAGAGCTCCCACGACCAGCAGGCCGGTGAGCCCGTACAGCGCCGTCTGGAACCCGTGGTCGAGCGCCACGGCGCTCGTCGCGGTGACACGGGCATGAGAGTCCGCGAAGCTTCGCGCGGACGTAGCGGCGACGGCGCTGACGGCAGCAAGGCCGATCGCTCCGCCGATCTGGCGGCTCGTGTTGATCAGCCCTGACGCGACGCCGGCGTCGGCGCGCTGGACCCCAGTGAGGCTGGCGATCGTCACCGGTACGAACGAGAGGCCCATGCCGGCTCCGCCGAGCACGAATGCCGGGAAGAGATCCCAGAAGTAGTGCCCGTGCACCGGCAGGCGCGTGAGCCAGGCGACCGACACCGCCGACGCGAGGAGCCCAGCGGTGAGCGCCGGCCGAACGCCGACCCGCCCCACGATGGCCTGCGCGACGTTCGACATGACCACGACCGCGAGCGCGAAGCCGGTGAACGCGACGCCGCTCTCCATGGCGGAGTAGTGCAGGACGTCCTGTAGGTAGAGCGTCAGGAGGAAGAACTCCGAGAAGGCGACAGTGCCGACGATCGCCATCGCCACGTTCGCGGCGGTCAGCGTGCGAGAGCGAAAGATCCGGAGCGGCAAGAGTGGGGAGGGCGAGCGCAGCTCGATCGCGACGAATGCGAGCATCAACGCAGCTGCGCCGCCGAAGAGCGCGAGCGTCACGGGTGCGCCCCAGCCGTCGCTCGTCGCGCGCGTCGTGGCGTACACGAGCAGCATCAAGCCGGCCGTGACGGAGGCAGCGCCCGGAAAGTCGAAGTGGCGATGTGCGAGGCCGGCGCGGCCTTCGTGCAGGAGCAGCGGCGCGAGCGCGATGGCAGCGGCGCCAACGGGCACGTTGATGAAGAAGATCCACGACCAGCCGAGGTACGACGTGAGCACCCCGCCGAGCAGGACGCCGGCCGCAGCGCCGCTCCCGGACGCGGCACCGTAGATCCCGAGCGCGAGATTCCGCTCCCGGCCCTCGGCGAACGTGGTCATGAGCAGCGAGAGCGCGGCCGGCGCGAGCAGCGCGCCCCCGAGCCCCTGCACCGCCCGGAAGCCGATCAAAGACGCCTCCGACCAGGCGATGCCGCAAAGCAGCGAGCTCACCGCGAAGAGAGCCAGGCCCGAGACGAACAGCCTGCGGCGGCCGAGCAGATCCGCGAGCCGGCCGCCGAGCAGGAGGGCGCCGCCGAACATGATCGCGTACGCCGAGATCACCCACTGGAGGCCCGTCTGGGAGAAGTTCAGATCGGTCTTGATCGACGGCAGGGCGATGTTGACGATCGCGACGTCGAGAATGACCATGAACTGCGCAGTGACGATGAGCGCCAGGGCGCTCCAGCGCCGGTTGCCCGTCGTCACGCCCCGATCTCGTTGAGCACCAAAATCGTTGGCCACATCAACGTTATAGCAGTCCAATCGTTGTCTGCGCTACACTCTTTGTCATGACCATCACAGACCCGCGGCCAGAGTCACCGAGCGGCCCGGTCTCGCGGTTCCCCGAGGAGCTCGTCAAGTCTGCGACCTTTCTGCTGAAGCGCCTGGGCTACGCCGCCAAGGAGCGGGCGATGAAGGCGTACGACGACCTCGGGCTTCATCCGTACCACCACGCGATCCTCCTCCTGCTGGACGAAGGCTCGCGCGAGACGCAGGGCTCGATCGCCGACTCGCTCGGCTACGACCGCGGGCAGCTCGTGGGCCTGCTCGACGAGCTCGAGACGCACGGGCTGGTCGAGCGCCACCGCGATCCCAACGACCGCCGCCGCCACCTGGTCCAGCTCACCCCGGACGGGAAGCGGATGCTGCGCCGCCTGCGCGCGCTCGCGCGTCAGATCGAGGACGAGTTCCTGGCTCCCCTCGACGAGGAAGAGCGGGCGAGCCTCCATGCCCTCCTGCTCCGCCTCGCGGAGAAGCACGAGCCGAGCTGCGCTCTCGGGAGCCCCGAGCTCGGCGGCGCCGTCCCCAAGATCACGCCCGGCCGGTCCTAGGCCTCAGGCGGCCGAGGCCCGCTGGATCAGCGCCTCTCGGATCGCCGGGACGAACTCGAGCTCGCCGCTCTGGACGAGCCAGCGCTCGAGCGCGAGGACCTCGCCCATCGACCACCCGGAGAGTCGCCGGGCTACCCACGCCCGGAAGTGGCGCTCTCGCTCGTCACTCGGTGCCCCGAGCTCGGGGTTCTTTGTCCCGTCCGACACGCTGACCTCGCTGACTTAGGCGAGCCACCAACATTGCCGGTCACCGAACGGCCCGGCAGTGGGCCTAACCGGTGTCGTGGAGTACGGCTACCCGTACCACGCCGTCTGGCACATTCGGCCCATGGCGACATGGCCGACCTCGACGAGCTCGCACTGGCCATGCCGCAGGCGAAGAAGGAAGTCTCCGACGACGGCCGGCCCGAGTACCACATCCACGGCAGGCTCTTCTGCTTCCATCGCGGGCGTGCGCATCCCGACCCTCGCGCGCCTCGATCGGGGCGAGCTGGGCGACCTCGTCGCCGAGGCCTGGCTCACCCGCGCGCAGATGCGCGTGGCGAAGCCTGGCTCGCGGAGCACTCCGTCGAGGACGACTGAGCGGACCGCGCCGCCGGGTCGATCAGAGCGGCTCGGTCCACAACGATCCGAT
Organism: uncultured Actinomycetes bacterium; assembly: GCA_963711545.1. Lineage (GTDB taxonomy): Bacteria > Actinomycetota > Thermoleophilia > Gaiellales > Gaiellaceae > 3-1-20CM-4-69-9. Next base: position 199,273 of record CAVQEP010000003.1, read on the forward strand.
TGTCCCATCGAGGCCGCGCTTGAGGCGGACGCTCGCGTATCAACTGCGAGGGGCGACAAGATGAGAGACATGCGACGGCCTGCCACGGCGCTCCTTTCGGGCTACACCCTCGCGGGCGCCGCCTGTCTGGCGTATCGGAGCCTGGCGAGGGGCGCGTTGACGATCGACGTCGGCGTCGGCCGGCGGCTGCAGCCGCTCGGGCCGCTCGTTCAGGCGATCAGGGCGCCGCGGGAGGTCGTCTTCGACGTCATCGCAGCTCCCTACCTCGGTAGAACGTCGCGTGCTCTCGCAGACAAGCTCCACGTGTGGGAGCGCGGAAGCGACATGGTGCTCGCCGCGCATCTCACCGAGGTGAAGTGCGGCACCACGACGACGCTTGAGACGGTCCGCTTCGAGCGGCCCGGCCGCGTCGACTTTCGGCTCGTCCGGGGCCCGGTTCCGCATCTGGCCGAGTCGTTCGTGCTGACGGCGACGGAGACGGGCACTGAGCTTCTCTGGGAGGGTGAGCTCGGCACCGACCTCTGGCTGATCGGGGAGTGGTGGGGCCAGACCGTGGCGCGGGCATGGGCGCGCGCCGTCGCGGCCTCGTTCCGCGAGCTGGCCGCCGAAGCGGAGCGCCGCGCCGGCACGTCCAAACAGCCGTCCTAGTCCGCCCCGGGCTTACGAGTGCCCGAAGCGCACCTTCGGCAGAAGCCGGTCGAGCCAGCGCGGAAGCGCCCAGGCGTGACGCCCGAACACCCGCAGCAGCGTCGGGATCAACACGAGCCGGACGAGCATCGCGTCGAGGAGGACCGCGATCCCCAGGATGACGCCCATCTCCTTCGGCGGCAGCGGGCCTGAGAGCGCGAACGTGAAGAAGACTGCGACCATCACTGCTGCCGCTGCGAAGATCACCCGGCCCGAGTGGGCGATGCCCCCGATCGATGCCTCGCGCGCGTCGTGCGAACGATCCCAGTGCTCCTTCGCCGACGAGAGCAGGAACACCGTGTAGTCCATCGAGATCGCGAAGATCATGGCGAAGAAGAACACCGGTGCCCACGCATCCATGAAGCCCTGCGACTCGAAGCCGAGGAGCCCGGCGCCGTGGCCGTTCTGGAAGATCAGCCGGCCGATGCCGAAGGCGGCTCCGGTTGCCAGGAGGTTTGTCAGGACGCCGAGCGCGGCGATCAGCGGCGCCTGCAGCGCGACGAGGAGCAGCAGAAAGCCGAGTGCGAGCACGACGCCGATCACGACGGGTGTCTTCGCAGCGAGGGCACGCTCGAGGTCGTGGTTCTCTGCGGCGGCCCCACCTACGAGCGCATCGGCGGGCAGCGCGCCGCGAAGGCGGTCGATCGTGCGCCCGACAGCCTTGCTCGACGGGTCAGCGTTCGGGATCGCCTGGACGAGCGCGAGGCCGCCGCGGCCCGGCTGAGCAGGAAGCACCCGCGCAATGCCGTGGTCCTTTCGCGCAACCTGCGTGACCCCGGAGACTTCGCCCCGCGGCACGACGATCTGAAGCGAGCCCGGCGCACCGGCCCCGAACGCTTGCTGCACCTGCGTATAGCCGACGCGTGATCCGTCCGACGCCGGGACGACCTTGATCGACGGCATCCCCGTCTTCAGCCCGAGGATCGGAAGCGCGAGCAGCACGAGGACGATCGTCGCCGCAGGACCGAAGACATGCGGGTGACGCCAGAGCCGTTCTCCCCAGCGCGCGAAGCGAGCGGAGCGATGCTCGCCGGAGTGCACCCACCGAAGCGGAAGCGCGTCAACCTTCGTCCCGAGCCTCGCGAGCACCGCGGGCAGCAGCGTCAGCGTGGCGGCGAGGACGAAGACGACGCTGAGGATGATCCCGAGCGCCACCGAGCGGAAGGCCGGGCTCGGCACGAGCATCACCGCCAAGAGCGACACGAGCACGGTCAGCCCGGAGAAGAGGACAGCCTTGCCGGCGGTGTCCATCGTGACAGCGACGGCCTCGCGGACGCCGATGCGAGACCCGAAGAGGGCGCCACGGAACCGATGCACGATGAAGAGCGCGTAGTCGATGCCGAGCGCAAGCGCGAACATCAGCGCGAAATTCATGGCCCAGATCGAGATCTCGAACCCGTGCGTCAGCACGGTCAGCAGCCCGGCCGAGGCAACGAGCCCGATGATCGTTAGGAGGAGCGGCAGCCCAGCCGCGACGAGCGATCCGAACGCGAGCACGAGGATCGCCATCGTCACCGGCCAGGAGAAGAGCTCGGACTTCATCATCGCGTTTCGGTTGGCGGTGTTGAAGTCGCTCCACATCCCCGAAGCGCCGGTCAGGGAGACCTGGACACCCGGTGCGCCGGCGGCGCGCAGCTTCGACTTCAGCGCGTCGGCTGCGGCGACCATCGCGGTCGGGTCGCCCTTCGCCCCGGCCGTCACGAGTGCTGTGTGTCCATCGCTCGAGATGCTCGATCCTGGCGACGGCGCCTGCACTGACGCGACGTGCTCGTTCGAACGGAGGATGCGCTGGACGCGCCCGATCGTCTGCGCGAATGCCGGCGTGGAAGTCGTCTCGTTCGAGGAGTGAACGACGACCATGAGTGCGGAGCTCGAGAGGCCGTTGAAGTTCCGCTGGATCAGATCGCGTGCCTGCACCGACTCGGAGCCGTTCGCCTGCCAGCCGGCGCCGGAGAGCGCAGTCTCGACCTTCGGGGCAAACGCGGCCAGGGCGACGGCGACGATCACCCAGGTGATCGCGACGGCACGAACGTGGTCGACCGTCCAGCGACCGAGGCGGCCGAGCGGCCCCACTGCCGCCGATTCAACAGGGGCAGGCGAGCCCGCTCGCGGCGCTGTAGCGATCGCGCTCATCTGCTGCACCGGCTCATCAGGCCGTCACTCCGTCGACCAGATCTCGTAGCGCGCTCAGGTGTCGCTGCGCCGATCCGCAGACCTGTTCGCAGAGCGTGAAGACGCTCTCGTCGACAATCCGATAGTGGACGTGGTTGCCGTCCTTGCGCCGACCGAGGATGCCCGCCTCTGCGAGCACTGCCAGGTGCTTCGAGACGTTCTGCTGGGATGCGTCCAATGCGTTGGAGAGCTCTCCGACGGTGGCCTCGCCTTCGCGGAGGCGATCGAGGAGCCGGATCCGCATCGGCTCGGCGAGCACGCGAAAGCGCCGGGCGACGAGTTCGGCGAGGTCGTCGGGGATTGGATGGGGCAGCGGCACGCGGAACTCCTACACTCGACAACGGATCAGTTGTAGAGATGTATAGCACACGACCACCTCACCGCGATCCGACCAGCTCTCGAGCTTCCCGGTCTGACAGATCGCCGCCCGAGAAGATGGGGTTAGCCTGACCCTCGTGGCCGCCGCCGAGAGAGCGCTCTTGACCCGTATGATCCTGCTCTCGCTGGCAGCGTCGCTGGCGACGATCGCGCTGAAGACCGTCGCCTGGCGCCTGACAGGGTCTGTCGGGCTGCTCTCGGACGCGATCGAGTCGGTGGTCAACTTCGTCGCCGCCACGGCGGCTCTGGTGGCGATTCGCTGGGCGAGCCGGCCGTCGGACGAGGAGCACATGTACGGTCACGAGAAGGCCGAGTACTTCGCGGCCGGGATCGAAGGGCTGATGATCATCGCTGCCGCCGCCTCGATCGCGGTGGCCGCAGCCGGCCGCCTCATCCATCCAGCATCAATCGACCACGTTGGCGTCGGACTGACCGTCTCGGCGATCGCGTCAGCCGTCAACCTCGCGGTCGGGCTCGCGCTGATCCGTGTCGGCCGGGGCCATCGTTCCATCGCCCTGGAGGCGGACGGCAGGCACCTGTTGACAGACGTCGTCACCTCCGTCGGCGTGATCGTCGGCGTCGCGATCGTCGCGATCACCGGCTGGCGCGTCCTCGACCCGTTGATCGCCCTCGCTGTCGCCGCGAACATCGTGTTCACCGGGGTGACGCTGATCCGCCGCTCCGGGGGTGGCCTGATGGACCGTGTCCTTCCCGATGTGGAGCAGGCCGCAGTGCGCGCGGCGCTCGCCCCGTTCGCCGCCGAGGGGATCGGCTTCCATGCGCTGCGAACACGCCGTTCGGGCCGGCGCTCGTTTGTCTCCGTGCACGTTCTCGTCCCCGGAGACTGGAGTGTCCAGGAAGGGCATCGCGTGCTCGAGCGGGTCGAGCTCGCCGTGCGGCAGGCCGTGCCCGGCATGACTGTCTTCACGCATCTCGAGCCCGTCGAAGACCCGGCTTCACTGGAGGACACCGAGCTCGACCGAGTGTAGGGCTGAGCTTCCGCTTCGAGGCGCTCATCCAGCGAACGCCCACCGGAAGCCTCGTGGCCGACATCCGGGCGTGATCAGTAGTTGTCCGGGCTCGCGATTCAGCGCCATCACCGATGAATCGCAGCCGGGCACGCTGCAAGATGGTCTTGCTTCGAAGGAGGTGGTTGGCCTGCCTGCCGGTGTGCTCACGAAGGACGCCCGGACGGTGGCGCCTTGGCGTCGATCCTCGAGGCTCGCCGAGGCGGCCGGAGCCGGCGGTCTGCGGCTCGACCGGGCGAGCAAGCGCTTCGGGAAAGTGCAGGCGCTCGACGGCTGCTCGTTCGCGGTAGAGCCCGGCCGGATGCTCGGCTTCCTGGGGCCGAACGGCGCCGGGAAGACCACGGCGATGCGCTCGGTCTTCGGTCTCGTCCGCCTTGATTCCGGCGGCGTGCTCTGGGGAGGCCGTCCGATCCGGCGGGCCGAGCGGCTGCGCTTCGGCTACATGCCGGAGGAGCGCGGGCTCTACCCACGGATGCCGGTCGGCGAGCAGCTCACGTATTTCGGCCGCCTCCACGGCATGGACGAGCGCGCGGCACGTGCGGCGGTGTCGAAATGGCTGGACCGGCTGGGTCTTCGAGACCGCGGCGACTCGAAGGTCGAGGAGCTCTCTCACGGAAACCAGCAACGTGCGCAGCTCGCGGCCGCGCTGCTGCACGAGCCGGACCTGCTCGTCCTCGACGAGCCCTTCGCGGGCCTCGACCCGGTCGCGGTGGAGACGCTTGCCGACGTGCTTCGCGGCGAAGCTGCTCGGGGCGCCGCGGTTCTGTTCTCCAGCCATCAGCTCGAGCTGGTCGAGCACATCTGCGAGGAGGTCGCGATCGTCGACCATGGCCGGATCGTCGTGACCGGGGCCGTGGACGAGCTGAAGCGAGCCTCGCAGCGCCGTTGGGTCGAGCTCCAGCTCGACGGCGCCCCTCCGGAGTGGCTGCCGGACGTCGCGGACGTCGAGCTCGTCGAGCGGCGCAACGGAAACCTGCGCCTACGGGCGGGCCGCGGCGTCGACCCGGAGCAGATCCTGGCCTCGGCGGTACGGTCGGGCCGGGTAGTCGAGTTCACATACGGTCCGCCGTCGCTGGCGGAGCTCTTCCTGGAGCTGGTCGGACGATGACCGCGTGGCGCGATGCGCGACTCGTCGCTCTACGAGAGATCCGTGAGCGCGGGCGCAGCAAAGCGTTCCTCGTCTCGACGATCGTCATGCTGGTGCTCGTCGGCGGATCGGCGGCGCTCCCGGCGGCGCTCTCGAAGAAGCCGACCTATCGCGTCGCGGTCACCGCTCCCGTGCCGAGCGGCCTCGACGCCGCGCTCCAGCGCGCGGCCAAGCCCTTCGACTCGGCGAAGGTGCAGCTGCGCGTGGTCGCGTCGGCAGCCGAGGGCCGGCAAGCGCTCGAGAAGAAACGGGCTGACGTGCTCCTGCTCCTCCCCGACAACCGACTCGTGTTTCGCGCGAACGTCGACGTGAAGGCTGCGGCCATCGCCGACATCGCGGTGCGCGCGCTCCGCAAGCACTTGCCGCCGGCGCCCGAGCTGACCGCGGCGACACTCCATCCTCCCGACAAGAAGGCGACCGACGCCGGGACGCTGGTGGCGATGATCGGTTCCTCGCTCCTCGTGTTGTCCCTCGCTATCTACGGCCAGTGGGTCATCACCGGCGTTCTCGAGGAAAAGAACAGCCGCGTCGTCGAGCTGATCCTCTCGACTGTTCGGCCGAGCCAATTGCTGGCGGGCAAGGTGGCCGGGATCGGCCTGCTCGGGCTCGCACAGCTCGCGCTCGTCGCGGGCCTCGGCGCCGCCCTGCTCGCGGCCGGTGTCTTCGACGCCCCGGCCGGGCTCGGCGGCAGTGTTGCGCTGATCGTCCCGTGGTTCGCGCTCGGGTTCGCGCTCTACGCAACCGCATACGCCGCCGTCGGTGCGCTCGCCTCGAGGCAGCAGAGCGCCGACACGGCGGGCCAGCCGGTCACCTACGCCCTCCTCGCCGTGTACTTCGTCGGCTACGTGGCGGTCTCAGCCGACATGAACGGCCTGCTCGCGAACGTGCTCACCGTTTTCCCGCTCAGTGCGCCCCTCGTCCTCCCGGCGCGCAGCGCGCTCGTCGGCGTCCCGCTCTGGGAGCACGCGCTCGCCCTCCTGCTGGTCCTGGCAACGATCTACGTCATCGTCCGTTTCGCCGGCCGGGTCTATGCGCACGGCCTCCTTCACAGCGGCCCTCGACTCGACCCCCGGGCCGCCTGGCGCCTCGCGCGCGAGCACTGACGGTCGTCTTACCCGGTGTAGGTGCGCGCGGACTTCTTCGGCTTTGCGGTTGCGATGGCGCCGTCGTTGAAGCACGCGTCGAACCGCGACGCAGGCGACCGTCATCGTCCTCGGAATCACAGGTGTGGCTGTCGGGATCGCCGTTCTGGTCACAGCGTGGCGCGCCGGGAGAGCATCCAGGACTGCACCTATCGGTTGGCAGTCGGGCGCGGCCTAGAGGCGACGAAGAAGCTCCAGCAACGCCCGTGTGGAGGCGAGCACGAGATCGGCCTGCCCGGCGAGCTCGCTCGGCCCTTCGTCCGAGGCGACCGCGACGCGCACTGCGAGCTCGAGCCCGTCGAGCCCGCGGAACGCATCGATGTCGGTCGCGTCGTCGCCCGCGTACAGGGCGCGCCGCAGTGCGTGGCGCTCGAGCAGACGTTTGACGGCGGTGCCCTTGTCGGCGTCCACGGGCGGCCGGATCTCGAGCACCATGCGGCCCCAGCGCGGGCGGAGCCCGGCCGCCACCGCACGCGTCGCGACCTGCTCGAGGCTCTCGCGCGCCGCTGCCGGGTCGTCCGATTCGCGAAAGTGGAATGACGCCGAGAGACGCTTGCGCTCGACGGGCAGGTCGACCGACCCGACGAACTCCTCGATCCGATGTCGCCAGGTCTCGGCCTCGGGATCCAGCTCGAGGCCGTGCTCGCCGACGTACGTGAGGCCGTCGACGCCCACGACCTTGCGCGCCTCCTGGGAGGTGCGTCCGCTCACGCACGCGACGAGCGCATAGGCCCGTGCCAATCGCGCGAGCTCGACGCGGGTCTCGCCGGGCACTCGCGCCAGCTCCGGGCGCGCGACGATCGGCGCGAGAGTCCCGTCGACGTCGAGCAGGATCGCCGCATGCCTGGGCTCGGACGCGAGGCGGGCAACGAGGTCCGGCCTCTCCACGGCGGTCAGGATACGGCGCTGCCTCGCCGACGAGGGTCCGCTGTGTAACGCTCGGCTGCCGCGACCATGAGGACCACGTCAGACATCGAGTCAACCGGGAGGGCGGCCGGCCCCGGCCCGGCGGAGGCATGGCGCGAGGAGGCGTCAGAGGTCGCGGTGGCGCTCGGCACTGATCTGCGCAACGGGCTCAGCTCTGCCGAGGCGGCCTTGCGACTGGCCCGCTTCGGCCCGAATCGCCTCGAGGCGGCGCCGCAGGTACCGAGATGGCGCAAGTTCCTCGGCCAGTTCGCGGACCCGCTGATCTACCTGCTTCTCGCTGCGGCCGCCGTCGCGCTGGTGGCGTGGCTGATCGAAAGGGACGAGGCGGCTCCGTACGACGCGATCGTCATCGCTGCAATCGTTCTCGCGAACGGCGTCCTCGGCTACGTGCAAGAGGCGCGGGCGGAGCAGGCGGTGGCGGCGCTGCAGCGGATCGCCGCGGCGACCGCAGGGGTTGTGCGCGACGGGCGAGCGGAGAGGATCGCGGCGGCGGACGTGGTGCCCGGAGATGTCCTCGTCCTCGCCGAGGGCGACGCGGTGGCGGCCGACGGCCGGCTCTTCGAGGCGGCTTCGCTGACCGTGGCCGAGGCGTCGCTGACCGGCGAGAGCGAGGCGGTCTTGAAAGACGTCGCGTCCATTCGCGAGAAGGTCTCCCTGGGCGACCGCGTGAACATGGTCTTCGAAGGGACCGCGGTCGCGCGGGGTCGCGGCCGCGTCGTGGTGACGGCGACCGGGATGGCGACGGAGACGGGCAACGTCGCACGCCTGCTCAATCGGGTAGAGGAGCAGCGAACGCCGCTGCAGCGCGAGGTCGAGCGGATCGGACGCATGCTCGGCGTGGCGGTGATCGTGATCTCGATCGTGGTGGTTACCGCGATTCTGCTCACCGCCGACATCGGCAGCGCCACGGACATCGTCTCGGTGCTGCTCGTGGGCGTCGCGCTCGCCGTCGCGGCTGTGCCTGAGGGGCTGCCGGCCGTGCTGTCGGTCGTGCTCGCACTCGGCGTGCAGCGGATGGCCCGGCAGCGGGCAATAGTCAAGAGGCTGTCGTCGGTCGAGACGCTCGGGTCGGCGTCGGTGATCTGCTCGGACAAGACCGGCACGCTGACGAAGAACGAGATGACGATCGAGAAGGTCGTCACCGGCTCGGGCGAGGTCGACGTGACCGGCGTCGGCTACCGGCCGGAGGGAGCGCTGCACGTGAACGGGCGTCCACTCGGCGAGTCGGTCCTCCTCGACGAGGTCCGTGCCGTGCTCGCAGCCGGGAGCCTCGCAAACGACGCCGTCCTCCGGGAAGAGAGCGGTGAATGGACGATCCAGGGGGATCCCACGGAGGCGGCCTTCCTCGTCGCCGAGGCGAAGATCGCGGGGCTGCACGAAGCTCGCGAGTCACGGTTCGAGCGCGTGGGCGAGGTGCCGTTCACCTCCGAGCGGAAGCTGATGAGCACCTTCCATTCGGACGCCGCCGGAGAGTTCGGTCTTGCCGTCGTCACCAAGGGCGCGCCCGATGTATTGCTCACACGCTGCACCGAGGAGCGGGTCGCCGGCAGGCTGCGGCCGCTGACCGACGCCCGCCGAGGTGAGATCCTGGCGACGGTCGAGCGCCTCGCGGACCTCGCGCTGCGCACCCTGGCCGTGGCCTACCGGCCTCTTCCTGCCGATGAGCGGCCGCAGGAGGACGAGTCGATCGAGCGCGAGCTCGTCTATCTCGGCCTCGTGGGGATCATCGATCCCCCGCGCCCCGAGGCACCCACGGCCATCGCCGAGGCGCGTTCTGCCGGCCTGGGCGTCCTGATGATCACCGGCGACCACCCGCACACCGCGGCGCGAATTGCCGCGGATCTGGGCATCGCGCCGGCCGGCGCCACGGTGCTCACCGGCGACGAGTTCGAGGCTCTCGACGAGCACGCTCGGGCGGCCGCGGTGCGCGAGGTCTCCGTCTACGCCCGCGTCGCGCCGGAGCACAAGCTGCGGATCGTCGACGCGCTCCACGACGAGGGTCGGATCGTCGCGATGACGGGTGACGGGGTCAACGACGCGCCCGCGCTGAAGGCGGCGGACATCGGCGTCGCGATGGGCGTCGCCGGCACCGAAGTCGCCAAGGAAGCGGGGGACATGATTCTCGCCGACGACAACTTCGCCACCATCGTCGGAGCGATCCGCGAAGGGAGAGGGATCTTCGCGAACATCCGGAAGTTCCTGCGCTTCCTGCTCTCCTCGAACATCGGTGAGGTGTTGACGATGTTCTTCGGCGTCGCGCTCGCCGGGCCGCTGGGGCTCGAGGACACGGGAGAGGCGATCGCCGTGCCGCTGCTCGCGACGCAGATCCTGTGGATCAACCTTCTCACGGACGGCGCCCCGGCGCTCGCGCTCGGCATGGATCCGCCTCCCGACGACGTCATGCAGCGGCCGCCGCGCCGGCTGACCGATCGTGTCATCGACACCGAGATGTGGATCGGCATCCTCTGGATCGGCAGCGTGATGGCAGCGGTGACGCTTCTCGCACTCGAGCTTCGGTTACCGGGTGGAATCGTCGGCGGCTCCGGGAACGTCGTCGAAGCGCGCACGATGGCGTTCACGACGCTCGTCCTCGCGCAGCTCTTCAACTGCTTCAACGCGCGATCCGATCGGGCAAGCGCCTTTCACCGAATCTTCACGAACCGGCTGCTATGGGCCGCGATCGCCCTTTCCGCTCTTCTTCAGGTCGCGGTCGTGCAGCTCGGATTCCTGAACGACGCCTTCGACACTGCGCCGCTCGGGCTCGACGAGTGGCTGGTTTGCGTCGGTCTGGCGAGCGTCGTGTTGTGGGCCGGCGAGGCGAAGAAGCTGGTCGAGCGCCGGCTGCGAATGCGCTGACGACTACGCGGTCGAGCTCGAGCCGTCCGCCCAGCTGTAGACGTGGTCCGCGAGCCGCGGCCGCCCGCCTAGACAGGAGCGCCAGGCGGCTGCACGCCGCCAGACGGTGACGTCGCCGAGAAGCCGCTCGACTGTCGCCTCGATCTGCGGTCCCTCGAGCACGAAGATCGCCTCGCGGTCGGTGACGAAGACGTCGTGCCCGCGGAGGCCGACGTCAGCGGGATCGAACGGCGGCCCCGCGGTGATCAGCTCCCTGGCCCGGTCAGCACCGCCTCGACGGAGCGGCACGACGACGATCGCCCTCTGGTCGGGGAGGGTCTGGGAGAACGCCGTGACGAGCTCGAGCACCTCACCGACAACGCCGAGGCCGAAGGCACCGATCCTGATCGGAGGGCCGTCTCGCCGCTCGAGCACGAGAGTCGGGCACCCGCGTAGACGTTCGCGCGGGTCGCGGGCGATGTACGCCCTCGAGATGGCCCCGGCCTGCACGACGAGCCCGCCTTCGTTGCCGCCGCCGTGTAGTTCGAGCGCGGAATCATCGACGACGAGGCGTCCGGCGTGGGGTGGCCCGCCGTCATCGCTCCAGACGACGGCGTAGTTGGTCATAGGAGGCCGCGGCAGCGCGCTCGGAAGACGGCTTCCAGCTGCGAGTGGGCGCCGAGCTCGAGGAGCGTCGCTCGGATGTGGTTGCGGACGGTCGGCTCGCTGAGACCGAGCCTGATGGCGATCGCGCGGGCGGGGATGCCTTCGGCGAGGAGGCGGAGGACGTCGAGCTGGCGCGGCGTCAGATGGGGGAGCCGGCCCAGGTCCTGCGGCGGCTCCTCTGCTGGGGGCGACTGCGGCGCGTCGCGGATCACGTGCAGGAAGAGGGCGCGCTCGTCGTCGAGCGCGGCAATGGTGTCGAACGCCACCCGCCGGCGCCCCTCCGCGCAGCGGATGTGCATCTCCTGCGCTGCAAGGGGCCAGCCTTCCCGCGCGAGGCGCGCCCGGGAGCAGTGCTGGTGGCAGACCATCCCGCCGGCATCGTCCTGACCACCGACCACCTCCCAGCAGGGGCGGCCGACCGCCTCGGCGGCGTCGATTCCCGTGAGGGCCTCCGCGCTCTCGTTCCAGGCGACGACGGTCAACGCTTCGTCGAATGCAAAGACCGGGGCCGCGGTCGCGAGCCGGAACTCCATCGAGTCAAGTATCGGAGCGCTGTTTGCTCCTCGGCATCGGTGGTTTCCGACCGGCACTTGCGGGAACGTACGGACGCGCGCAAGTTGCGGCCGAGGCGCACAGCGGAGCCCCGCCGGCCGTCCACTCGGCCGAAGGTGCGTCTGGCGCGCTGATCAAAACTGCTCAGGCGGGGAGGCATGGCCGCGGGTAAGAGTCGTGGCTCTTGGTTACGAGCAGTGACGTGGTGGCGCGCCCAGGGCGGCGCAAGGTCGAGCACGGAGTGCGCGACTACGCGATCGTGGGCGTCGCCGACGGGTCGCTCGCGAACCTCGTCGGACAGCTGGCGCACACGCTCGAGGCCGCGGGATTCACACTGGCCGCGGACGAGAGCAAGGCGCGCATTGTCCTCAACATCGTCGATCCGGAGCATCCCCGACCGTTCCGCCGCAAGTCACGCGGAACGTTCGTCGCCGCCCTCTGGGCAAGGCGCGACGTCCCCGAGGACGGGCTGCGAGAGACCTACCCGATGCTCGTCCGCGCCCTCGCGAACATCAGCCTCTGTTACGTGCCCGGCACCGGCGTCCTGTTCACGACGATGGAACGCGGCCACTACCTGGTACCCGAGGGCGACGGCGAGCTCGCTTCCGCGGTCTTCCACCGGCTCGAGCCGCTCGCGACGGCGAGGCTCGTGATCGACAACGAGTTCCTCGCCGACCTGGAGCCGGAGCTCTGGGGCGGGGACGGGCTCACCCTGGAGATCGCGGAGGTCGGCCGCCGGCTGGACCGCCTGGGCCTGCTGCCGGCGCCGTTTCCGGTCGAGGAGCTGCTCGACCCGCGCGATCTTCGCCACGTCGCGCGCCTCTACTCGATCGGCGGGCTCTCGTACGGGAACCTGTCGGCGCGGAAGGACCAGCGCCGCTTCTGGATGAGCGCGAGCGGCGTAGACAAGGCGAATCTCGTGGTGCCGGGCCGGGACATCCTCCTCGTCTCCGGCTACGACGAGGACAACGATCGCATGCTGCTCAGCGTGCCGCCTGACGTCGAGCCGAGGCGCGTTTCGGTCGACGCGATCGAGCATTGGATGATCTACGGCCAGAACCCGGCCGTCGGCGCGATCCTGCACGTGCACGCGTGGGCCGAGGGCATCCCGGCGACGGACGTCAACTTCCCCTGTGGCACCGCAGAGCTTGCGACGAGCGTGGCCGAGCTCGTCGCCGCCGCGCCGGATCCGGCCTCGGCAGTCGTCGGCCTGCGGAATCACGGCATCACGGCGACCGGGAAGACGCTGAGCGGGATCCTCGATCGAATCGAGCCTCACCTCTTGCGCCAGGTTCCGATGACGTGACCTTCGGCTGACGCGCGCGTGGACGTCTTCGTCACCGGCGCGACCGGCTTTCTCGGGCGTCATCTCGTCGACCTGCTGGTCGAGCGCGGAGAGCGAGTACGGGCGCTCGTCCGGAACGGAAGCGACCCCGAGTGGCTGCGTGGGCGAGGGGTTGAGGTGCAACGCGGCGACATCGGCGACGAGGGTGCTCTTCGCGCCGGTAGCACGGGCTGTGGGCTCGTGTTCCATCTCGCCGGGGTCGTATCGCATCGGCGCCGCGATCTTCCGTCGCTTCGGGCGGTCAACGTCGAAGGCACTCGGCGGCTGCTTGCCGCGGTCGAGCGTGGTGCGCGCGTCGTCCACGTCTCGAGTGTCGCCGCCGTCGGCCCGGTCGCCTCAGCGACGTCGCGCGCTCGTGAGGATCACGTATTTCCGTCGGCCGCGGCCGGCCTTCCCTATGCGCGAACGAAACGCGAGGGCGAGCTCGTCGCGCTGGAGTCCGCGGCCGCAGGTCTCGACGTGGTGATCGCGAGCCCCGGCTTCCTGATCGGCCCGGGCGACATTCATCGCGTCTCGACCTGGCCGCTCTTCGCCTACCTCGCCGGCAAGCTGCGCTTCACCACTATCGGCGGCCTTTCCTTCGTCGACGCTCGTGACGTCGCCCGGGGCCTCGTCGCGCTCGCCGAGCGCGGCCGCACGGGGGAACGAACGATCCTCGCAGCCGAGCCCGGCAACCTCTGCTGGGACGCGTTCTTCGCGCTCGTCGGCGAAGTTGCCGGTGTGTCCCGCCTGACCTTCCGCGTGCCCGCCGGAGTCGCGAGGGCAGTCGCGACGGCCGTCCCACGGCCCGTCGCGGCGGACGAGGTCCGAGCCGCCGCCCACTGGTGGTTCTACGACGCGACCAAGGCCGAGCGCGACCTCGGCTTCCGGACGCGGCCGATCTCGGAAACGATCGCGGACACGATCGCCGATCGCGCCGTCAGCTGAGACGCTCGTCGCCGGTCGCGGGCGACCGTGTGTCGGCGTCGAAGAGCCCGGTCTCGTACGCGAGCACGATTGCCTGGACGCGGTCGCGAAGGTCGAGCTTCTGAAGGATGTGCGTGATGTGCGTCTTGACCGTCGTGTCGCTGATGTAGAGCTCTCGGCCGATCTCCGCGTTGGAGAGGCCGCGGGCGATCAGGCGAAAGACCTCCAGTTCGCGCTCCGTCAGCTCGTCGAGCTGTCTCGGGGGTGCAGGGCGCGGAATGCGCGTGAACTGCTCGATCACGCGCTTCGTGATCGCCGGCGAGAGAAGCGCTTCTCCACCGGCGACGATCCGGATCGCGGCGAGAAGCTGCTCGGGAGGATCGTCCTTGAGCACGAAGCCGCTGGCCCCGGCACGGAGAGCCTCGTAGACATACTCGTCGAGGTCGAACGTGGTCAGGATGAGGATTCGCGGCGGGTCGTCCGCCGCGAGGATCCGCCGGGTCGCCTCGAGGCCGTCGAGCTCCGGCATACGAATGTCCATCAACACGACCGTGGGTCGAAAGCGGGCGGTCTTCTCGATCGCCTCGAGCCCGTTGCTCGCCTCGGCCACGACCTCGATGTCCGGCTCGCGAGAGAGCAACATGCGAAAACCGGCGCGGACCATGGACTGGTCGTCGGCGACGAGCACGCGTATCTTCATGGCCTGCCGCCGATCAGCGGGAGGCGCGTCCTGAGGACGAAGCCGCCGCCGGCTGCTGTCCCTGCGCTCATCTCTCCGCCGTAGATCTTGACGCGCTCCCGGACGCCGACGAGCCCGTGGCCGAGACCGTCGGTCGTCGAGCCGCCCAAGCCGTCGTCCCGCACCTCGATCCGGAGCTCGTCGGGCCCGTAGCGCACGGTCACGTCCGCGTTCTCCGCGCGGGAATGCTTGAGCGCGTTGGTCAGGCCCTCCTGCACGATCCGATAGGCGGAGAGGTCGACCGCCCGCGGGAGCGGGAACGGTTCGCCGTCGATGTGCAGCCGGGCGGGCAGGCCCGCGCGACCGACCTCTTCGAGCAGTGAGCCGAGAGCATCGAGGCCGGGCTGGGGCACCAGCTCCACGTCCTCGCCATCGCGGCGCATGGCGGCCAGGAGACGGCGCATTTCGGTGAGGGCAGTGCGGCCGGCCTGCTCGACGCCCCTGAGTGCGTCGCTCTCTTCGGCAAGGTCATCGGGCAGCTTGTGCCTGACGGCGCCCACCTGGAGCACCATCACGCTCACGGCGTGCGCGACGATGTCGTGGAGCTCCCGCGCGATCCGAGCACGCTCCTCCGCCACTGAGATGCGCGCCGCCGCATCTCGCTCGCGCTCGGCCTGGGCCGCGCGCCCCTCCGCGGCTTCGGCCTGGTCGGCGCGCTCGCGCAGCGCGTAGCCTGCGAGCCAGCCGACCGAGAACAGAAGAGGAACGAAGAAGAGCTCGGCTGAAGCATGGTTCGGGCCGTTGTAGACGACGATCGCGGCGCCGCCGACCACGGCCCCGAGGCCCAGCCACGCCTCCACGGCGCTGCGAAGGTTGCCGAGCAGGAAGGCAGCGGCCAGGCCCGCGACGGAGATGCTCGGCGTGAAGGGGACAAGCCGCCCGTCGACGAACGAGAGCATCGGCCCGAGCAGCCAGACGGAGAACGGCACCGCGAACGGGAAGCGGCGGCGCCAGAGCAGCGGGAGGATGAAGAACGCCGTCGCAGGCACGACGAACCACAACGTCCTGTGCGGAGCGTCGGGTGAGTCGTGTCGGAGGGTGACGACGAGGGTGGCCTCGACCGCCGCGATCAGGATCAGGGCGTCGAATCCGTATCGCCGCGCTCGTGACCAGAGGCTACTCACGCGGTGAACGTACTCCAGCCGGCTCGGCCGCGCGTCCTACCGAAGTAGGACGCCGAATCAGCGCCTGGGACGACCTCGAACGCGCTCTGGCGACGACGACGATCGGGTGCTGCGCTCCTAGCGTCGAGCTACCGGACTCGACGAAAGGACCAAGATGGAAGCCCAGACGACAACCAAGGTGTTCGGCCCGGCGCGAATCGTCGCTCTCGCCCTCGTCTCCCTCACTGCTCTCGGACTCGCCTATCTGCATTTCGGGACCGGCAGCGACGCGGTCTCGGTGCCTTCCGGGGCGCGCGCCGGCCAGCTGAAGCTCCATCAGTGCCACTACGCGACCGAGGAGGGCAAGTACCTCGCCGACTGCGGCACGCTCGTCGTGCGCGAGAACAGGCACGACGCCCACTCACGCCTGATCGCGCTCCCGGTGACTCGAATACACGCGCGCTCGGCGAGACCGGGCGTGCCGATCTTCCGGCTCCAGGGTGGGCCGGGCATCACGAACATGCGCTTCGCGGACGCGAGCCGGTTCGCGGACAGGCACGACGTCGTGCTCGTGGGCTTCCGCGGCGTCGACGGCTCGACGAAGCTCGACTGCCCGGAGGTCGCCTCGGCCCGCACGCACGCGCGCGACTTCCTGAGCGAGAAGGCTTACCGGGCCGATGCGGCCGCGTTCCGAGCGTGCGCCCATCGCCTCCGGGAGGAAGGGGTCGACCTCGCCGGGTACACGCTTCCCGAACGCGTCGACGACCTCGACGCCGCCCGCCGCGCCCTCGGCTACGAGCGCCTCGATCTGCTGAGCGAGAGCGCCGGGACGCGCACGGCGATGATCTACACCTGGCGCTATCCGCAGCGCGTCCACCGCTCCGTGATGATCGGCGTCAACCCTCCCGGCGCCTTCCTCTGGGACGCGAAGACGACCGGCGAGCAAGTGCGCCGCTACGCCGCGCTCTGCGCGCGGGACGCGTCCTGCCGCGCTCGCACGCCGGACCTCGCAGCCTCCCTCCACTCGGCATACGAGGACGTTCCCGGCCGCTGGTGGTTCCTGCCGATCAAGAAGGGCAATGTGAAGGCGGCCGGGTTCTTCGGCCTGATGAACGCGACCATCGACGGCGGAGGCCCGCTCTCCGGGCCGATGACGATCGACACGCTGCTCGCCGCCGACAAGGGGGACGGAAGCGGCGCCTGGCTGTTGTCCACGCTGGCGCAGCTGGTCTTCCCGCGCGGACAGGTGTGGGGCGACGTCGCGGCGGTCGGCAGAAGCGACGCCGCCTACGCGCGGCACTTCTTCTCGACCCACGCCGACCGTGGCTCCGTCATCGGGAGCCCCGGGACCGGCTTGATCTGGGCCGGCGGGCGGCTCCTCGACGCCTGGCCCGCGAGCCCGGACGAGAACGAATACACGCGGGTCCGGGACTCGAAGGTGGAGACGCTTCTGATCGGCGGCAGCCTCGACTTCGCGACGCCGCCGCAGACGGCGACGCGCGAGCTGCTGCCGCATCTTCCGAACGGCCGCCAGGTCGTGCTCGCCAATCTCGGTCACACGGATGACTTCTGGGCCTACGAGCCGGCGGCGAGCGAGCGTCTGGTCAACACCTTCTTCGACAACGGCCGTGTCGACACGTCCCTCTACACCCCGAGCTCGGTCGACTTCACGCCGAGCACGAGCCAGGGGACGATCGCGAAGATAACCCTCGGCACGATGCTGGGGCTGGCGGCCCTGACCGTGCTGTCGCTGCTGTGGATGCCGCTTCGCATCCATCGTCGCGGCGCATTCGGACCGAAGGCAAGCGCGTTCTCGCGCTCGCTCTACGCAGCGGTGCTCGGGCTGGGCGGCCTGTTCCTCGGTGCGCTGGTCGTGTTGACCGCGTTCCCGACCGTGCCGCTCACCGACGAGCTGCTGACGGGTCTCTCGGTGGGCCTGCCCGTTGGTCTGGCCCTCTACTTCGCCTGGGTGAACCGCGACTGGTCCGCAAGGACCAAGGCCACAGGGCTTGCGGCGGCAGCATCCGGTGCGCTCGTCGGTGCGTGGCTGGGGTTCAACGTGACCTCCGCAGCCCTCGGGCTGCTCGCACCGCTGCTCGCCATCGTCGGAGCGGCCGTCGGCGGAAACCTCCTCCTCCTGGCCCTGGACATCGCCTGGGATCGGCGCGTCTCCTACTCGAGTAGGACACGCGAATCATCGCCAGGTCCCAGCTCGATTCCGACCGGACGCCGACGACCTCCGGACGGCCCGGTCGTAGCGTCGGAGGCGTTGTCGAACGAAGGAGGAACGATCATGACTCGCGGTAGGCAGCACTCCAACCTCGCGGCCCGGATGGGTCGCTGGAGCGCGAATCACTGGAAGACCGCGACGTTCGGCTGGCTCGCGCTCGTGGTTGCCGCGTTCGCCGTCGGCGGGCTCGTCGGCACGAAGAACGTCGACCAGAACGGGCCCGGGCCGGGCGAGTCCGGCCGGATGAACCGGATCCTCGACGAGGGGTTCAAGCAGCCTGCGGGCGAAAGCGTCCTGATCCAGAACCGCTCCGCTCGCGTCGGCGACCCCGCCTTCACGGCGGCGATCCGCGACGTCGTCGCGAGGGTCTCCAAGGTGGCGGCGGTCCAGAACCTCCGCTCGCCGCTCGCTCGCGGCAATGCGGACCAGATCTCGAAGAACCGCCGCGCCGTCCTCGTCAACTTCGACATCCGCGGCGACAAGGCCAAGGCGGTCGACAAGATCGCCCCGGTCCTCGACACCGTTGCGGCCGCGCAACGGGCCCATCCGGGCTTCGTCATCGGCGAGTTCGGTGACGCAAGCGCGCAGAAGGGAGTCGAGACCGCGTACGGCAACGACCTCGCCAAGGCGGGAACGCTCTCGCTGCCGATCACGCTGATCATCCTCGTGCTCACGTTCGGTGCGCTCGTCGCGGCAGGCATCCCGCTACTGCTCGCGCTGACCGCCGTACTCGCGACCTTCGGGCTGATTGCGCTGCCGAGCCACCTGGTGCCGGTGGCGCTCGAGGCCCAGGCGATGGTGCTCCTGATCGGGCTCGCGGTCGGGGTCGACTACTCGATGTTCTACTTGAAGCGCGAGCGCCAGGAGCGGGCCGCCGGTCGCGGCGAGCGTGCGGCGCTCGAAGCCGCCGCCGCCACCTCCGGCCGCTCGATTCTCATCTCGGGGCTGACGGTGATCGTGGCGATGGCCGGGATGTTCCTCACCGGCGACTCGACCTTCGCCTCTCTCGGCCTCGCCACCATCGTCGTCGTGGCCGTCGCCGTGCTCGGCTCGTTGACGGTGCTCCCAGCGCTGCTCTCGAGGCTCGGAGACAAGGTCGACCGGCTGCGTGTCCCGCTCGTCGGCCGGCTCCGCCGCGACGACGGCGAAGGGCGGATCTGGGGCGCGATCGTCGACCGCGTACTGCGACGCCCGGCGCTGTCTGCGGCCGCCGCCGCAGCGCTGCTGCTCGCGCTCGCCGCGCCGGCGCTGCAGTTGCGCCTCTCGCCGCAGGGCATCGAATCGTTCCCGAAGTCGCTCGGCGTCATCCAGACGTACGACCGCATGCAGCAGGCGTTTCCGGGCACGGCGCTACCGGCGAACGTCGTCGTCAGGGCGCCGAGCGTGCGCACACCGGCGATGCAGGGGGCGATCGCCAGGCTCGAGCATCGAGCGATCGCCAGTGGCCGCGCGTTCGAGCCGATCACCGTCGACGTCAACAAGACCGGCACGGTCGCGAACATCACCGTCCCGATCGCCGGGAACGGAACCGACGCCGCGTCGAACGCCGCGTTCCGGGTACTGCGCAAGACGATCGTTCCCGAGACCGTGGGCGCCGTTCCGAACACCGAAGCGGGCGTCACCGGGCAGACGGCCGGGTGGAGAGACCAGGCCGACGAGCTGAAGTCGAACCTGCTGCCGGTCGTCACCTTCGTCCTCCTGTTCGCGTTCGTCCTGATGCTGGTCGCGTTCCGCTCGATCGTGGTCGCGATCAAGGCGATCCTGCTCAACGTGCTGTCGGTGGCCGCGGCCTACGGCGTGCTGGTGCTCGTCTTCCAGCACGGCGTCGCCAACGGCCTGCTCGGCGTCAGCTCCGCGAACGGGATCGAGACGGTGGTGCCGCTGCTGCTGTTCGTGATCCTGTTCGGGCTCTCGATGGACTACCACGTGTTCATCATCAGCCGGATTCGGGAGGCATTCGATCGCGGCGCGAAGATGGACGAGGCGGTCGCGCACGGGATCAAGTCGACCGCCGGCGTCGTCACGAGTGCCGCCGTCGTCATGGTCGCCGTCTTCTCGATCTTCGGCACGCTCTCGATGCCGTTCTTCAAGCAGTTCGGCGTCGGGCTGGCGGCTGCGATCCTGATCGACGCCACGATCGTCCGCGCTGTGCTCCTGCCCGCGACGATGAAGCTGCTCGGCGAGTGGAACTGGTACCTCCCCCGCTGGCTGCAGTGGCTGCCTCGGATCGAATCCGGGGAAACGTCACCGGCCCCGGAGGGGAAGCCGGTACCCGTCTCGGCATAGCACCTCGATCGGGCCCCGGCCGCAGATCAGCGCGGCCGGGGCCCGATCACTTTCCTGATCGATTACTTCCGCGTGGCCGCCGGCGCAGGAGCTGCGCGCAGGCGAGGTCGCCGATCCACCGCTCGTACTGCTCCGGCGTCCAGCCTCTATCAACGACGAGGAGCCGCCAGTTGTTGGGATGGTTGAGCGTCCACAAGATGTCGGCCGCGTGCTCGATGTCGAGCGTGGGCGCGAGGTGTCCGCGCTCGTGCAGGCGCTCGACGATCGCGCGCTGGTTGGCGTGGTAGTCGACCTCGATGCGCTGCCAGAGCGCGGCAATGTCGGCGTCGACGCTGGCGCCGCTGCGGATCACCTCGAGGATCGCCGACAGTCGGCGCTTGCCGGTGGCGGAGTTGCCCGCGTTGAGCCGAAGCTGGCGTTCTGGATCTTTCTCGTCGAGCACGTCGAGGTACCAGCGGCGTTCCGAGACCGGGCGGTCTGACTCGTCTCCGCGGAGGAGGAGGTTCCAGAGGGTGCGCAATAGGCCGCTCTTGGTCCCGAACGCGAGGTAGACGGTCTTGAGCGCGACTCCTGCTTCGGTCGCGATCTCCGCCATCGTCGTCGCCGCGTACCCGCTTCTTTCGAAGAGGCGCTGCGCGGCCTCGAGGATGTCGCGCCGGGTGGCGTCGGCTTGTGCGCGTCGGCGCGGTGACTCGTAGGGGCGCTTCGACTTGACATCGCCGGCCATTCCACTACTCTAGTCGATTAGTGACTACATTATATATGTAGCCAATAGGAGGAGAGGGTAACCAAATGACAGAGGCTACGACCGCAGTCCTGCGCATCGAGCACGCCGTTCCCGATTACGAAGCCTGGAAGCGCGAGGGGTTCGACCGCGACCCGATCGGCCGCGAGCGGAACGGCGTCCGGCGTTATCGCGTGCTGCGGGCGAGCGACAGCCCCGATCTCGTCGCGATCGAGCTCGAGTTCGACAGCCGCGCCGCGGCCGCGGCGTTCGCTGCGGCGTTAACGGAAACGTGGCGGCGAGTGCGCTCGAGGTTCGGCTGGCGGAAACTGCCCGAGGCGCGGATCTTCGAGCTCGCCGAGACCGGCGAGTACTGAGAGACGATCACGGGGGGACGGCGGACTCCGTCCCCCCGGTTACACGCCGGTCCGACGGTGCTAGCGGACCGTGAAGTGCTGGAACATCACCGATTCGTGCGCCGAGCAGTACGCCTTGTACTTCCCGGGCGTCAGCTTCAGCGTCATCGTCTTGGTGCCGACGAAAGGCACGGACGTGAATGTCCACGACTTGCCGTGCGGGCCGTCCAGCTCGTAGCTGTGCAGCTTCGAATTGTCGTGAACCACGACGGTGTAGGTGCCTGCCTTGAGCGTCTTCGCGATCTTGCCGTTGAAGCTGAGGCTGATCTTGTAGGCGTCGCTCTTGCCCACGACTCCGGTCAGCTTCGGGTGCGACGCCGCGGTCGCGCTCAGGACGAACACCGAGGCGACGGCGGCGCATGCGGCCGCGATTGCGCCAAGGCGGATCATCAGTCTCCTTTCGATCGAACGGTGATCTCCACCTCTACGCCGGCGTGGCGACGGTCGGTTTGCCTGCGGGCCCTCTAGCGCAGCTCGTTGGGGGGGCCTACGACCTCGATGTCGTACCTTGCGGAGAGCCGCTTTCGCACCTCGATGGCTGCGTCGTCGGACTCGCTCTTGGCGAGCCGTCGGGCCAGTTCGCCGAAATACGCCTCGAAGCCTGGTGGCGACAGGACGATCAGGCAGCTGGCGGTCTCGTCGCCTGCGTTCCAGAACGTGTGCGGCCTTCCTCTCGCCACGAGCACGTGCCTCCCCGCGGCAGCGTCGATCCGCTCGCCGTCGAGTAGAAAGCCGAAGGTCCCGGCGAGAACGTAGAAACCCTCATCGGTTGCGTGGTGGACGTGCACGGGCGGGCTCGGGGCCCCCGGAGGCGCGATCCACTCGAGCAGCGAGTACGGGCTTGACGGGTCCGCATGGACGTACCTGACCGTGACGGCGCCCAGCTGAACGGTCATCTGCCTCCTCAGTGAGTCGTGCCCTCATGGCCCGGGCGAGGTTCGGGTGAGCCTACGCAACTTCTCTCGTAGGTTCGCCTCGGTCACCACCGGCGGGACGCGGGACGTTGGGTCGTGCGGTTGGTGGTAGCGACGCTGTCGGGGATCTCGGTAGTGGAGGACGAGGTGTGAGTCTGTCGGTCGAGGGGTTCGACCGACTCGTCGGGGAGAGTGTCTTCTAAGCGGCTTGGCGATCGCGTTCGTTCACCAGTACCCGAGGAGACCGGCGCGACATCCACCGAAGCCGTGTCCGCGACGGCTTCGTCAGCGGCTTCGTAGCGCTTCGCCGTCGACCACGACCAACTAGGCGTGTCGGTCGGCGCCCTGGCTTTCGGGCTGGACGGTCCATGCCGGTGGTTCGTCGCTGCCGGCTTTTTCATCGCGAGTCGCGTCGTCGGCGGTCTTGTGGATCTTGCCGGTGGCATGATGGGTCGGGGCGTAGATCACGTAGAGCTGCATCGGTTCGTCGCCGGTGTTGATGACGTCGTGCCAGGTGCCGGCCGGGACCTGGGCGGACCAGCCGTCGGAGACGTCTTGTTCGAAGGTCAGGTCGTCCTTGCTCGGACCCATGACGCACTTGCCTTGCCCTGCGTCCAGGCGCAAGAACTGGTCGGTTCCCGGATGGACCTCGAGGCCGATCGATTGGCCGACCGGAATCGACATGAGGGTTACCTGCAGGTACTTGCCGGTCCAGGCGACCGTGCGGTAGGCGGTGTTCTCGACGGTGGCGGTCTCGAGGTCGAAGGCGTTGGGCTTGGGCCCGTTGTCGGTGATGTTCATGAGTCTGTCCCTCCCCGTGGTGCCGACCGATAGGCAGAGTGCGGCCCCAATGTTCGCAGACACTCGGCCACACGCGGGTAGGTTGGGGGAGGGCAAAGGCGAGAGGATGCCCGCGATCGTGGAGGGTCGACTGGTGCAGAGTCGGGTTGGCGTGCTGGGAAGCGGTGAGGTGGGGCGGCGCCTTGCCGCTGGTTTCTCTGGTCGTGGTCACGACGTGCTGCTCGGGTCGCGCGATCCGAGCAAACCCGAGCTTCGCGACTGGATCTCCGGCGATGGAGCCGGCGTCGAAGCTGGCACATTCGCCGAGGCTGCCGCGCACGGGGAGTTGCTCGTCCTGGCGGTGGTCGGTAATGCCGCCGAGGAGGTGATCGCCGCAGCCGGTCGCGACAATTTCAGCGGCAAGGTCGTCATCGACGCCATGAACCCGCTCGATTTCTCGGGCGGTTTCCCGCCGAAGCTCTCGATCACGGGTGAGGACTCGCTCGGCGAGCGCGTCCAGCGCGCGCTGCCCGAGGCGAAGGTGGTCAAGGCGTTCAATACGATCGGCAACGCCTACTTCGTCGACCCGAGCTTCGCCGAGGGGAAGCCGACGATGCTGATCGCTGGAAACGACGAGAGCGCCAAGCGTGTCGTCGGCCACGTGCTGGCCGACTTCGGCTGGCCGGAACCGGTCGACCTGGGCGGTATCGAAGGTGCGCGCGAGCTCGAAGCTATCTGCATCGCGTGGGTCAAGATCGGCGGCGCCCGAGGTGCCTGGGACCACGGGTTCAAACTGCTTGTCGGCTAGCCAACTGTCGGCCGCCTTTTCCCTCTGGATCGGTGCGACACCTCTACGAACGCGACTCGAGCGCGGGCGCTCTACCTATCTCTCCGCGGTCGGCTCAACGACGAGCGTGAAGCCCTCCCTGCCGACGATGGCGGACGCCGGCGCCCGGGCTCGCGCCCGCGTCGCAGCGGGCCTCCAGATCTCGGCGTCGAGCCGGACCTGCCCGACAGGCCGGCAAGTGTCGACCACGACGGCCTCGCGGCCGATCAGCGTCTCGGCGCCGACCACCCTCCGCGTCCCCTTCACCGTCCGGTTCGATCCGAGCAGCTCGAGCACCCAGAACGGCAGGACGACCAGGAACCCGATCAGGTTCCAGGGCGACGAAAGCAGCAGGAGGAGCGCAATCGCAAGGAAGATGAGCGTGTCTCGAGTGTGCGCCGGGCACCCCGGCCAATCGTCGTCCGGTCCGGATGAACCGAGGGAGCTCGGTGCTCACCGCGAGCTTCGGGGATAGTCCGATCGGGATGATGCGCCCGCAGGTCTCAGCGGCGACGCTTGGCTCGTGAGCGAGGCACTGTGGACCGCCAGAGGCCTGACGTGATGAGCATCGCCGCGCCGACCGTCGACTCCGCGCCGAAGCGACACTTCCGCGGGCGGCGGGTGCTCGTCGGCGCCGCCGTCGTCGTCGTCATGGGGGCGGCCGCGCAGCTCCTCGGCTGGGACATCAGCGGCTGGTTCAGCGACCTCTGGGACACGATCACCGAGATCTCGTTCGGCTACCTCGTCGCGGGCGTGGCGCTCAAGACCGTCCAGACGACCTTCACGGCTTTCGCCTGGTACTCGATCCTCCGCTTCGCCTATCCCGACCGGGTGCGCTGGCTCGACATCCTCGCCTGCTACGCGGCGTCCGTGGCGCTCAACGGCGTACTGCCGGCGAACCTCGGCACCCTGGTGATGTTGTTGATGTTCACGACGATCATCGCCGGCGCCACCTTCGCCGCGATCCTCGGGTCATACGTGGTCCAGAAGATCTTCTTCACGGTCGCGGGCGCGTTCACCTGGCTCTACCTCTTCCTGACCGTCCGTGGGTCCTTCGACATCAAGTTCAGCTTCTTCCACGACCACCCGTGGAGTACGGCGATCCTCGTTCTCGGCGGGGGCTACCTGATCTTCCTGCTCGTCCGCAGGCTCTGGGCACGCGTTCTCGCGTGGTGGGAGGATGCCAAGGACGGCGGGGCGATCCTCGGCAAGCCGAGGACGTACCTGAGCCGGGTCTTCCTGCCCTCGCTGCTCGGCTGGATCGCGAGCCTCGGCGTGATGGCCGTTTTCCTGGCTGCGTACGACATCCCCGTCAGCTTCGATACGCTGATGCACATCGCCGGCGGTAACTCGATTGCCAACGTCACGTCGGCGACGCCGGGCGGTGCGGGCGTCAACCAGGCCTTCAACGTCGCTTCGTTGAAGGGCGTCGCGAGCTCGCAGGACGCGGCCGCGTACTCCGTCGCGCAACAGCTCGTCACGACCGCGTGGAACATCATCTTCGGGATCGTGATGCTCGTCTGGGCATTCGGCTGGAGCGGCGGCAAGCGGCTCGTCGGCGAGTCCTACGCGGGGGCGAAGGAAAAGGCCGCCGAGCAGAAAGCCGCGCGCGACGCGAAGAAGGCGGCCCGGCGTGAGGCAGGTGCCGCCGGGACGAGGTGACGGCGAGGCAGGCCCGTGACCTGGATCGACGCCGAACTGGCGCTGATTGCCCTGACCGCGATGCTCTCGCCGACCACCCTCTCGTTCTCCGTGCTGGCGCTGGTGCTCGGGAACCCGCCGCTGCGGACGGGCTTCTGGTTCTACGTCGGCGCGCTCGGCGCGACGCTCGCGATCGGGCTCGTCGCGGCGTTCGTGCTCGGTGACGCGGCGGCTTCCAACACCTCGTCGCCGAAGACCTGGGTCGCCATTTTCGACGTCCTCGCCGCCGGCGCCATCCTGGGCTGGGTCGCCAGGGTCGCGCGGCGGCCGCAGGACCCGGCCAAGGCAGAGGCGATGATCGAGCGGATGAGCGCGCTCGCAACTGCCCCGGTGGTCGCGATCGTCGGCGCCGGCGCCGCCCTGGCGAACCCCGGCGCCTTCATCCCGCTCGCCCTCAAGGACATCTCGCAGACCGACCCGACGGCTGCGGGCTACCTCGTCGAGTGGGTCTTCTTCTCGCTCGTATCCCTGCTGCCGCTGGCGCTCGCCCTGCTGTCGCTGCTCGTCGCCCCGGAGTGGACGGGGCGCATGCTCGCGGTTGCCCGCCGGTGGCTCGAGCAACATGCTCGTACGATCGCGCTCGTACTCCTGCTCCTCCTCGCCGCCTCGCTGCTCCGGAATGGGATCGCAGGTCTCACCGACTGAGCGGCGTGATTCGTTCGCCGGCGGCCTCGGCATTGGGCGCCGGCCGAAGGAGCGCTGGCTTCGCTTCCTCGCGCGCATCGCCAACGCCTTCGGAGTGGTTTTCCTGCTCGTCGTCGCGACGTATGTGCTCGGCTCATTGGTCTCGTACCGGGGCTGGGGAGGCGCCGCGCTCGTGGCCCTGACCGGCACCTGCGCGACGGTGGCGCTCGCCACCGCGGGGGCCTCTGCGCGCAACGTGCGCGGAGCCGCGTGGCTCGCGATGGCGACCTTCGTGCTCGCCGCGGTTGCGGCGGCCACAGGAAGCGCGGCCCCCGCGAGCATCGCCGGACTGACCCAGTCGCTGTTGCTGGCGGTCGCCGGGATCAGGGTGCTCGGGGCGGTTCTCGCCGAGCGCGAGGTCGGGTTCCGGACGATTCTCGGGGCGATCAGCGTCTACGTGATCGTCGGGCTCCTGTTCAGCTTCGTGTACGCGGCGATCGACCGGCTCCAGGCGGGGGACTTCTTCGGTACAGCGGGCCAGACGGGCGACTTCCTCTTTTTCAGCATCACGACCCTGACCACGACGGGCTACGGCAATCTCGTGCCCGCCGCACAACCGGGCCGGATGCTCGCCGGCCTCGAAATGCTGATCGGCCAGATCTTCCTGGTGACGCTGATCGCAGGGCTCGTCAGCCTCTGGCGACCGCGGTTGGGTGCACGCCGGTCGTAGGCTCGTCCATCAGGCCCGGGGCTCAGGCAAGCAACGCGCCCGGGTCCTCCAGCGCCTGGCCGACGTCGTAGCCGAGCACGAGGCCGATCTTCGGGGCGGCGGACACGACGCGCGTCGCGCCAGCGGCGGGCAGCACGGCCACGAGGCACCCGACGATCTCATGGTCGCTCGCCCCGGCCTCGTGGGCTGACTCGATCGCCCACATGTACGACGGCGTCGCGGCGTCGAGGGCGATCAACGCCGCGACGCGCACGAGAGCGTGCGTCCTGGCGTCGAGCGCCGACAGTGCGACGCTCGACTCGTCCTGGCCGGCGAGGACTCGCTGGATTAAGGCGTCGTCGCGGATCGCGAACTTGGTGAGAATTTGTTCGGCCGACTCCACGTGACCGATTGAAGCAGGCCCGGCGGGGTCCTCATCGTCCCACCTGGGTGAATTGCGGCAGAACCTCAGGGCCGTCGGTGACGACGACGCGCAGGTGGTCGTCCAGGCCGAGCCGCTGAGCCTCGGCGATCGCTGCGCTCCGGCTCGAGACTCCCAGCCTGCGGTAGACGGAGATTGCCTGCGTCTTGATGGTGTTGCGGGAGACGCAGAGCTGCTCGGCGATCTCCCGGAAGGAGAGGTGCGTCGCGAGGAGCGGGAGCAAGCGGAGCTCGGCGGGAGTCAGGCCGACGCGTCTGGCGCCGTTCGGTGCCGGCGCCGCGTGGATCTCGCGCTGGAGCTCATCTGCCTTCGCCGCCAGCATGTCGAGCCCGGGGACGCGCCGCAGCAGGTCCTGGGCCTCGTCCAACAGCTGCTGGGCGGCGTCCCCATCGCGGAGCGTGACGAGTCCTCGCGCGAGCTCGAGCCGAATCTGGACCGCAAGCCAAGGGAGCGCAACCGTGACGAACGGAACCACTTCCTGTCCCGCAGTGAGGGCGGCCCTGGCCTCGTTCCAGCGGCCGTGTCTGATCATCCGGCGCGCAGTCGTGGCGGAGTCAAGGGCGCGGGCCGGGTAGCCCACCACGCCGTCCCGCGTCACGAGCCGCTGGGCCTCTTCCGAGAGCTCGTCTGCGAGCTCGTGGGCCCCCAGCTCGGAGGCGATCAGCGACCGCTCGGCGATCGCGATCACCGCAGCCTCGGTCGAGCCCTGCGCGGCTGCCAGTTCCGAGCTGGCCGCAAGGACGGCGTCGGCGCGCTCGAAGTCGGCGAGCAGCATCAGTGCCGCGCCCTGCGCGACGAGCGCAGGCGGCCGCATGTTGCTCTCCTCGGGCAGTTCCGCGGCCGCCGCCTCGGCGTCGGCAAGCATCCGCTCGGCACCGTCCTGGCAGAGCCACGCGCGCAGAACGGCGGCCCAGGCCCCGATCGACAGGCTCCCGTCCGGCAGCTCGCCGCGGAACCTGCCGCGACCCGCGGCGTCGAGCCAGCGCTGCGCCTGCTCCGGTCGGCCTCGCGTCGCGTGGATGCCGCATCCCAGCAGCGCGACCGCGGGATACCGCTCGAGCAGCGCGCGCCTGTCGAAGCGCTTGAGCCATTGTTCGAGCGTCGTGATCCGGCCGGAGTAGTAGAGGGGAAGCGCGATCCGGGCCAGGATCGACGCCGCGCGCTCGAGGTCACCTCCGGCATAGGCATGCTCGAGCGCGGACTCGTCGTCGCCGTACGCCCGGAACCAGTCGGCGGCCCGGCCGTGCAGTTCCGCGAGGAGCCCGGGCTCGTGCTCGGCCAGCTCGCGCTGGAGGAGGTCGCGGAAGAGGTGGTGGTAGCGATACCAGATGCGCCGGTTGTCGAGCGGAACGAGGAAGAGGTTCGCGCGCTCGATCTTCTCGAGCTCCTCGCCGGCGCCCTCCTCTTGCAGGACCGCGCTGCAGAGCGGGCCGCACATGCGCTCGAGCACGGAGGTGCGGCGCAGGAACGCGAGCCCCTCCGGGCGCAGGCACGAGAGGTACTCGGAGCGGAAGTAGTCGGCCAGGTAGCGGTCGTCTCCGCCGAGGCGGGCCCGGTCGCGGCCGATCTGCCTGCTGTCGCGAATCGAGAGCGCGGCCAGGTAGAGCGCCGCCGGCCAGCCCTCGCACTGCTCGACGAGCTCGGCCGCCCGCGCATCGCTGAGGCGGACGCCCGTCGCGCGCAGGAGCAGCTGCGCTTCTCGCTTCGTCATCGCCAGCCCGGGGGTCACGAGCTCGAGCAGCATCCCGCCCGCCCGGAGCCGGGCGAGCGGAAGCCGCGGCGAAGTGCGCCCCGCGACCACGAGCATCGATCCCTCGACCTCGTCTTCGATCAGCGCCCGGACCGTCTCGAGGGATTCGCGTGACCGGAGGACGTTGAAGTCGTCGAGCACGAGGACGATCGGGCCGCGCCTGGACAGCTCCTCCGCGAGTTGCGGAAGGGCAGCCGTCCAGATCGACGGGCCTGCGGTCCTGAGCGCGTCGATCAGCGCTCGTGGGAGAGCCTCGTCGTGCTCGAGCGCCGCCGCGATGTGCCGCAGCAGGACGACCGGGTCGTTGTCCCGTGCGTCGAGAGTGACCCAGGCGAAACGGCGGCTGTCGCGCTCGGCCCACTGGGCGAGCAACGTCGTTTTCCCGTATCCGGCCGGAGCGACCACCGTCGTCACAGAGACGGCCGTGGCCGCCCGGAGACGGTTGACGAGCCCTGTTCGGCGCACCGTCTCGGACCGGACGACGGGCGCCCGGATCTTGGACTGGAGGAAGTCGAATGGGAGTTCCGAGGGGGCGAGCTCGAGCCCGTGACGGCGCCGGCGCGCCTGCTCCAGCTCGGAAGTCGCCTTCGCGCTCATCTCGACGCAAGTATGTCGTAGCGCGAGCCCGCAAAGCAGCCGGGTTTGGTTTCTACCCCGGTAGTCCGGGTTTCTACCAGTTCGCCTGTCGGTGGTTTTCCCGCCGGATCTCGCCGCGCGGCCGCGGTGATGCCGCCCGGAGACCCGAGAGGAAACAGTCATCCGGTCGGGGTGATGTCCTCGAGGCGCCGGCGCGCGAAGCTGCGACCATGGCTGACCCAGCCTCAGATACCCGCTGCCCGAACTGCTTCGAAGACGAGCCACGCCCGGCTTGCCTGGCGCAGCTGGGTCCCGTGGGTTCTGATCGTCCTCGCTACGGTCATCGGTCTCGTCTCCGCGCTCAACATCTGGGTGAAACGCCAGGCGCTGAGCACGGACAACTGGACGAACGCGAGCGTGCAACTCCTCGAGAACCCTCAGATCAGGAGCGCGCTCTCCGTCTATCTGGTGGACCAGGTCTACCAGAACACCGACGTCACGGCCCGGCTCGAGCAACGGCTCCCGCCGCAGGCCAAGGCGCTGGGCGCTCCGCTCGCAGCCGCCCTGCACGACGTCGCCGTCCGTGCGGCCGATCGGCTGCTCGCGCGGCCCCGCGTGCAGAAGCTCTGGAAGGAGGCGAACCGCCGCGCACACCAGCTCTTCATCGGCGTTCTCGACGGAAAGAAGGGGATCCTCGCCTCGACCGGCGGAAACGTCGTCCTGAACTTACGTCCCCTTGTCGAGCAGCTCGGCCAGCAGACCGGGCTGGGCTCGAGGCTCGAGGAACGGCTGCCTGCCGACGCCGGCCGGCTCGTGATCATGAAGGACAACCAGCTGCAGAATGCGCGGACCGGGGTGAAGGTGATCCGCGTGCTGAGCTACTTCCTCTTCTTCCTCGTGCTCGCGCTCTACGCCGCGGCGATCTGGATTGCCCGGGGCCGCCGCCGGACGCTGTTGATGGGAGCCGGAGTCGGTTTTCTCTCCATCGGGCTGATCGTGCTCGTCGTCCGGCGCTACGCCGGCGACTATCTTGTCAGCGCGCTGACCTCCAACCCGGACGCGAAGGACGCCGTGAGCGCCGCGTGGGCGATCGGCACGCAGCTGTTGCGCAACGTCGGAATCAACGCCGTGATCTACGGGCTCGGGATCATCTTCGCCGCGTGGATCGCGGGGCCCGCCCGCTTGGCGGCATGGCTGCGCCGCGTGCTCGCCCCGACAATGCGCGACCGCCCGGTCGTCGTCTACGGAGCCGTCGCGGCGGCGCTCTTCCTGGTCCTGATCGCCGGCCCGACCGACGCACAGCGAATCTTCCCACTCCTGATCCTCTTCGGCTTCGCCTTCGCCGGGACGGAGGTGCTGCGGCGTCAGACCGCGCGCGAGTTCCCGCCGGCGGATCGCGGGCGGCTGCCGAGCAGCTAGGCGTTCATCCTCTTCGGGCGATGCGGCAGGCGCATTGCCCGGATGGACTTGGGGCATGCCGATCACACCGGAATTCGCACTGGTCGGCGCTCTCACCACGGGCGTCGGCTTCATGATGGTGCGCTTAGGGGTCGGGAAGGGCCTTCTCAGTGCGCGATCCCAGAGTCACCGCTGCCCCTCGTGCGGGCGGATGATCACGACGAGGTTCTGCACGTACTGCACTCACCCGTGAGCCCGGGCAGCCGTGGCAGATCTCGCCGACTCGCTGGGCATCACGTGGCTGGGCCACAGCACGGTCCTGCTCGAGGCAAACGGCATTCGCCTTCTGACGGATCCGCTGCTCGTCCCACGGCTCGGGCCTCTGCGCCGGGTGGTCGCGGAGCCGGGGCTGATCGCGGCCGTTGACGCGGTCCTCGTCTCCCACGTTCACTACGACCACCTCGACTTCGCCTCGCTCCGCCGTCTCCGTTCGCGGCGATTCATAGTGCCGCGCGGCGCGGGGTCGATGCTCGAGCGACGGGGGCTCCGAGACGTGGTCGAGCTCGGGCCGGACGAAGAGGTGGCGGCCGGCCCGGTGACGATCATGGGCACCCATGCCGAGCACAAGGCCCGCCGCGGACTGTTTGGGGCGGAAATTCCGGCTCTCGGCTATCTGGTCTCGGGCCCGGCACGGGTGTACTTCGCCGGCGACACCGACCTCTTCACGGGGATGCGCGACCTACGGCCCCATCTCGAAGTCGCGCTGCTGCCGGTCGCAGGCTGGGGCCCCCGCCTCGGCCCGGGTCACCTCGACCCGGCCCGGGCGGCAGAAGCCTTGCGCCTGCTCCGGCCGCGGGTTGCGATCCCGATCCACTGGGGTACCTATCGGCGCGGGGGGCTGAGCCGCGATCCGGCCGCGCTGCGTGAGCCCGCCGAGAGCTTCGCCCGACTCGCGGCGGAATCCGCTCCCGAGGTGACCGTCCGGATCCTCGCTCCGGGAGAGAGCGCCCAGATCCCGTGAGCGACGGCTCCGTCGAGGGAGGTCACCGCCGATGACGCCCCGGCGGAAGCGGCTCGTGAAGCGCCTGCTCCTCGGCGCAGCCAGCCTGGGCCTCATCGCGGCGACGTTCGCCCACTTCCTGCCGACGATCGCGGACTACGGGCAGGTCTGGGGCGTCCTCACCCAGCTGTCGTGGCCCTGGATAGGCGCACTGCTCGGCGCCACCCCGATCAACCTCGTCACGTTCGCGCCCCCGTGGCAGGTCGCGCTCCCCGGGCTGACCGACGCTGGCCGGGAACCTGACGGTCTTCCTCGTGCTCGTCGTGTCCCTGCGCGCCATGGGCGTGGGCCCGTCCCAAGTGAGCCTCGTCGAGGCGTTCGCGGCCTGGGCATTCATACGCATCATCGCCGCTGTTCCGATCACCCCGGGTGGAATCGGGGTGATCGAGCTCGGCCTGACGGGGACGCTCGTCGGGTTCGGCGGCAAGAACGCAGGGGTCGTCGCAGCCGTGCTCGTGTACCGGTTCCTGACCACGGTGCCCACACTCCTGCTCGGACTGGCGGCAACGTTCACGTGGCGGCGGCAGGGGCGGCGAGCGCCGGAGCCTGCCGTGGGCCCGCCTCGCGAGACCTGACGAGTCGCTTTCATCCCCTCGGGGCGATGTCCACCTCCGACAGAAGCCGGACACTGAGGGACGGCTCGGGCCTCTCCAGCCCCACGGAAAGGAGCGACATGGACGAGCACCTGGGAACGAAGTTCTGGCTTCAGCTGCTGGGCATTCGCCTCGCGGTTGGGATCGGAGCAACGCTCCTCCTCTGGGGTTCCTCGTACGACCACGCACACGGCAAGCCGCGGTACTGATGAGGCTCGAGCTCGGCAGGCCGGTGCGGTGCGCCGACGGAGCGCTCCGCGAGTTGGCCGACGTGGTGATCGACTCCGGCGGCCGTCGCGTGACCCATCTCGTCGTTCGGCCCTACAAACGGCCCGAGGCTGCACGGCTCGTGCCGTTGGAGCTTGTCGAGCTGGACACGAGCGGCAGCGGGCAGGTCTCCCTTCGCTGCACGGAAGATCGACTCGAGGAGCTCGAGCCGGTCCATGAGTTCGCGTACCTGCTGCCCGGCCAGCAGCCTGAGGAGGACCCGAAGTGGGACGTCGGCGTCGAGGACATGTACCCGGCGCAACTGTACGACCCCTCGGATTTCGGCCTGAGCGCGCGCGACGTCGACCTGGGTGTCGGCGTCTTCTACGACCGCGTCCCGAGAGGCGAGATCGAGCTCCGGCACGCGTAGCTCCGTCTACTCGGCCGACCGACACCACGTGGGGCAGGTGGAGGGCCTTGTGCTCGACGAGCGTGACCGCGTCACCCACCTGCTCGTCGAACGCGGCCACCTGTGGTGGCGGCGCGAGATCGCGGTTCCCGGCGACGCAGTCTCGAGCTTCGAGACCGACCTGGTAACGCTGTCCGTGCCTAAGTCCGGGCTGCGAGACTTCTCCAGCCGGCGCCTCCGCAAGCGAGTCCCGGCGGAAGTCGATACGCAGACCGACGGGAAAATGACATGAGTGCCGTGACCGAGCATGCCGCCGTCCTCGACGCAGCGACGGCGCGTGTCGGTGCGGCCACGAACGGCAACGCCGCCCCCTCTCACCGGCCAGCGCGGGACAGCAGCGGCGCCTCCGAGGCCGTCGTCACTTGGCGGGCGCGCCGGTTGCGGCCGCGAGCACGTTCTCGTGCGGGGCCCGTGCGGGCGTACGCAAATCGCCCTGAAGCTCGGACCGCCACCCGAGCAGGAGCTCGTTGACGGCCGCGGCGCCGATGATCGGGCCGCGCGGAGGAGGGAGCTCGGCGGGATAGAGCACGAAGGGCCGCGTCTGCGGGCCGCCGATCCCGCCGTGGAATGAGATCAGCTCCTCGAACGCGCACCCCTCTTCGAGCGTCGAGTCGTAGAAGCTGCCGACCATGATGTCGGCGACATGCGCGAATCCGTCCGCGCGCGCGAGGTGCTGCGCGGCGGTGGGGGAGAACCCGGCCAGGGGATCCTCGCCCTCGACGCGACCGGTCTCGAGGTACCGTTTGCCGCGCGGTCCCAACACGACCGGCCCGTCGCCCTGCGACCGGACGAGCAGCCAGCCGAGGTGCCGGTGCGACCGCAGCGTCGGCAGCAGCCGGGGATGTCGCGACTCGATCTCCTCCAAGGTGAGCCTGCGGCGCTCCTCCAGCAGGTAGATCAGCCCGAGGTTGCCGGAGGCGAGCACGACGAGGGCCCGGCCGCTGACGTCCTTCTTCGCCGGTTTCGTCGCGGCTTTCCTGCCGGCGGCCTCATCGACGGCGCGGCCGACCGCGCTCTCGTTCTCGTCGCCGGTCTGCATGCCGCTCACCTCGGCGCGGTCGACCGAACGCTGCACGAGGTCGTCGAGGCCGTAGCCGTTCCGTTGCTTGAACGTGGCGCCCTGTGTCTGCCCGTGGTCCGAGAGTACGACGATCTCGTACGGCCGTGCAGCGTAACTCCGTGCCCGCTCGATGCGGCCGAACTGCTGGTCGAGCTTGCGCAGCGCCTCCATCGTGTCGGCACGCTCGAGCCCGGAGTGGTGCGCGACCTCGTCGTAGCTCGAGAAGGTCGCGTAGATCGCCGGCCGTCCTTTCATCATGTCCGTGAGGACGCCATAGACGATTAGGTCGCGGACGACCACGCACAAGGCGGCGCGCAGGAATGGGTAGATCCCGCCACGGTGCCCGCGGGGAAGGACGTCGCGACGCCTCTCCTTCGCAGCGGCGGAGAGCTCGAGGGCGACCTCCCAGCCGAACAGGACGAGCGAGCGCAGGACGTTGAAGCCGTTGGCGAAGAAGGCGCGGTAGCCCGGGTTCCCGTGCCTCTCAGCCTCGCTCCGGCTGGCCGTGAGGATCACGTGGTCGGCCTCTCCCGAGAGCAGATTGCCGCGGCTTGCACCGCCCTCGGCGAGCAGCCCCCGGCCGCACCGATGTCGCCGCTCGATCTCGGCGCAGTCGGCCGGTGCCGAGCACACCATGATGCTCGCCGTCTCTTTCTCCACCCAGCGAAAGGCCGGGATGTCCTCGTTCGATCCGAGCAGGATGCCTGCCTGGCTGGCGCCCGTCTGCGAGGAGAGGTCGGTCTCCCATTCGGCGAGCCGGTGGGAGCCCTGCTCGAGCCAGCGGGCCATCGTCGGTGCGCTGCCGTTTCGCATCGCCCGCTGCAGTACCGGAAGCGCGAGCCCGTCGATCTCGAGGAAGACGAGGCCGCGCACGCTCGTCTCCTCGCGCTCACCGGAGCGCCGAGCGATGCGCTGGGTCACCCTGAACGTGTACGTGTCGTCGTCGTTCGTGCCGAGTGCGACGTCGATCAGGACGCCGAGAGCGGCCGCGACTAGCGCGACGCCGAGGGCCGACCAGAACGAGTCGACGGAGAGGTCGCCGCCCGTGACCTTGTCGGCAATGAGCAGCATGACCGCGTCGAGAACGAGGACGACAAGGAACCCCAGCAACGCCACGAACGGGATGCGCACCGCGGCCACGAGTGGCGGCAGGACCGCGTTCAGCACGGCGATCACGGCTGCAGCGATGAGCGCCGATCGGAAGTTGCTCACGGTCGCACCGGGCACGGCCCAGGCTGCGATCAGCAGCGCGAGCGCGGACACGCTCCACGCGAGCAAAAGGCGCAGGAAATGGATGCGCGGCCGTCCCACGCCCCAGGTGGGCGACTCGCCGTACGCGGGCTCGACCGTTGCCTTTGTCATTTGCTCGAGTCGATTCTCCGACGCGTTTGGCGGACCCGTGTCATCCGAAAAGGACGAAACGCGAGGAAGAGACAACCGGGAGGCGCGCGCCCGGACAGGCGCCACGCGGCGGCCGCTCTTAAATGCGACGCTGTGTGAGCGCCGGCGCGCGCTTGACCGGAGCGACGGGAGAAGGACCTGAGCCAAACACGGCACATAGAGCTGCGAGCGGTCGAGGTCGACGGCCGCCGGGTGCCGTACAGGGTGACGGGAGAAGGGGAGCCGCTCGTGCTCGTGCACGGGCTCGCGGGCTCGTGGCGGTGGTGGTCTCCGCTCTTCCAGGACCTTGCGGCGCGCCGCCGGGTCCACGTCGTCGACCTGCCCCGGCTCCAGTGCGCTGTCCGGGCCGAGGAGCTGAGCACGTGGCTCTGCAGCTGGCTCGACGGGGCCGGCCTGGAGCGGGTCGACCTCGCGGGCCACTCGCTCGGCGGCCTGGTCGTGGCCGAAGTCGCGGCCCGCTTCGGGCAGCGGGCACGACGCCTCATACTTGTCGCGCCGGCCGGCATTCCGTGCGGTCGAGGACTGCCGGGCCGTGCCCTGCCGCTGCTCGGCGCTCTGTACCAGATCCGCACGCGGCTGCCGATGGTCGCCGCCGACGCGCTTCGCACCGGGCCGCTCGCAGTCGCCCACGGCATTGCGTACGTCTCGAGGCGCGATCTGCGTGAGGAGCTGTCGACCGTTCGTGCTCCGACGCTGCTCGTCTGGGGCGAGCGCGACCACCTCGTTCCGGCGTGGGTCGCAGGGGAATGGCTGCGGCTGCTGCCGGACGCCCGTCTCGTGCCTCTTCGTTGCGGGCACGTCCCGATGCTGGAGGAGCCCCAGGAGCTAGCCGCCCGAATGCTCGCCTTCCTCGACGAGGAGTTCGCCGACGATCCTGCCGATCAGCTCCGGACGCGTGTAGTGGACGGCGTGGGGCTCGCCCGGAACGACGACGAGCCGACCGTGCGGTAGCAGGTCGGCCACGCGCTCGACCCACTGCGGTCCCGCGAACCCGTCCTCCCCGCCCCGCACGACCACTGTGGGCTGCCCGATCAGAGGCAGCCGCTCCTCGATCCGATCGGCGAGCGCCAGGCGCGCGGTCGAGAGCAGGCCCCGGATGCCCACGGACGCATGGCCCCGTGCGGCAAGCGCCAGCAGCGCGAACGGCTCACGTGCCGAGTCGCGAAGCGCGTCGAACAGCTGGTGAGGTGCGTCGCGGCGAGAGGGATCGATCGTCGGGCCAACGAGGACCATCGGCCCGACGTCCTTCGGTCGGCGCACGGCCAGCTCCGTGACGACCTGACACCCCAGCGAGTTGGCGACGAAGATTGGGCGATTCAGACCGACCGCGTCGACCCAGGCGCCGAGCGCGTCGGCGATCGCGCCGATCGTCTCCCGTCTGCGCAGGGGCTCGCTCTGGCCCTGGCCGGGAAGGTCCGGGACGAACGCCGAGCACGAGCCTGCGAGAACGCGGGCGAGGGGAAGCATGTACGTGCCCGAGAGGCCGTAGCCGTGCACCAGCACCACCGGGGGCCCCTGGCCGAGGGCGACCGCGTACATCCGCGACCCCCCGATGTCGCTCCAGAGGGCTCTCGTTGCCGGTCCGACAGCTACACCCGGAACGTCTGCCCCGACCTTCGGCACGGTTCTTGCGACCGGTCGACTGCTTGGCCGATGTCGACGACCGGCGCGGCGGAGAGCTGCGCGCCGGCCTCGCCCGCCGGGATCCCGACGGTGGAACGGGCAGCGGGGTGCACGGGCGCGAGCGCGATCCGGTCGAGTCTCAGCGGCAGGGCGCCGCGCTCGGATGCCGAGCTTCCCCCAGCACGTCTCGATCGGCCGCCACTGGGGCCGGATGTGGTCCTCCTGGCGGTCTGGCGTCGGTCTTCGAGTGCCGGCTCGTTCATCTCGCTCCTTCTCGGTTCACCGTACGGGAGAGACCGACGACTCTGCGTCATGCCGGCGGAGTGAACGCACGAGCGCGACCAGATCAGGGCGGCCCCGCCGAGCGGGACCGCCCCCGAACGCTCTCAGGACTCGATCGGCTCGTACTCTGCGAGCTCCTTGAGCGCGAGCGCCCTGACGATGTTTCCGACCGCCGCGGCGATGCGGGCCGTGCCCACGACGGGCGCGATGGCGGCGAACACTCCGCGGATCTCCGCGACATCGATGAGCTCATCCGCCGCAGCGAGGTTCAGCGAGTAGGAGATCGGCGGCGCGTCCATCGCCACGAGAGCCGCGATGCGCACGAGCATGAGCTCCTTCTCGTCGAGGCTCGAGGCCTGGACGGAGAGTGCGGTCATGCCGGCGAGCAGATCGAGAACCGGTGTGTCGGTTGCCTGCTGTGACATCTACATTCCTCCTTCTACGAGTCGGTATCGGACCAACAGCCCGCCGGTGGATCCGACGGTCCTGTCGAGGACATCGAACCGGACGGGTGGCAGAAGGTCATCACCCGGCCGGCATGAACCGCGCTTATCGCGACGTGTCGAAAGGGGCGCGTCGGCGGCGGCCGGCGAGACGCGCCCGACCGCCGCACGACGGTTGTCTCACGCATCCAGGCTGCTGCGCCGGCCTCCGTGGGCGGCGAGCGCGTAGATGACGAGCAGGTCGATCGCGAACACGCACAGCGACCAGAACGGGTAGGCCTGGATCATCATCAGCTGAGCGAGCGCCTGGCCTGCGGCGACGACGATCCCGCTCCAGCGCGCCCACTGGGAGCCGGAGAACGAGAACACGGCGAACCCGGCGGTCAGGGCGATTACGCCGGCGACCGTCAGGATCCAGCCCCAGGTGTGGAGATCGCTGAAGACGTAGTGCGCGTTGGCGACGTAGAACGAGGACCGCGACAGCGCCACGATCCCGTCGAGGAGGGTGAGGAAGCCTCCGAACACGAGCATGATCCCCGCGAACGCCAGCCACCCCTCGCCCGTCTCGGCCGGATAATAGTCGTACCCGGACGTCGTGGTCGCCCGCCCGTCTACCTCCCTCGGGACAGTGCTCATCTTTTCCGCTCCTTTCGCTCGAAGGACACGATCGCCCCACACAGAATAGGACACGATCGCCCCACAGAATCGGTCTCTGTTTCGGCGTCGACTAAACTGTCGTTTGCGGCGAAGGGGCCGTCATCGGGTGCGCCCCCGATCGATTTTGCGGCGAAGTACGGGCTGCTCCGTCGGCGTGTCGAGTACGGTTTTGTGCCCGTCGAAGAGCCTTGCCGCGCGGTTCATCCCGATGGTACGATGGCCCGTCACTCCCCGCGGGCCACGCTTGGCTCGATGGTCAAATCCGAACCAGGAGGGTTACCGTGGTAGGCGCTAGCTATCCGTTTCTCGACGTGATGTGGACGATGCTCGTCTTCTTCGCGTGGGTGATCTGGTTCTGGATGCTGATCACCGTGCTGGCGGACGTTTTCCGCCGGCACGACATTTCCGGCTGGGGGAAGGCCGGCTGGACCGTCTTCGTGATCATCCTGCCGTTCATCGGCGTCCTTAGCTACCTGATCGCGCAGAGCAAGGGCATGGCCGATCGGAACATGCAAGCGGCCCAGGCGAGTCAGGCGCAGAGCGACGAGTACATCCGGTCGGTCGCCGCGAAGAGCGATCCCGCCGAGCAGATCGCGAGGGCGAAGGAGCTTCTCGACAGGGGCGCGATCAGCGCCACCGAGTACGACGCCCTCAAGCAGAAGGCTCTTGGAGCCTGAGCCTCGGGGCGAGCGCGGAGCACGCCGAGAACGCTGCGAGTGAGATAGGTCGGAAGAGCAGCCAGCAGGCGAAGACGGGCAGCTGCAGCAGCACGCGCAGCGGCCCGAGCCGTCGGCCAGCGTCGGCGAGCACGTGGAAGTCGGCCGCCAGGCCGGCGGCCGCATGACCGCTCAAGAGCAACACCACATAGCAGGCTCGATACGCAAAGAGAAACGGTGTGGATCGTCCCATGTCCACTGACCGCGGAACGTGCGGTCGGGCGGCAAGCCTAGCTGCCGAGTCGAGGACCGCACGGGTCGGGTCGCGGCCGGCGCATGCTGCCGGCCGCTCTGCTTCGTTCGGATCCGAACGAAGCGACTCGCGCACCGCCCGGCGAGCGGCGTGACCGCAGGGAGCCTGCAATAAAGCCGTTCCCGCGGTGTGTGCCGAGGGCCCGCCGTCGGCCGGCCCGCCCGCGGGGAAGGAGGGGTCATGGCAACACTCATCGCGCGGCGTCTACCATTTTCCGCTGTGCTCGTCGGCGATCGTGAGCGGGAAGGTGCCTCAGGCGCGCTTCGGCGGCACTTCGTCCAGGGCCGACTCTCGGCGGCGGAGCTCGGCGACAGGATCGACCTCGCCCTGCGGGCGCGCTCCCGCGACGATCTTGACGCGGCGATGCAGGGTCTGCCGCCCGCGTGGTGGGACGTGCCGTCCGGCGCGCACGCGACGGCGCGGCGCTTTCGCCACCGCGTCCGTCGAGCGCGCACCTTCTTCGTGCTCGTTCGCCTCTGGTTCAAGGCGAACCTCGTGCTGGTGCTCGCGGCGGGACTGGCGCTGGTCGCCGGCGCGCCTGCAGCTGCGACGTTCGGCGCCGCAGCGGCCGCGTGGGCGCTTGCGACCTTCGCGTTCTGGCGCCTGTGGTGCCGTCGTCGCTCGCGCCTTTAGCTCTCACGTCGCCGAAATAGCGGGCTCCTAGTGAGCGTCCTCGGCCCGGAGCGCATCTGCGACCACGTCTCGCGGCGCGACGGCTGCCGGCACGGCCGCGTCGTTCGAGCCGATCCCGTTGTCAGACGAGCTGCAGGTGTCGACCGAGCTGTTCGACAAGACGCTGCTCGCGCGCCACTACTCGCCCGAGCGGTTTCGCATCGGGGCGAGCAGCGTGGGTCGAGCCAGACCCGCACGCGCTCGTTGGGCGGCGAGCGCTGAGGTTCATCCGATCGGCACGACCTCGGCTCGGGATGCATTCGGCTCGTCGACAGCCTCGGCGGGCTGGTGTCAGCGTCAGGCTACCGCGTTGCGGTGCCGCCGGCCTCACGGCATCTCTGGTGGATGCTCCGGCTCCGGCTCGCTCGCGACCCGCGCCCGCGAGAGATCGTGCGTGATGTGCACAGCCGCCGCCGTGAGGGGTGCGGCAAGGACGAGGCCGATCATCCCGAAGATGCAGCCGGCGCC
Source organism: uncultured Actinomycetes bacterium (assembly GCA_963711545.1). Lineage (GTDB taxonomy): Bacteria > Actinomycetota > Thermoleophilia > Gaiellales > Gaiellaceae > 3-1-20CM-4-69-9. The sequence goes on from CAVQEP010000003.1 coordinate 240,180, forward strand.
GATCGAGATGACGAGTACCGCAAGGGGGTTGAGGTCGAGCGCCGCGCCCATGGCGAACGGCTGCACGATGTTCTGCAGCAAGCCGTTGGCCAGGATGACGATGACGAGCATGATCAACGCCGTTGCCGTTCCCTTCGCGCCGAGCGCGATCAGGACCGCGAAGGCACCGGCAACGAACGCCCCGACATAGGGGATGTACGCCGTCACGAACGTGACGACGCCGATCGTGCCCGCCAGCGGGACGCCGAGCACGAGCGCACCCAGCGCGACGACGACGCCGTTGAAGGCCGCGACCAGCGTTACGCCGCGGAAGTAGCCGCGCAGCGACCTGATCACGCCGCCCGTGATCGTCGTCGCCGCCGCGTGCGGCACGCCGAGGTGCCGGTCGACCCAGCGTCGCATCGTCGGACCGTCCTTCATCAGGAAGAACAGGCTGAGCAAGAAGAACGAGAGTGTGAAGGCGAGCGACGTCAGTCCGGCGATGCCGTTCACGATCCCGTGCGTCAACGTCGACACCATCTTCGGCACCGCCGACTTCACCTCGGACGACGCGCCCGACGCACCCGACGAGTCGACGCCGAGGCTCTGCAGCCAGCTTTGAGCCTTGTCGGCCGCCCCGCTCAGCTTCTGACCGATCGCACCCTCTTGTGACGTGATGCCGCCGAGAACGACGACGAGCACGACGAGACCGAGAGCGAGCAGCCCGAGGAGGACGATCGCCGCCGCCGCCGCACGCGGCATGTGCTTCGCCAGCCAGCCGACGATCGGCATCGCGACCGTCGCCACGATCGTCGCCGCCACGACGGGGCCGACGATCGTGATCGTCGCACCCAACAGCCAGATCAACCCGGCGATTACAAGCAGGAGCCCGACGAGCAGCCACGACGTGCGACCGACGTTTCTCAACCAGGCGGGCGGCGCGAACGACGCCGCAAGCTCTCCCGTTCCGAGCTCCGGCGGCGCCTGCACGACATCGGGTTGGCGGCTGCTGCGCAGGCGCTGAAGGTGCACGCGGAGGTTCACGTGGTGATCATGACGAAGACATCAGACGGTTTACTGCCTCAGCGTCAGCAGCCAGGTGGGCGTCGAGCTCGAGGACGTCCAGCAGGTGATGATCGGCATTGCCTCGATCGTCGGTGCACCGGCGGTGGCGTCTGTCGGCGGGAAGATCTTGTGTGGTGTCGGCCCGGCGGTCGCGATCGCCGACAGCGAGGTAGAGGACGAGGAGGGTGTGAGCTAGTCGCGCCTCTGCTTGCGGGCGCGGACGTCCACACGGCCTCGCCCGAACGCGTCCACCCGGCCCCAACGTCCGGGGATGTCGAGCAGCTCGAGATGGCCGATGCCGGTCGGCAGCGCCGGGTCGACGACGAGGTGATCGCCCGTCGGCTCGAGCCCGAGCATCGTTCGCAGCAGCAGCAGGGGCGCCCCGGTCGACCAGGCCTGCGGGCTACACGCCGTCGGATACTGCACCGGGTACTTGGTCAGAGACCGCTCGTAGCCGCCGAACGCCTCGGGTAGCCGTCCGTCGAAGAACTCGGCCGCTTCGAGGATGCCGTCGGCCAGGAGCGCCGCCTCCTGCTTGTAGCCGTAGCGGCGCAGGCCCCAGGCGATGAACGACGTGTCGAATGGCCACACCGTGCCGACGTGGTAACCGATCGGGTTGTAGCGGGCTTCGCCCTCGGCGAGCGTCCGCACGCCCCAGCCGGAGAAGAGGCGCGGTCCGAGCAGGTGGCGCGCGACCGCCTTCGCCTTCGTCTTGTCGACGATGCCGCTCCACAGGAGATGCCCGTTGTTCGACGACAGGCTGTCGACCTGCTGCCCGTCCGCGTCGAGCGCGAGCGCGAAGTACTCGCCGTCCTCCATCCAGAAGTCGCGGTTGAAACGCCGCTTCAGGTCGGCCGCCTCCCGCTCCAGGCGCTCGGCGAGCTCCGGATCCCTCCAGATCGCGCGGGCGAGCCGCGCGCCGCGCACCTTGGCGTCGTACGCATAGCCCTGGAGCTCGCACGTCGCCCGCGGAAAGCCTGGGAGGCGTCCATCACGGTACGAGATCGAGTCCCACGAGTCCTTCCAGCACTGGTTCTCGAGCCCCGTCTCCTCGTTGCGTCGCTGGTACGAGACGTAGCCGTTCCCCTGCAGGTCAGCGTACTCGTCGATCCAGTTCAGAGCCGCCCTTGCCTCGTACTCGAGGTCGCGCACGAGCTTCCTGTCGCCGGACCAGCGCTCGTACTCGTCCAGCAGCACGACGTACAGCGGGGTTGCATCGGCACAGCCGAAGTACGGGGTGTGGGGCCGTTCCTCGAACGCGGGGAGCTCGCCGTACCGCATCTCGTGCAGGATCCGGCCCGGATCCTCGTCGCGGAAGTCATCGACTCTCGTTCCCTGCCACTCGCCCAGCATCCGGAGCGTCGTCGCCGCCAGCTCCGGCGTGAACGGGAGCGCCTGCAGGCTGGTGAAGATGCTGTCGCGCCCGAACATCGTCATGAACCACGGCAGGCCGGCAGCGGGAAGGCTGCGGCCGCCGGCGATCCGGGGCGAGAAGCGCAGCGCCGCCAGGTCGACGAGGCTGCGCCGGTACGTCGACTTCAGCGGCTCCCAGTCGCACTCGATGCGCGGCGCCGAAGCCAGCCACCGGTCGAGGTTCGCGCGCATGCTCATCCGGCCGCGCCCATTCCTCCCGAACCTCGTACGCCGGTGCCTTTCGTCGGACACGAGCATTGCGGTGGCGACGTCGAACTCCGTCGTCCACTCGCCGTGCGGCCCGACCTTCGCTGCGAAGGTGAAGCCGCCCTCGTCGATCTCGCCGGCAGCCGTCGACGAGATCGTCGTTGTGCGCCCGAACGTCTCGCGCTCATAACTCAGCACGAGCTCCCCTTGGTCGACGCCCGTCGTGTAGGTGCCCTTCTTCTCGAGCGCGTCCTTCACCTCGAAGAGGTCTGCGAAGTCGCACCCGGCATCGACGCGAATCGTCAGCTCGACCGGCTCCTCGTCGTGGTTCATGATCGTCAGCTGCTCGTGGAAGCCGTCGCCGACGGCGCGGCGCCGAATGACCGACAGCTTGGAGTCGACGTACACGGTCCCGGTCCCGGGCACGAGGAAGAAGCGGGTCTCGAAGTACTGCAGGTCGTCGACGGAGAGGGGATTCAGGCGCTGTCCGTTGACCGTCAGGATCCACTTCGACAGGAAGCGCGTGTCGAACGAGAACAGTCCGGTCGGATCGGTCAGGGACGCCTCGATGTCGCCGCGCTCGTCGCTGATGACGAAAGTGTTGCCGTCGAGGATCTTGACGACCGAGTCGCTCACGTCTTGGGCGGGCTCGGGAACAGTCGCTGGAAGTTGACGAGCAGCTTCGGGTCGCCGTCGACGAACACCGTGCCGCGCAACACGGCTGCGAAGGCATTGACCTCGCCCCGCACGATTCCGTCGAACACGTCCTGCGTCGTGCGCACCGTGCAGTCAGCCGACCCCTGGCGATGCGACACCGTCAGGTTCCCCTTCTCGATCTCTACGCGCCACCGCTGCGTTCGCTTGCCGTCCTGTAGCTCGAAGGCCATGGTGCCCTTCGCCCTGGCCAGCGCGGGCTGGGACCCCCGCTCCCGGAGGCTTTCGAAGAACTCGGTAGCACCGGCGGGCACGGCAGCAAATGCTCCAGCGGCACGGGGCCCGGCGGATCACCCGAATGGGATGAAGTGAAGCCTTACCTTGCCTACCCTCCTGTCCAGGGGCGAGCACGTCTGACGCGATCAACCTTTCTGTGATCCAGTGCGAGCATGGCGGCGGCAGCCCGCCGGGAAGACCCACGCGCGGCCGGTCGACCTGGGCGGTATCGAAGGTGCGCGCGAGCTCGAAGCTATCTGCATCGCGTGGGTCAAGATCGGCGGCGCCCGAGGTGCCTGGGACCACGCGTTCAAACTGCTTGTCGGCTAGCCAACTGTCGGCCCCCTTTTCCCTCTGGATCGGTGCGACAGCGGCCGCGCCTTGCGGATCTTTGCGACCTCGCGCCACAGCGGATCGGCCACTCCGGCGCGCTCGAGCTCGCGCCGCAACTCGAGGAGACCGCAACCGAGCGACTTCGCCGGGTTCGCGACGACGCGACCTTCACGCGTCGCTCGTGGCGGCGCCAGAGGCCCGGCAGGTGAGAACGAGCAAGCACACCGCCGCGACGCCGACCACCGCTCCACCCGCAACGTCGAGTGGGTGATGCATGCCGCGATAGAGGCGTGAAGAGACGTCGAGGGCGACGATGAGTAAGGCAACGGACCAGGTCACCATGCGAAAGGCGAAGCTCCTGACCAGCGAGGTCAGCAGGAGCGCAAGGCCGCAGTAGACGGCGATCGAAGCTGCCGTGTGACCCGATGGATAGCTGGCGTTGACAGGCAAGTCCTCCAGTCGGACGACCCGTGGACGGTGGCGATGGATGACGAGCGTCGTGATCCGGTACGACGCAGATTCGACCCCGAGGACGAAGACCAGGAACGCGGCGAGGCGCCACTTGCGCAGTACGGCAGAGCAGAACGCCGTCAACCCGATAACGATTGGAAGGACGACGCCGCCCGACATGATCGAGCCGATCAGCGAGAGGTGCGTACGGAACGGCGTTCGGTGTGCAGCGAGCCATCTGTTGACGTGCTCGTCCCAGCCGGCAACGCCGCCGGTGTGCAGGATCACGCGGGTGACGAAAAAGCCGAGTGCGATCGAGAGCCCGGAGATCAACGCGAGCGATGCCAGCATCGCGCCGAGGAAGACGATGACGGGATGGCCGTTCCCGGCGTGCACAGCCATGCGCTCGACGAATCCGCGACGAGGCTCGAGAACGGGCGGAGTCCAGTCGTTCGAGAGCGCCTCGGCGGGCGCGCGCCTCTGCTCGAGTGACGTTGCCATTGATCGCGTTTGCCCGGCAGAGGCTCGGGGTAATCCTGAAACGTCGCGCAGCAAGCGGGCGCGCGTGCGATTCTGATGCCGCTCCTCGTTCTCATCCTCGTCGCACTGGTTGCCGCCTGTGCGAGCGGAATCGCGGCCTGGCGGTACCCGCGGCTATCGGCCGGTTCTCCTGCGCCCGCGATCGAGACAGGGCGCAAAGTGGGCGAGGTCGTCGCGAAACGAGCGTCGGTCCGTAGCAGGATCGCACCGCGGTTCGATCCGCAGGCGGCTACCGGTCTGGCGCTGACGATCGCCCTGCTGATGACGATCGGCGGCGGCGTCGGTCTCGGGGCGCTTGCCTACCTCGAACGGACGAATGCGCACCTGAACCGGCTCGATCGCAGCGTCGGCAGCTGGGGGTTTCATCACTCGTCGGTGCTTTCGAATCACGGGCTCCGCCTCATCACGCAGCTCGGAGGCTTCACGACGATCGTCGTCCTCTGCCTCGTCGTCGCGATCGTGGAGACGGTCCGTACGCGCAGCGCGTGGATTCTTCCGTTCCTCGTCGTGGTGCTCGTTGGCGAAGAGGTGCTCACGATCTCGATCAAGAACCTCGCCAACCGAGCCCGGCCTTCGTTCGACCCGGCGGCGGTGATCGGTCTGGGCCCGTCCTTCCCGAGCGGTCATTCGGCGACGGCGGCGGCGTTCTATGCCGGCGCGGCACTGTTGATCGGCCGTAGGCGCGGCCACGCTGCCCGAGCTGCACTGACCGGTCTCGCAGTCGGCATCGCCGTCGCGGTGGCGGCGAGCCGAGTCCTGCTCGACGTGCACTGGCTCTCCGACGTGATCGCAGGACTGCTGCTGGGGTGGGCCTGGTTTGCCGCCTGTGCGATCGCGTTCGGCGGGCGCCTGCTCCGGTTCGGGATTCCCGCCGAGGCAGCTGCAGTGGCTGCGGCGGCGACTCCGTCCTCTCGACCCCGTGACGCGGCGCGTGCCCGGTCCAGCGCGTCTTGCGTTCGACCCGACGAGGGATTCGGCGCTCGGGAGCGTTCGAGCACGACAAGAAGCAGATGAGATGCCTGAACACAGGATCGGAAGCCGCGAGGAATGGCAGGCGGCACGGGACGAGCTTGCCAAGCTCGAGGCCGAGCAGGCAGAGCGAAACGAGGAGATCAAGAAGAAGCGTCTTCATCTCCCCTGGCCGAGCTCTTCGACGGGCGCTCGCAGCTGCTTGCCTACAACGTCATGTTCGGCCCCGACTACACGCTCGGCGCCGGCGGCCATTCGATGCTTGAACCCACGCAGCCCCGGCACACGAACGGCCGACACTGGGCAAGGCTACGCCTCGCGGTCAGAGGGTTAGCTTCTATCTCCCCGCTCGCGTTCGCTTCGCTGACCGTCCTTCACCGGCGTCTGCTCACGCAACTGGTCGGCCGCAGTCTTTTCCGTAGTGGTCAGCGGACCGGTCGGCGGGCGGCGCCCGGCACGCAGGCGCTCGAAGAGGTTCCGCAAACGCTTCATGCCCAAGAAGCCTACTGGGCCACTCGCCCGAAAGACATTCAATGGATTTGGCACTACCGGCACGCCGCCGGCGGTTAGCTCACCAGGGTCCGTAGGCGTCGCTGTTGGCTTGCCGTAGCGCGCCGACGTAGCCTGCTCGCTCGTGGTCGGTTTCGTCCGCGCCGGGCGGCACGGCGAGCAGCCCGCGCAGTTCGTCGACGGATGCGAATCTCTTGCCTGCCATCCAGTCGGACAGGCCGTCGAGCAGCGCTGTTGCGTGTTCGGGACCGTGTCGCAGCAGGGCCGAGGCGGTCATGACGACGTCGGCGCCGGCGAGGAGGTACCTGGCGACGTCGGCCGGAGTCTCGACGCCGCTGGTCGCGGCGAGCGAGGCGCGCACCCGTCCGTGGAGGAGCGCGATCCACGTGCGCGACAGTCGGGCGTCGCCCGGGTTCGAGAGGCTGACCTCCGGTACGACGGCGAGCTTGTCCGGGTCGATGTCGGGTTGCAGGAATCTGTTGAACAGGACGAGCGCGTCCGCGCCGGCCTCGTCGAGCCTTAGCGCCATCTCGCCGGTCGAGCTGAAGTAGGGGCTGAGCTTGACCGCAACCGGTAGGTCGACCGCGTCCTTGACGCGGCTCAGGACGTCGAGGTGTCGCTGCTCGACGTCGCGGCCGGAGATGCGCGCGTCGCCGGGGAGGTAGTAGATGTTCAGCTCGATCGCGGCGGCCCCGGCGTCCTGCATCACGCGGGCGTAATCGGCCCAGCCGCCGGGTGTGACGCCGTTGAGGCTGGCGATCACCGGAACGTCGACCGCCGCGGCCGCGCGCTCGAGCAGGCTTAGGTAATGCCGCGGGCCGGCCTCTTCCTCGGCGGCGGCAGGGAAGTACGAAAGCGACTCGGCGAAGCTCTCGGTGCCGGCGTCGACCAGCCGCGCGTTCTCTGCTGCCTCACGGCGCAGCTGCTCCTCGAACAGCGAATAGAGGACGACCGCGCCCACGCCTGCGTCGGCCAGCCGCCGTACGCCGTCCACCGTCTGCGAGAGCGGTGACGCCGACGCGACAAGCGGGTTGCGCAGCGTGAGACCCATGTAGCTCGTCGAAAGGTTCACTGGCGGTCCCTGCGCGCGTCCGCTGCGAAGTGCTGCGCACCTCGGGTCGCCATCTCCTCGTACACGTCCCAGCGCTGCTCGACCGCCTGCTCGGCGAGCGCGTGCAGCCGCTCGGCCTCGGCCGGGTCGCTGTTCGTCAGCGTCCGGTAGCGCAGCTCATGCTTGGTGTAGGCGGCGAGCGGGATGCGCGGTCGTGGCGAGTCGAGCAGGAACGGGTTGCCGCCGGCCGTACGGAGCACTGGGTCGTAGCGGATCAGTGGCCAATAACCGCTGGCAACGGCGCGGTACTGCTGGTCGAGGCCGTCCCGCATCTCGAACCCGTGTGCGATGCAGTGGCTGTAGGCGAGCACGAGTGAAGGGCCGTCATAGGCCTCCGCCTCGCGGAACGCGGTCAGTGTCTGCTGAGGATCGGCGCCCATCGCGACCCGGGCGACGTAGACCGAGCCGTAGGCGATCGCCTGGAGGGCAAGGTCTTTCTTGGGCACGGTCTTGCCGGAGGCGGCGAACTTGGCGACCGCGCCCAGCGGGGTCGCCTTCGACATCTGGCCGCCGGTGTTGGAGTAGACCTCGGTGTCGAGCACGAGCACGTTGACGTTGCGCTCGCTCGCGAGGACGTGGTCGAGCCCGCCGGAGCCGATGTCGTAGGCCCAGCCGTCGCCGCCGACGATCCAGACGCTGCGCCGGACGAGGTGATCGACGACGCTCCGCAGGTCGGCGACGGCGGGCCCGTCGAGCGCGTCGAGCCGCCGGCGGAGCTCGGCGATCCGTTCGCGCTGGGATCGCAGCTCCGACTCGCGCAGCTGCGGCGCCGCCAGGATCTCGTCGACCAGCTCCACGCCGATCTGCTCGCGCAGCTCGGCAATGCGTCGACGGGCCAGCTCGGTGTGCCGGTCGGCGGCGAGCCGGAAGCCGAGCCCGAACTCGGCGTTGTCCTCGAACAGCGAGTTCGACCAGGCCGGGCCGCGCCCGTCGCCGTCGGTCGTCCACGGCGTGGTCGGCAGGTTGCCGCCGTAGATCGACGAGCAGCCGGTCGCGTTCGCGACCATCAGCCGATCGCCGAACAGCTGCGAGAGGAGCTTCAGGTAGGGCGTCTCGCCGCAGCCTGCGCAGGCGCCGGAGAACTCGAACAGCGGCTCCAGGAACTGGGTGCCGCGTACCGTGCCGAAGTCGACCTGCGACCGGTCGCTCGCGGGCAGCTTCTCGAAGAACGCGATGTTTTCACGCTCGGTCGCGACCAACGGCTCGCGCGGCGCGAGGTTGATCGCCTTTCGGCCCGCGTCGCCGGGCGCTACGACGGGGCACGCCTGAACGCAGAGCTCACAACCGGTGCAGTCCTCGACGTAGACCTGCAGCGTGTACCGGGTGTCGGGTAGCCCGACGGCCTCGAGAGGTGCCGACTGGAATCCGTCCGGTGCGCCCTCAAGGCGGGCCTGATCGTAGTACCTGGAGCGAATCACGCTGTGCGGGCAGACGAAGCTGCAGTTGCCGCACTGGATGCACAGGTCGGAGTCCCAGACCGCGACCAGCTCCGAGATGTTGCGCTTCTCGTACGCCGCCGTGCCGCTCGGATAGGTGCCGTCCACCGGCAGCGCGCTGACCGGCAGGTTGTCGCCCCGTCCGGCAAGCATCTCCGCGGTCACGGTACGGACGAACTCGGGCGCATGCGCTGGGACGACCGGCGGCAGCCCGCGACTCGCAGTCACCTGCACGGGCAGCTCGACCCGGTGCAGACTGTCCAGCGCCCGGTCCACCGCAGCCTGGTTGCGCTCGACTACTTCGGCGCCACGCCGGCCGTAGGTCTTGGCGACCGCCGCCTTGATCCGCTCGATCGCCTGCTCACGCGGCAGAACTCCGGAGAGGGCGAAGAAACAGGTTT
>CAVQEP010000004.1:0-22758 GCA_963711545.1 uncultured Actinomycetes bacterium
ACGTCTCCCGGCACATGCTTTGCGAGCACGACGCGCAGATCGGCGCTGGTCCGGAGCTTCTTACCCTCGGCCGAGACGATCACGTCACCCGGCTTCAGCAGCCGGCCTGCGTGCGAGTCCGACGTGACCGCGACGATCTTCACCCCTCCGGCCCGGACCGGGATCTTGTAGCCGAGCTGCCGGAGCGCGACCGCGGAGGCCACCAGCTGCGAGATCCTCATGTCGGACGCGTCGAGCTTTGCCCGCTCCTGTTGCGAGATGCCGGGGCTCGAGGAACTGGCCGATGGGAACGAGGTCCCTGAGCCGTTCGGCCGGACCAGCGGCAGGAGCGATTCCAGCAAGGAGGCGCGTTTGACGAGGATGTCTATGTAGTAGATGCCCCCGCCGTCGTTCTGGTTCTTCGACCCCGGAATCTTCACCAGTGCCGTGAGGGGGTGCGCCTTGTCGGGGATCTCGAGGAAGTGGTTGCTGCTGCGCGTGACGAGGATCGCGACCGCCACGACGAGGATCATGCAGCCCCGTCGACGCGAGCCGCAGAGGCGTCAGAAGCCGTCGGAGCACGGAGGCCAGGATAGTCGCGCCGGTCCGGTCGACCGCCGGTGAAGCTAGAGCAAGCCCCGTGCGAGGCCGCCGTCGACCAGGATCGTCGTGCCGGTGACGTAACGGGCCCGATCCGAGGCGAGGAACAGGCGACGTCTCCGAACTCCTCCGGCGTCCCCCAGCGCCCTAGCGCTATCCCCGCCAGGTCGGACTGGGTCGCCCCTGCGGATAGAGCTCGGCGGGTGGCGCGGGCTCGATCCGGCCGGGCGCGAGGCAGTTGACGGTGATCCCCTGCGGGCCGAGCTCGCGGGAGAGCGACTTGGCCCAGCCGGTCAGCCCGGGGCGGACGGCATTGGTCAGCGCGAGGTGGTCGGCGGGCTCCTTCACGGCAAGCGAGGTGAAGAAGATGATCCGTCCGGCCGGGCTCTGGACAAGGTGCGGGAGGCAGAGGCCGACGAGGCGGACGGGGGGCATCAGCAGGAGGTCGACCGCGTCCTCCAGGGCTTCGGGGGTCAGCTGGAGCGCGGTCCCCGGGGCGGCCCGCCGCCGTTCCAGACGAGGATGTCGAGGCCACCGAACGCCTCGACAGTGCGACGGACGGCGGTGTCGAGATCACGCGGACTCGTGACGTCGCCGCGGACGGCGAGGGCTCCGATGCGTTCGGCCTCTCGCTGGAGGAGGTCTCGCCTGCGCGCGAACATCGTGACATTGGCGCCCTCGGCCGCGAGGGACTCCGCCGTCGCGAGCCCGAGCCCCGAAGATGCTCCGGCGACGAGCGCGGTCCGGCCCTTGAGGCCGAGATCCATCGCTAGGAGGTGAGGACGCCGACGACTTCGCGGACGGCGCCGGCCGAGTCGCTCAGCATCGACTTCTCGTCGTCGCTCAGCTCGAGCTCGAGGATCTCCTCGATCCCGTTGCTGCCGAGCTTGACGGGGACGCCCATGTAGAGCCCTTCGATCCCGTACTCCCCTTCGAGGTACGCGGTGCAAGGGAGGACGCGCTTCTCGTCGAGCATGACCGAGTCGACCATCTGGGCCGCCGCCGCTCCCGGCGCGTACCAGGCAGAGGTGCCGAGCAGGGTCACGATCTCACCGCCGCCCTTGGCGTGCGCTCGACCATCCTGCTGGATCCGGTCCTCCGCGACGAGCTTCCGCAACGGGACGCCGCCGACGGTCGTCGCCGAGACCACGGGCACCATCTGGTCGCCGTGGCCGCCGAGGACCATCGCGCGCACGTCCTTGAGCGAGGCGCCGGTCTCCCAGGCGATGAAGGTCGAGAAGCGCGCCGTGTCGAGGATCCCCGCCATCCCGAAGACACGATGCTTCTCCCAGCCCGAGACCTTCTTGGCGACATGGCACATCGCGTCGAGCGGGTTCGAGACCACGATCAGGATTGCGTCCGGGCTCTGCGCTACCACCTGCTCCGTGACGGAGCCGACGATCTTCTCGTTCGTCGTGACCAGGTCGTCGCGGCTCATGCCGGGTGAGCGAGGGAGGCCGGCCGTGATCACGACGACCTCCGAGCCGGCGGTCTCCTCGTAGCCGTTCGAGCCGGTGGCCTTGGCCTCGTAACCGAGGACGGCGCCCATCTGGTTGATGTCGAGCGCCTTCCCCTGCGGGAGGCCCTCCTTGATGTCGACGAGCACGACATCCGCGTAGTCGCGGGTCGCGAGCACCTGTGCGGCGGTCGCGCCGACGTTGCCCGCGCCGACGACCGTGATCTTCCTACGCAACCCGGGCTCCGAGCTTGTCGATGATCGCATCGGCGACCTCGCTCGTCCCGACGGCGGTCGGGTCGCCACGGGTCGGCTTCATGTCGTAGGTCACGCTCTTGCCCTCGCGGATCACCTCGGCGATCGCGTGCTCGAGGCTGTCCGCAGCCTCCTGCTCCTCCAGGTGCCGGAGCATCAGCATGCCCGAGAGCATCTGGGCCATCGGGTTGACCTTGTTCTGGCCCGCGTACTTCGGGGCGGAGCCGTGCGTCGGCTCGAAGATCGCGATGTTCTCGCCGAAGTTCGCGCCCGGCGCGAGCCCGAGGCCGCCGATCATCCCGGCGCAGAGATCGGAAAGGACGTCGCCGTAGAGGTTCGGGAGGACGAGGACGTCGTACTCCTCGGGGCGCTGCACGAGCTGCATGCACATGTTGTCCACGATGCGGTCGTCGAACTCGATGTCGTCGTTCTCGGCCGCGACCTCGCGGGCGACCCGGAGGTACAGGCCGTCGGAGAACTTCATGATGTTCGCCTTGTGCACGGCGGTCACCTTGCGGCGGCCGTTCCTGCGGGCGTAGTCGAAGGCGAACTGGACGATGCGCCGCGAGCCCGTGATCGAGATCGGCTTGATCGAGATCCCGGCGTCGTCGTGCGCGAGCTTCCCACCCTTCGACGCGATCCACCGGATCAACTCCTGCGCCTCCTCGGAGCCTTGCTCGTACTCGATCCCCGCGTACAGGTCCTCGGTGTTCTCGCGGACGATGATCAGGTCGACGTCTTCGAAGCGGGTGCGGACGCCGGGATACGTCTTGCACGGACGCACCTGGCCGTAGAGGTCGAGGCTCTTCCGGAGGGCGACGTTGACGGAGCGAAAGCCGCCTCCGATCGGTGTGGTGATGGGGCCCTTGAGGGCGACGCCCGTCTCGCGGATCGCGTCGAGGACGTCGTCCGGGAGCGGGTTGCCGCCGTGCCTCTCCATCGCGTCGGCGCCGGCCTCCTGGACGTCCCAGTCGAACTCCACTCCCGTTGCCTCGAGGACGCGCCGGGTTGCCTCGGTCAGCTCGGGCCCTGTGCCGTCGCCGGGGATGAGAGTCACTCTGTGGGCCACGGCGCAGGACTCTAGCCGCTCCGTGCGGCCGCGGCTTTGCATGCCGCGCCGGGCAGGGGACATGTCCGGTGCCAGGCAGGGGACGTGGCCCAGAGTGAGGATGTGGGCTAGAGTCACGCGCCGCATGTCACTGCTCGAGGCAGCCGCCAGGGCCGACGAGCTCGCGCAGTCCGGCGAGGAGCGCGAGCTGGCGGTTCTGCGTCAGCAGTGGGACGACGAGCTGGAGGGAGCGGCCCGCAGCCCCGACTACCGGCAGCGCGCAGTTGCCTACCGCGCGATCGGGCAGTTCCGCTTCCGGCAGAAGCTGGAGCTGCTCAGGAGAGGGCTCGAGGACGAGAGCCCGGCGGCGCGCGGATCCGCGCTGCTCTCGGTGCAGCTTCTGTCCAAGGACAGCCCGGGCGTCGTCAACGCGATCCGGCCCCTTCTGCACAGAATGGTGACGAGCGACGGCAACCAGGCCGTCCGGCGCCTGGCGGTTCACTGCCTGCGGCACGGCTCGCCGCAGCGCGAGACGATCGTCATCCTCAACGGGCTCGGGGAGGACGACGAGCAGGAGCCGGAGTTGCGCAAGACGGCCCGGACCGTCGCGGCCGAGCTGAAAAAACGGGCCGGGCCTAAGAGCTAGGAGCTAGACGCGCAAGCCGGGCAGACCGGCGTCTCGAGCCGGCGGCCGCAGCTCGGGCACGTCCGGTCGGGGCGTCGGAGCTCCAGCATGTTCTTGTGGAGCCCGGCAACGATCATCAGGTAGCCGCTCGCGCAGGTGACGGCGGCGAGGATGGCGGTGTTGAGGTGAAAACCCATGATGGATTGGGCCGCATCCCTAGGTCGCTCGCTTCCGCGCGTGGGGATGCGCCTGGAAGTACAACTCGCGACGCCTTCGATCGGATACGTGCGTGTAGAGCTCCGTCGTGGCGAGGTCCGCGTGGCCCAGCATCTCCTGCACCGAGCGAAGATCCGCTCCCCCCTCGAGCAGGTGCGTCGCGAAGGAGTGGCGGAGCAGGTGCGGGTGTACCCGCTCGGGCTCGAGCCCGGCCTTCTCGGCGAGCTTTCGCAGGATCAGGAAGGCGCCGGCGCGGGTCAGCCCGCCGCCCTTCGCGTTCAGGAACAGCTCGGGCCGGTGTCGTGCGTCGAGGTAGGGGCGTCCGTGGGCGAGGTAGCGTCTGAGGGCCTGGGTAGCCTGGCGGCCGATCGGGACGATGCGTTCCTTCGAGCCTTTCCCGAGGCAGCGCACGAGGCGCGCCTCGAGGTCGACGCTCGACTTCTGCAGGCCGACGGCTTCGCTCACCCTGAGGCCCGCGCCGTAGAGCAGCTCGACGAGTGCCCGGTCGCGGAGCGCGCGCGGCGTGGTGCCGTTCGCCGCTTCGACGAGCCGCTCTGCCTCTGCCGCGGAGAGCGTCCGCGGGAGCGTCCGGCTCCGTCGCGGCAGATCGAGCTCCGCCGCGGGATTGTCGTCGCGCGCTCCGAGGAGCGCCTGGTGGCGGAAGAACGATCGGATCGCGGCGATCCGGCGCGCGATCGTGGACGGCGCACGGCCGGCGGCGCGGAGCTCGGCGAGGTACGCCTCGAGCTGCTCGGTCGAGACCGAGGCGACCGGCCCGTCGAGCCACGCGCGCAGCGCATCGAGGTCGCGGCGGTAGGCCTCGACGGTCTTCGGCGCGCGCCGTGTCGCGAGGAGGGCGAGGAAGCCTTCGACGTCCGGGTCTCTGGCAGGCGTCGGCACGCAAGGGGATTTCGCTGGAGGGGCGCGTTCGCCTGCCGCCGCGGCCCGGCGCCCTGGGGACGAAATGTCACACTTTGGGCGCAAAACCGGGGTCAGACCCCAGGACCAGCCCCGAAGCGACCTCAGCTGCGCGGATGCGCCCGGTCGTAGACGCGACGCAACCGTCGCCCGTCCACGTGGCTGTAGAGCTGCGTCGTGGACAGAGAGCTGTGCCCGAGCAGGTCCTGGATCGTCCGCAGGTCGGCTCCGCCCTCGAGCAAATGTGTGGCAAAGGCGTGACGAAGTCGGTGCGGGTTCGCGAAGATGCGCCGCAGCGTCGACGTGTCCAGCCGGCGCCCCCGCGCCGAAAGGAACACGGCGTTCTCCGCGCCGCGCACGAGCTGCGGCCGGGCCTCGTGGAGATACCGCGCCAGGAGATGCCCGGCCTCCTCGCCGAGCGGAACGATCCGCTCCTTGCCCCCTTTGCCGCGGACGTGGATCTGCTCCCGGTCGAAGTCGACGTCGCCGAGCTCGAGCCCGACCGCCTCAGCGCTGCGGAGGCCGGCCGAATACACGAGCTCCACGAGTGCCCAGTTACGCAACGCCAGCGGGCCGTCACCCTCGAGCGCGGCCAGCGCCGCCTCGACCTCCTCCTGCTTCGGAGTGTTCGGCAAGCGTCGCGGACGCCGGGGTGCCAGCGAGGCGTTTGGTACCTGCGCGGCGCCCACCGTGAAGCGAAGGAAGCTCCGAACCGCGGCCAGCTTCCGGGCGATCGTCGCCGGCGCGAGCTTGCGCGGCCGCGCGCGGCCCAGCTCGGCCGCGTACTCGGAGAGCACTCGCACGTCTACTCCGGACACGTCAACTCCGCGCGACCCGAGCCAGCGCCCGAACTCCTCGACGTCGCCGCGATAGCCTCGCCGGGTCGACTCGCCGAGCCCCGGGGAGGCTATGAACCGGTCGATTGCACGCTGCGTTTCCACGCGGAGCCATTCGCGGCGTAGCTAGCATCGCCTCCCTATGCACGCCCACCTCGAGCGCCTTGCCGACCTGATC
This sequence comes from uncultured Actinomycetes bacterium, assembly GCA_963711545.1. Taxonomy (GTDB): domain Bacteria; phylum Actinomycetota; class Thermoleophilia; order Gaiellales; family Gaiellaceae; genus 3-1-20CM-4-69-9. Next base: position 6,112 of record CAVQEP010000004.1, read on the forward strand.
GTCAACTTCGGCGCCAACGTGCAGGAAGGCCAGGTCGTCGAGATCGGCACCTCGATCGGCAAGGAGGAGCTCACGCGCGCGGTCACAGCGAGCTGCTATCGCCGCGGCGCGAAGTTCGTGGACGTGTCCTACTGGGACCCGCATCTCAAGCGCGCGCGTGTCCAGTACGCCCCCGACGGCGTGCTCGATTACGTGCCTCCCTGGTACGGGGAGCGCGCGCTTCGGCTCGGCGAGGAACGCGGCGCGACGATCTCCCTCAGCGGCCTGACCGAGCCGCACCTCTACGACGATCTCGATCCTGAGCGCCTCGCCCGCGACGTCTTCCCGCGCGTGAAGGAATGGACGACTGTGATCAACGACCGCACCGTCAACTGGTGCATCGCACCCTGTCCGACCCCTGCCTGGGCGAAGCTCGTGCATGCCGACCTCGAGCCCACGGCGGCACTGGACAAGCTCTGGGACGAGATCTTCCACATCTGCCGGCTCGACGTGGACGATCCCGAGACCGCGTGGCGCGATCGCAGCGCCGCGCTGAAGGGCGTCGCGCAGCGTCTCACCGAGAGGCGCTTCGACGCCTTTCACCTCGAGGGCCCCGGCACCGATCTCATGATCGGGCTCCTGCCCACGTCGAAGTGGGTCGGAGGCGGGGAAGAGACCGTCGACGGCATTCCCCACATGGCGAACCTGCCGACGGAGGAGATCTTCACCTCTCCCGACCCCGAGCGGGTGGACGGCCTCGTCACCTCGACGAAGCCCCTGTACTCCCAGGGACGCATCATCGACGGCCTCACCGTTCGCTTCGAGGGCGGCCGCGCCGTGCAGCTCGACGCCGGCTCCGGGGCGGAGATCCTGCGCACGCTCATCAAGCAGGACGATGGCGCGGCCCGACTGGGCGAGCTCGCTCTCGTCGACGGGCAAGGCCGAATCGGCCCGCTCGACACCGTCTTCTACGACACCCTGCTCGACGAGAACGCGGCCTCTCACATGGCCCTCGGGTCTGCGTACGACTCCGCGGTCGGGGACGACGACCGCGACCGGCTCAACCGCTCGGCGATCCACGTCGACTTCATGGTCGGCTCACCAGAGGTCGACGTGACCGGCGTCACCGCGGACGGGGAGCGAATCCCGGTCCTTCGTGATGCGGCGTGGCAGATCTGACGTCAGTCGCCGGGAAGGAGCGAGTACATGACGAAGTCGATGCGCCGGCCGTGCCGGACGCTGAGCTGGGACGCGCGCAGGACGCCTTCCCGTCTGAAACCGGACTTCTCGGCCACCCGCTGAGAGGCGAGATTCAGCTCGTCGGCACGTAGCTGCAGCCGCTCGCAGCCGAGCGTTCGCAGCGCCCAGTCCGAGACCAGGCGCACGCCGCGGGTCGTGAGCCCGCGGCCGCGCGCATCCCGCCGCAGCCAGTACCCCAACTCGCCGATCGCCTGGGTCAGGTCGACCCAGCGGAAGCCCACCCCCCCGACCACCTCGTCGGTTTCGGCGGAGAGGAGCGCGAACGGCGCGGCTGTTCCTTCACGCCAGTAGGAGGCCGACTGCTCGATCCACATCCGGGCCTCCGAGACGGTGTACGGCTGCGGGATCAACTCCAGCCAGAGCGTGATCTCCTCGTCTCCGTCGAGCGACTCGACGAGAGCCGGGATGTCGCCCGCGCGCCACGCGCGCAGCGACACGACCCCGTCGGAGAGCGGAGGGCTCGGCTCGGGAATCATCCTCCGAGGCTAGCTATGCGCGCGTGCTTGCCGATCCGGCCCCGGCAAGGCCTGCGGCAACCTTGACCGGGACCGGAGACGGCTTTTGCCATGGCGTTCGCGTTTGCAGCGGCAAGAATGTGCCGGCTGCGCAAGCCGCGGACGCCATACTCCCCGTATCGGGGTAGGCCGCGCGGCCCCCGAGCCTCGTTCGAGGGATCCCGTGGGACCTACGCGTGACTAGCTCGCCGCGGCGACGATCTCGGGCGAGAGGCTCGCGAACTGGCCGAGGAACTCGGCGCGCTCCGACTTGAGCCGCTCGACGTGCGCACGGTACTCCTCGCCTCGACCCAAACGCTCGTAGAGCTTCCGCGGCTGGAGCACTTCGCCGTCGTCGATCCCGGGGACCGCGCGGGCGACCCGATATCCGAAGTCGGGATCCGTCTCCCACTCGATCGTGCCCTCGGCGATGCCCTCGACGATCGCGGAGGAGTGCTTGATCTGCACCTTCTTCGAGGTCTCGTCGTCCTCCGGGCCGCCAACCCGGCCGGTGTTCAACAGGTACACCTCGAGCGGGTGATCCTCGAGGAGCTCGAGGAACCGGTTGCCCTGCAGGTCGTGCGGCATCGGGAAGAACGGATTCGTCCCCGGAACGCGCAGAGACTTCCCGACCTCGTCCGCGCCACCGGCCGCCGTTCCCTTCGTCTCTCCGAGCATGAAGTAGGCCGCCGCCTGCGGCCCCTCGAGCTTCGCGACGGCAGGGATGACGTTCTCGTTGCGATTGAGGATGAGGAGAAAGTGAGGCCTCTCGATCTCGCGGTCGGCGGCGGACTCGATCACGTCGAACGAGAAGGTCGCGCGTCCATTCTGGGTGTAGGTCTCGTCGTAGAAGTCGACGTCGTCGCCGTTCTGCGAGACGTTCTCGAGGTACGAGTCGGGCTGAGTGACAGCCCCGTAGACCGTCGGCTCGTCCTCGGGGTTGAGCCCGTACGTCTTGGCGAAGCAGCCGTTCTCCGTGACGTAGATCCGGCCGTCCGGCATCCACGCGACGAAGTCGTCCTGCACCGGCAGCGAGCCATTCTGTCTCGTGAACGTCGTCGTGGTCTTGCCCGTTCCTGACAACCCGACCGCCAAGCCGATCTTGTCTCCGTCGTTCGTCGGGATGACCTTGCAGCCGGCGTGCAGCGGCAGGCCGCCCCGGTCGTAGATGAGCTTGTTCCACATTCGGAGGTTGCCCTTCTTCGACTCGCCGAAGTAGTCGGAGTTGAAGACGCGCGTGACGCCCTGCTCCAGGTCGACCATGATCAGCCGGTCGTCGGGGAAGCCTTCCGCTTTCAGGTTGGGCGTGTAGACGACGGTCAGCTCGGGCTCGAAGTCCTCCTCTGGCGGACCGAAGAAGAGCTGCTGCTGCATGCCCGCGATGTTGCCGTTGGCGGCCTCGACATAGACACGCGCGGGGGTGCGGAAGTCCGGGTCGAGGCCGATGTAACCGTCGATCACGACCATCTCCCGACCGGCGATGTACTCGTCCTGGCGCTCGGCCCACAGCGCGGCGTCCTCTAGGGAGATCGCCTGGTTCTGTCCGTCTGGCTCGTCGGTGACGAGAAACGTCGAGCGCTTCGAGCGCGCCAGCACCTCCGTCTGAACGTTGAGGTTCCCGTACTTCGTCGGACGGGCGGTCGGCATCTTCGCGGCGAGCTCCTTGACCTCCTCAGGGGTCGGGTTCTCGATCACCCGCTTCGCCTGCGGTAGTCGAAACAGCATCTTCGCCACGTTGAGTCGCTCCTTTTCGAACGGCCGGGACTCGGGAATCTTACCCTGGCCGAGGCCGCATTCCTCCTGCTAGTTGCGAGGAAAGGCGAGCGCCGCGAGTGTGCGCCCGCAGCCCGCGGCCATCCGATAGCGTCCATCGTATGGAGGCCAAGCACGACGTGCTCCTCGTCGGCGCGGGCTGCGCGGGGATGCGCGCGGCGATCGAGGCGCACGATGCAGGCGCCGATGTCGGAGTCGTTTCGAAGCTTCACCCGACGCGTAGCCACTCCGGCGCAGCCGAGGGCGGCATCAACGCGGCGCTCGGGAACGCCGGCGACGACGACCCCGAGACGCATGCCTTCGACACTGTCAAGGGCTCCGACTACCTCGGTGATCAGGACGCGATCGAGATCCTGACCCGGGAGGCTCCGGGCGACATCTACCAGCTCGAGCACTGGGGGGCGGTCTTCTCGCGCGGCGCGGACGGGCGGCTCTCGCAGCGTCCCTTCGGCGCCGCCGGCTCCCCGCGCACCGTCTTCGCGGCCGACATCACCGGTCATGTCCTGATCCAGGTCCTCTACGAGCAGCTGGTCAAGCGCGAGATCAAGGTGTACGACGAGTACTTCGCCTGGCAGCTGGTCGTCGACGACGACCGGTGCCAGGGCGTGATCGCCTGGGATCTCCTCAACGGCGGCCTCAAGACCATCGGCGCGAAAACGGTCGTCCTCGCGACGGGCGGCGCCGGCCGGCTCTACCGCACGACGACCAATGCGTACGCCTGCACGGGCGACGGGATGGCGATGGCACTTCGTGCGGGCTTGCCGCTGAAGGACATGGAGTTCATGCAGTTCCATCCGACCACCCTCTACCCGAGCGGGATCCTCCTCACGGAGGGCATCCGCGGCGAGGGCGGCCACCTGGTCAACAGCGAGGGCGAGCGGTTCATGAAGAAATACGCCCCGAACGCGATGGAGCTCGCCTCGCGCGACGTCGTCTCCCGCTCCGAGCAGACCGAGATCGACGAGGGCCGCGGCGTGAACGGCTCGATCCTCCTCGACATGCGCCCGATCGGCAAGGAGCGCCTGCTCGAGCGCCTGCCGAGCTCGCGCGAGCTCGCGATGACGTTCGCCGGCGTCGACCCGCTGCTCGAGCCGGTCCCGGTTCGGCCCGGTGCCCACTACCACATGGGCGGCGTGGAGACCGACAACGACGGGCTGACCGAGCTGACAGGCCTGTACGCGGCCGGCGAGGTCGCCTGCGTGTCGGTGCACGGCGCCAACCGCCTCGGCGGCAACTCGCTGATGGAGACGATCACCTTCGGACGCCGCGCGGGGCGTGCGGCGGCGGAATGGGCGCTGTCGAACACGACCGTGGCGGTCCCTCCGGGGATCGAGCGGGATGCCGAGCGCGAGCTGAAGGAGCTGCTCGACCGCACGGAGGGAGAGCGCCCGTGGAAGATCCGCGACGAGCTCGGAGCCTCGATGCTCGAGAACTTCGGCGTCTTCCGCGAGGAGCACAAGATGGCGAACGAGCTCGAGATCATCGCCGGGCCTCAAGGAGCGCTACCCGCGGGTCGTCGTCGAGGACAAGGGCGAGATCTTCAACACCGACCTGACGCAGGCGATCGAGCTCGGCTACCTCCTCGACATCGCCGCCTGCATGCTCCAGGCCGGGCTCGCGCGCAAGGAGAGCCGCGGCGCTCACGCCCGCCCGCACGACTACCCGAAGCGCGACGACGAGAACTTCATGAAGCACTCGATCACACGCTGGGTCGACGGCGGTCCTGAGCTCTCTTACAAGGACGTCAGAATGACCAGGTGGGAGCCCGAGGAGCGGAAGTACTGAGCTGATGCAGGTCGCGCTGAAGATCTGGCGGTACGACCCGGTCGCGGGCGACAAGGCGCTGCGCGAGTACGAGTTCGACGCGCCCGAGGAAGCGACGCTGCTCGACTGCCTCGACATCGTCAAGGACCGGATCGACGGCTCGCTCGCCTACAGGAAGAGCTGCCGGATGATGATCTGCGGCTCGTGCGGCATGCGCATGGACGGCGCGGCGGTGCTCGCCTGCCAGACGCGGATGGCGCCCATCGCCGAGGCCGGCCACGTTCCGGTCGTCTCCTCGATGGGGAACCTGCCGATCATCAAGGACCTCGTCGTCGACATGACGCCGTTCTGGGACAAGTTCCTCGCGGTCAAGCCGTACCTGCAGCCCGGCTACGAGGAGCCGCCCGACGACAAGGAGTTCGTCATCCCGCAGGAGCGCATGAACGTCATCCACAAGGAGTCCCTCTGCATCAACTGCGGCTGCTGCGTGTCGGAGTGCAACGCGATGGAGTCCGATCCCGAGTTCCTCGGACCGCAGGCGCTCGCAAAGGGGATGCGGTTCGTCGGCGATCCGCGCGACGGCGCGAAGGTGGAGCGGCTCGAGGCGTACAACTCCGAGCACGGCATCTGGGACTGCACGCGGTGTTATTTCTGCAACGAGCGCTGTCCCAAGGGTGTCGATCCGCGAGACGCGATCGCGAAGCTCGGCGCGGAGTCGATCGCCGAGGGGATCGACCGCGACATGGGCGCGAAGCACGCCAACTGGTTCGTGACCTCGGCGAAGACGACCGGCTGGCTGCGCGAGACCGAGCTCGTGCCCAAGACGCAGGGCATCGTCACGTCCGTCAAGCAGATGAAGTTCGCGCTCGGCCTCGCCCGCCGCGGCAAGGTGCCGCTGCCGTTCCCGCCGCACGTCGCAGGGAAGGTCGAGGAGGCGCGCGCCCTCTACGATCTCGTCAAGGAGGAGGGTCGCGCAGGAGCGCTCGGCATCGTGCAGGGAGAGCGCGCGCTCGGCCGCATCGAGCACGACGAGGAGGGGCCGGCAGAAGGATGAAGCGCGTCGCGTACTACAAGGGTTGTCTCGCGTCGCTGTCGGCGAAGGAGCTCGATTCGTCGACTCAGGCGCTCGCGCCGAAGGTCGGGCTCGAGCTCGTCGACCTCGAGTCGGTCACGTGCTGCGGGGCCGGCGACATCCACGAGGCGGAGCCCGACTACTACCTGCACCTGAACGCGCGCATCCTCGCCTACGCCGAGGCGGAGAAGTGCGACACGCTGCTGACGGTCTGCAATGTGTGCACGCTCAACCTGCGGCAGGCGAACTGGCAGCTCAAGAAGGACGAGGCGCTGCGCGAACGGGTCAGCACGAACCTCCAGCGGGTCGGCGCACCGCCCTACAACGGCACCGTGGAGGTGCGGCACCTGCTCTGGGAGATCGCGGAAGGCGACGGCTACGAGCTGCTCAAGGCGGCCGCGCACAAAGGGCTGAAGGGCCTGAAGATCGCCCCGTTCTACGGCTGTCAGATCCTGCGGCCGTCGAAGATCCTCGGCTTCGAGGATCCCGACCGGCCCTGGTCGCTCGAGCGCATCATCGAGGCCTGCGGCGGGGAGGCGATCGATTACCCGGCCAAGGTCAAGTGCTGCGGCTTCCCGATCATCCAGGCCCGTGAGGAGACCGCGCTCGGCGAGCTGATCCAGCCGATCGAGCAGGCGAAGGAGGCCGGCGCGCACGCGATCGTGACGCCGTGCCCGCTCTGCCACCTCTCGCTCGACGCGTGGCAGTCGAAGCTGAAGGCCGCGACGGGAAAGGACTTCCAGATGCCGATCCTGCACCTGTCGCAGCTGGTCGGGGTCGCCGCCGGCCTGGAGGAGTCGGAGCTGAAGTTCAAGCGCCACGTCGTCTCGATGACGCCGGTGCTCGAGAAGCTGGAAGTCTGACCGCAAGACGTATCCCGGTCATGCGACCAGTGTGGGGGGCGGCGAGGCCGGGAGATACTTCTCGGGCGAAAGGGGTATCGCTTGAGACTGCGGCTCGTCGTTCTTTGCATCGCGCTGTCGCTGACGGGGATCGCCGTCGCGGTCGTCGCGGTGACCGATCACCATCGCTCTCGCGCTCGGAGCAACCGCGCTCAGCTCGCCGAGTGGTACTGCGCACACCAGGGAACACGCTGCGGTGGGCCGAGCTCCGTGCGGATGCACGAGGCCTGGGAGAACCGCGAGCTCGGCTACAAGGTGACAGAGGGCACCCTCGCGGGGGCCGTACTGTTCGCGGCCGGTCTGATCGTGCTGCGGCGCCGGCGCGCCTGAGCGTCGACCCGGCCGGATGAAGCCGTTGCGCGGCGTCGCAGCGGCGCTTGGAGGCGCGGCTGGAGCCGCCCTCGGGTGGGGCTGGTTCGAGGCCGGCTGGGTGCGGTTTCGGACGATCGATGTCACGCTTCAACGGCTCCCGGCGGAGCTGGCAGGCCTTCGCATCGCGCATCTCTCCGACTTCCACCTCGGCCTGCCCTCGCGCGGCGAGCGTGCGGTAAAGCGTGCCGTCGAGTGGGTCGCGCAGCGCGCGCCCGATCTCGTCGTCATCACCGGCGACCTCGTCTCGCGCCGCTCCGGCGAGCCCGAGCTGCGGGAGCTGCTGGCCGGGCTTGGCCCGTCCTTCGCGGTGCTGGGCAACCACGACGTGGAGCACACGAGGGACCCGTTCTCGCGCGCGGCCGGGTTGACGGACCTCGAAGAGACGCGGCTCCTCGTCGACGAGAGCGCGACCGTCGAGCTACTGGGCCGCAGCGTCCAGCTCGTCGGCGTCGATCCTCGCGCGTATCGAGCCCGGAGCGCCCAGCCGTGGGCGCTCGTCGACGAGGCGGCCGACCTGCGAATCCTGCTCTGCCACTTCCCGTACGTCCTCGACCGCCTGCCCCCGGGCGCGTTCGACCTCGTGCTCGCAGGCCACATGCACGACGGGCAGATCTCGTTCCCGACCGGGCGGGGCAAGAAGTTCCGCTTCGCCCACCCGAGGACGCGTTATGCGACCGGCCTGTACGCGCGCGAGGGAGGCGTGATGCACGTGTCGCCCGGGCTCGGCACGACCTTCGTGCCCTTCAGGTTCTTCGCCAGGCCGGAGGCGACCGAGCTGGTGCTACAACCGGGGCGGTAGACCATGGCGACGATCTCCAGCGACATCCTCGCCCGCTACGCGGCCGATGCGGCCCGCGAGGTGGAGGGGGTGCGGGCCCTGGTGGAGAGCCCGCTCCCGCGCCACAGGGGCGTTCGCGTGGTGGAGGAGGACGGAGCGGTGCGGGTCGAGCTCCATCTCGAGGTGGAGTGGGGGGCATCGATCCCGGCTCTCGGCCGGGCGGTGCAGGCGCGGGTAGCGGAGTACCTGGGTCGGATGGCCCAGGTGACGCCGGCCACCGTGGACGTAGTTGTCGACGCGATTGCCGGAGGTCCTACGTCACCTGCCGAAGTCCGGCCTTTGGTCCAGTGACGAGCGTCGGACTTCGTCGCACACTTCACAAGGAGGCATGGCTGCGGTAGAGACCCAACCGGGGTCAGTTGTCGCGATGAGGCGGGTGCTCGCCTACCTTTCGGAGGAGCGGTACCAGCTGCAGGCGCGGGGAGCCGGTCCGGCAGAGCTCGAGGCGAACGGCAAGGCGATCGCGGCGATGCAGGCGCAGCTCTTCAACGCGCTTGCCCGGCCGGCCGGCGGCAGGCGCTAGCTCACGCGACAAGCGGGCGGCTGAACCGAGCCGCGTACCACGGGCCCCCGGAGTCACAGGGCTCCCAGCCTTGTGCCATGAGGTCTTCGATCAATGCCTGGTGTGCAGCCTCCGCGGCTTCGGTTTGCTCGAGCGTGCCGTTACCGCTGAAGCGAAACGGCGTCGACTCGCCGACCGCGCAGCCCTCCTCGTCGTCGCGTGCGGCGATATCCAGGCGAGCGTAGAAGCGCGACCTCGTGTAGCCACGCCAGACTGTGATCTCGCAAAGCTCCTCGTCGGAGGAGCTGGAGTGGCCTCCTCTGCCTCCGGTGACGGCGGAGTCGACAGGATCAACGGTACGGCCTCGGGCTCAGGAAGGGCCTCTAGTCTCGCGACCGGCTCGAGGCTCGCGACTGCCGGCAGAGGCACGGACGCTGCGACGATTTCAGTGAGGTGCCTGGTGGTGAAGTCGGGCTTCGACGCGACCCAAGGCGCCCTGCGGAATCAATCTCTGGGCATTCGCGGCACTCACATCCGGTAGGACCTTGGCAACGCGTTCACGTGCGCCCTCGAGGCTTTGGGCGAGACGGCGGAGGAGAACGTGAGGCGGGACGCCGTGCGCAAGCAGGCGAGACAGGTAGGTCCTGGCGCGGTGACTTCGGCTCGCGATCACCAGCGCCGTCACCAGGGCGAGCAGCGAGGACGAGAGGCAAGATCCAGGCGAGAGCGCTGCTCTGATTCCCGCTCGGTACGACCCGCTGCCGTATCGGAGCGGGAGCCCTGTCCGAAGCGGCCGGTCGGAACTTGGCGCGGGCATAGAGTCGGCGCGCTCTGCGTGCCGAATCGGGACGATCGGGACAACGCGGTGCTTGCTCGGCTTCGCCGTCGTCTTCGGTCGGCTCGTCACCGTCTTCCGTGGTGGCGTCGAAGAAGGTTGCGAGAAGACCGGCCGCGACGGCGCAGGCGTGTACTGCGGCGGCGCATAGCTTCGGGTGGCCGGCGGCCTGTATCTCGGCGCGGGCGCGGCGCGCGCTTTGGGGCGGTGTCGGGCGTCGGAGCGGGGACGGTCGGTGTCGGGACGGTGACGGGCGGCGGGTCGTCGGCGAGGGCGGACCGAGGCGCGAGGACGGGCAGGAGCGCTGCGAGCAGGGCCGCCGCGAAGAGGAGTGCTCGCCTCCCCTGGTGCCTCGTGGCCGTCATCGGCGAACCGTGAAGGTGCTCTGACCGAGCAACTGGCCGTAGTTGCCCTGGCTGCGGCTGCCGAAGCCAGGCCAGACGAACCAGCGATAGGCCCCCGGGGTCAGGTGGTAGGTCCGGCCGGCGAACTTCCACGTCCTCTTGAGTGCGAACCGCGTTCGCGTCGGCCACACGCTCAGGATCTTGGCTGCATTCTCGAGGGCGGTGCTGCTCAGGCTCTTCCCCGATTCTCTGAACAGCTGGATGTTGTAGTAGTCGGCCTCGCCGACGACCTGCCAGGCGAGAAGTGGTGGGGCCTTGACGGTCGCGCCTTCGAGCGGATGCGTCAGTTTGAGCGCGAGGGGCGTGACCAGGATCGCGAGCCCGACGGATCGGTTCCCGGCCTTGTCGAAGCTGACGACGACGTACCGGTACTCGATGTCGTTGGCCACCCCCTTGTCCGTGTACTTCGTCGCCTTTCCCGTGTAGACCCGGGTGCCCAGGTCCGCCGAGCCGGGCGTGGAGCGAGAGACGGTGACGTGATCGAAGTCGGCGTTGCTGGGTAGCTTCCAGCTCAAGGCAACCGATCCGTCACCGGGGCGGGCGCTCAGGCTCGCAACGTTGTCGGGAGGGGTCACGTCCGGCTTCGGGAGGGCCGGCGCGCCTCCGGGTGGGCGGGCCAGCACGAGCACGTCCATGTTGACGCCCGCCCTGTTCCCGTACTTGTCCGTTGCGTAGAAGTGGACGAGCGTGTGCCCGAGGGGCAGGAAGGCCGGCATGTCGCTGGAGATGACCGGCTTCGGGTCGATGAGATCCTGGCGGCCGTGATCTGCGCCGACGCCTCGATGACGGAGGGATCGTTGGCCGGGATTCCCTCCGGCGTGGTCGCGTAGAGGGTGAGATTCGGAGGGGCCGAGATGACCGGGGGAGTGCGGTCGGCGACGATTACCTTGAACGTCGCGCTACCGATGTTTCCGGCGCCGTCACGGGCCGTGCAGCTGACCGTCGTGCTCCCGATCGGGAACGTGTTCCCCGATCCGGGCGAGCAGGTCACTGCGGGGATCGGCCCACTGACGAGGTCGACGGCCGTCGGCAGCTTGTAGGCGACGCCTGTTCCACCGGAGCTATTGGCTTCGTAGACGGGCGGCGCGGGCACGTTGCTGAAGTTCGGTGGGGTCGTGTCCACGACAGTCACGTTGAAGGACTGGGCCGCGCTCGTATTCGCGGGATTCGCGTGGTCGCTCGCGGTGCAGGAGACCTTCGTCGTGCCGAGCGGGAACGTGGCGCCCGAGGCGGGGCTGCAGCTGACGCTCGGGCTCGGATCGACGTTGTCCGTTGCCGTGACCGTGAAGCTCACCGCGGCACCGGCAGAGCTCGTCGCCTCGGCCGTGCGGTTCGAGAGGCCGGCCAGGACGGGCGGAGTCTTGTCCGCGACCGTGATGGTGAACGAGGCCGTTGCGTGATTCCCGGACGCGTCCGTCGCCGTGCACGTCACCGTCGTCGTTCCCAGTGCAAAGGTGCTGGACGAGGGCGGCGAACAGCTGACCGAAGGAGCCTGGTCGACATTGTCCGTCGCGGTCGGCAGCGGGTAGGCAACGATGGCCCCTCCCGGTCCCGTCGGCGCGACGGTCATGTTCGCCGGCACGTTGCTCAGGACGGGTGGCGTCCTGTCCCCGACCGTCACGGAGAAGGTCTTGGCCGCGCTCGTGTTCGGCGGGCTCGCGTGATCACGTGCGGTGCAGCTGACCGTGGTCGTACCGACGGGGAAGGTGCTCCCCGAGGCCGGCGAGCAGCTGACCGTAGGACTGGGATCGACCGCATCCGTAGCCGTCGGCAGCGGGTAGGCTGACGACCGCGCCGGCAGAGCTCGTCGCCTGAACACCGATGTCTGGTGAGAGCCCGCTCAGCGTCGGCGCAGTCGTATCGGCGACGATCACCTTGAACGTCGCGGATCTCGAGTTCCCGTGCGCGTCGGTCGCGGTGCAGTGGACCGGTGTCGTCCCGAGCGGGAAGGTTCCGCCCGATGCGGGCGCACAGGTCGGCGTGACTGGACCGTCCACGAGGTCGACTGCTGACGCGGCGCCGTAGGTCACCGTGGCGCCGGCTGCGCTCGTCGCCTCTGCCTGGACGTCGCCCGGCACCGAGAGGTTGGGCGGCGTGGTGTCCACGACCGTGACGGTGAAGGACGTCTGAACCTGCTCACTCGAGCCCGAGGTCAAGTCGGTGGCCGTACAGGTGACCGTTGTCACCCCGAGCGGGAACGAGCTTCCCGACGCCGGGATGCAGAGGACCATCGGATCTCCCTCCTGGTCGGTCGCCGTGGGTTCGGTGTAGGTGAAGATCGCCCCGGCGCCGGAGGTCGCCTCGACCGTCGCATTGGCGGGGATCGTCCCTGCAACCCAGGCCGGAGGATCCGCGACCGCGCTCGGCGTGGCAAACACGAGGAGTGTCGTGAGCCCCGCTGCCAGTGCCAGGCAAGCGGACCCGAGCCGGTGGCCCCCCAGACCCCGCATCGGGTTCCATGATGCGACTCAGGGCTCGACGGGCCTACTGGCTATTCGGCTAGATGACGTTCCGCGTCGCTTCCGGGTGCGGGCTGGTAGAACCCTCCCGTGAGCGGCCCGAGGGTCACCGGCCTCACGGGGCAGACGTTGCTGGACGTGCCCGCCGTTTGCCACGACTGCATCTGGTGGCAGACGCGTCCCGGCCGGAGCACCGACAAGCGGAAATGGATCGAGAAGGCGGAGACGGAGTGGGGGCCGTGGGGCACCGTCTACTACGACGCCGACGGCCGCGTGCTCGGATCGATGCAGTACGGGCCGGCCGAGCTCTTCACCCGTGCGGCCGGCCTCCCTGCGGGCCCTCCGTCGGACGACGCGGTGCTCGTCACGTGCGCCTATCTCGTCGAGGCCTCGAGCCCATGGGTGATGCAGTCGCTCTTCCTGGCGGCGATCGGCGACTCGCGCGACCGGGGGGCGAAGGCGCTCGAGACCTTCGCTTACCGGTACCGCGAGGGCGAGTCGCAGTACGAGCGCTTCCAGGTGCACAAGACGATCTTCCCGGCCGACTTCCTCGCGGACTTCGGCTTCCGGACGCTCAGGCGCGCGGGGCTCGTGGAGCTGGCGCGGCTCGAGTTCGGCGGCCTCGTGCCGGTCGTGGAGGGGAAGCGTGAGAAGGTGATCCGGGTCGTGAAGGAGGCCTTCGCCCCTGCCCCCGTGCCGCAGCGACCCTAGCGGCGGAACGTGGCCTGGTACCAGCCCGGGCCCTTGCGGACGAGCTCCCAGCCGTCGGCAAGCAGCAACGTAGTGAGCCCGTCATGCGCCGCAACCGATGCCTCGGTGCGCTCGGGAACGTCCTTGCCGGGAGAGCGGAAGGCGGGCGACTCGGCAAGGGCGAGCGGCTCTCCGGCGTCGTCGAAGACGCACGCGTAGAACCGGGCCTTCCGGTAGCCGCGCCAGAACACGACCTGGCACGTGACGCCCTGGTCCGGGGGGCGTGGATCGACCGGTCGAGGCCGATGCGTCGGCTCCCCGGCGGGAACGGCCGCCGGGAGCGGGTGAGCTTCACGTCGAGGTTCCACGGCGATGGCTACTAAATTGTAGGGACGCCATCAGTCCCGTCATCCCCGTGAAGTGGGAGTTAATAGAGGCCCAACGTGCCGAGACGGCGCTCGCGCGCGAGCGCGAGCCTGAACGCCAGCGAGCCGACGAGCAGCGTGATCACCCCCCACGGTGCGAGCACGGCGAGCGGCATGGGGGACGACTGGACCAGCCTTCTCCGCCGAGCACGGCGTTCCGCATCGCCTCCAAGGCGACGGCGAGCGGATTGAGCTCCGCAACGGTTGCGACCCAGCCCGGCAGGAGCGAGAGCGGGAAGTATGCGCCGGACGAAAGCGCGAGCAGCGACGCCCCGATTCCGATGAAGCCTTCGCCGCGCCGGAAGGTCAGGACCGCTGCCGCACTGATCAATCCGAGCCCCCACATGACCGGCGCGAAGACGAGCAGCACGATCGCGGCGGGCAGGATGCCGCCGTCCGAGAAGTGGAGCCCGAATATTGCCGCCACGGCGCCGAGGAAGACGGCGGTTCTGATGGGTATGTAAACGACGTCGAACATCGCCGACCCGAACTGGATCGTCGCGGTCGCGGTCGGGGTGACGAGGAGGGCCTCGAGCGTTCCGATCACCTGCTCCGTCCGGATCGCGGTCGACACGCGGGCGAGCCCGATCTGGACGAAGACTCCCAACGCGATCCCCACTGCGGCGAACTCGAGGTAGGTCACGCTCCTGCCGCCGAAGGTCGGCAGCTGGCTGGTATCCACGAGCTTCCCGATGAAGTAGAGGAAGACCACTTGGAATGCGAGCCCGACCCAGTCCGACACGAAGCCCATCCGGTAGCTGAGCAGCGTGAAGAAGTCACGCCGGATGAAGGCAGGGAGCTTCGCGAGCTCGCCGCGGACAGCGTCGACGCGTCCCGCCTCGGCGTGCGCGATGCTGCTCATCGGCGCACCGTACGCGTGAGGTGGAGAAATGCCTCTTCGATCTCCGAGCGCTCCTGGTGGCAGGTGAGGATGTCGACGTCCGCCGCGGTGAGCGCGGCGATCGCGTCGCCGAGGACAGCATCGTCTGCGAGCGCGAGCACGTAGTTGTCGAGGCCTCCCTGGGCCGCAATCGTCCCGTGCTCCGCGAGCGCGTCCTGGAGCCGTACCGCCAGCTCGGGCCCGGGCGGGCCGCCGTTCTGGATCCGCAGGAGATACCGCCGCGGGATCGCGTGGGCCATCAGCTCCGGGACGGTGCCGGAGAAGGCCACCTCCCCTTCGCGGAGGAGCGTCACGAGGTCGGCGAAGCCGCGGATCTCGTCGATCCGCTGCGTCGTCCACAGCACCGCCGTGCCCTCGTCCGCCAGTGCGGCGACGAGCTCGCGGACGACGTGCGCACCCTCGGGGTCGAGGTCATGAGTCGCCTCGTCGACCAGCAGCACCTCGGGACTTGTGAGCAGCGCGCGCGCGATCGAGAGACGCTTCTGCATGCCGTGGGAGTAGCTGCCCACTCTCAGGCGGGCTGAATCGGCCAGGCCGACCGACGCGAGAGCGCGATCGGCGCGCTCGAGCGCCTCGCGGCGGCGCATGCCGTGCAGTCGCGCGAAGAAGGCGAGGTTCTCCCGTCCTGAGATGCGGAGATAGAACGAGCGGTCGCCCGAGGGGATGAAGCCGATCCGGCTCTTGAGCTGCCGGCCGCCCGGGGTCGTCCCGAGGAGCCGGATCTCCCCGTCGCTCGGGCTGACGAGCGCCGTGAGGATTCTGAGGAGCGTTGTCTTACCGGCTCCGTTGGGGCCGAGCAGGGCGTGCACCGTGCCCGGATGAACGTCGAGCGAGACGCCGTTCAGAGCGACCTTCGCGCCGAAGCGACGGGTCACGTTGCGGACCTCGACCGCTGGAAGCGCCGCGCGGCCGGCGTCCACCGGCGGCGCGACGCGCGATGGTGTGCTCGCCGTTGTAGTCATGACCGCGCTTCTCCAATGATTCGGGCCGCCGCTCCGAGGGGCAACTGCCCGATTGGCTAGGTCTTTCGGCCGGAGGCTGCGGCACGATGGGACGGTGAAGAGCATTCCTCGCAGACCGTCGAGCGACGCAATCTGGGAGGGCGTGGACCGCCTCATCGACCGCGCGCCGACGCTCGCCGATCTCCGGAGCCATCGGATCGAGTTGCTCGCCGCTCGCCGCTGGCGTGCCCTGGGGCGGGCGGTGCCGGATGAATTCGTCGAGCTCGAGCGAAGATCGGCTCTCCATCGACTCGTCGTCCCGCGGCTACTGGAGCGTGTCCGCGAGGCGTACGACGGCCCGATGATCGTCCACAAGGGGCCGGAGGTCGCGGCGCACTATCCCGATCCGATCCTGCGGGACTTCGGGGATGTCGACCTGATCGTCCCCAATGCGGAGGAGGTGCAGCGGGCGTTGATCGCGGCCGGCTTCGAGGAGATCGGGGATCCGGCTCTCTATGTCGACATCCAGCACCTACGCCCGCTGCGCTGGCCAGAGCTGCCCCTTCGCGTCGAGATCCATTCGCGTCCGAAGTGGGTCAGCACACTGGCTACTCCGACGACAGACCAGCTCTTTGCCGCCGCAGTCTCTTCCACGACGACGATCGACGGCTTCCTGGCATTGCCGCCCGAGCATCACGCGTTGCTCCTTGCCGCGCATTCGTGGGCGCACGAGCCCCTGCGGATTCTCCGAGACCTGATCGACATCGCGGCAGTGGCCGCTGCGGCAGATCAGGAGGAGCTCAGTAGGATCGCCGGCGACTGGGGCATCTCGCGTCTGTGGAAGGCGACCAGTGCGGCCGCTGATGGCGTTCTCAGGGGAGGTCGCCGTCCGCTCTCGGTGCGTGTCTGGGCGAGGAACCTATCGCTCGTTCGTGAGCGGACGGTGCTCGAGAATCATCTTCAGCGCTGGTTAAGCGATTTCTCGATCATGTCGTTCGGCCGCGCTGCGTCGACTCTGCCGGCAACATTCAGGCTC
>CAVQEP010000005.1:0-329992 GCA_963711545.1 uncultured Actinomycetes bacterium
CGTTGCTTCTTGAAATCAGGGAGGAATGCACTGATCGAATCGCGGCGAAGGCGGAGTAGGGTCCACATGTACAGGATCGGATTGCGATTCTCCCTTTGTACGGCATCTGAAGAACTGTGACGTGGCTGGGGGTCTGAGGCAGTGCGGTCGAATCACATAGGAAGGAAGACGCCATGAAGCGTCTCATTACTCTCGCCGCGATGGTGTTCGCGGCGTTCGGCTTGGCGAGCTTCGCCACAGCCGACACGGTCAGCTCGATCACCTTCGACTCGCCGTACGTGGCGGGCAACATCAACGGCCAGCAGGGCTGGTCGAATACTGGCGGTTACGACGCGAACGTTGTGAGCACCACACGCTTCGACTTCGGCAACGCGTTGCAGATCTCCAACGCGAAGACAAGCGGCAGCTTCGGCGACCAGACCTTCTCGCCGCTACTCACCACCGGAGCTGCTGCGGGTACCGACCTGCAGCACTTCACTGCGAGCTTCTCGATCGGCACGACGGAGACCACAGTGCAGGACGGTTTGTCCATCTCGGTCAGCCCTGACAACGGCCAGGGTGCGCGGATGAGCTATCTGCGCTTCGACGATCAGACAGACGGCGTGCATGTGTTCTTCGACCAGGCGAGGGGCGCGACCTTCAAGGAGTCGGACATCGGCACCCTTGCCCACGGCACCGCCTACACGATCGCGTTCTTGATCGACCTCACCGCGGCGAGCAGCAAGCAGGTCACGATCACCATCGACGACAACGTGGAGGCTGTCGGCTCGACCTGGGCGGGCTACTACCAAACCCAGGAGCACAACCCGACGCCGACCATCAGCACGATGCTGTTCCGGGCGAGCGGCACCGCCGTTTCGTCGCTGGTGGGCCAGGGCTTCCTGATCGACAACCTCACGTACACGTCGAGCTAAAACGACCGACACACCGATCGGACGATGGCGCGAGCGATAGCCACGATCGCCGTAGCCGGTAAGACACGCTGAGAGCGGCTCACGCTCTTCGCGCCCGCGAGGCCCCAGTCAAACGGCTGGGCCTCGCAGCGCGATCTCCCCTCCACTCTGGCCATCTCGACGGCGCAACCAGGCCGCTGGCACGGCCGTCTGGCAATCCGGGAGCTGCTTTGAAGGTCGCCACGACTGCAGACAAAGCAAAGAAAAACCCGCCGTTTCGAGCGGGTTTTTCATCGGGGCGCCGAGATTTGAACTCGGGACCTCTAGTCCCCCAGACTAGCGCGCTAACCAGGCTGCGCCACGCCCCGCGACCGGCCCATCGTACCCCGACGCCGCTCTTTAGGTTCCGTAGCGTCGGTAGAGCTTGTCGATCAGGTCGGGCATCCGCTCGAGGCGGTCGGTGATGATCCTGAGACGGTATTCGCGGAAATGCTCGGCCTCGACACCGAGCGCACGCGCAAGCGTCTTGATGACATCGTCGGAGGGAACCGGCCGATTGCCGTGCACCAGGTGGTTCAAGTAGCCGGCGGAGAGCTTCGACTTCTCCGCGAGCGAGCGGTACGTGAGCCCCGCCTCCCCCATCAGGCGCTCGATCGTCGGCCCGAAGGAGTCGTCGCTGAAGCGTCGTTTTCGCGCCATCAGCCGAGCTTCTCGCGTGCCTTCGTGACGAGCTCGCCCACGCTCACTTCATCGTCCTCCCCCTTCGTGCGCTCGCGAAGGTCCACCGTACCGTCTTCGGCAGCCTTTCGCCCGACGGTCACGCGCAGGGGACATCCGATGAGATCGGCGTCCGCGAACTTCTCGCCCGCCCTCGCGTCACGGTCGTCGAGCAGAACGTCGAAGCCGCCTTCATCGAGAGCCGCGGCCGCCGCGTTCGCCTGCGTCTCGAGGCCCTGAAGCGCCACGACATGCACGTCGTAGGGCGCGACCTCGGCGGGCCACTGGATCCCCTTCTCGTCGTGGTGTTGCTCGATGATCGCGGCCATCGTCCGGCCCGGACCGATGCCATAGCTTCCCATCACGATCAGCTGCGCCTCGCCCGCCTCGTCCAGATAGGTCGCGCCGTACGAGCGGGAGAAGAACGTGCCGAGCTTGAAGATGTGGGCGACCTCGATCGCCGTGTGCACCACCAGCTTCCCATCGCACTCAGGGCACGTGTCGCCGGGTATCGCCTGACGGATGTCCGCGAAGCGCGGCTCGTAGTCGCGCCCGGCCTCGACACCGCGGAGGTGCCAGCCGTCGCGGTTCGCGCCCGCGACGAACTGGCCGGTCCGAAGAGCCTCGTCGGCGATCACCTCCACGTCCTCGACGCCGACAGGCCCGATCGAGCCGCCCCCAGCGCCGAATCCCTTGCGGATCTCTTCGTCGGTCGCAGGCCGGAAGGACGCCTCGAACAAGGTCATCAACTTCTCTTCGCTCAAACGGTCGTCGCCGCGGACGAGCGCGAGCACGAGCCGGTCGCCGACGACGACCGGCAGCGCCTTGGACGTTGCCGCCGGGTCGATGCCGAGAAACTCGGCCAGCGCCTCGATCGTCGCCACGCCCGGCGTCGCCACCTCCTCCGGAGTGTCCAGCGCTTTGGGGAACGCGGGCGGCCGGGGGATGCCTCGCGCCGCTTCGACGTCGGCGTAGTAGTCGCCGTTCTCACAGCGCATCAGCTCGTTCTCGCCCGACTCGGTCGGCGCGAGGAAGCCGGACGACTCCTTGCCGCCCATGATCCCGGACTCGGCCTCGACGAAGTAGACCTCGAGCCCACAGCGCTCGAAGATCCGCTCGTACGCCGCCTTGTGCCGGTCGAAGCTCGCGTCGAGACCGGCCTCGTCGCGATCGAACGAGTAGGAGTCCTTCATGATGAACTCGCGCACTCGGAGGAGCCCGCCGCGGGGCCGTGGCTCGTCACGCTCCTTCGTGCTGAAGTGGTACCAGAGCTGCGGCAGCTGCTTGTACGACTGGATCTCGCGGGCGTGGAGAGTCATCGTCTCCTCGTGTGACAGCGGCAGCACGAACTGCCGCCCGCCGCGATCCGCGAGCTTGAAGACCTCCGGAATCGTGATGCGTCCGCTCTGTTCCCAGAGCTCGGCCGGCGTGAGAGTGGGGCCCAACATCTCCTGGCCCCCGATGGCATTGATCTCCTCGCGCATGATCTGGACGAGCTTCTGGTGTACGCGCCAGCCCAGCGGCAGAAACGTGAAGATGCCAGTTCCGACCTGCCGGATGAAGCCGCCGCGAAGCAGCAGCCGGTGGCTCGCCGCCTCCGCGTCCGCGGGAGGCTCGCGCAGGGTCGGGAGGAAGAGCTTAGAGGCCCGGGCAATCACTGTTGTCCGGGCAGACTATTCGCCGAGCGGGATCAGCGACGCTTCCGCCATCGCGAGCGCTGCGGGTTTCGCCATCTTCAGCCGCTTGGGGCGCTGCATCCCGTCCGCAATCCATCGGTCGATCTCGTGAAAGAGCTCGTCGATGAGGATGTCCGACGAGACCTTCTTGAGCACGCGGCCGTGCGCGTAGACGAAGCCCGTCTCGCGCCCACCGGCGATGCCGAAGTCCGCATCGCCTGCCTCCCCGGGACCGTTGACCGCGCAGCCGAGCACCGCGACCTCGAAGTGCTGCGGATACGCGTGCAGCCGCTCCTCGACCTGCTCGGCGAGCGTCTGCACGCCCACGTTGTCACGACCGCACGACGGGCAGGCGATCATGATCGGGCCGCGCTGTCTCAGGCCGAGCGACTTGAGGATCTCGAATGCAACCTTCACCTCTTCCACGGGGTCAGCCGTGAGGGAGACGCGCATCGTGTCGCCGATCCCGTCGACGAGCAGCGCTCCCATCCCGACTGCGCTCTTGATCGATCCGGAGTAAGGCGTGCCGGCCTCCGTCACTCCGAGGTGAATCGGGTACGGCACCTTCGCCGCCAGCATTCGGTACGCCCGGATCATGGTGGGGACGTGGCTCGACTTGACGGAGATCTTGAACTCTCTGAAGTCGAGGCTCTCGAGGAGCCTCACCTCTTCGAGCGCCGCTTCGACGA
The DNA here is from genome assembly GCA_963711545.1 of uncultured Actinomycetes bacterium. Lineage (GTDB taxonomy): Bacteria > Actinomycetota > Thermoleophilia > Gaiellales > Gaiellaceae > 3-1-20CM-4-69-9. The sequence continues at coordinate 3,976 of CAVQEP010000005.1, forward strand.
GCGCCTCCGCCTGGTCGCGGTGTGCGACGTCGGCGAGATGCTTCGGCAGCGACCCCGAGTTCGCGCCGATCCGCATCGGGATACCCGCTCCCTGGGCCGCACGAACGACCTGCGCGACCTTGGCCGAGCCGCCGATGTTGCCGGGATTGATCCGGACCGCGGCCACCCCGGCGTCGATCGCCTTGAGGGCGAGGCTCGCGTTGAAGTGGATGTCCGCGATGACCGGGATCGGCGAGAGGCGCACGATCGCCTTCAGCGCCTCCGCGTCCTCGGTCTTCGGAACCGCGCAGCGGACGACCTCACAGCCCGCCGATGTGAGCGCGGCGATCTGCGCGGTGGTCGCCTCCACGTCGTGCGTCTTCGTCAGGGTCATCGACTGCACGACGACGGGCGCCCCTCCGCCGATCTTCACCCCGCCGACGCTGATCTGCCGCTCCGAAGCCATCCGGCGAGTCAGTGTATCGACGGGCTCCTAGCCGCCCCCGAGCCGGCTGATGTCGTTCGAGAGCCCGATCACGGTCAGGACCAGGAAGAGCGCGATTCCGATCGCGGAGACGCGTTCGTACACCTCCCGGCCCACGGCTTTCCTCCGGATTCCCTCGATCAGGGAGAAGAGGATGTGGCCGCCGTCGAGCGGTAGCAGCGGCAGGAGGTTGAGGATCGCAAGCGACAGGCTGACGAGCCCCAGGATCTGAAGGAAGAGCGTGAAGGTCAGCGCGACGGCGCGGCTTGAGTAGTCGACGATGCCGACGGGGCTCGAGACCTGCTTCCTCCCCGCACCCGTGAGGAGCCGTGGCAGGAAGGTGACGACTCCCTTCGTCGCGCGCCAGTTGTCTGACAGGCTGTGCCCGAGAGCGCTCGCAGGCCCGTACTTCACCTCATCCCAGCCGGGCGAGAACCCGAGCGCCCAGTGACCGTCGATCTTCTTCGTCTTCACGGGCCCGATGAGGACGATGTGGCCGCCGCGGGCAACTGTGACCCGGATCGGGCGTCCCTTCGAGCCGCGGATCTGCGTCGACACGGCCGCGAAGTCCGGCGTAGGCATTCCGCCGACCGCAATGATCTTGTCACCGGGCGTAAGGCCCGCCGAGGCTGCCGGAGTGTTCGGCCGCACGGTCTTTACGACGCGCGTTGCGTCGCCGGGAGCGCCGATCAGGTAGGCGGCCGCGACCAGGACGACGGCGAGGAGCAGGTTGGCTCCGGGCCCCGCGAAGATGACCGCCACCCGCTTCCACGTGGGCTGACGCCAGTACGCATCGGCGCTGAGCCCGTCGCGAAGCTCGTTCACCCCCCGCTGCGCGAGCTTCCCGGCCGCCGTGCTCACGTTGGCCTCCTCTGAAGCACGCTCGAGCTCGGGGAGGGCCTCGGAGGCAGCGGCGTAGTCGTCCAGCTCGAGCGCGCGCTTCACGCGGGCGACCTTCGGGAAGAGCTTCGGATCCTCTTTCAGTGCCGGGCCGAGCTGCACGTCCAGGTCTGACGGAGCGGGCCGGTGCATCCCCGGGATCTTCACGTAGCCGCCGAGCGGAATCGCCCCGATCCCGTACTCGATTCCCTTCCGGGTCACCTTTACGAGCGCAGGCGGGAAGCCGAGATAGAAACGCCGCGGGTTCATCCCAACTGCGCGGGCGACGAAAAAGTGGCCCGCCTCGTGCAGCAGGATCAGGACCGCGAGCCCGAGGATGGCGGCGAAGACGTTCACAGGCCGACCTTGAGCGCCTCTTCGGCGTGCCGGCGCGCGGCCGCGTCCGCCTCCACCAGGTCGTCGAGGTCTCGCGCAGGGGCTCGGTCGCTCACCGACAAGGCATCGGCAACAACCTCCGCGATCTGGAGGAAAGGCAGGCGGCCTTCCAGGAAAGCGGCAACCGCGACCTCGTTCGCTGCGTTGAAGACGCACGGCCCGGTTCCCCCCTCCTCTCCCGCCCGCCGCGCGAGATCGAGCAACGGAAACGTCTCGAGATCCGGTGCCTCGAACTCCAGCATGAGGCCCGAAGCCAGGTCGAGAGGGGGAATCGGCGTTGCGCCGCGCTCGGGGTAGGTCAGGGCGTAGGAGATCGGCACGCGCATATCGGGATAGCCGAGGTGTGCCAGCGCCGCGCCGTCGCGGAAGCGAACGAGAGCGTGGACCGTCGAGCTCGGATGCACGACGACCTCGATCTGTTCGTACGAGAGGCCGAACAGGAAGTGCGCCTCGATCAGCTCGAGCCCTTTGTTCGAGAGCGTGGCGGAGTCGACGGTGATCTTCGGCCCCATGCTCCAGGTCGGATGCGCAAGCGCTTCTTCGGGGGTGACTCCGACGAGCTCCTCGCGGATGCGGCCGCGGAACGGGCCGCCCGACGCGGTGAGCACCAGCGAGTGCACCTGTTCGTCATTCCGTCCTTCGAGGCACTGGAAGACGGCCGAGTGTTCGCTGTCGACGGGAATCAGCCGGCCGCCGCCGGTGCGCTGCGCGGCCAGTGCGAGATCTCCCGCCGCGACGAGGCTCTCCTTGTTCGCGAGGGCGAGATCCACGCCGCGCTCGAGCGCCCAGAGGGTGGCAGGCAAGCCGGCAAAGCCGACGACGGCGTTCAGGACGAGGTCGGGCTCCGCGCGCTCGAGCAGCTCGGTGAGGTCACCGCCCACCTGGATAAAGGGAGCGAGCCCGTCGACGTCGCGCGATCCAGATGCCGCTGCGCACAGCTCGAGCTCGGGATGGGAGTCGACGATCTCGATTGCCTGTCGGCCGATCGAGCCCGTCGCGCCCAGGAGCGCGATTCGCTTCACGCTGGAAGTGTAGGGTCGGCGTCCCTCTAGGCCGCGGCGAGGGCACGCAGCACGTAGTAGCCCGCGACGACGGCGAAGAGCAGGGAGTCGATGCGGTCGAGGACGCCGCCGTGCGCCGCAAGGAGTCGGCCGCTGTCCTTCACCTGCATGTCCCGCTTGATCGCCGACTCGAACAGGTCCCCGAGCGGAGCGGCCACGGCGATCGCAAAGCCGAGCAGGATCGACTGCGGGATCGAGAGGTAGTGCTGCCTGTACAGGGCGACGAAGGTGACGAAGACAGTCGCCGCAGTCCCGAACAGGAAGCCCTCCCATGTCTTTCCCGGTGAGAGCGTCGGCGCAAGGCGATGGCGCCCGATCAACCTCCCCGCGAAGAAGGCGCCGATGTCGCCCGCCCACACCGCGATCAGCACCGTGAAGGTCGCCAGCCGCCCCTCCGCGGGGATCGACCGCAAGAGCAGCAGGTGGGCGAGGCACAGGCCGATCCAACCCGCACCCAGCACGGTCGACGCGATCGCGATGGTCGCGGACTGGCGTGTCTCCGCCAGCCAGTGCAGGACAAATGCCAGCATGATCGTGCTCAGGAATCCGGCCACGGTCCATTCGAGCCCTCCGAGTCGCGCCCCGAGGAGCGAGAGCAGCGCGCCGGCATAGGCGGCGAGGATGACCGGCCGGAGCGAGCGGATCATCAGCGCGTATTCGTGCAGGGCGATGACGACGCCCACCGCCGCGAGCGTGAACAGCCACCACCCTCCGACATACACGACGCCGAGCACGACCGGCACGCCGGCGAGCGCGACCACCACGCGCGAGACGAGAGGGCGCACCGAGGCCGGCGTCCTACCGGCCGCCGAAGCGGCGCCTGCGGCTGGCGTAGTCGTCGAGAGCCGCTCGCAGCTGGTCCTCGCCGAAGTCCGGCCAGAGAGTGTCCACGAAGACGAGCTCTGCGTAGGCGAGCTGCCACAGCAGGAAGTTCGAGATCCTCAACTCGCCGGAGGTGCGGATCAACAGATCCGGATCGGGCATCCCGGGCGCGTTGAGGTACGAGGCGAAGGTCTCCTCGTCGACCTCGACTCCCCCGGCGACCGCCCGGTTGGCGGCGGCGACGATCTCCGCCCGGCCGCCGTAGTCGAAAGCGATCCAGAGGCTCAGGCGGGTGTTCTCCTGGGTCTCCCCCTCGAGCGCGGCCATCCGCTCCTGGAGGGCGACCGGCGCCCGGTCGCGGCGGCCGATGAACCGCGTACGGACGCCCTGCCGCACGAGGTCGGGAAGCTCGCGCTCGATCGTCTCGGTGAAGATCTCCATCAGGAGCTCCACCTCGTCGGGCGGGCGGTTCCAGTTCTCGGTCGAGAACGCATAGACCGCGAGGGACTCGACTCCGAGGTCGATCGCCGCCTCGACCGTCCTGCGGAGCGCCTTGGTGCCGGCACGGTGGCCGGCGGCGATCGGCAGGCCGCGCTTGCGCGCCCAGCGGGCGTTGCCGTCCATGATGATCGCCACGGCGCTCGCGACATCGGGCAGCTCCGGCTCGGAGGCGGGCCGGACATGCCGCAGCGTTCGGATCTTCGTGAGGAGGCTCACAGCAGGGACGCGCAGGTCGTGCCGCCGCCGACGCGGCTAGACCTCCATGATCTCCGCTTCTTTGTGCTTCAGGAGGTCGTCGATCGTCTGCGTGTGCTCGTCGGTCAGCTTCTGGACGCGTTCCTCTGCGCGGTGCTCGTCGTCCTGTCCGACCTCGCCCTTCACCAGGTCCTTGAGGTGGTGCACCGTGTCACGGCGAACGTTTCGCACCGCGACCTTCCCTTCCTCTGCGATCTTGCGCACGACCTTCACGAGCTCCTTGCGGCGCTCCTCGGTCGGCTGCGGCATCGGCAAACGGATGAGCTTGCCGTCGTTCGACGGCGTCAGACCGAGGTCCGACTCCTGAAGCGCCTTCTCGATCGCTTTGATCGAGCTCGGGTCGAAAGGCTGGATCGTGAGCATGCGCGGCTCGGGGACGTTGATCGTCGCGAGCTGCTTCAACGGCGTCGGCTGGCCGTAGTAGTCGATCTGAACACGATCGAGCAACGCGGCGGACGCCCTGCCCGTCCGGACGGTGTTGAACTCGGTCCGCGTGTGCTCGACGCTCGACCCCATCCGCTTGTGCGCATCCTGAATCAGCTCGTCGACCGTCGCCATCAGCGCTCCTCCTTCTCCTCTCCAGGCGTCGAGATGATCGTTCCGATTCGCTCTCCCTTCAACACGCGCGCGATGTTGCCCTGCGCGAGCTGGAACACGTAGATCGGCAGATTGTTGTCCATGCACAGCGAGAGCGCCGTCGTGTCCATCACCTTGAGCCCTCGCTCGATCGCCTCGCGATGCGTCAGCTCGGGCAGAAACTCCGCGTCGGGATCGACACGAGGATCGTCGCCGTACACACCCCGCGTGCCGTGCTTCGCCATCAGGATCGCGTCGGCGTTGATCTCCAAAGCGCGGAGCGCCGCGGCGGTGTCCGTCGTGAAGAACGGATTGCCGGTGCCGGCTGCGAAGATCACGATCCGGCCCTTCTCGAGGTGGCGGATCGCGCGCCGGCGGATGTAAGGCTCCGCGACCTCCTTTAGCTCGAGGGCCGACTGCACGCGCGTGTAGGCACCGCGGTCTTCGAGGGCGTCCTGCAAAGCGAGCGAGTTCAGGACCGTGGCGAGCATCCCCGCATAGTCGGCCGTCGCGCGGTCCATTCCCTCGGCGGCAGCGGACATCCCCCGGTAGATGTTCCCGGCCCCGACCACGATCGCCGTCTCGACCCCCGACGAACGCACGTCGACGATCTCCTCCGCGACCGCGTCGATGGTCTCGCGATCGAGCCCGTACTCCCGGTCGCCCATCAGCGACTCACCCGACAGCTTGAGGAGGATCCGTTGGAATTCGCGGTGGCCCTCGCCCGCGCCGGCCACGGCCTCGTGCGACTGGACGGCCACCCTCAGCCGCTCAGCTCGAAGCGCTCGAACTCGAGCACCTCGGCGCCCTCAGCGGCGAGCGCCTCGGCGACCTTCTTGCCCGAGTCGTGGATCCACTCCTGGTCGGCCAGCACGTTCGCCCCGAAGAAGCGCTTGTTCAGCATCCCGTCGACGATCTTCTCGCGCGCCTGCTCCGGCTTCGACTGCACCTCGTCCGAGCCCAGGTAGATCTCTCGCTCCTGGGCCACCGTCTCCTCGGGGACGTCGTCACGGCCGATCCAGCTCGGCTTCATCGCGGCGATATGCATCGCCACCTTGCGCGCGAGCTCCTCCGAGCCGGCGCGCATCTGGAGCAGCACACCGATCTTGTTCCGCGGCGGATGCGCATACGCCGAGATGAAAGCGCCGTTGACGGCCTCGAATCTCGCGGCGCCCGCGACGACCACGTTCTCGCCGAGCTTCCCGGCGAGCTGCGTCCGCTCTTCCTCCAGCTCGGACTCGGCTCCCGGGCCGTTCGCCTCGACCGCCTCCAGCACCTTTTTCGCGTAGGCGAGGAACTGGTCGTTGTTCGAGACGGGCTCGGTCTCGCAGCCGATCGCGACCATCGTCCCGCGCCGGTTGTCCTCCGCGAGCCTGTAGCCCACCTTTCCCTCCGGGGTGGCACGGTCGGCGCGCTTGGCCGCGCCTGCCATGCCTTTCTCCCGCAGGATGCGGACGGCGGCCTCGATGTCGCCGTTCGCCTCCTGGAGGGCGCGCTTGCAGTCCATCATCGGCGCGCCGGTCAGGTCGCGAAGCTCCTTGACGAGCGCTGCGGAGATCTCAGCCATCCGTCGGCACCTCCTCCCCCGCACTCGCCTCTTCGGCAGGCACAGCCTCTTCGGCTGCGGGCGGAGGAGCCTCCTCGGCCGGGGCCGGCTCTTCGACGCCAGGACTCTCATCGGCCTGCACGGCCTCGTCCGACTCTGCGGCCGCGCCGTTCGTCGCGGGGCGTGCGAAGTCCGCGGGTGTCGCCTTCTGCTGGCCGGCGGCGATGCCGTCGGCGATGACACGGACGACGAGGTCGCACGAGCGGATCGCATCGTCGTTGCCGGGGATGACGTAGTCGGCCTCGTCCGGGTCGCAGTTCGTGTCGACGAGCGCGACGACCGGTAGCCCGAGACGCCGCGCCTCGCGAACCGCCAGCTGTTCCTTCCTGAGGTCGACGATGAAGACCGCGTCGGGCTGGCGCTTCATGTCCGCGACGCCGCCGAGGTTTTCCTCGAGCTTCTCGAGCTCACCGAGCATGGAGATCCGCTCCTTGGCGGGCAGGAGATCGAGCTGTCCCTCCTGCTTCAGGCGCCTGAGCTCGTGTAGGCGGTCGATCCGGTCCGAGATCGTGCGCCAGTTCGTCAGCAGACCGCCGAGCCAGCGGTGGCTGACGAAGGGCATCCCGACCCGCTTGGCCTGCTCCTCGACGGCGCCCTGGCTCTGCTTCTTCGTGCCCACGAAGAGCATCGCGCCGCCGCGCTCGGCGAGATTGCGCGCAAACGCGTGCGCGTCTTCCAGGAGCCGCAGCGTCTGCTGCAGGTCGATGATGTAGATGCCGCCCCGCTCGGTGAAGATGAAGCGGCGCATCTTTGGGTTCCAGCGGCGCGTCTGGTGGCCGAAGTGCACTCCGGCTTCCAGGAGCTCGCGCATCGAGACGACGGACATCGGGATCGATTCCCCTTTCTGGTTGATTAGTGCGTTGCATCCGGTGGAACCTGGCTGGAACCGGCATCCGTAGCGAGCCGGCACCACCACCCAGGCGGAAACCACCGGGTCGGGTGCGAAAACCGCTGCATTCTAGCCAGGCCCGGTGCGCGCCTGCGCCAGAGCCCGGACCAGGTCGGCAGGGAGGGGGGACTCGGTCTCCACCCGTGCACCCGTGAAGGGATGCGGGAACGCCAGGCGCGCGGCGTGCAGGAACTGACGATCGAGGCCGAGCTCGCGCGCGCGCCCGTAGACGGCGTCGCCTGCGACCGGGAGGTCGATCGCCGCAAGGTGGACCCGAATCTGGTGTGTCCTCCCCGTCTCGAGGCGCACGTCGAGGAGCGAGTGCCGCGCGAGCAGCTCGACGACCTCGAAATGCGTGACGGCATCGCGTGGGGCATCGCTGTCCAGGGAGCGCTTGAACGGGTCGCGGCGGTCGCGTCCGATCGGCGCCTCGATCCGACCCGACCGCGAGCGCGGACGGCCGACCACGAGCGCGAGGTAATGACGCTCGAGCGCACGGTTGCGGACAAGATGCTGCAGCCGTCGGTGCGACTCCTCCGATCGCGCCACGACCATCAACCCGGACGTGTCGCGGTCGAGCCGATGGACGATGCCCGGACGCTCGGCGTCCCCGCCGGCCGCGTCGTGCGCGAGCAGGCCGTGGACGAGCGTGCCGCTCTCATGCCCGGGCGCCGGATGCACGACGAGCCCGGGAGGCTTGTCGACGACGAGCAGGTGCTCGTCCTCGTAGGCGATCCGCAGCTCCATTGGAGTCGGCTCGAGGGCCGGGCTCGCGGGTTGCTCCGGCTCGACCTCGACCTCCTCCCCGCCGCTCAGCCGGTGGCTCTTGCCGCGCGGCTCCCCGTCCACGAGGACTGCGCTCGCTGCGAGAAGGCGCTCGGCCGCGCCGCGGCTCTCGACTTCGGGAAGCGAGGCCAGGAAGCGGTCGAGCCGCTCGCCGGCGGCCTCGTCAGGAACGCTTCGCTTCACGCACGCGCTGCGGCCGGGTGGACCTGTGGTCCGAGACCACGAGCGCGAGCAGCAGGGCCGCCACCCCGACGACGATGAACGTGTCGGCGAGGTTGAAGGCGGGCCAGAACCGCAGGTCGAGAAAGTCGGTGACGTGTCCGAGCCGCACGCGGTCGACGAGGTTCGACACGCTGCCGCCGATGACGAGGCCGAGTGCCACCGGCAGCACGGGATGGCGCGATCCCGAGCGAGCGAAGAAATAGAGCATCCACGCCACCGCGAAGCTCGTCAGCAGGATCACGATCGGTGTCGCGCTCGCGAAGAGGCCGAACGCGATGCCGGAGTTGGTCACATGGTGGATCGAGAAGGAGCCGATGACGTGAACCTCTTCGTTCAGGTCGAGGCGGTTGGTGACGATCGCCTTCGTCAGCTGATCCGCCCCGAATGCGGACAGCGCGACGACACCGAGGCTGAGCCACTGCGCCCAGCCGGCGCCGAGCCGGCGCTCCGCTGCGGAGATCGGCGTCAGGCCGTCGGTGGACGACCCAACCCGAACGTCGGGGAGGCGCTCCGAGATCCGCTCCGTCACCGACGCTCCCGTTCGCGCTGGCAGTCGATGCAGAGCGTCGCCCAGGGCCTCGCCTCCAGTCGTTCCGGCGAGATGGGTTTGCCGCAGTTCGAGCAGATGCCGTACGCCCCGTCCTCGATCCGCTTCAGGGCCGCGTCGATGTCTGCGAGCACGTGCTCGGAGTTCTCTTCCAGGGTGTAGTCGAGCTCGCGGTCGTACGTCTCGGTAGCGGTGTCGGCAAGGTGGTTGTCATAGACCGCTTCGTCTCCGGTCTCATCGCTGATCGAGCCGGGATGGTCGTCGTGGAGGTTCTGCAGAGCAGCGGCGACCCGCTCCCGCTCTTCGAGCAGGAGGTCGCGGAAGTGATCGGTGTCGATCGCGCTCATCGAGTCTGTCTCTCGGCGGCGGTCGTGAGTCGCCGCTCGGCCTCCGGCAGGTCGAGCCCTTCGAGCTCCACGGTCTTGTCGCGGCTGCCGTGGCCCGACCGCAGGACAACTGAGTTCCGCGGAACCCCGAGGACCGAGGCGAGCAGCGTCGTTACCGCCTCGTTCGCGCGTCCGTCCTCCGCCGGCGCCGCGACGCGGATCTTCCAGGCCGCGCCGTGACGACCGACGACGCCGGGCCGGGAGGCGCCGGGCGAGACGCGGAGCCGCAGGCGCGTTGAAACCGCCTCCATGCAGGGAGTCTAGCCTGGTCGCCTACGCGGCCTCGGCCTCGCGAGCCTTCTCGGGCGGCTGTTCGTCCACGAGCGCCAGGGCCGATTGGAGCAGCGATTTCACCCGCCGAACCTCCGCCAGCAGGCGCTCGTGCTCACCCCTCGCGGCGCGCGTGATCGCACGCGCCTCGCCGCGGGCCTCGTCCACGATCAGGTCGGCCTCCTTGCGTGCCTGCTCCTTGAGCCCGAGCGCCGACCGTTCGGCGGAGATGAGAGTCGTGCGGAGCAGGCCCTCGAGCTCCTTGAACCGGCCGATGTCCGCCTCGAGCTGCTCCACCTTGTCCGCCAGGTCGGCCCGCTCGCGCCACACGTCCTCGAAGCTCGTCGCGATGTCGAGGAGGAGCTCGTCGATCGCCCCCTTGTCGTAACCCCCGATGAAGGCCCTTTCGGGCTTGATGTGTCGGATCTCGACGGGAGTGAGTGTCATGGGTCTCACCTTTCAGTGCAGCCGGTTCAGGATGTTCGTGACGACTGCCAGGAGGATGTAGAGAAAGCCGACCCCGACGACGGGCGAGAGGTCGAGCGCGCCGAAGGTCGGCAGGATGCGGCGCCAGAGGCGGAGATACGGGTCGCACACGTCGTACAGGAATCGCTGGATCCGGTTCAGCCAGATCGAGTACGGCATCCGGACCCACATCGTGATGATGTAGGCCAGGATCAGCAGCGAATAGATGTAGACGAACACGGTGAGGAAGCTGTCGACGTTGCTGATCGCGTCGTAGAGCAAGCCGAGCATGGCGCCGGTGGCCACAGTGCTCACATTCGCCGCGTAACGCGGGAGTCCTAGGCCTGGTTGAAGAAGTCGCCGCGCTCGAGGAGGCGAGCGCGCTCCTCGGCTGACACTTCGACGTTTCGCGGCGTGAGGAGAAACACCTTGTCGGCGACCCGCTGCATCCCGCCGTCGAGGGCGTAGGTCAACCCGCTCGCGAAGTCGATCAGCCGCTTGGAGAGATCCTGGTCCGAGTTCTGGAGATTCAGGATCACCGGGATCGTGTCCTTGAACTTGTCTGCGATCTGCTGCGCGTCGTTGAAGCTCCGCGGCACGACGAGATGGACGCGAACGGAAGCCGGCGACGGCAGCGCGGCGACACGCGGGCGCATCACGGCCGTCCCCTCCTGCGCGGGCTCCGGATCCGTCCAGTCCTCGAAGTCGCGTTCCCGCCGGCGCGGCGCCAGCCTGCGCACGTTCGGGCGCTCTGCGTAGCTGCGCTGGATGTCCTCGTCGGTGACGGAGGACTCGTCGTCCCAGTCCTCCTCTTCGGCGATGCCGAAGTAGACGAGCGTCCTGCTCCAGACGTCAGCTAAGCCCATGCCGCGCGAAATGTTACTCCCCGTACAGGATCGACCCGACGCGGACGAAGGTCGCGCCTTCCTCCGCAGCGATCCGGTAATCCTGGCTGGTGCCCATCGAGAGCTCGTGCAGGCCGGCGGCATCCGCGAGCTCGCGGAGCCGACGGAAATATGGTCGCGAGCCTTCCGGGTCGCTCGTCTCGGGAGGCATCGTCATCAGCCCCCGGACGTCGGGATACAGGTCGAGGAAACGGTCGAGCTCGTTCGGCTGGATCCCCGATTTGGTCGCCTCGCCCGCGAGGTTCACCTCGACGAGGGCCGGAATCGTGAGCCTGCGGGCCGTCGACTCCGAGTCGAGGGAGTGGACGAGCTCGCAGATCCTGTTCACGACCCTGGCCTTGTTCGACTGGAGATGGCCGATGAAGTGCCAGCGGAACGCGTCCCCGTACTCGGCGTGCTTTCGCTCGAGGTCCTGCGCGCGGTTCTCCCCCACGACCTCGACGCCCGCGTCGACGAGCGCAGCCATGTCCACCACGGAGACGTACTTCGTCGCCGCTACGACGGTCACCCCGCCCCCCACCTCGCCGCGAATGCGGGCGTAGTTCGCGCGCACCGTCTCAGGTGACATAGCCGATCATTCCCTGGCGGCCCGTCGTGCCCTCGTCGCGGCGGTGCGAGAAGAAGCGGCCGGCATGGCAGGCAGTGCACAGATCGAGCCGGTCGACCCGCTCGACGCCCGCCGCGTGAAGAAGCTGCTCCGCCGCAGTCCAGAGATCCAGGTGCCTCTCTGGCGCGACGTGCTCGCCGAGGCGGGCGCGGTACGTCGAGGCGATCTCTTCGCTCACCTCGTAGCAGCATGGGCCGATCCCCGGCCCGACGACCGCGGTGACGGGGCCGCCGAGCCCTGCGACCCCAGCCTCGACGATCCCTTCGAGCAGTCCCATGCGCCCCGCGTGGAGCAGGGCGAGCGCGGGACGCCCGTTCCGGCGGGCCAGCGCGATCGGTAGGCAGTCGGCTGTGAAGACGAGCATCGGCACGCCGGGCTCGTCCGTCCAGAGGCCGTCTCCGGGTCGGCCGCGCGCGCCGGCCGACGCGCGGTTGACCGCCGCGCCATGCACCTGGCGGTTCATCGCCAGGTCCTCCGCCCGAACACCCGCTGCGTCGCAGAGCCGGCGCCGGTTCTCGTCGGCGTTTCCGGGCCTGTCGGCGGTGAGACGGCCCAGGTTGAGCGACTCGAATGGTCCTCTGCTAACGCCGCCGAGCCGGGTCGAAAAGGCGACCTCGTAGGGGCCGTCGGCCTGCCAGCGGATGAGCGGGACCGTCATTGGAGTCGTCTCCGCGCACGTTCCAGCAGCTGTTCGCGCGTGTTCACCGCCGGGTCGTCCACGACGGCGTCGAGCAGCGAGTCGAGCATTCTCCCGAGCCCAGGTCCCTCCTCGAAGCCCAGCTCGATCAGATCGGCCCCGTCCACGGCGAGGTCAGAGAGACGGTGGGGGTGCGAACGCTCCTGCTCGAGCAGTAGCCGGAGCCGTGCCGCGGCCTCGGGCTCTTCCGGAGGGACCCGCTTGCTTCGCAGGTCGCACTCCTTGAGGGTCACGAGCTCGAAGGCGGTCTCCTCGCCGTGCTCGCGGAGAAAGCGCCGGGCGAAGAGCTCGTCGACGTCGGCGAGCGTGAACGAATGCGCGCGCACGATTCGCGTGACCTGCTCGCGGAGGCGGTTCGGGTAGCGCAACCTGGACAGCACCGTCATGCCGATCTCGGCGCTGAGCCCGGCGTGATCGCCCCCGGCCTGGGGCTTGCCGAGATCGTGTAGCAGCGCGGCGAGGCGCACGGCGAGCGGGGCGGCGGCATCGGCGGCGGCCTGCACGACCGAGAAGACGTGCTCGTCGAGGGTGAGATGCTGGCTTCTGCTGGCCTGGTCGAGTCCGACCGCCGGCCCGAACTCAGGCAGGAGGGCGGTGAGCACACCCGTGTCGCGCGCGAGGCGCAGAGCCTTCGCCGGCTGCGCTCCGAGCAGGAGCTTCGAGAGCTCACCCATCCCGTCGGCGCCGAGCCCGCCTCCCACCCGCTCCCCCGAGACGAGCCCGACGCTGTCCGCCTCCGCCCGCATCTGCGCCAGGGTGCTCTCGTCGGGGTCGAGCCCGAGCTCCGAGACGAGCCGGAGCCCGCGGACGAGCCGGAGCGGATCCTCGGCGAAGCTTCGCGGCCCGACCGTCCGGAGCACGCGCGCCTCGAGGTCGGCTCTCCCGTCGAACGGATCGACCAGCTCGTCCGTCTCGAGGCGGCGCGCCATCGCGTTGACGGTGAAGTCGCGGCGTTCCATGTCCTCCTCGATCGAGAGAGAGGGATCGGCGACGATCTCGAAGTCGTGCCGCCCCGGCCCCGTGCTGCGCTCGGCGCGCGGGGGCGCGAGCTCGATTCCCGCGGGCACGAGCTTGCGGAGCGCGGGGTCGCGCGGGTAGAGCCGGGCCCCGACCCGGCGTCCGGCGACCTCCATGTCCTCGACGCGCCCGTGTGGCTCGAGCGCCGCCCGCAGCCCGTCGTAGTCGACGCCGGGAACGACGAAGTCTGCGTCCTTCGACACTCGTCCGAGCAGCTCGTCCCGGACCGCACCTCCGACCAGATACGCATCGAGGCCGAGCCCGCGCACGAAGTCTTCGATCGCCCGCTCCAACGGCTGGTTCGCCGGCTGGCTAGGCCAGGGCGATCGCTTCGATCTCGACGAGCATTCCCGGTGGCAGCTTTCCGACCTCGAAGGTCGAGCGAGCGGGCGGGCGGTCGCCGACGTGCTTCGCGTAGACCTGGTTCATGCCCTGGAAGTCGTCGAGGTTCTGGAGGAAGACGGTAGTCTTGACGAGCCTGTCGAGCCCGGTGCCGGCTGCTTCGAGAATGGCCCCGAGGTTCTGAAACACCTGCTCGGTCTGCTCCTCGATCGTCGTCCCTGAGAGATCGCTCTCCCCCGGCTTCAGCGCGACCTGGCCCGAAACGAATACGAGCCCGCCCGCCTTGATCGCCTGAGAGTACGGGGCGCCCTGAAACGGTGCGGGCGCTGCCTCGGTGCGCACGACTTCCTTCATTCCCTCTCCCTTCTCCGCGGACGGCACGACTGCGCGAGCGCGACGCCAAGCGCCTTGAAGATTGCTTCCAGCACGTGCTGCGTGTCGCTGCCCTCGACAAGACGGACGTGCAAGGTCAGCCTCGCAGATTGCGCGAGCTCCTCGAGGAAGCGGGCGGCGAGGTCACCCGCGAGCCCGGCGACCCGGGCCTCCGACAGGTCGACGTTCGAGACGAGCAAGGGTCGCCCGGACGCTTCCAGCGCGACGTGCGCGAGCGCCTCGTCGACCGGGACGACCGCGGATCCGTGCCCTCTGGCTCCTTCCGCGCGCAAGGGATCGCTGAGGGCCTCGCCGAGCGAACGGGCAGCCGCTGCGATCTCCACCTCCGGGCCGCCGGCCGGCTCGACTTCGAGCGCGAGGTCGAACGACGCGTAAGTCGCCATCAGGACGAGGAGGTGGTCGAGCACCGGTAGTCCAGTGCCCACGTTCGTCTCGCCACGTCCCGCCACGTTTACACGCGCGCTCGCGCGGCCCTGTCCCGTCGTAGCCATGACGACGGAGCGTATAGCAGCGAAACCGTGCTCCAGGGGCGGTCGCCCGGAGACCCGAGCTAGAGGTCGACGCGCTCGATCTGCGCGCCGAGCGCGCGCAGGCGCTCGTCGATGCGCTCGTACCCCTTGTCGATCTGGTAGACGGCGCCGATCGTCGACGAGCCTTCAGCGCAGAGGCTCGCAAGGAGCATTGCCATGCCGGCCCGGATGTCGGGGCTCTCCATCCGCTGGCCGCGCAGTGTCGCCGGACCGCTGACGACCGCGCGGTGCGGGTCGCACAGGATGATCCGCGCGCCCATGCTGACGAGCTTGTCCGTGAAGAACAGGCGGTTCTCGAACATCTTCTCGAACATGAGCAGCGTGCCACGCGCCTGCGTGGCGACCGTGAGCACGACCGAGGTCAGGTCGGACGGAAAGGCGGGCCAGGGCCCGTCCTCGATCTTCGGGACGTGACCGCCAAGGTCGTCCTTGATCACGAGCTCCTGGCGCGGCGGAACGCGCACCGAGCCCGCCTCGACCTCGACCTCCACACCGAGCCTCTCGAACCCGTGCAGGACCGAGACGAGGTCGGCCTCCCGCACGCCGTCGATCGTGATGTCACCGCCGGTGATCGCGGCCAGCCCGATGAAGCTGCCGACCTCGATGTGATCTGGGCCGACCTCCCACTCCCCGCCGCTGAGCCTCTCCACTCCCTCGATTCGGAGGACGTTCGACTCGATCCCCTCGATCCGCGCACCGAGTGATCCGAGGAAACGGCAGAGGTCCTGGACGTGCGGCTCGCACGCCGCGTTGCCAATCACTGTCTCGCCGGGCGTGAGGACGGCCACCATGACCGCGTTCTCGGTCGCCATCACGCTCGCCTCCTCGAGGAAGACATGCCCGCCCCGGAGCGCACTGCCGCGGATCTCGTAGCGGAGACCGATGTCGACCTGCGCCCCCAGCTCCGCGAAGGCGTGGATGTGCGGGTCGAGCCTCCGGCGGCCGATCACGTCGCCTCCCGGAGGCGGCGCACTCACGCCGCCAAGCCGCGCCAGAAGCGGCCCGGCGAGCAGGAAGGACGCTCGCATCCGGCTCGCCAGCTCGTCGTCGAGCTCCTGCTTCGACACGTCCGCGGCCTGCACCTGGACCTCGTTCGGCCCGGTCCAGTCGACATCGGCGCCGACGTCGCTCAGCAGCTCGATCATCGTCTCGACGTCGGAGATCCGCGGCACGTTGCGGAGGGTGACGGGCTCGGTCGTGAGCAGGCAGGCGGCGAGGATCGGGAGTGCCCCGTTCTTGTTGCCCGCCGCCCGGACCCGGCCGGAAAGGGGACGTCCGCCCTCGATCGCGAAGGCTTCCGCCGCGTGGCCGATGACCGCGGTCTGAGCCATCGCGGTAGCCTACCCACCACCGTGGAGCCCACACGCGAACGCGCCTGGGAGACGCTCACGAAGTACACGCAGGCCGAGGCGCTGCGGCGGCACGCGCTCGCCGTCGAGGCATCCACCGGGTGGTACGCCCACCATTTCGACGAGGACGAGGAGCGCTGGCGGGTGGTCGCCCTGCTCCACGACTTCGACTACGAGATCCACCCGACGCTCGACCAGCATCCCCAGGACGGGGCGGCCATCCTCCGTGAGGAGGGCTACCCCGAGGACGTCATCGAGGCCGTGCTCTCACACGCCGAGCATCTGTCGATGCCCCGGGACACGCTCCTCAAGAAGACGCTCTTCGCCTGCGACGAGCTCTCCGGCTTCGTGCACGCGTGTGGGCTCGTCCGCCCGACAGGCCTCGACGGTCTCGAGCCCAAGTCGGTGAAGAAGAAGCTCAACCAGCCGTCGTTCGCGGCCGGCGTCCATCGCGACGAGGTGTACGCCGGGGCCGAGGGCCTCGGGCTCGAGCTCGACGACCACATTCGCAACGTCGTCGCGGCGATGCAGCCGATCGGGGCCCAGCTCGGCCTGCGCACGGCGGAGACGGCCGAGACCGCGTGACCCCACAGCTCGACTTCTTCGGGATCGTCGTCAGCGACATGGCGCGCTCCGTCGCGTTCTACCGGCTGCTCGGCCTTGACTTTCCCGAGGGCGCCGAACACGAGCAGCACGTCGAGGCGCCACTGCCGGGCGGCATGCGGTACGCCCTCGACACGGAGGACGTCATGCGCTCGTTCGACGCCGAATGGCGGCGGCCGACAGAGGGCCACACCACGGGCGGCGCGTTCCGCTGCGAATCGCCGGAGGAGGTCGACCGGGTCTACGCCGAGCTCGTCAGTGCCGGCGCCAGGATCCACAAGGAGCCGTGGGACGCGTTCTGGGGCCAGCGCTACGCGCAGCTGAAGGATCCCGACGGGACCGTGATCGACCTGTACGCGCCCCTCCCGGAGCGCTAGCGCGACAGGCCGGCGACGAGACGCTCGACGTCCTCGTCGCTCGTCCACCAGCCGCACGAAGCGCGAAGCCATGGAGTCCCCGGCAGGTCGCGCACGATCACGCCGCGCTCGTAGAGGCGCGCAGCGTCCTGGACGGGCTCCCCCGGCGGGATGAACGAGACGAGCGTTCCGCCCCCCGCCTCGCCAATGACCTGGAAGCGCTCCGCGAGCGCCTGCCGGCAGCGCGCGGCCATCTCCGCGGACCGGTCGAACCTCCACTCGGGCGCACCGGCGAGCGCGGCGTCGAGGCCCGCGAGGTATGGCGGCGACAGCCAGCCCGAATCGAACCGGGCGGCGGTGTCCTTGGGCTCGAAGCTGCCGTCTCGCTCGATCGACTTCTGCGCGAAGTAGGTCGGGATCGCGACGGTGAGCTCGTCGGGCTCGCGGATGTAGAGAGCGCCGGTCGGGTCCGGACCGCAGAGCCACTTCTGCCCCGAGATCGTGTAGAAGTCGAGGTCGCCCACGTCGACCGGAATCGCGCCGACGGACTGGGCACCGTCGACGAGCACGGGTAGGCCCGTCGTCCGTTTGAGCTCGTGCACGGGCATCACCTGGCCGGTCGTCCAGAGCACGTGTGAGAGCGCGAGCAAGCGCGTGCGCGGCGTGACGTGGGACAGGATCTCGTCCAGTGCGTTCGCGACCGGCCGTGCCGCGACCTCGGCGACCCGCACGGTCGCCCCGGAGACGTGCAGGGGCAGCAGGAGGCCCGGGTGCTCGGAGTCGGTGGTGACGACTTCGTCGCCTGCGGAAAGACCGAGCCCGGAGAGCACGATGTTGCAGCCGTCGGTGGTCGAGCTCGTGAGCGCGACCCGCTCGGGACCGGTCCCGATGACGGCGGCGAGACGCTGGCGCACGCCTTCGCGCAGCTCGAGCAGGCTGTCGTACCAGGCCTTCCCGCCACGACCACGTTCCTGGTCGAAGCGCATTCGCTCCGCCATCGCGTCGAGCGTCGCGCGCGAAAGCGGACCGAGGCTGCCGGCGTTGAGGTGCGCGAAACGCTCGAGCGCGGGGAACTGCGCGCGTGCCTCCTCGAACGTCATTCGAGCTGCCTGTCGACGGGCGCATGATCCGAGAGGAGGCGCCCGTGGAGAACGCGTCGCTCCCGTTCCCAGCGCATGGGCGGCCCGGCGCGAAGGCCCCGGACGAGGACGTGGTCGATCCCTGACGGCGTCGGGCCGTCGAAGCCCCATTCCTCGGACGTCAGATCGGCGAGCGTCCGCGAGAAAGTCACACCGATGTTGAAGTCTCCCGCGAGTACGACCGGCTCGTCGGGCTCCGCAACTCCGTCGGCGAACACGGCCGCGCGCAACAACTCGGCGTCGGGGATCCGCTTGTCGGTGCTACCGGTCCCGTGCAGGTTCGCGAGGACGACCGTGCCCTTGCCTCGCCGGACGCGCACGACGTGGCACACTCGGCGCTCCTTCGACCAGACCAGTCGCGGCACGACGGCGAGCCCGAGCCGGCGCGCCTGCACACGCCGGAACCCGTAGGGATTCAGCACGACCTCACGCCGTTCGAGCACCTGCAGCGAGGGAGCGAGCAGGACGGCATTCGCCTGGCCCGTGAAGGTCGAGCGAAACAGGCCGTGGTCGATGTCGGTGACCAGGCGTCCGAGCTCGGCGTTCCCCGGTAGGGGGCCGAGCATCGCCCGACCGGCGACGGCGGTCACCGCGGTCATCCCGCTCCACCCTTCCAGCCGTCCGAGCGCCCACACGGGCAGCTCCTGCAGACAGAGGACATCGGGCCGGTCCTCGGTCGCGAGCTGGACCATCTCGGCGAGAAACGCAGCCCGCTCGGGCGGCACCGCGTTGCCGTGGAAGAGGTTCCAGGTCCTGACAAGCAGGCGCTCTACTGTAGTGCCGGTGCACGTTGTTCTTGCCGATCCCCCGGCCTTCACGCCGGCCTATGACCACGAGCTGGCGGCAGCGCTCGCCCGCGCTGGAGCGGAGGTCGAGCTGGTCACCTCCCACTTCCGCTTCGGCGCCTCGCCGGCTCCGGAGGGCTACCGCCGCAGCGAGCCCTTTTATCCCCTGTCGTCACGATTGTTCCGCCGTTCCCGCCTTCGACTGCCGCTCAAGGCCCTCGAGCACGTTCCGGGGAGCGCATCCCTCCTGCTTCGCCGCGCCGACGTCCTGCATCTCCAGTGGCTCGCGGCACCCGAGCTCGATCGCCTCCTCCTTCGTCCGCGGTCGCCCGCGGTCTTCACCGCGCACGACCTCCTGCCGCGAAGAACCGCGCGCAGGCGCGAGCTCTGGCGAGAGCTCCTCCGGCGCTTCGACCGGGTGATCGTCCATTCCGAGCGCGGCCGCGGGATTCTCCAGGAGCTCGGCGTCGACGCGCGCGTCATTCCCCATCCCGTGTTCGCGAGTAATCCGCCACGCGCGGACGACGGCCGCACGATTCTGAGTATCGGGACCATCCGTCCCTACAAGGGCCTCTCAGACACGATCGCGGCGATGAATCGCATCGAAGGCGCGCGCCTGCTCGTCGCGGGCGACCCGCTCGAGCCGCTCGGCGCATACCGGGCGCAGGCGGGCGACCGGGCGGAGTGGCGGCTCGGCTACCTACCCCGGGCCGAGCTCGAGCGCGCGCTCGGCGATGCGACCGTCGCGCTGTTCCCGTACCGCCCCGAGCTCGACCAGAGCGGCGCGATGCTGCAGGCTCTCGGCGGCGGTGTTCCGGCCGTCGTCTACGACGTCGGCGGCCTCGCCGAGCCGGTCGAGCGCTTCGGAGCGGGCCGGGTCGTACCTGCCGGCGACATCGAGGCGCTCGCAGAGGCGACGCGTGAGCTGCTCGACGACCCGGCCGCGCTGGCCGCGGCCCGCGCCGGCGCACTTCGCGCGCGCGAGACGCTGACCTGGGACGCGTCGGCGCGGGCACACCTCGAGCTCTACCGGGAGCTCGCGTGAGGCTCGGGCGCGCGCGCTTCGGCGACCTGATCCAGCGGCAGCTCGACCTTTTCGAGCGTGACCACCGCGGACTGATCGACGACTGTCTCGAGGCCGAGCGCGCCTACGTGAACGCTCCACGCGACGAGGCAGAGGAGCGCTACGCCGACTACCTCGACCTGGTCGAGACCGGCACCGAGCTGCTCGCCGACATCCGCGACCACTTCGCCTCGACCCTTGACGACGACACGGCCGAGGAGTACGAAGACGCCTTCAACCGGAGCGTCGTCAAGCGGTTTCGCCGCTTCGCGCTCGAGATCGAGGAGCGCTGATGGCCCGCATCGAGGACTACGGCTTGATCGGTGACCTGCAGACCGCAGCGCTCGTGTCCCGGGAGGGTTCGATCGACTGGGCCTGCTTCCCCCGCTTCGACTCCGGCGCGTGCTTCGCCGCGATCCTCGGGACGTCCGAGCACGGACGGTGGCTCGTGCACCCCCGCGTCGACGGCTGGGTCACGAAGCGGCGGTACCGGCCGGGCTCGCTCGTCCTCGAGACTGAGTGGGAGACAGACGCGGGCGCTGTCCGCGTGACTGACTTCATGCCACCCCGCGGGAAAGCGCCGGACGTCGTCCGGATCGTCGAGGGGACCCGCGGCCACGTCGACATGACCTCCGAGCTCGTCATCCGCTTCGACTACGGCAACATCGTCCCGTGGGTGCGGCGGGTCGACGGGGGGCGCATCGCCGTCGCCGGGCCCGACGCGCTCTGCTTCCGGACCCCGGTCGAGCATCGCGGCGAGAACATGCGCACGATCGGCGAGTTCACGGTGCGGAAGGGCGAGCGCGTCCCGTTCGTCCTCACCTGGTATCCGTCGAACGAGCGGCCCCCGCGGCCGATCGACGCGGAAGACGCGCTCGCGGACACCCTGGAGTACTGGGACAGCTGGGCCGACCGGTGCGCGTACAAGGGCCGGTGGCAAGACGAGGTGCATCAGTCCCTCACCGTGCTCAAGGCGCTCACGTACGCACCGACGGGCGGCATCGTGGCCGCCGCGACCACCTCGCTCCCCGAGAAGATCGGCGGCGAGCGCAACTGGGACTACCGCTACTGCTGGTTGCGCGACGCGACCCTCACGCTCCTCGCGTTCCTCAACGCCGGCTATCTCCAGGAAGCACGTGCCTGGCGGGTCTGGCTGCTCCGGGCGGCCGCGGGGGAGCCCTCCGCCCTGCAGATCATGTACGGCGTGGCCGGCGAACGGCGCTTGTCCGAGCTGACACTCGACTGGCTTCCCGGCTACGAGAAGTCGTCCCCCGTGCGCGTGGGAAACGCCGCCAGCGAGCAGTTCCAGCTCGACGTCTACGGCGAGGTGCTCGACGCGCTCCACCAGGCGCGGGCCAGCAACCTCGAGGTCTCGAAGGAAGCGTGGGCATTTCAGCGCCACCTCCTCGGCTACCTGGAGAGCGCCTGGAAGGAGCCCGACGAGGGGATCTGGGAGGTCCGCGGGCCGCGGCGGCACTTCACGCACTCGAAGGTGATGGCGTGGGTCGCGTTCGACCGGGGAGTGCAGGCGGTCGAGCGCTACGGCCAGACCGGCCCGGTGGAGCGCTGGCGCGAGGTCCGGAGCGCCATCCACCGCGAGGTCTGCGAGCGGGGCTTCGACGCCGAGCTGGGCTCCTTCACGCAGTCCTACGGGTCGAAGGACCTCGACGCCAGCCTGCTGATCATCCCGCTCGTCGGCTTCCTCCCCGCCGCCGACCCGAGGATGGTGGGCACGGTGACCGCGATCGAGGAGAAGCTCTATCGCGAGGGCTTCGTCTACCGCTACAGCCACGACGACGACGTCGAGAACGTCGACGGGCTGCCGCCCGGAGAGGGCGCGTTTCTCCCGTGCACGTTCTGGCTCGTCGACAACTTCGCCCTCCAGGGGCGGCTCGAGGAGGCCGAGGCGCTCTTCCAGCGGCTGCTCGACCTGCGCAGCGAGCTCGGCCTGCTCGCGGAGGAATGGGACCCGGCGACCAGGCGCCAGCTCGGGAACTTCCCCCAGGCGTTCACGCACGTCGCGCTCGTCAACACGGCTTTCAACCTCGATCGGGAGTCGGCCGAGTCTCCGATGACGCAGCGATCCCCGCAGGAGCCCGCCGAGGCGTATTGAGGCGCTGCCCTAGCGGTGACCGAAATGGTGGGCCCCGGGCAGTCCGCCGTTGAGGTCGGGCTCCTCCGAGACCTCGCGGGCGAGCGGCCCGAGCGTCTCGAGCGCGCGGACGAGCACGTTCTGGTTTCGCTCGATCCGCTCGAAGCGTCCGTGCGCGAGGATGAGCGGCTCGCCGCGCACGATCGCGCGGTGCCGGTCGTAGACGTTCGGTGGGACGATCAGGTTGACCGTGCCGAACTCGTCCTCGATCAGCATGAAGACGACGCCGTTCGCGGTGGATGGGCGTTGTCGCGCGATCGCCATGCCGGCAACGGCCACGTTCGTTCGGTTCGAGGCGGACTCGAGCTCCCGAGACGAGAGCACTCCCGCGGGCAGGTGCGAGCGCAGCAGCCCCAGCGGGTGAACGCCGACGGAGAGGCTCGTGGTGCGGTAGTCGGCGAGCATGCGCTCCCAGATCGTCGGCTCGGGCAGCTCGGGGGTCACCGCCGTGGGGTCGAGCGGGAGGGCAAGCTGCTTCTCCTCGCCCCCCGATCCGGGCACGGTCTGGGGGCGTGGCACGAGACCGAGCTGCCACAGCAACCTGCGACGAGGGAGCTCGAAGCAGTCGCAGGCGCCGGAGACGATCAGCGTCTCGAGCCCGTGCTCCGAGAGCTGCGTCCGTTGCGCGAGCTCGCGAACGCTCTTGAACGGCCCGTCCCGCTCCCGCTCCTCGACCACAGCCAGCGCCTCGTCCTCGCCGATCCCGTTGACGTAGTCGATTCCGATGCGCACCGTGCCGTCCTCGACCAAGCATTTCGCAGCGCTGACGTTGACGTCGGGTGGTCGCGTCTCGACCCCGTGCCGCTGGCCGTCGCGGACGAGCGTCGCCGGCGGATAGAACCCCATCGGCTGCGCGTTCAGCAACGAGCACAGGAACTCGGCCGGGTGGTAGTGGCGCAGCCACGCGGACTGATAGGCGAGCAAGCCGAAAGCGGCCGCATGCGACTTCGGGAAGCCGAAGCCCGAGAAGCCGACGAGCTTGTCGTAGACGAGGTCCGCGGTCGCCTCGTCCACGCCCCGGGCCAGCGCACCCTCGAGGAAACGCCCGCGATACGCCTCGAGCGCGTCGTGCGAGCGCTTGCGGCTCATCGCGCGCCGCAGTCCTTCCGCCTCCCCCACGCTGAAGCCGGCGAGCGCGATCGCCACCTCGAGCACCTGATCCTGGAAGACGACGACGCCGAGCGTCGAGCGCAGGCAGTCGGCGAGCAGCGGATGATCGACCGGCGGGACGAAGGACGGTTCCTCGCGCAGCCGCTTGCGGTGCTCGATGTACGGATGGACAGCCTTCCCCTGGATCGGACCCGGCCGGACGAGCGCCACCTGAACGGTGAGGTCGTCGAGATTTTCAGGACGCGTGCGGAGGAGGCTCTGCATCTGCGCGCGGCTCTCGATCTGGAAGTCGCCAACGGTGTCGGCACGCTGGATGTCTTCGTAGACGGCCGGGTCGTCGAGCGGGATCCGAGAGAGGTCGATCGGCTTGCCCTGGAGCCGTGCAATCTGGTCGACGCAGTCCTCGACCGCGGAGAGCATCCCCAGCCCGAGCAGGTCGATCTTGAGAAAACCGGCGTCGGAGCACGAGTCCTTGTCCCACTGGCACATCTGGCGGCCGGCCATCGCAGCCGGCTGAACGGGCACGAGCTCGACGAGGGGCCGTGACGAGATCACCATCCCGCCGGGGTGCTGCGAGATGTGGCGCGGCAGGCCTGCGATCTCGTGGCACAGCTCCCCGAATGCGCGCCAGCGCGGCGAGATCAGCTTGCGGTCTGCGTCCGGCAGAAGCTGCAGCTCCTCGGCGACTCGCTTGGCGTTCCAGCCCTCGGTGACGCGGGCGATCCGCTCGAGCTCGGCGTACGGCAGGCCGAGCGCCTTGCCGACGTCGCGGATCGCGCCCCGGCTCCGATAGGTGGCGAACGAGGCGACGAGCGCGGCGTGCTCGCGGCCGTAGCGCTCGGTGACCGCGACGATCAGCTTCTCGCGGATGTCGCGCGGGAAGTCCAGGTCGATGTCGGGCACGGCGTCGAGCTCGCGGTTGAGGAAGCGGCCGAGCGAGAGCTCCGCACCGACCGGGTCCACGTGTGAGAGGCCGGTCAGGTAGCAGACGAGCGAGCCGACCGACGAGCCGCGGCCGCGCCCTGGCGGCAGCGCATGTCGAGGGGAGTCGCGTCCCCGCACCTCGAGCGCGCACTCGCGTGCGAGCTCGAGCACGTCCCAGTGCAGCAGGAAGAAGCCCGCGAGGCCGAGCTCGTCGATGAGGGCGAGCTCCTCGTCGAGCCGCGCGCGCGCGTCACGGCGAAGCCTGTCCCCGTTGGGATAGCGGTCCTCGAACGCGCGGTTGCACACTTGTGCCAGCTGGACGATCGCCGGCTCGGGGCTGTCGGAGAAGTCCGGATACCGATATCCGAGCTCCTTCGTCAGGTCGAACCTCAGCCGCTCTGCGAGCTCGACGGTGCGTGCGACCGCAGCGCGATCCTCGGGGAAGCGCTCGGCCACCTCGGCGGGTGAGAGCAGGACGCACTCTCGGTTGCCGCGACGCTCCGCCTCGCAGCCGTCGAGGGAGCTGCGCGAGCGGACAGCGACGAGGACGTCCTGTAGAGGCGCGCGACGGACGTGGTGCGCGTGCACGTCCCCCGTGACGATGGTCGCGAGGCCGAGAGACCGGGCGAGCTCGCGCAGCAGTGCGTTGCGCCGGGCGTCACCTCGCTCGTATGGGCGCTGGAGCTCGACGAAGAAACGATCGGTCCCGAAGGCTCGTGCCAGCCGCCTGGCGGCGTTCGGGCTGCGCACCGCGAGGCCGTGGCGGGCGCAGCCGGACAGGCAGACGAGCCCCTCGTTCAGCTCCTCCAGCAGGCTCTGGTCGAGGGCCGGGTCGGCGGGGGCCCGAGTCTCCTTTCCGACGGGCCGCGTGTGTGCATGCGCGGCGGTGACGAGACGGCAGAGGTTCGCGTACCCCTGCGATGTCTCCACGAGCACGGTCACGTGGGAGCCGTCGGCGAGCGTCAGCTCGGCACCGGTGATCGGACGGACACCGAAGTGCTTCGCGGCGTACGCGAACTCGAGCGACCCGTAGACGCCGTTGTGGTCGGTCAACGCGAGCGCGGGATACTCGAGCTCGGCTGCGCGGAAGGCGAGCTCCTCCGGGTGCGACGCGCCGTCGAGGAACGAGTACGCGGAATGCGCGTGCAGCTCGACGTAGGGCACCGTCATACTCGCGTGTGATGGAGGGAGTGGCGCTCGGCGCGGGCGAAGGCGAACCGCTCTTCGGGGGCAGGATCGTGATCAAGGTGAGCTTCGCCGAGCTCTGCGTCACCGAGTCGCTCTTCCCGGACGCGCGCCCCGGCGCCGATCCGCACTTCCACCGGCGGCACGCGGATTCGTTCTTCGTCCTCGAGGGCGGGCTCGCAGTGCTCGTCCGCGACGACGAGAAGCTCCTGGCCGCGGGCGCCTGCGCATGCGCGCCGCCCGACGTCGTCCACGGCTTCCGCAGCACCTTTCGCGCTCGCTTTCTCAACTTCCACACGCCGGATGCGGGCTTCGCGGACAACCTGCGCGCGCGCGACCGCGGGGAGCCGGGCGGGTTCGACAGCGTCGATGCTCCCGCAGGCACGGGGCCGCCGGCAGCCGACGCCATCTTCATTCGGCCCGGTGAGGGCGAGCGGCTCGAGGGCAACAAGCGCGTCGCGACGATCAAGATCGGCCGGGAGGAGCTTTCGCTCGTCGAGTTCGAGCTCGAGCCCGGATTCGGCGGGCCCGACCCGCATGCCCATGCCGACCACGTCGACTCGTTCTACGTCCTCGACGGGGAGGCCGAGTTCCTGCTCGGCACGGAGAAGATCCGCCTGGGCGCGGGGTCGTTCGTCGCCGCGCCGCCCGGCTTCGTGCACACGTTCTCGAACCCGGGCCCGGGCCGCGCGCGCCTGCTCAACGCCCACGCGCCGAGCCGCAGCTTCCACGACGACCTGCGCGAGATGAGCATCAAGGCGAGCTGACCGGGCTGGGCGGACGGAAGAGCAGGCATTCAGTGCTCGTCCAGTTCGTATGCACGCCGTTCGGATTCCCCACGTTCGCGCTTCACGCCTGACCCTGCTGCTCGCAGCGGCCTTCGCGTTCGCCGTAGGGCTCCTCATCGCCTACGCCGTCGCGAAGGGCTCGCACCCGGTCGCGCCGATCACTCCCTTCACGCCCCGCGCTGGGTGAACCAGCAGCTCCGCTCCTCGTCGCGGAAGACGACTGCGTTCTCGCCCGTCTGCAACACCACCTCGAAGTAGCGGCGCGAGACCGGTTCCTCCGTCCACCAGCGATCGACGACCCGCCATTCCTCGCGAACGAGCGAGACCGGCTGGCGGTTGACCCGAACGGGCGTCCCGTCGACCTGCGCCTCGACGACCGCCGCACGCGGCGCGCAAATCGGCCGGGCCCGCGAAGCGCGCACAGCCTCTATGGGCGGCATCGCAAGCGACGCCTCAGCGGCCATGCCCACGAAGCTCGCACGGCCTCTATGAGCGGCATCGCAAACGACGCCTCAGCAGTCGTCCCGCGGAACGAACAACGCGCGCGTCTCCGGGATGCGCGACCACGGCGCCACCTCCACGACCTGGTTGACCGAGCCGGAGCCGGTACTCGCCCGCACCTGGCGCAACCCTTCTCGCAGGCGAACGTCCAGTTCCCCACCCGCAGCCGGCAGGAGCTCGAGCTGCTGGCCGTCGTGCTCCGTCAGCTCGACGAGCTCGAGTCGCAGCTCGACGACCGGAGCGGGCAGCTCAGCGAGCTTCGGCCCGAGTGCGGCCCTGAGACGATCGACCTCAGCCGTCGCGTCGCGCAGCGTCACCGACCGGCGCCACGAGCCGCCTCCGACCAGCCGCGCCGAGAGCGCGAGCTTGCGCACGAACCGCCCCGCGCGCTCCGGGCGGCCGAGCACGGTCTCCAGGAGCGCGCCGAACGCGCGGCGGAGCGTGAGCTCGTTGCCGATTGCCTCCGGGAACCCGAGCGCCTCCACGATCTCCGCCGGCGGCCTCCGGCCGCGCACCCGCGCGGCCTTGCCGCCTCTCGCCAGGCTCCAGGCGCGCCGGCCGTCCGGCCCCAGACGTTCGGCCACGGCGCCACCCGGAAGCCCAGCAAGCTGTCCGACCCGCTTCACGCCGAGCTCGTGCAGCTCCGCACGCCGGCGGGGCTCCAAAGGCACGAGCTCGAGAGGGAGCGGCGCGAGGAAGTCGGACAACCGGTCGTCGTCGACGACCAGGATCTGCCCAGGGCGCGCGACGTTCGCCGCCGCCAGGGCGGCGAACCGGCGCTGCGCTGCGCCCGCACGTGGATCCCAGGCAGTGCCGACGGCGGCAAGCGCGCGCCGCAGAGCACGCTCCAGCCCGCCGTACAACCTCTCCACCCCACGCGTCTCGAAGTAGACGCAGCCGGCCTCGGCCGAGTCGACGGCGAAGCCGGAATCCTCCAGGGCGCGCAGGATCTCCTCCCATGCCTGCTCGGCGGATGCCGGATCCTGCTCGACGAGGACGAGCTCCGGGCACGTCGCGAGCCCTTCCCCGAGGCGCATGCCGGGACGAACCCCGAGCCGCTCCGCCGCCGCAGTGACCGGGCCGAGAACCGGCTCCCTGCCGGCCGCCGGCGAGAGCGCCGCCGGGCGCAGCGCGAGCCCGGGCTGCTTCCGCAAGGCGGCCCTCAGCTCGAAGCCTGGGATCAGGAGGCAAGCGATCATGGGAACGTATGTTCTACACGAACACGTGTTCGCCGTCAAGGGATCTCTCTGGCCATGCCGAATCCGGTCTATCCATGCGCGCCAGGGCGTTTCTCGTTCTGCTCGTCCTCGCCGCGGCCGTCCTCACCCCCCAGGCCGAGGCGAGGAACGCGTCCGTCGCCGCCCTCCAGGTCGGTCTGCAGGCGCGCGGGCTCTACAAGGGGCCGATCGACGGGATCGACGGGCCGGGCACCGCGAAGGCGATCCGCCGCCTGCAGAGGCGCGCCCACATCAGCATCGACGGCGTCTTCGGCCCGCAGACGCGGCGTGCTCTCGGGCGCTTCGGCCGCCATCCGCTCGGCACTCGACCGCTCCACCTCGGCAGGAAGGGCTGGGACGTCGCCTCGCTCCAGTTCCGCCTGGCCGAGCACGGCTTCCCCTCGGGCCCGTTCGACGGAATCTTCGGCCCGCACATCGGCGCCGCGCTGCAACGCTTCCAGAAATGGGCCGGAATGAAGCCCGACGGCATCGCCGGCCCCGCGACGCTGGCCGCCCTCGCCAAGCCCCGGCCGGCGATCCCCCTACCACTCGCCTGGCCGCTCGACGCGCCCGTGCTCGGCGACGGCTTCGGCCCCCGCGGAGACACCTGGCACTCCGGCATCGACCTGCGCGCGGCCACGGGAACTCCCGTGTATGCAGCGCGCTCGGGCCGGGTCGTCTGGGCGGCCTGGCTGGACGGCTGGGGTCTCCTCGTCACGGTCGCGCACGGCGACGGGGAGCGGACGATGTACGCGCACCTCTCCCGGATCGACGTCCGCGTCGGCGTCCAGATCGGCCAGGGCGTCCGCGTCGGGCTCGTCGGCGCGACGGGGCACGCGACCGGCCCCCACCTCCATTTCGAGGTGCGCGTGCGGAACGCTTCCGTCGACCCGCTGCGGGCGCTGCCGGGCCGCTAGGAGAACGTCACGAGCGCGGCGTCCATCTGCCGCGCGCCCGCAACGCACGGCCGGCGCGCGCCCGGCTCGAGCCGCATGCATCCCCGGCGGAGAAAGGCGCCGTTCGTGACGACGGCGAGCGTCCGCCCGAGCCACGCGTAGCACCCGCCGCGTGCGACCACGGCCATACGCGCGCACGTGCGTATGAGCCGAAGCTGCCTCGTGGGCTCTCCGGCCAGCGCCTGGTCGGGCACGCCGCGCACGCAGGCTGCGGCGTCGCGAGCTCGCAGCCCGGAGCAGATGCGCATCTGGTCGAACGGGTTCGAGGAGATGGTCAGCGCGGCCGCGCCGATGCAGGCGAACCGCTGCATCGCATCCAGCCCGCGGCAGATGTGGAGGAGGTCGGCAGGCCGCCTGATGGGCGCCACGATCGGCTGCTCGAGGAAGTAGCGGTACCAGCACGGCCTGACGTAGGTGAAGCGGCCGTCGCACACAACACGCGGCGATGCGTTCGCGCCACGCACCGGCGTCGTTCCGTCCGCGCCGCGGAAGGAGATCCAGTAGTCGTGGAACGCGCCCTGAGCGCAGTCGGGTGCGTCCGCCTTCGGCAAGCGGCGGCATGCCCGCACGGCCTCGCCCAGCTGCCCGTGATAGGCGCGCATCAACGCATGGCCGAGACCGTGTACGCACGTGTACGCGCGATACCTCGTCGGCAGCCGCGCGCATGCGTGCGCCGCGGCGACGCCGCCCGAGCGCAGGATCTCCGGGCC
Organism: uncultured Actinomycetes bacterium; assembly: GCA_963711545.1. GTDB lineage: Bacteria > Actinomycetota > Thermoleophilia > Gaiellales > Gaiellaceae > 3-1-20CM-4-69-9. Next base: position 33,429 of record CAVQEP010000005.1, read on the forward strand.
GAGGTACATCACGAGCCCCATGCCGAAGCCGGCGGAGCAGTTCGGGTTGTTCGAGCGTGGGACGTACCGCTGCAGCGTGGCCAGCGTCACGTGATGCGCGCGCGCATACTCGCGGCCGACCTCGTGCATCAACACGTGGCAGCTCGACTCGAGAGCGCCGCCCGCAGCGAGCGCCTTGCGGTCGATCCGCGGGAGCTCGCGCGCGGGATCCCGCGACGCATCGACGTCGACGAGGAGGAGCCGGACGTAGCAGTGGTACTGCACCTCCACGTTGTGGATCTGCGCGCACTGCCAGAGCCACGGTTTCTTCGGCGCAGCGCCCTGGGCCTGCGTAGCGACCAGCGCAGCGCCGAGGACAGCGAGGAGGAGAGCGCGCCTCACGCCAACAGTATTTCCGCGGCGGGGCCGACCATGCCGGCCAGCCGCGGCACGACCGCCAGCGCGTTTTCCTGCGCGCAAAACACGATGTCCTCCTCGAGCCCTGGCGGCCCGTACGTGCGCGCGTTCAGCCCTGCGAGCGCCGTGGGGAAGGCGCGCGCAAGCGTCGCAGCCGCAACGGCGGCGTCCGTGCGCTCGTGGTCGAGCAGCTGGACGATCCGGCCGGCGCAATAGGCGTCGTCGATGGCGAACGCGCCCTGGAACCCGGCGCAGACGACGACCGCGTCCCGGCCCTCCACGGCACCCGCCACCGCGGTGAGATTCAGGAGGCTGCCCAGGAGGACTTCCTCACAGCGTTTCGCCGTCTCGAGGATCGCGCGCGTCCCGTTCGTCGTCGACAGGATGAGCGTCTCGGCGCGCGGCTCCAGGAACTCGCGCGGCGAGGCGCCGACGTCGAAACCCGCGATCCGAACCGCCTTCCGCTCGCCGCCCACGAGCGAGTCTGGGATCTCCTCACGCAGGGCTCGCGCCTCTTCGATCTCGGCGCAGCACAGTACCCTCCGATAGCCGGAGGCGAGCGCCTGGGCGATGGTCGACGTCGCCCGCAGGACGTCGACGACGATGCCGACCCCCGCGGGACCGGCCGCGTCGGAGGTGAGAGCAACGTCGACGCGCATCGGCCCACTACGCTACTTCGGACATGACAGACACCGCTGAGAGGACCTGCTACCGGCACCCGGATCGTGTTACCGGGCTGTCGTGCTCCGAGTGCGGACGGCCCATCTGCACCGAGTGCATGACGATGGCGCCGGTCGGGATCCGCTGCCCGGAGCACTCCGGCCGGCCGCAGGGAGTGCAACGCGTCACGAGCGGTGTTCGCCGTGCGAGCTTCGAGGGCGTCGGCGCAAGGGTGACGCGCCTCCTCATCGGCCTCAACGTCGGCGTCTACATCGCGGAGCTCTTGCAGGGAAGCGGTGTCAACGCGAACCACGGCTCGATCTACCAGAACGGCGCGCTGATCGCCAATGGTGCCAAGATTGCCAACACGCTCGTCGGTGTGCGAAAGGGCTTTCCTATCCCGGACTCCATCGCTGCCGGCGTCGCCCACGGAGAGTGGTGGCGGCTGATCACCGCCGCCTTCCTCCACTACGGGCCTGTCCATCTGCTCCTCAACATGCTGGCCCTGTACTGGTTCGGATCGCTGCTCGAGCAGAGGATCGGCAGCGGGAAGTTCCTCCTCCTTTACCTGGTCTCGGGACTCGCCGGATCTGCCGGAGCGCTGCTGCTCGATCCGACGACGCCGACAGTCGGTGCGTCAGGCGCGATCTTCGGGATCCTCGGGGCCGGGCTCGTGCTCGAGCGCCAGCGGGACTACGTCTTCGGGGGCAGCGCGCTCGGGATCATCATCATCAACTTGATCTTCACCTGGACCATCTCGAGCATTTCGAAGGGTGGCCACGTCGGCGGTCTCATCGGGGGAATGATCGTCGCGCTCGGACTCACGCGGTTCGGTCGGGGCCACGCTGCATACGGACGAACCGGAGCACCGGGCATCGCCGCGATAGTCGCGGTTGCGATCGGGTCGGTGCTCGTCGCCTACTGGACGGTGCGCGGCTACGCCTAGCCGGACGCGGCCGGACTGAACGGCCGGCCGTCGACGAGCGCGTTGTGCACCGGCGCGTCGGTGATCTCGGGTGAGGGGAGGCCGGCACCGGCGAAGGCGTCCTGCAGTCCCGGATTGCCGGCCCACCTGCGGAAGGCCGCCTCGTCGGGGCACGCGTCGTAGACGGTGACCCCGTCGGGCCGCCTGATACAGGCGTGGAAGATCGCCTGTCCAGGCGGCATCCCGGCCATCAGCTTGTCGTACGCGGCGAGGAGCTCCTCCGGGTCGCCGTCGAACCGGTAGATGCCGAGGTGCATGCCGTTCCTCCCTTGGTTTGCGGTCGCGCGAGCCTCGCATCTTGCCCATGCCGAGGCCGTCGTCGAGGTTGAGCCGCCCCGTCCCTCGTTCGAGGGACACCCGATTCCGAGCGTCGTGCCGATTCGGGCTCTATGGGCCGGCCGCTCGTCCCGCTGGGATGTCTCGTCGCCGTCGCCGCCGTCGCAGCTGTCGCGGCGCCTGCGACAGCCGTCGGTCGGGCCGTCGTGGACCGTCCGGCCGGCGACGGCTGGGTCCGAGTCCAGGTCCCAGCCCATGCGCCGCGCCCCGCACACCTGATCGCGCGCATTCGTCCGGGCACGGCCGTCGCGCTCCGCAGCCGTCCGTTCGGCAAGGTCGTGAGCCGCGTCGGCGCGACGACCGAGTTCGGGTCGCCGCGCGCGCTCGGCGTGAAGACGACGAGCAAGGGCCGCTGGCTCGCGGTGAGCGTGGCGGGAGTGGGCCGGAACAGAACGGTCTGGGTCGACGCCCGTGCGGGCGGGTTGAGCTATGCGCGGACGCGCCTCGAGGTCGACGTCGATCTCTCCAGCCGGACGCTCACGGTCCGGCGCGGCGGCACCGTCCTCCGACTGGCGAGCGTCGGAGTCGGCCGACCGGGCTCGCCGACCCCGACCGGCCGGTTCGCGGTTACCGACAAGCTCGACGGGCCGGTGTTCAGCACAGCGTACGGGTGCTGCATCCTCGCGCTTTCGGCGACGCAGCCGAACCTGCCCGCGGGCTGGACAGGCGGCAACCGCATTGCCATTCACGGCACCCCTTCGGCCGGTGACTTCGGCCGGGCGGTCTCGGCCGGCTGTGTCCACGCCAGCGAGCCCGACCTGCGCTACCTGATGCGGCTGCTGCCGCTCGGCACGCCGGTCGTCATTCGACCGTAAGCACAGGCTCAAGGCCGAGGAACGAGCCGATCCGCTCGGCCTCGCCGTCGAGCTCGGCACGCTGTGCGCGAGTCAGCTTCCCCGCCGGTGCGATCCGGAGCTCGATTCGCCCGCTCCGCCTCTTCCGCTCCCAAAGGCCGGCGGCCATACCGTCCACGAGCAGAAAGCGAACGCCAGCGGGGCCTTCGTACCGTCCGCGTCCGTGAGCCGCGACCTGCTCCCGCACGCGAGGCGGGACGAGCTCCTCGCGCTCCCGGAAGCCCATCACGTACACGTCGTATTCGGGCAACAGCCGGACATTCCGTTCCGGTTTCGGGAAGTCGGCGTCGCCTGCGAGGACGAAGGCGCTGCGCCCTTCGACATCGACCTCCTCGACCTCCAGGTCGTCGAACGACACGTCGCCGAACCACGCGCGGAAGTCGGCCGGCCGCGCCGGCCCATAGGCCCACAGAAACCGGCGCAGGACATCGCTCTGCGCCGCCCGCCCATCGGCTTCGTGCCAGCCGTCGATCCACTGGTCTGGTCGCGCCAGCGTGATCCTGCTGCCCTGCGGAGGCCCCTGGACAAGTGCGTCGGTGAAGAAGGCGAAGCCCGATCGCAGCCGTCCCTCGTGTTTCTTGCCGACGCGCCCGACGACGTCCGTCGCCAACTCGTCTCGAAGCAGCGCACGTCCCTCGAACGCATCCCAGACGGCGGCCTTGAGCCCGGCGAGCTCCTCCGCGCCGACGGGGGGATGCACCAGACCCTTCGGGTCGGTCCACGCTTCGAGCTCTCTCGGCTCGGAGGAAAGCGCTCGGCGCGCTGCGAGCCAGAGGGGCAGCTCGGCGGCCGGATGGAGGTGCAGCGTGCCGCGCAGCGTCCAGGCTTTGACAAGGGTGCGATCGCGCCAGAGCGCGTCGCGCACGTCCTGCTGAGTGATCCCGTCGACGCGTGCCGCGAGCTGCAGCTCGGCCGATGCCTGGACCTGCGCGTGAATGCCGCCCGTCAGGCTGACGACGTCGGCGAGGGTCTCTCGCTCGCCGCGCCCCGCAAGGAAGCTCCGGGCGAGCCGTCGCGCGCGAACCTCGCTCCAGGCGACCGACCTCAGCTAGAAGAACCGCTCCCGGTCGACGAGCTTGCCGCCGGTGAGCCACGCGAAGGCGCCGCGGCGCTCGATCACCTGGATGTGCGCGGCGTCGGGATCGTCCTCGGCGTGATCCTCCCGGTACTTGGCGACCCAGCTGCGGACGTCTGCTTCGGAGCCCGGGTGAGCGACCCGTTCTCCGTCGACCAGGATGGCGAAGGCGGACATCAGCCCCCCGCCGCCGTGTACTGCGCCTCACCGCTTTCGGCGAGGGCTGCCTGGGCCGCGGCGAGGCGCGCCAGCGGGACGCGGTACGGCGAGCAGGAGACGTAGTCCAGGCCGAGCTCGTGGCAGAACGCGACCGACTTCGGCTCTCCGCCATGCTCGCCGCAGATCCCGAGCTTGATGCCGGGCTTCGACCCGCGACCGCGCTCGACGGCGATCCGCATCAGGTCGCCGACACCGCTGACGTCGATTGTCTCGAACGGGTTCTTCTCGAGCACGCCGTCCTCGAGGTAGTGCGTCAGGAACTTCCCCTCCGCGTCGTCGCGCGAGAACCCGAGCGCGGTCTGGGTGAGGTCGTTCGTCCCGAACGAGAAGAAGTCCGCGAAGTCAGCGATCTCGTCGGCGCGGATGCACGCGCGAGGGAGCTCGATCATCGTGCCGCACAGGTACGGGATCTCGGGCGCCTCCTCCTGGGCGACGTTCGCGGTCAGCTCGCGCAGCCGGCGGAGCTCCTCGGCGAAGCCGACGAGAGGATGCATGATCTCGACGAGCGGCACGTCGCCGGTTCGCCCGGCGACCGCGCGCGCGGCGCGCATGATCGCGCGCACCTGCATCTCGTAGACCTCCGGCCACTGCAGCCCGAGCCGGCAGCCGCGCGTGCCGAGCATCGGATTCGCCTCTTGGAGCTGGCGGATCCGGTGGCGCATGCGGTCGTCGGTCGCCTGTTCGAGCGGCGGCAGGAACTCGTGCAGCGGCGGGTCGAGCAGACGGATCGTCACCGGCAGCCCCGCCATCGCCTCGAAGATGGCCTCGAAGTCGCCCTGCTGCATCGGCAGGAGCTTCTCGAGGGCGCGCCGGCGGCCGTCCTCGCTTTCGGCGAGGATCATCTCGCGCACGACGGGCAGCCGGTCCTCCGCCATGAACATGTGCTCGGTGCGGCAGAGGCCGATGCCCTGCGCGCCGAACTCGCGCGCCTTCGCGGCGTCCTCGGGCGTGTCGGCGTTCGCGTGCACGTCCAGGCGGCGATGCTCGTCGCCCCAGCCGAGGATGGTCTGGAGGTCCTCGTTCACGCTCGGCGGGACGAGCGGAACCTCGCCCACGATGACGACGCCGGTCCCGCCGTCGATGGTAAGGACGTCACCCTCGTGCAGGGTCTGACCCCCAAGCGTGATCGTTCGCGCACGAATGTCGATCGAAAGTGAGTCACATCCGGCGACGCAGGGCTTGCCCATTCCGCGTGCGACGACGGCCGCATGCGACGTCATGCCCCCGTGCGCAGTCAGCACGCCGGCGGCCTGGATCAGGCCGTGGATGTCGTCCGGCGTCGTCTCCCAGCGCACGAGGATCACCTTCTCCCCGCCCTTCCCGCGCTGCTCGGCGGTGTCCGCGTCGAGCACGATCTTCCCGCTCGCAGCCCCCGGGGAGGCGTTCAGGCCCTTCGCGGCCACCTCCCACTCCGCGGCCGGGTCGAGCATCGGGTGCAGCAGCTGGTCGAGCTGGTCGGGGTCGATCCGGGCAACGGCCTCGGCCCGGGAGATGAGGCCCTCGTCGACCATGTCGACGGCGGCCTTCACCGCCGCGGCGGCGGTCCGCTTGGCGGAACGGGTCTGTAGCAGGAAGAGCTCGTTGTCCTCGACCGTGAACTCGATGTCCTGCATGTCGCGGTAGTGCGTCTCGAGGTCCCGCATCGTCTCGAGCAGCTGCTCGTATGCGCGCGGCAGCTTGCCCTTCATCTCCGGGAGCGGCTGCGGGGTGCGGATCCCGGCGACGACGTCCTCACCCTGCGCGTTCGAGAGGAACTCGCCGTAGAGGCCCTGCTCGCCGGTCGAGGGGTCGCGGGTGAACGCGACGCCCGTGCCGGATTGCTCGCCCTTGTTGCCGAACACCATCTGCACGACGTTCACCGCCGTGCCGAGATCGTCCGAGATGTCGTATCGACGGCGATAGACCCGCGCGCGCGGCGCGTCCCACGACTCGAACACTGCGCTCACGGCACGCCGGAGCTGGTCCCGAGGATCCTGCGGGAAGGGATCGCCGGTCTCCTCCTGGTAGATCCGCTCAAAGGTCTCGACCAGGGCCGCGAGATCCTCGGCGGTCAGGTCGACGTCGTGCGCCGCGCCGCGCTCCTTCTTCAGCCTTGCGAGCGCCTCTTCGAAGCGGTCCCCGGCGATCCCGGCCACCACCTCGCCGAACATCTGGATCAGGCGGCGGTACGAGTCCAGGGCGAAGCGCCCGTTCCCGGTCGCACGCGCCAGCCCCTCAACGGCCTCGTCGTTCAGCCCGAGGTTGAGGATCGTGTCCATCATCCCCGGCATCGAGATCGCGGCGCCCGAGCGCACCGAGACGAGCAGCGGATCATCAGGATCGCCGAAGCGCTTGCCGGTCTTCTCCTCCAGCTCGGCGAGGTGCCGGTCGATCTCGGCGTCAAGGCCTTCGGGAACCGTGTTGCCGTTGGCCATGTAGTCGCGGCATGCGTCGGTCGTGATCGTGAAGCCCGCAGGCACCGGAACCCCGAGCTGAGTCATCTCGGCCAGGCCGACGCCCTTGCCGCCGAGTAGCTCGCGGCCTCCCTCTGAGGGCTGGTCGAAGTCGTAGACATAGCGATCGCCGCTCAAGGCGGGAAATCCTCTCACAAATGTCCTGCAATACTCGGGTGTCGTGCCTGAGCGGCAGATCGCAGCGATGGGAGGCACCCCTGACGATGTGCTCCTCGAACACGTGCTCGGGCTGGCATCCGGGCGGCGCGTGCTACTCGTCCCGACCGCGGGCGGCGAGAACGCGCCCACGATCCTGTCGTGGTACGAGCGCATGCAAGGACGCGGGAACCTGACGCACCTGAGCTTCTTCCCGTGGCCGCCCGCCGGCCTGCGCGACCTCACGCTCGCGCACGACGTCATCCTCGTGTCAGGGGGAAATACGGCGAACGCCCTTGCGATCTGGCGCCTGCACGGATTCGACGCGGTGCTCCGGGAGGCCTGGGAGCACGGCATCCTGCTCGCCGGCTGGAGCGCCGGGATGATCTGCTGGTTCGAGCACGGCGTGAGCGACTCGTTCGGGCCCGAGCTCGCGCGGATGGAGTGCCTCGGCTTCCTCTCCGGCAGCGCCTGCCCGCACTACGACGGCGAGGAGAGGCGGAGGCCCGTCTACACGGAGCTCGTAGCGGGCGGGCTCCCTCCGGGCGTCGCCGCGGACGACGATGTCGCCCTGCACTACGTCGGCGGCGAGCTCCGCGAGGCCGTGACGAGCAGGGAGGGTGCGTCCGCCTACCGCGTCGGCGTGGACGGGGAGCGGCCGGTCGCCACCCGGCTCCTCACGCGTCGCTGACGACGCTCGAGCGGCGACGCCGCGCCTGCCACTCGGCGAGCCAGGCGAGCGCACGCAGTCCCATCCAGACCGGCGTAAGGAGCACATAGAAGAGAACAAGCGCGACGGCGAGCCCGCTCCACCAGATCGCCCATCGCCACCAGGGCACGGGGGGCTTCGGCCTCACCTGACCTGGGCTCTCGCTTCGGCCTTGCGAGCCTCGACCGTCCGCAGGATTCGCTGTGCCGTTTCTTCGATCGAGAGCTCCGAGATGTCGATCACGGGGCAGCCGAGCCGGCGATGGATCGCGGACGCCTCGTCGAGCTCGTCGTAAATCTCTTCGAGCTCGGCGTAGCGGCGGTTGTTCGCACCGAGGTTGCGGACCCGTGCCCGCCGGATTTCGGCGAGCCGGTCAGCGTGGATACTGAGGCCGACGATCTTCGCCGGGTCGATCTCGTACAGCTCCGCCGGCGGCTCGATGCCCTTCACGACGGGCACGTTCGCGACCTTGTGGCCCAGGTAGCCGAGGTAGATGGAGAGTGGCGTCTTCGACGTACGCGAGACGCCGACGAGGACGATGTCCGCTTCGTCGAGCCCCCTCCCCATGCCGTCGTCGTATTTGACTGCGAACTCCATTGCCTCGATGCGGCGGAAGTACGCCGGGTTGAGCGGCGCGCGCGAGCCGGGCGTCATGCGCGCGGCCTGGCCCGAGACGCGCGCGACCGCGTCGATCGGATGGCCGAGAAGATCGCAGTAGTGAACACGCGCGCGGCGGCAGAGCTTCCGCATCGCGTCCCGCAGCTCGGGATCCACGAGGGTGTAGACGACGACGGCCGCATGCCCGCGAGCGCTCCGCACTGCGAGGTCGAGATCGTCGACGGTCTCGACACGCGCATGCCGCACTTCTTCGAACTCCTGCTCGGGAAACTGGGCCTCGAGCGCCAGGACGAGCCGCGCGGCCGTCTCTCCGGTGGAGTCCGAGACGATGTGGAGCTCGACCGGCAGCGGCATCGCCTAGAGGCTAATCGGTTCCGACGAAGTGTCTTAGGAAAGTCTTAACCGGATTCTCGGTTTCCGCGGCTAGCTTGAGGGTAAGGGAGGCTCGCGTTGGCCCAGAACAGAATCTCTCTCCTCTTTGCTCTGCTGGCGGTCGTCGTCACCGTCTTGGTGACGGCTGGTCCCGCGGCGGCGACACCGAACTGCGCGTCGCGCGTGCTGAAGGACTGGCAGGACGGGCGCCTCGACGGGACCTACCCCGTCGCCTGCTACCGGCAGGCCCTCGCCCAGCTCCCGGAGGACGTGCGTGTCTACTCCTCGGCGCAGAGCGACATCACCCGGGCGCTCCAGGCCCGGCTCGGCGCCCCGCGCGTCCGCGCCGTCGCAGCGCGGACCGCCAGCCACGGCCGCGGCATCTCGCTGCTGGCTGTGTTCGGTGTCACCGGGGCCGTGCTCCTGATCGCGGGCGGGTCGCTCGCAGTCGTGAGACGGTAAGCGCAGATAGATAACCTCGCCCCATGGCGGACGAGGTCACGATGGAGAAGATCGTTTCGCTCGCGCGCAGGCGCGGCTTCGTCTTCCCGTCGTCAGAGATCTACGGCGGCCTCGGCTCGACGTACGACTACGGCCACTACGGCGTGTTGATGAAGAACGCGATCAGATCGCGCTGGGTGAAGGCGATGATCCAGGACCGCGACGACATCGTCGCGATCGATTCGGCGATCATCCTCCACCCGAAGGTGTGGGAGGCGTCGGGCCACGTCGGCGACTTCACCGACCCGCTGATCGACTGCCGTACCTGCAAGCTGCGTTTCCGGGCCGACAAGCTCGAGGACTCGCAGTGCGGGCGAAAGCCGAGCAAGCACCCCGGCGGGACCCCGGAGTGCGACCTGACGGAGGCGCGGCAGTTCAACCTCATGTTCGAGACGACGGTCGGCCCGGTGCAGGAAGAGGGCTCTCGCGCGTACCTGCGGCCCGAGACCGCCCAGGGGATCTTCATCAACTTCAAGAACGTCCTCCAGCTTGCCCGCCGCCGGCCTCCGTTCGGCATCGCGCAGGTCGGCAAGTCGTTCCGCAACGAGATCACGCCGGGCAACTTCCTCTTCCGCGTGCGGGAGTTCGAGCAGATGGAGATGGAGTTCTTCGTCCCACCGGACGACGCGGAGAAGTGGTACCGGTACTGGATCGAGCAGAGGGTCGACTGGTACCTCCGCTACGGGCTGCGCGAGAGCAGGCTCCGCGTCCGTGAGCACGGTGCCGACGAGCGCTCGCATTACTCCCGCGGGACGAGCGACATCGAGTACCGGTATCCGATCGGCTGGTCGGAGCTCGAGGGCGTCGCGAACCGCGGTGACTACGACCTGAAGCAGCACAGCGAGCATTCGACGACGAAGCTGGAGTACGTCGGCCCCGACGGCGAGCGCTACGTCCCTTACGTGATCGAGCCCGCGGTCAGCATCGAGCGGATCATGGTGGCGCTGCTCGTCGACGCCTACGACGAAGAGGTCGTCGGAGAAAGAGAGCGGACGGTCCTACGGCTCCATCCGGACATGGCGCCCGTGACCGCGGCGGTGCTGCCTCTGATCGCCAAGAGCGAGGACATGGTCGCGAGGGCTCGCGCGCTCTACGAGGACTTGCGGCGCCGCCACACGGTCGAGTACGACGACAACGGAGCGATCGGCAGGCGCTACCGTCGCCAGGACGAGATCGGGACGCCGTGGGCGTTCACGATCGACGACCAGACCGCGGACGACGGCACCGTGACCGTGCGTGATCGTGATTCCCTTGCCCAGGAGCGACTCCCGCTGGAGGGCGTGCGTGCCTGGCTCGACGACGCGCTCGACCGGGTCTGGCGCTCGCCGAAGCCCGAGTAGCGGGAGTTACGCGCTCCGCAGTGTGCGGAGGCGAAAGTTTCCGAAGTACTCGTATGCGGCGGTGATGACCGCGAGCGCGTCGCGCGCGGAACGATCGGTGAGTCCGACGGCGGCAGCGTCGGCGAGCGGACGTGTGAGCAGCCCCTCGATCCCACCGATGCCCGCGGGCGAGAGGGAGAGCGCATCCGTCGCGCACTCACGGCAGACGGCGCCGCCCGCCCTCGCGGAGTAGCCGACGAGCGGGGCGTCCTCGGCGCCGCAGTCGGCGCAACTCGTCAGGTGCGGCAGGTAGCCGGAGAGCCAGAGCAGCTTCAGTTGAAAGGAGAGGGGGAGCGGATCGAGCGCGGGGCGCCCGCTGCCCGGCTCGAGCTCGTCGAGCAGGTCGAGGAAGCGGGCGAGAGCGGTGAACGCGCGCGCGTTCCCCTCCTGCTCCGTGTAGAGCCGGAGCATCGCCTCGGCCCCGACAAGGCCGACCGCGAGCCGGTACTGCTGCTCTCTGGCGGCCCGATGCGATCGGATCAGCTCCACTCCAGTGACCGTCTGGAGCTCGCCGGAGCCTTGATGCAGCATCAGCTCGACGTGCGAGAGCGGCTCGAGCCGCGCGCCGAATCGTGACTTCGTCTTGCGGATGCCCTTGGCGACCGCGCCGAGCCGGCCCCGCTCGAGCGTGTAGAGGTGGAGCACTCGGTCGGCTTCTCCGAATCGGAACGATCGCAGCACGACCGCCTCGGTCTTGTAGGAGCGGCCGGCCATGCCCAGGCCAGTCTAGTCCGGGCGGTGGCGGGAGCCTTCGCGGCGCCCGGGATCGAGGCGCTGGCAATTCGGGCAGTACCACGTGCCGCGCCCCGCGACTCGGATCTTGTCGATCGGCGTCCCGCATCGAGGACACGGCTCTCCGGCGCGGTCGTAGACCCGGAACCGGTCCTGCATCGTCCCTCGTCGCCCGTCCGGCCGTGCGTAGTCGCGAAGGGTCGCACCCTGGCGCGCGATTCCCGTCCTCAGCGCCTCCTTGATGCCGCGCGTGACTCGGACGACCTCGTCCGGTTCGAGCGAGCCGGCCTCGCGCAGCGGGTGGACGCGCGCGCGCCAGAGCGCCTCGTCGACGTAGATGTTCCCGAGGCCGGCGACCGTGCGCTGGTCGAGGAGAGCCGCCTTGAGCGGAGCCCGCCGGCGCTCGAGCCGACACGCGAGCAGGCGTGCCGTGAACGCGCGCCCGAGCGGCTCGACCCCGACCTTCGCCGCGAGATACTCGTCTAGCTCCCCCGGCTCGACCAGGAGCCAGGTGCCAAAGCGGCGAACGTCGCGATAGGCGACGTCCGACCTGTCGTCTAGCCTGACAACAGCGCGCCGGTGCGGATCTTCGTCCCGAAGGCCGCCCGGATCGTGCCTCAGGCTTCCCGTCATCCGGAGGTGAATCAGGAGAGAGCGCCCCGACTCGAAACGAACAATCAGATACTTGCCGCGACGCTCGAGCGAGCGAACCCGCTCACCTTCGAGCTCGGCTGCCACGGCCTGCGGCTCGAAGGGCCGCACGAGCCTTGAATCGCCGATCTCGACCCGCTCGAAGCGGCGACCGACGAGCGCCGGCTCGAGGGCGAGGCGGATCGTCTCGACCTCGGGAAGCTCGGGCACGCTTCCCCGTCAGACGATCGTCTCGAGCACGACCGGCTTCGTCGGGCCGGCGTCGTCGCCGAGCTCGTACGCCCCGAGCACCTCGGCCGCGGCTGCCTCCGCCCCGGACTCGTCTCGCGCGTGGACCTCTGCGAGGGTCTCGCCAGTCGCGACGGCGTCGCCGCGCTTCTTCGCGCAGCGGATGCCGACGGCATGGTCGATCGCGTCGTCCTTGGTCCGACGGCCCGCTCCGAGTCGAAGGGCCGCGAGCCCGATGTCGATCGCATCGAGCGAGTGGACGAATCCTGCCCGCCGGGCCGCGACGGCGCGAACGACCGGCGCCTCCGGGAGCGCGGCCTCGGAGGGGTCGCCGCCCTGGGCCGAGATCCAGCGCTCGTAGGCGGCCAGCGCCGAGCCGTCGCCGAGGGCGACGGTTGCCCGCTGCCGGCCCTCGCCTAGATCGATGCCGAGGTCGGAGAGCGCGAGCAACTGCGAGGACGCGGCGAGCACGAGCTCCGTGAAATCGGGCGGGCCTTCGCCACGAAGTGTCGCGATCGTCTCGCGGATCTCGAGGGCGTTGCCGACGGCGTGGCCGAGCGGCTGATCCATGTCGGTCAGGAGGCATGCAACCTCGCGACCCGCGTGGTGGCCGAGCTCGCGCATCATCTCGGCGAGCTCGCGCGCGTTCTCGATCGTCTTCATGAAGGCGCCGTTCCCGACCTTGACGTCCAGCACGATCGCATCGGCTCCGGAGGCGATCTTCTTCGACATGATGCTGGCCGCGATCAGCGAGACGTTGTCGACCGTCGCCGTCACGTCGCGTAGCCCGTAGAGGAGCTTGTCCGCGGGGACGAGATCGGCGGTCTGGCCGATGATCGCGAGCCCGACGTCGTGTACCTGCGCGATGAACTCCTCCGTCGTCAGCTCGACCCGGAACCCGGGGATCGACTCGAGCTTGTCGAGCGTTCCGCCCGTGTGCCCGAGACCACGACCGCTCATCTTCCCGAACGGCACACCGCACGCCGCCACGATCGGCCCGACGGCGAGCGACGTCTTGTCCCCCACTCCCCCGGTCGAATGCTTGTCGACCACCTTGCGACCGAGCGCGGTGCCGAGGTCGATCGTCTTGCCGCTCCGGATCATCGCGTCCGTGAGCGCGAAGGTCTCGCCTCCGTCCAGCCCTCGGAAGAAGACGGCCATGCAGAAGGCTGCCATCTGGTAGTCGGGCACCTCGCCGCGCGCGTAGGCGAGCACGAGCTCCGCCAGCTCGTCGGCGCCTAGGCGTTCGCCGTCGCGCTTACGGCGAATCAGCTCCGCTGGGCGAATCACGACGGCGGGCTCAGTGCTCGACGATCGGCCGGCCCGGGAGGCCCCGGGAGGGCGCCTTGCCGCCGAGCCAGGCGTTCACGGTTGCCCCGACGTCCGCGAACTCTCCTTCGTGGATGCGGCCACCGGCGTTCTTCCCCGCGACGTACACGAGCAGGAGGGCGTGCTCGCGAGAGTGATCGGTGGACGGCGTCGTCGGGTCGCAGCCATGGTCGGACGTCAGGATGAGGAGGTCTTCCGGCCGCAGCGCGTCGAGAAGATCGGGCAGCCGGCGGTCGAAGTCCTGGAGGCAGCGGTGGAAGTTGACCGGGTCGTTGCGATGCCCCCAGAGCATGTCCGTCTCGACGAGGTTGGTGAAGATCAGGCCGTCGTCGAGCTCACGCAGGAGTTTCTCGGTCTGGGTGATCCCGTCGACGTTCGACTTGGTTGGATGCGACTCGTCGATGTCCTGACCGGCGAAGATGTCCCCGATCTTGCCGACCCCGTAGACGCGGGTGCCGGCGTCGCGGACGAGCGTGAGATAGTTCGGCCGCCTCGGCTCGAGAGAGAAGTCGTGACGGTTCGGCGTCCGCTCGTAGTTGCCCGGAAGCCCGACGAACGGGCGCGCGATCACCCGCCCGACGGCGTGCTTGCCCGTCAGGATCTCCCGCGCGATTCGTGACGCGGCGTAGAGCTCCTCGAGCGGGATCGTCTCCTCGTGCGCGGCAATCTGGAACACCGAGTCGGCCGACGTGTAGACGATCCATTTACCCGTTTGCTGGTGCTCCTCCCCAAGCTCCTGGATGATCTCGGTTCCCGAAGCGGCCTTGTTCCCCAGCACTCCGCGCCCGGTCCGATGCATGAACGGGTCGATCACATCGTGAGGGAAGCCGTGCGGGTACGTCGGCATGGGCTGCGGCGTGACGACGCCCATCAGCTCCCAGTGCCCGGTCGTCGTGTCCTTCCCTTTCGAGCGCTCGAGCAGACGGCCCGCGACGGCCGGGGCGCCTTCCTGCGGCGGGCATCCCTCGAGCGGCTCCACGTTCCCGAGGCCGAGCGCCTCGAGGTTCGGAAGGTCGAGGCCTCCCACGGCGTGCGCGACGTTGCCGAGGGTGTCGGACCCCGCGTCTCCATATTCAGCGGCGTCCGGTAACTCCCCGGCCCCTACCGCGTCGAGCACGATGACACACGCTCTGGGCATGCGGCTATTCTAGGTTGGCCGTGTTGGACGTCCTCGGAGTGCTCTTGATGGTCGTTTTCTGCGCGATCGTCATCGGCCTCGCGGCCGGAATCTCCTGGCTCGTGGTGAAGTATTCGCCGGCCAAGCGTCCCGAATAGCTTCGAGTTACCCTAGACAGCGGAGAGCGGGAGCAGGTCCTCGAGGGGCTGATAGTCGAGCCCGTGGGCGTCGGCGACGGCCTCGTAAGTGACCTTTCCGGAGACCACATTCACGCCGCGTGCGAGCGACAGGTCTCTTGCGACGGCCTCCGCCACGCCGTATGTCGCAATCGCCTCGACATAGGGCAGCGTCGCGTTCGTCAGCGCCTTGGTCGAGGTGATGGGCACGGCGCCCGGCATGTTCGCGACGCAGTAGTGCGTCACGCCTTCAACGGTATACACGGGCTCGCTATGGGTCGTGGGGCGAGAGGTCTCGGCGCAACCGCCCTGGTCGATGGCCACATCCGCCAGCACCGCGCCCGGCTTCATCCGGGCGACCATTTCACGCGTGATGAGCTTCGGGGCCACCGCTCCCGGGATCAGGACCGCGCCGATGACGACGTCCGCCTCCTTGACCGACTCCTCGATCTGCAGCGTCGACGACATCACGAGGCTGACACGGCCGGAGAGGATCTCCTCGAGATGCCGCATGCGGTCGATGGAGCGCTCGAGGATCGTCACGTTCGCGCCGAGGCCGAGGGCGATGACCGCGGAGTTGTAGCCGACCATCCCGCCGCCGATGACGACCACACGCCCTGGCGCGACACCGGGAACGCCGCCGAGGAGTAGACCACGCCCCCCGAGCGGCTTCTCGAGGAAGTACGCGCCGGCCTGGGCCGCGAGGCGGCCGGCGATCTCGCTCATCGGCGCCAGCAGGGGCAGCGCGCCCGAGTCCGTCTCGACGGTCTCGTACGCGACGGCGGTGATCCCGCTGTCGAGGAGCGCTCGGGTGAGCGGCTCGTCGGCCGCGATATGCAGGTAGGTGAAGAGAACGAGCCCCTCCCGGAGCTGCCGGTATTCGGGAGCGATCGGCTCCTTCACCTTCAAGAGGAGCTCTGACTGCGCCCAGACAGCGTCGGCGGAGGCGATGCGCGCGCCCGCCGTCTCGTAGGCGGCATCGCTGAATGCGCTCCCTTCGCCTGCGCCGGTCTCGACGACGACGTCGTGACCGCGCTGGCCGAGCTCGCGCGCGCCGGCAGGCGTCAGTGCGACGCGGTATTCGTCGGGCTTGATCTCCTTCGCTACGCCGATCCTCACGGGCGCGTCACACTATCGCTCGGTCGCGAGCGACACCAAATCTGGCGCGGATCCTTTGCGCTTCCGCGCACCGGAGATCGGTACCGTCGACGGCGAGGGAGAGGGGTCCTCACCCCCACCCTGGGCGGGGGAAGTTCACGCCAATGAGTGCGCGATCACCCAGCCTCCTGCTCCGGGGACTTCCCGTTCGCGGTGACGCCTCTAGCGCCGGGCCTCTCCGAGGTAGAGCAAGAGGCCGACGAGCGTCTTCGCGTCCTCGATCTCGCCCAGCAACGCCGTCAGCTCCTCTGAGGTCACCGTGACGAGCTCGAGCTCCTCGTCCGCTTCGGGGTTCGCCTCTCCCGGCTCGACGTCCCGGGCGAGGAAGAGATGCATTCGCTCCCGGCAGAAGCCGGGCGTCGTATAGAACACCGCGAGCTCCCGCCAGACTCCGCCTGTCAGCCCCGTTTCCTCGGCGAGCTCGCGGCGAGCGCACTGAAGCGGCGTCTCGCCCTTCTCCAGCGTCCCCGCCGGAAGCTCGAGCAACCGCTTCCGGACCGCCTCGCGGCGCTGCCGGACGAGAGCCACCGCGCCGTCCCGATCGACGGCTACCACGCCCACCGCGCCCGGATGCTCGACGATCTCGCGCTCCTGTCGACCCCATCGCTCGACCGTGACCGCAAGCAGGTCGCCCTCGTACACGGTCCGCGACGCGTCGGGCATCAAGCGGCGAATCGCTCCACCAGCTTTCGCTGCTCGTCGTCGTACCAGGGAGGCGATCCCGCCGCCGCGTTCTCGCGCGCGTGCTCCGGCCGGCGCGTCGCAGGGATGACGACATCGATGCGCTCGTCGGAGAGCGCCCACTTCAGCAGCGCCTGGGCCCACGTCTCGACGCCGAGCTCGGCCAGCACCTCGGGCGGCGGCGACCGACGCACGAGCTCGCCCTTTCCGAGCGGAACCATCACGATGACGGCGACGCCGAGCTCCGCGGCGAGCGGGAGCAGCTCGTGCTCGCACTCACGTTCGCACGGGTTCAGCGGAATCTGAACCACATCGAAGCGACGCGTGCGCAGCGCACGGGCGAGCTCGCCGAGCGCCGAGTCGGCGTAGTGAGTGACTCCCAGGCGGCCGATCCGCCCTCCCTCCCGCTCGTGCTCGAGCCAGACCAGATGGTCCTGCCAGCTCTCGAGATTGTGGATCTGCTCCACCTCGACGCTGCCGTACCAGCCCAGCTGGCGCCGGAACTGCTCTCGCCCTTCCTCGACCGAACGCGCCCAGATCTTCGTGGCGACGATCGCCTCATGTCGTCGGCCCTCGAGCGCCGCGCTCAGCGAGGCCTCCGCACCTCCGTACATCGGAGATGAGTCGACGAGCCGGCTGCCGGCGCCGAACGCGGCACGCACCACATCCCGCGCGAGATCCTCATCGTGGTCGAACGTGCGCCACGTTCCGAGGCCCACGACCGGGCCCAGACGGCGCTCCTCCATCAGGCCGAGAGCCCGCGGGCAAAACGACCCGCGGCAAACGCGGCGGCAAAGAAGAGCGGGTCGTCGCCGGGACCGCGGCCCATGTGGGAGAGCGGGAGGCCTTCGCACGCCTCCTCCCAACCACCGATGTCGATGTCCGCGCGGGGGTCGAGCCAGGAAGGAGCCTCACGTCCGGCCGGCCACGGAACGTGCACCCGGCCGAGGCAGAGCCGCAGCACGGCCTGCGTGTGATGTGAGACGCCTAGATGCCGCTCCCGCGCGTCTGCCTCCGACGCGCGCACTGCGAGGACGGCCACGCCGTCGAGGGCATGAGCGACGTTCGCGGCCTCAGCGGCGGCGACGCCTCCGTGACCGAACGCAGAACCGGTCCCGACGATCCCCGGGCCGATCCCGCAGACGACCGCGTCGAAGCGCTCGGCCACGGCCCAGAGGAACGCCGACGCGACCGACACACACTGGACGTCACCGTCGACGCAGGCACCGACTGCGACGGCCGCTCCGATCAGATCGCGCTCCCGCAGGCGGCGCACGGTGTCCGACAACGCGACGGGAAGCGCGCCGCCCGGCACCTGGACATAGGCGACACGAAGCCCAGGGCCGAAGCCCGCACAAACGGGAGCAACCTGGCTGTGCACCGAGCAGCAGACGACCGGCAAGCCGTCCAGGGTCTCGGGCAACTCGCGCCCCTCCTCCGCGTGGCCGACGGCCAGCTGTCCCGGCTCGTAGGGGAGCTTCATCACGTGCGCTCCCTCGACGGCCGGCAGCTCGAGCCCGCGGGTGAGGTTGGCGTAGAGGACGTCGAACCCCCCCGACCCGAGCCCGAGCTCGCGCGCCTGGACGTTCACGAGCACGTCGTCGCCGAGCGCCACCGCACCTGTCTGTCGCGGATATGCGACGCACGGGGCACCATCCACCTCGAGCCGAGCCAGGCCCTCGTGCCGCTCGACCACGGCGGTGACGCGGCCGCGCCTAAGCGTCAGCATCGCGCGCGACGTCCACGAGCGCGAGCGTCACCTCGACCATCCCCTCGAGATCCTCGACCTCGATCCGTTCGTCCGGCGTGTGGATGTCCTGCATGCCGTTGGCGAGGTTCACGCATGCCAGCCCGCGGTCGTTGAAGACGTTCGCGTCGGCGGCGCCGCCGCTCAACCCGTATGCGGGTGTGTATCCGGCCCGCTCGAGCGCAGCGTGCGCAAGCCGGACGACCGGATCCTGTTGCTTGAAGCGGTAGCCGCGGTAGGTCTTCGAGACGTTCATCTCGACTTCGCAATCCTCGAGCCCGGCGGCGAACGAGAACGCATCGAGCATCTCCTGCACGATCTCCGCGAGCTTGCGCTCGTCGTGCGACCGGGCCTCGGCGTCGAGCGTGCACCACTCCGGGACGATGTTGCCCGCGGTGCCGCCCTGAATCAGGCCGACGTTCGCCGTCGTCTCCTCGTCGAGCCGGCCGAGACGCAGATCCGAGATCGCGCGGGCCGCGGCGGCGATCGCGGAGCGCCCCTCCTCCGGATACATCCCGGAGTGGGCCGCCCGGCCGTGGAAGCGCACTTCCATCGCCTGTGAGTGCGGCGCGCCGAGGATGACGTCGCCGATCGGAGCGGCCTGGTCATACACGTAGCCGACGCGAGCAGCGAGGCGCTCGTGGTCGAACGCAATCGCGCCGAGGAGGCCGACCTCCTCCTTCGGAGTGAACAGCAGCTCGAGGCCCCCGTGCGACCGGTTCTCCGCCAGCACGCGCCGCGCGCTCTCGAGCATCACGGCCACCGCGGACTTGTTGTCGGCGCCGAGGATCGTCCCACCGGCGTTTCGCACCACGCCCTCCTCGATCACGGGCTCGAGCTTGCCGTCAGGGGGGACGGTGTCGAGGTGCGCGCAGAGGAAGAGCGGAGTGCCGTCTCCGTTCGTCGGCTCGATGCGGCAGTAGAGGTTCCCCATCGTCGAGCCGACCTTCGTGCCCGCGTCATCCTCGTCGACGGCGAGGCCGAGATCGCACAGGTAGCGGATAACGACGTCGGCGACCCCGCGCTCCTCGCCCGGCGGGCTCGGAATCGCGGCAAGCTCGAGGAACAGGTCGACGACCTCCGAGGCCATTGCGCCGATCCTACGCTGCTACGCCGAGACGACGCCGACCGCGTTGCGCTCGTGCGCACGCTCGAGCGCGGCGCCGACGAACTCGCGGAAGAGCGGCGCCGGCCGCGTCGGCCGCGACTTGAACTCCGGGTGGAACTGGCTGGCCACGAACCACGGATGATCCGCCAGCTCGACGATCTCCACGAGCCTGCCACCCTGGAACGTCCCCGAGACGACGAGGCCCGCATCGACCAGCGCCGGCCGGTAGTGGTTGTTGACCTCGTAACGGTGCCGATGGCGCTCGTGCACGACCGGCTCGCCGTAGGCGTCGATCGCGCGCGTGCCCTCGACGAGCTCGACGGCCTGCGCGCCGAGCCGCATCGTGCCGCCGAGGTCCTCGATCTCCTTCTGCTCGGGCAACAGGTCGATGACCGGATGAGGCGTCTCTGGGTCCATCTCCGTCGAGTTCGCTCCCTCGAGCCCGAGCACGTGGCGCGCGTACTCGGACACGACGACGTGCATGCCGAGGCAGATGCCGAGGTAGGGGATCTGCCGCTCGCGGGCGACCCGGCAGGCGAGGATCTTCCCCTCCCAGCCGCGCGAGCCGAACCCGCCGGGGACGATGATGCCGTCGACCGCCTCGAGCAGCCGCGTCGCCTCCTCGTACGACATCCCTTCGGCGTCGACCCAGCGTACGCGCACCTTGCAGCCCTGATGTGCGCCCCCGTGCTTGAGCGCCTCGTGCACCGAGAGGTAGGCGTCCTGAAGCTTGACGTACTTCCCGACGAGCGCGATCTCGACGACGGCGTCGCTCTGCTGGATCCGTTCCGTGAGGTCGAGCCACTCACCGAGGTCGGCCTCGCCGAGCGGCAGCCCGAGCTTCTCGCAGACGAGCCGGTCGAGACCCTCGGCCTTGAGCCGCGAGGGGACGAGGTAGACGTCCGGGACGTCGGGGCTCGCGATCACCGCCTCCTGCTCGACGTCCGCGAACAGCCCGATCTTCTCCCGGATGTCCGTCGAGAGCTCTTCGTGTGAACGGCAGACGACGATGTCCGGGTGGATACCGATGCGCCGCAGCTCGTTGACGGAGTGTTGCGTCGGCTTCGTCTTCAGCTCCCCCGCCGCCTCGAGGAAGGGCACGAGCGTCACGTGGAGGTAGAGGACGTTCTCCGCGCCGACCTCGCGCCTGAACTGGCGGATCGCCTCCAGGAACGGGAGCGACTCGATGTCGCCGACGGTGCCGCCGATCTCGGTGATGACCACGTCGGTCGGCGTCGAGACCGCGCTCGCGCGGATACGCGTCTTGATCTCGTTCGTGATGTGGGGGATCACCTGCACGGTCGCCCCGAGGAACTCGCCCTTCCGCTCCTTGCGGAGGACCGAGTCCCAGATAGCGCCCGCCGTATGGCTCGCGGCGCGGGTGAGGTTCTCGTCGATGAAGCGCTCGTAGTGCCCGATGTCGAGGTCGGTCTCGGCCCCGTCCTCGGTGACGAACACCTCGCCGTGCTGGAAAGGGCTCATCGTCCCCGGGTCGACGTTGAGGTAGGGATCGAACTTCTGTGCCCTCACCTGCAGCCCGCGCGCCTTCAGGAGCCTGCCGAGCGACGCGGCCACGATCCCCTTTCCGAGCGCCGAGACGACGCCGCCGGTGACGAAGACGTACTTCGTCGGTCGCGCGGCCGAGCTCAACGCCTGCCCAGCCGGTCGAGTTGCGCAAGTCCCGGCGTCCGTTCGATGAGCGCGCCGAGCGAGGTTCGTTCGCCGAGGATGGTGAGGCCGGCCAGGGCGCTGATCGCAACCCAGCGGCCTCGTCCCGTGAATCGTTCCACGGAATTCAAGCCTAGCAGCGCCCCCAGCGCGTTCGACCCCGAGTCACCGAGCATCGTCATCTCGCGAAGATCGTAGGGAAGCAAGAGGACGGCGATCCCGAGCGGAGCGTCGACCGCGGCCGCAGCGGCGAGGTATGCCTTCAACGCGCGGCCGGGACGCGTGTCGAGCTGGTTCAGCGCGTTCGCGGCGAGCCCGACGAGCAGCGCACCCGACACGCTACGCGTGCGGGCGAGCGCGTAGAGGGGGATGCCCACCAGCTTGAGGACTCCGGTGGAGCGCCGCGCACTCAGGTGCGCTCGAAACCCTCGCTCTGGCCCGGACCAGAGATCGTCGGCAAGCCCGATGGCGGCCACGACGGGATCGTGGACGGCAAGCGCCCAGCCGACGATCGGGAGGCGGCGCCCTCGATAGTTGAGCTTCAGGGGCCCGACGGCGAGGAGAACGTGCAGCAACTGCCGGCCTCTGTGCATGAACCCCGGGAGATCCCGCCGCGTCGGTCGGTGTGAGAGGTCGAGCCGCACCTCGCCGATCTCGAAGCCCGCGCGCGCCGCATCGATCGTCATCCGCACCTCGGCCCCGAAGCCCGGGGCCAGCGGAAAGACGGCCGCGCGCACGCCGCGCGAGAGAGCCCGCTGGCCCGAGAGCGGCTCCGCCGCCTCCTCTCCCGTGCGCAACCGGATCAAATCGCGGGCGAGCCGCTTCGCGAGGCCGAAGCCCCCGCCCTCGATCCGGTCGAATTTCGCAATGCGCAGCGCGCCTGCGCCGTCGAGCAGCGGCGAGAGGTCGCCGCGCAAATCCGCGTCGGCGAGAAGCAGGTCTCCGGGCGGGGCCGCGCGCTCCGCGGCGGAGAGGGCCTGGCCCTTCCCGAGCCGCGGCAGTCGCAACACCGTCGCGCCCGCGGCCTCGGCCCGCTCGGCCGTCGCGTCCCGGGAGCCGTCATCGGCGACGATCACCTCGGCATCGGCGAACGTCCGCCGGAGCATCTCTACCGTTCTCCCGATCACCGCCTCCTCGTCCCGCGCGGCGACGAGGATCGTCAGAGGCTCATCCACCCGTCGTCGTCACGGGGGCGACGAGCTCCGGAAGCACGCCGTCGTGGGCGGTCTTCTTCGTGCCGAAGTCGCCCTTCACCGACGGGTCGGACAGGAGGATGGCGAGCGCGAGCCTCCCGACCGGCGTGTCGAGGTTGTCCACGGTCGAGAGGCCAGCCTTTTGGAGCCGCTTCATCGCCGACACCTCCGCCCCGCTGACCTCCACCCCGACCGCGGGGACGCCGACGTCCCTGATGCCCGAGTAGAGGCCCTGCAGGAACTCCGCAGTCGGCCCGGACTGCGGCTTCGCCGTTCTCACGACGACGATGCCGTCTGCGCGCAGCTTCGCAGGCCCCGACTTCTGCTCGACGATCAGGGTCTCGAGGGCGTTCCACAACGGAGTGTCGGTGCCTGCGGTGAGCTCCTGACCGAGCGCGTGCCCGAGCTCGTGGAGCCGGTCCGGCCCTGCGTAGGCGGCGAGGAACGGCCTCTTCGCGAGCCGCCGGTCGATCGCCGCAGGATCGATCGGAACCGTGACGGCACGCATGCGGAGCGGCTCGCCCGCGCCTGCGTCGGCCAGCGTTCGCGTGATCGCCGAGCGGACGTCCCCCTGCACTGGCCCGACGAACAGCACGGCGATCTTCGCGCGGTTGAGGCGCCCCGCCATCACCTGTGCGTAGGTCTTGTCGACGTACGAATGCTCGGCGGTGCTGCTCTCACCGAGCGCCTGGAGCTGCGACTGCAGCGCGTCGCCGCGACTGTTCGCGCGCCGAAGGTTTTCCTCGAGGCGGTTCCGCTCGGTGTTGCCGAGGCCGTGCGACGCGAGCGCGACGCCGACCAGGATGCCGATCACGAGGGCGAAGAAGACGGCGGCGAGGGACGCGACGTGGTACCTGAGATCGAACAAACCGGCCCGAACTCTAGGTGCCGGACGCGTTGAGGCAGGCGGCGTACAGCCGCGCGAGGGCCCGCCGTGGCAGGGCGCGGCTCACTCCGGAGAACCACGGTGCATCGATCGCGAGCACCGCGACGGTGAGGTCCGCCGCCTTCTCGGCCAGGCGAAGCTCGGCGTCGATGCGGTCGCCGGTGAGCGTCCAGGCGACCCGCTCCCCGGTGACGATCTCTCGGACGAGCAGCGTGCCGCTCGAGGTCGCGTGCCTGCGCAGGGTGGGCCGCTCGACCCCGCGAACCTGCCAGCGTCCGCCGGGAGCGAGGCCGAGCCGATCCGGAGTCACCGCGACGATGCCCGGCCACCAGTCCGGTAGACGGCCCGGGTCGGCGATCAGGGCCCAGACGTGGTCGCGCGAGGCGGGCAGCTCGCGCGATACGGAGACCCGGGCCATGCACTGAAGAGTAAGCCGCACCCTTTCTGCGTGCCGCCGCCCAGAAATCCAGCTAGCCGATGCCGAGGAGATCTCGAAGGCGCAGCGCGAGGTACTCGATCAGGTGCCTGAGCGCGGGCGAGGCGAGAATCGCGACGGCGATCGCGCCGAGGGCGGCGAGCGCGAAGAGGACGAGCGGCAGGATCCCAACCTGCCGGCTCGCGAGCCGCGACACGCCTTTCGCGTCGATCAGGATCTCCCCCACCTTCAGCCGGGTGATGAACGTCGACGACATTCCCGCGCGGTTTCGCTCGAGGAACTCGATCAGGTTGAAGTGGGTCCCGACGGCGACGATCAGCTCCGAGCCCTTTTCGTAGGCGAGCAGGAGCGCGAGATCCTCGCTGATGCCGGTCGCACGGACGCTCTGGAAGGATGCTCCGAGTCGCTTTGCGCGCTCCTCGCCGGGCGCCTCCCCGTCGCGGTAGGCATGGACGAGAAGCTCCGCGCCGCAGCTGAGCGCTTCGTCGGAGACGGAGTCCATGTCTCCGACGATCACGTCGGGGGTGTAGCCGGCCTCCAGCAGCGCGTCTGCGCCCCCGTCCACCGCGATCAGCACCGGCTTGAAGTCTCGGACATACGGCTTGACCATCCGCAGGTCGCGCTTGTAGCCGGGGCCGCGCGCGACCACGAGCGCGTGGCGCTCACGGAAGCGAGTGACAAGGGGAGGGAAGTCGATGCCCTCGGAAAGGAGCTTCCCCTCCTCCCGGAGGTACCGCATGGTGTTCTCGGCAAAGGCCTCGAGCGCCTCGGTGACGCGCCCACGCTGCTCTGAGAGCGTGCGCTCTAGCTCCAGTTCGTCGAACACGTGCCCCGATGCGACCTGCGTACCGTTCCGGTACAGGCCGGCGCCGCGGACGGTCAGCAGCTCGCCCTCGCTGACCTTCTCGAACAGATCCGCGCCGGTGACGTCGATCAGTCGCACGCCCCCGCGGACGAGAGCGAGCGGGCCCGGGTTCGGGAATCGGCCGGACTGCGACGGTGCGACGTTGACCACGACGCGCACGCCCGACTCGAGCAGCTCCTCGGCCGAGACCCGGTCGAGGTCGGTGTGGTCGATGATCGCGATGTCGTCCGCCGACAGCCGCTTGACGAGATGCTTCGTGAGGCGGTCGAGCTTGGCCGGCCCGGTGAGCTCGATGAAGCTCATCGCGATACGCTCGAGAGGAATTCCGCGCCGCCGAGCATGCGCCGCAGCTCGTCCCGCCTGTCAGCGTCTCCGAGGACGGTGATCCGTGTGTGCGTCGGGTCGCCCGGGATCTTCTCGACGCGGAAGTGGCGGTCGGCGACGCTCGCGATCTGCGGCAGGTGGGTGATCGTGATCACCTGCGCGCGCTCGGCGAGGCGGCGAAGCGTCTCGGCGACGCGGTGAGCGGTCTCGCCGCCGATGCCGGCGTCGATCTCGTCGAAGACCATCGTCTCGCCGCCTGCGACCGCGGCGATCGCCAGCGCGATCCGCGAGAGCTCGCCGCCGGACGCCGTCTCGGCGACCGGCGCCAGAGGCAGGCCGCGGTTGAGCCGGGCGAGGAAGGTGACGCCGTCAGCGCCGGTTGGCCCGGGCTCACGCCCGGCGAGATCTGCGACGAGCTCCCCCTCGCCGAGGCCGATCCCGGCGAGCTCGGCCGTCACGCCGGCGGCGAAGCGTGGGCCGGCCTCGTTCCGCGCGCTGCTGAGCGCCGAGGCGAGAGCGGTGACCCGCTGTTCGGCCGCTGCAAGCGCGGCCGCCGACGCCTCCGCGGGATCGAAGCCGCGGTCGATCGCCTCGAGCTCCGCTCGCGCCTCAGAGGCGCGCGCGAGGAGCTCCTCGTAGGTCTGTGCTCGATGGCGCCGTCTGGCGTCGGCGATCCGGTCCAGCTCCGCCTCGACCTGCTCGAGCCGGCCGGGCTCCGACTCGAGGGTTGCCAGGAAGCCGCGCAGCTCGGCGGCCGTCTCGCGAAGGCGAAGCTCGATGTCTCTGAGCTCGTCGCCGGCTCGCTGGAGCTCAGGGGCGAGCCGTTCCAGCGGAGCGATCGCCCGCTCCGCGGAGGCGGCCAGTCCGGCCGCCCCCTCGCCCTCGTCGGGCGCGAGCGCCTCCGCGGCCGCATTCGCGCCCTCCCCCAGCTCCGTCACGTGACGGAGCCGCTCGCGCTCGGCGCGCGCGCGCTCCTCGCTGTCCGGCTCGAGGCCGGCGGTGTCCTCCACGAGCGCCCGGAGCTCGGCGAGCCGTGCTTCCGCCGACGCGGCGTGCCCCAACAGCTCCTCGTGCCGCCGGCGGGCGGCGACGAGCTCGCGCCAGGCGAGGCGCGCCTCCGCCCGGCGCCGGAGCTGGTCGTCGCCGATGTACGCGTCGAGGACGTCGAGCTGGTAGGCCGGGCGGGCGAGCCGCCGCTGCTCGAACTGGCCCGACATGGCAATCAGGCGCTCGCCGGCCGCGGCCAGATCCTCGCGCGCGACGCCACGTCCCCAGGCGTACGCCCGAGTGCGTCCGTCCGGGAAGACCCGGCGAGCCGCGACGAGGCCGGGCTCGTCCTCGGGTCGGAGCTCGGCCAGCGGGCCAAGCTCGTCCTCCTCGAGCAAGCCGGCCGGCAGGTCGAGCTCCGCCTCGACGTACGCCTCGGCCGACTCGGGCCCGATGTAGCCCGCGTCGCCCTTCGCGCCGAGGATCAGGCCGATCGCCTGCGCGAGGATGGTCTTACCCGCGCCGGTCTCCCCTGTGATCGCGTTGAGTCCGGGCGCGAACGCCAGCTCGGCGTCGTCGATCAGGACGAGGTTCTCGATGCGCAGGCGGCGGAGCATGCTCGCCAAGATGGTAAGCGGCCCGCCCCGCGGGCACCATCGTCCGCTTCGTCCACCGGCGTCAGGAGGCGAAGGTCTCGCGGTAACGCTTGAAAAAGGTGCCTTCCGGCAATGTCGCCAGAAGGCTCCGCTGTGCGCCGAGGCGGATCACGATCGGCTCGTGACCGGCCTCGGCGACGTCGTGACCGTCGACGAGGACGCTCACGTCGACATCTTCCGTCCGGTTCCTGATCTCGAGATCGAGGCCGCGCGGCACGACCATCGGACGGGCATGGAGCGAGTGCGGCGCGATGAACGTCACGGCCATCGCGTCGAGGCCGCGGACGAGCACCGGCCCGCCATTGGAAAGGTTGTACGCCGTCGATCCGGACGGGGTCGAGCAGATCATCCCGTCGCACGGCTGGCTGCCGAGATCCTCCCCACCGAGTGACCAGCCGAGCTCGACCATCCGTCCTCGCGCCGCGCTGAGAACGACCACGTCGTTCACCGCCTGCGCGCGGGTCTCGCCGACGGCGAGGTCGAGCGTCGCGAGCTCGACGACGCGGTAGTCGCCCGAGAACACACGCGCGAGCCCCGACTCGAGCTCGTCCGGCTGGATCGAGGCCAGGAAGCCGACGCGGCCGAAGTTGACGCCGATGACGGGCACGGAGGTCGCGAGGAACCGCTGGAGCGCGCGGAGCATCGTCCCGTCGCCGCCGAGGACCACGGCGAGGTCGGCGCTCGCCAGGTCGGGCTCGGGCCGGCCGACTCCATGCTTGGCCACCTCCTCGTCCGGCATCAGGAGCTCGACGCCCGCGTCGCGGGCCACCCGCTCGAGCCGTGCCAGAGCGGGCCCGATCGTTCCCGGCTTGCCGTGCGTGATGACCGCGACGCGGCCTACCGCTTCAGGGGACCGCGGCAGCGATCCAGGCATCGATGTCGTCGGGGAGCCGCGCTCGTTCACGATGGACGAGATGGAGGAAGACTTCCCGGTTCCCTTTCGGGCCGGGCAACCCGGAGTCTACGGCCCCCGCGGCCTCGCCCTGCCACGCGAGCGCCGCGTCGGCGATGCCGCGCACGACCGCCCGTCGGACCGCACGGTCACGCACGACGCCGCCCTTCGCCTCGGCACGCCCGGCTTCGAACTGCGGCTTGACGAGGACGACGGCCTCCCAGCCCGGCCGCGCGAGCGCGAGCGCCGGCGGGAGCACGAGCCTGAGGCTGATGAACGACACGTCGCAGACCACGAGGTCCGGGGCGAACGGCAGCTCCTGCAGATGGCGCGCGTTCGTCCGCTCGAGGACGGTGACGCGCTCGTCGCCGCGCACACGCTCGTGGAGCTGGCCGTAGCCGACGTCCACCGCAGCGACACGGGCGGCGCCGCGCTGCAACAGCACATCGGTGAAGCCACCGGTCGACGCCCCGACGTCGAGGCAGTCGCGCCCCGCCGGGTCGACGCCGAAGGCGTCCAGGGCGTGCGCGAGCTTCCCGCCGCCCCGGGAGACGTACGGCGGCGGAGCGTCGACCTTGAGCTCGACCGCGTCGTCGACCTGCGTCCCCGGCTTGAGGTAGCCGGGCACGCGGCCCGCGAGGACGAGGGCCTGCGCCTGCGTCCTGCTCTCGGCGAGGCCGCGCTCGACGAGCAGCGCGTCGAGCCGCTTCTTCACTCTCAGGTCGTCCGCGTCGCGAGGCCCGAGACGATGTCCTCGAGCGTCGACGTGTCGGCCGCGACGTCGCGGAGCCGGGCGTGGGCTCGGGCTGCCGCCTCGTCGGCGAGCGCGCGCGCGCCTTCCTCTCCGTGAGCGAGCACGTAGCCGTCGCCGTCGAGGATGTCGTCGACGATCTGAAACAGGAGCCCCAGCTCGTCTCCGAACGCGCGCCAGGGAGGCTGGTCGCGCTCGGACACCTCTGCGACCCAGAGCGCCAAACCGACGGCCGCGGAGAACAGGCACCCCGTCTTCAGCTTGTGCAGCGTCTCCTCGTCGGGAGCCGTGCCGGTGATGTCGAGATACTGCCCGCCGATCATCCCGAGCGTCGCCTGGGCGAGCTCGCGTCCAGCCTGGGGAAACGGGTACGAGAGCGCGAGTCGAAACGCCTCGGCGAGCAGCGCGTCCCCGGCTAGCACCGCGACGGCCTCGCCGTGCTGCGCCCAGACCGACGGCCGGCCTCGCCGTTCGGAGTCGTTGTCGAGCGACGGCAGGTCGTCGTGCACGAGCGAGAACGCGTGCACCAGCTCGAGCGAGGCGGCGGCCGGCAGTGCGGTCTCGGCGTCTGCGGCCGCGGCCTCGGCCGTCGCGAGGCAGATGACCGCCCGCACACGCTTTCCGCCGACGAGCGCATACCGCACGGACTCGATCTGTCCGTGCAGCTCAGGCGTCAGCGCGAGATCGCCGAGGTAGTCCTCGACGAGCGTGCGGAGCTCGTCAGGTGACCGCATCGCCCCCGGCGATGTCGCTCTCCGCCTCGCGCTTCGCGCGCTGGAGCTCCTCCTCGATCGACTTGCTCAGCTGCGCGAGCTCGGTGAGGATGTCGAGCGCCTTCTCGGCGTCGTCCGCGTCGGCGAGCCGCTCGAGCTCCGAACGCGCCGACTCGAGCCGCGCCAGGAGCTCCTCGGCCCGGTTGAGGGACTCCTCGGCGCTCAGCTGACTCGCTCCCGCACGATGCGGCCAAGAATGCCGTTTACGAGCCGTCCGGCGTCGTCCGAGGCGTAGCGCTTCGCCAGGGTCACGGCCTCGTCGATCGCGACCTCGTCCGGAACGTCGTCCCCGTCCAGCTCGTGCAACGCGATCCGGAGGATGTTGCGCTCGACCGCGCCGAGGCGGTCGGACGTCCAGCCCTCGGAGGCCTCCGTGATCCGACGGTCCAGCTCGCCAGCCTCGCCGACCACCGCCTCCGCGGTCTCACGCGCGAACGGATCGACCTCGCCCTCGTAGAGAGAGGTGAGAGGCTGGCCCGTCACGTCCCACTGGTAGAGGAGGAAGAACGCCGTGCGACGGGCCGCGCGCCGCCCCGTCATTCGATCTCCTCGACCGAGACGTCCACACTCTCAACGGTCACGTCGCACATCGTGGACAGGGCTGCGGCGACCCGGTCCTGGACGCCGCGTACAACGTCCGGGAGCACGAGCCCAAATGGCACGGAGAGCTCGAGGCGGGCACGGGCGCGCCCGTCCGCAACGTCGATCTCCAGCCGGCGGCGACCCTTGCGGACGTGGGCGCCGTCCACGGACTCGGCGGCGCGCGTGACCATCGCTGCGAGCGCCGACTGCGTCACGGTGATCGTCCCGCTCGACGTGTCGACCACGAAGCTCACGCGGCGCCGACTGCGGACAGCTCGGTCTCGTCGAGGAAGCTCGTCGAATATCGCCCCTCGCGGAAGTCGCGGTTGCGCAGGATCTCGACGGCGGCGTCACGCGTCGTCGCGATCCCGCGCAGCTCGAGCTCGCCGAGCGCGCCGAGGCACCGGTCGATCGCAGACGGCCGGTCCTCGTCCCACACGACGAGCTTGGCGATGAGCGAGTCGTACTGCGGCGGGATGACGGTGCCGCTCTCGACGTGCGTGTCGACGCGGACGCCCGGTCCAAGCGGCGGACGAAAGCGCTCGATCACCCCCGGGGCTGGCGCGAAGCCACGGGCGGGGTCCTCCGCGTTCAGCCGCACCTCGAGCGCATGCCCGCGCCTCGCTGCGGCGCCGGTCTGCCGCAGCGGCTCACCGGCGGCGATGCGCACCTGCTCGCGCACGATGTCGATGCCGGTGACGGCCTCGCTGACGGGGTGCTCGACCTGGAGCCTGGCGTTCAGCTCGATGAAGTAATAGGACCCGTCGGGAGCGAGGATGAACTCGAACGTTCCCGCGTTCAGGTACGAGATGGCGACACAGGCCCGCGCCACGTCGGACTCCATCGCGTCGCGCGTCTGCGGGTCGAGCGCGGGAGACGGCGATTCCTCGATCAGTTTCTGGTGTCGCCGCTGGATCGAGCACTCGCGCTCTCCGAGCGTGAGCACGCCGCTGTCTGCGTCGCAGAGGACCTGCACCTCGACGTGCCGCGCGGGCCGGACGAGCTTCTCCACGTAGATGCTGCCGTCCGCGAAGGCTGCGAGTGCTTCGGCGCCGGCCCGCTGAAACGCTTCGTCGAGCTCCTCGTGAGTCGCGACGAGGCGCATCCCCTTTCCGCCGCCGCCCGCGGCCGCCTTGAGGAGGACGGGGTAGCCGATCTCCGCCGCGGCCGAGCGGGCCTCGTCCAGACGAACCGACTCGGTCCCGGGAACGAGCGGGACCCCCGCAGCCGCCAGCTCGCGCTTCGCCTCGACCTTGTCGCCCATCCGGGACATGACGCCCGCGTCGGGGCCGATGAAGACGAGGTCGTTGTCCTCGCAGGCGCGGACGAATCCCGGGTTCTCGGCGAGGAAGCCGTACCCAGGGTGCACGGCCTGGCACCCGGTGGTCTCGGCAGCGGCGATCACGGACGGGATCCTGAGATAGCTCTCGGCTGCGCTCGGCGGTCCGATGCAGACGGCCTGGTCGGCGAGGCGGGTATGCAGCGCACCGCGGTCCGCTGTCGAGTAGACGGCGACGGCCTCGATACCGAGCTCGTGCAGGGCCCGGATGACGCGGACCGCGATCTCGCCGCGGTTGGCCACGAGGACACGACTGAACATCGGCTAGACGGCGTCGAGCGGGCGACCCAGCGCCGGCTCCAACTCGAAAAGCAGTTGGCCGAATTCAACGGGTTGAGCGTTCTCTACGTGGATCGTGCGGACGATGCCCTCGACGTCCGACTTGACCTCGTTCATCAGCTTCATCGCCTCGAGGATGCAGAGCGTCTGTCCCGCGCCGATCGGCTGGCCCTCCTCGACGAACGGCGGCGCGTCCGGCTCCGCCGCGCGGTAGAACGTGCCCACCATCGGCGCCTCGACACGGATCAGACCGTTCGCCGAGGGCCCCGCGGGAATCTCGAGCTCATCGGGCTCCTCCGCCGCGAGCGGCGCCTCCGCCGGCAGGAGCGGCGGCGGGCGATCGTCCGTTCGGCGCACGGACACCCGCATTCCCGATTCCTCGATCGTCACCTCGCCGATCCCGGTCTCTTGGACGATGCGCACGAGCTCGCGAATCCGCTCCGCGCGCGCCTGGTCGACGCCGCCCGCGCCAAGGCTTTCCTCTCCGGCCGAGCGGCCCCGGATCGAGTGCAGGAGCGGTTCCGCCGCATCGCCGAACAGGCCGAGGAGGAGCAGTTCCTCCTCGCTCGAGGCCAGGCCCTCCGCCTGGTTGCGAACCTCCTGCAGCCCGGGCGCGGTCGCGTCCTCCTCCGAGTCCGGATCGGCGGTGAGGGCGACGGCGCGCTGGACGTTCTGGTTGATCGGAGCCGGTGGGGTGCCGAGGCGGCCCCCCACCAGAGAGCGCAGCTCGTCGACGACGACGGAGTAGCGGCTCGCAGTGAGCACGTTCAGGAGCGCCTGCGAGCCGAGCACCTGTCCGATCGGCGACGCGAGCGGTGGCCAGCCGACCTCCCCGCGGATGCGCACGAGCTCGTTGATCGTCTCGTCGAGGCGATCTCCTGCCGCCTGCGTGCGCAGGTTCGCGTCGAGCGCGGCCACCAGGCTCGCGGGCAGGTCGTGCTGGGCGGCACGCACGGCGATGCGGGGCGCGAGCGGTGTCACCGGCTCGTCCCCGATGTACTCGTCGACGAGGTCGGATGCCTCCCACAGGGCGGAAACGTCGATGTTGCACTCGAGCCCGAGGCCGTCGAGCGCCTCCGCCAGCGCCTCGCCCGAGACACGGTGGAGCGTCAGCGCGATCGGGTAGACGGCGCACGCGATCAGCTCGGCACCGGCGCGCGCGGCCTCGAGCGCCGCGGCGAGAGCGTTCCCCGCGGAGCCCTGGCAGTAGATGCCGACGGGCAGGCCGCTCGCCTCGCGCAGTCCCGTGACGAGCTCGCGCGCCCGGTGGGGCTGCAGGGAACCGGTCGGGTCGTGGAGGAGGATCCTGGCCGCGCCGAGGCTCGGCAGCTCGCGCGCCTGCTCCATGAGCGGATCCGTCTCGCCCGTTCGGCCAGGGCTGTAGACGAGCCCGGCCTCGAACTCGCCCCCGGCGGTCGCGACGGCGTCGGCCGCCTCGCGCAGGTTGGAGACGTCGTTGAGCGGGTCGTGGAGGCGGAAGACGTCGATTCCGTTGGCCGCGGCGGAGGCGATGAAGCGCCGGATGAAGTCGTTGTCGACCGGACGCGACCCGACGAGGAAGCGCCCACGTAGGGCGAGCCCGAGCGGTGTCGTCACGTTCGCCTTCAGCGCCCTGATCCGCTCCCACGGGCTCTCGACGCCGCGGCGAACCGCGCTGTCGAAGCAGCCGCCGCCGGACACCTCGAGATAGGCGTACCCCGCGCGGTCGAGAATCTCGGCGATCCGGATCTGCTGGGCCGTCGGCAGCCTGCCGGCGAGGGGCTCCTGGCCGAGCAGCCGAATAGTCGTGTCGGCGAGCGCCGGCATGAAGGGGAGCCTAGCGCTGAGGCGTCGACTGGGCGGCGCCGCAATTGGAGGACGTGCGAGCTCTGCTCGCGCGTCCGTCTAAACGGCGCCGCGATAGGTTTTCCGCAGGATGGAGGTCCAGGAGCTTCGGCCCGGTCTCTGGCGCTGGACGGCGTCCCACCCTCAATGGGATCACGCGGAGCACTGGGGCCCCGACGTGGCGTCGGTGTACGCCGAGTTGCCCGAGGCCGTGGTCGTCGTGGACCCGCTCGTTCCGGACGACGAGGAGGACAGGTTCTGGGCCGCGCTCGACCGCGACGTCGAGCGACTCGGCCTACCCGTGCACGTGCTACTCACCGTCCACTGGCACGAGCGCAGCGTGCCCTACGTGATCGATCGCTACGGCGCGACGCTCTGGCGCCCGGAGGAGAAGGGCGATCTTCCCACCGGTGTCCACGCCGAGATCGTCAAGGGCAGCGACTGGGTCGAGGCGATGTTCTTCCTCGAGACCCATCGCGCGCTCGTCGCCGGCGACCTCCTCGTCGGGACGGGCGGCGGCGTCGAGCTGCCGATCACATGGTTTCCAAAGGCCGAGCGCGAGTGGGCCGAGGAGGAGCTGAAGCCGATGCTACGAGAACGCCTCGGCGCGCTACCGGTCGAGCTCGTGCTCGTCTCGCACGGCGAGCCGGTCCTGCACGACGGCGGTGCGGCGCTCGAGCGCGCGCTGAGCTAGGCCCTGCTGATGTAGCGCTTCTCGACGGACCGGCTCAGCCAAGCGGCTCCACTGCAAGAACTGCCACGTTGGAGCTGACCACTTGGGCCATTCTCGACATTAGGTCATGATGCAATCGAGTGGAGGTCTCCTTTGTAACCGAAGGCGAAGGCGAGCGGCTCGACCGGCATGACCGAAGCTTTCGGCTGCTTGTCCAGTTGCCGGATCTGGAGGTCGTGGAAGGCACCTTCGAGTATGGCTGGGAGGGTGTCGACCCCCACACTCACTCGGACCACACCGACTCCTTCTACGTCATCGAGGGTGAGGTCGAGTTTTTGGTCGACGGCGAGTGGCGTCGCGGCGGGCCGGGCACGTTCTTCTCTGCGCCACGCGGCGTCGAGCATGGCTTCCGCAATCCCGGCCCCGGCAGGATTCGCGTACTGAACATCCATGCGCCGAACACAGGCTTCGTCGAGCGCATGCGCCGATAGCTGAGATTCGGCCTTGAAGTGGCATCATCAATAGCGAAAGAGCGGCGAGCAAGATCCTGGCTTCCGTCCCGCCCTCTCTCCCCGAAGGGACCGTCGGCCCGGTCGAGACCCTCCGCGCCTGAGGGCGACTAGGCACAGATCGCTTCGATTCCGAACGGCCAAAGCCCCGGAAAGAATGTGTCGATAGCGTGTCCGTCGTCCGCCATGAAGCTCTATCTCGCCGTCATCGCCAGCGCCGCCCTCGGAGTTGTCGCCCCGTCAGCGGCAGTTGCACAGAGCCCTTCTGCGTACCGCGCACAACTGAACCGCCACTGCCGCACATTCACACCGAAGTTCAAGCGAGTCGAAGCGGACCTCAAGAAGGCGGTCAGCACAAAAGACCCGAAGCTGTTCGCATCCGCTCTCGGTCAAGGGCTCGCGCTTAACCTCAAACAGGATGCCTACATCGAAGAGGTTCCGGTGCCGGCAGCGATGCGCACCCAAATGGTGCCGACTTTGCGTCTGCTCAGGACAGTCGACAGACATGCTCGGCTTGCTCTGCTCGACGGCAACAAAAGAGACCGTCGCGGGTTCATGACCGAGGTCGAAGCGGTCGACCGGCTAGTTCCACTTCTCAACAAGCGCCTCGACCGCGCCGGCTTGCGCGATTGCGGCTCCAGCCAGGCCTAGTTCGGCGACACGTTCCGCTCGTCTAGCTCGACCGGCTCAAACGCACGGCACGCCTGCCCAATCGGGCTCGTCCCGGAGAGCATCCCTTGAGCGCCGCCTGGGCGTCCTCCTCACGTAAGAAGAGGTCGATGGCCTCGGAGTCGCCCAGATCGACCAGGGCGAAGGCGCGCACACCAAGAGCGTAATGCCGTTCAGCGGCCGTGACCATTGTCCGAAGCCCCGGTCGTCACGAAGAGAGCCGCAGCCCCGCCTAAGAGACCCTCGCCCGGGCCAGCGTTCGGGACCAGCCGACCGACGTACCGCCCGTAAGCGGCCGCTAGGTCGGACTGACGGCAAGTTCTGGCTCGGCTCGCGTCGGGCGGGGCTTGACGGACTTTGTGCGTGAGGACAGCAGGAACGCGCCGCCGATCACGGCTGCGAAGGCCATGATCCGCACGGCTCCCACCCAGCCGCTTGGGAAGGGCTCGTGGAAGACGAGCATGCCGGCGGCTATCGGGAGTGCGTTAGTGAACAACGTCGCCAGGCCGGCGATCGTCAACGCGCTGCCGCGCTGGAAGCCTGCCTGCAGCACCACTGTTCCAACCGCATAGAACCCGATCAGGCACGCGAGGAACGCGACGTTCGCCGCGCCACCGCTGACGGCCATCTTCGTCGAGACGTCGCCTGCGGCGAAGAGGATTCCGGCAGCGAGTCCCCAGGCGGGACCGCCGCCGATTAACCGCGAGAGCCGGATCAAGACGACGGCAGCGATCGCTGAGGCGATCAGCCAGACGCTGATCCAGACGTAACCCGACAGCGACCCCTCGCTGTGGCTGCCAAGCAAGCTGACACCGAGCAGAGCCAGTCCGACGACCGACAACGCCGCGCCGATCCGCTCGCGCGTCGTCAGCGGCACGCGCGTGAAGCGGGAAACCATGATCGCGAGGATGCCGATGCCACCTGCAGCGGTCGCCTGCACGAGCGACAGCGGCGCCAGGGCGAGCGCACCGACGTAGAGAATCCAGCCGCCTGCCTCGGCGCCGAAGCCCGTAAGCCAGCGCCGATTGCCGAGCAGCGAACGCAGCGAGGCAATCGGCTGGCGAAGCGAGAGCGCGGGCAGCTTCGAGGCAACGCTGTGCTCGAGCAGGTAGCCGAGGTTGAGGCAGCAGGCCGAGACGATCGTCATCGCAAGCGCGAGCGCGATCTGCACCAGCGCTCACCTCCCTCACATCACCTGAGCGCATCTCAAAGGGGCCCAACCGCCATTCCAAGCGGCCAGGAGACCTGAAAGCATCACGCTCTGGATATGTAGCGCTTCTCGCGCGGGTCGACTTTGATGCGGTCGCCCGTGTTCACGAACAACGGCACCTGAACGACGGCGCCGGTCTCGAGCGTCGCCGGCTTCGTCACGTTCGAGACCGTGTCCCCCTTCACTCCCGGCTCAGTCTCGGTGACCGCGAGCTCGACTGACGCAGGCAGCTGCACGCCCGACGGGCTCCCGTTGACGACCATCATCTGCACGAAGCTCGACGGGAGCATGAACGCGAGCGCGTCTTCGACGGTCGCTCGCGGCAGTGACGTCTGCTCGTAGGTGTCCTGGTCCATGAACACGACCTCGTCGCCGGAGTCGTAGAGGTACTGCATGTCCTTCGTCTCGGTGCGGATGCGCGTGAACTTCTCCCCGGCGCGGAACGTCCTGTCGACGACGGCGCCGCCGTCGAGCCCTTTCAGCTTCGTGCGGACGAATGCGCCACCCTTGCCGGGCTTCACGTGCTGGAACTCGACGATGCGCCACACACCGCCGTCGAGCTCGATGTGCATGCCGTTCTTGAACTGGTTCGTGTTGACGGTCTCGGCCACTGGAAGAGGGAAGCCTAGTCGACGGTGACGAGGTCCTTGCGGAGCGCTGTGAGGTTCTCGATCCCGTCGTCGGTGACGACGACGTTGTCCTCGATCCGGATGCCGAACCGGCCCTCGAGGTAAACGCCAGGCTCGACCGTGACGACGTTTCCGGCGGCGAGAGTGTCCGTCGACTCCGCCGAGAGGCGGGGCGCTTCGTGGACGTCCAGGCCGAGGCCGTGGCCCAGGCCGTGACCGAAGGTCCCGGCGAACGCCGAAGCCTCGACGACCCGGCGCGCGGCCGCATCGGCCTCGACCCCGGTGACGCCCGCCCTCAACGCGCCCAACCCTGCAAGCTGCGCGGTGAGCACGACGGCATAGGCCTCCTTCACCTCGTCGCCGAGCGCGCCGGTCGCGAACGTGCGCGTGTAGTCGGAGGCATAGCCGCGGACGAGGCAGCCCGTATCGACGATCACGGTCTCGCCACGGCCGATCACGCGGTCGGTCGCCCGGCCGTGCGGCCGCGCGGAGTTGGGGCCCGACGCGACGATCGTCTCGAAGGCGAGCGCCTCTCCTCCCTCGTCGTGGAAGAGCTGCTCGATCGTCCAGGCGACGTCGCGCTCGGGACGGCCGACAAACGGTTCGTCGGCGAGCCGCTCGAAGACCCGGTCGGCAATCGAGCATGCGCGCCTGATCGCGTCGACCTCTTCGTCATCCTTGACCGCCCGTAGTTGCTCGACGAGCCCGCCGCGCGGAACCGGCTCAACCTCGCCGGCGCGGAGCTCCTCGTAGCCGGCATACGAGATCGCGTGGGGCTCGATGCCGATCCGCCCGGAAAGGCGCTTCGCCAGGTCGTCGAGCAGTGCTCTTTTCGTCTCCTCGAACTCGACGCCGTCGACCGCTCGAGCGGCCTCCGCGTAGCGGAAGTCCGCGAAGAGCCTGGCGCGGGCCGGCTCGACCAGCAGCGCGGCGTTCGAGCTCCTGAAGCCCGTGAGGTAGGCGACGTTGGTCGGGCTCGTGACGAGCAGCGGCTCTTCGAGCAGCGCGCGCAACCTGTCGAGCCGTCCCTTCAGGGCGTCGCTCCGGCCTGCTGGACGATGAACTCGAGAGCTTCCCGGTAGCCGTCCGGACCCTTGCCGATCACGCGACTCGCGGCCAGGTCGGCTATCACCGACACTCGGCGCCACTCCTCGCGGTTGGCGACGTCGGAGAGATGCACCTCGACGATCGGGACCTTGAACAACTCGAGCGCGTCGCGGATCGCGTACGAGTAGTGCGACCAGGCGCCCGGGTTCGCGACGATGCCGTCGGCCCAGTCGAGGGCGTCGTGGCACCACTCGATGTACTCACCCTCGTGGTTCGTCTGTCTGCAACGCACATGGCAGCCCAGATCTGACGCCCACTCGTAGATCCTGGTCTCGAGCTCCGAGAGCGAGAGGCCCCCGTACACCTCCGGATCCCGCCGCCCGAGGACGTCGAGATTGGCACCGTTGAGGACGACGACCTGCACCGCGCAACCCTAATCGAGGCAATGGAGGGTCGTTCTCCGCGTGAAAAGGAGGTTACGCGAGCGAAAGCGCAGCTCTCGCCGGAGTCAGTCAGCGATCAGCGCGTCGAGCGCCGCGCGAACCTCGTCAGCGGGTCGCGGCTCGACGACCGGGCCATCGTCCCGCAGCAGCACAAGGTGGATCTCGCCGTCGCGGGCCTTCTTGTCGCGCTGGAGCGCCTGCCACGCACGTTCACGGTCGACCCGGACCGGGCTCGGCTCGAGGACGTCCTCGACCACGTCGGTCGAGCGCTCGGACAGCCGCAGCGCGGCGAGCAGCCCCAGCGCAACGGCGCTGCCGTGCGTCAGCCCGTCGTAGCCCGCACCCGCCTCGAGGGCGTGCGCGAACGTGTGCCCGAGATTGAGCTGCGCCCGTGCGCCTCGGTCGCGCGGATCGCGAAGACAGATCGCCGTCTTGAACGCCGCACAGCGCCGGACCCGCTCGGGCGTCGGAAGCTCCCAGAGCGGCTCGCCGGCGAGGAGGGCGGTCTTGACGACCTCCGCCATGCCCTCGCGGTGCTCGCTCTCGGGCAGCGTCTCGAGCAGGGCCGGGTCGATCACCACGCTCGCGGGCCAGTGAAACGCGCCGACGAGGTTCTTTCCGCCCTTCAGGTCGATCCCGGTCTTGCCCCCGATGGCGGCGTCCACCTGGGCGACGAGCGTCGTCGGCACCGGAGCCCAGTCGATCCCGCGCAGGTAGGTCGCCGCGACGAATCCCGCCACGTCGGTCGTCGTGCCGCCGCCGAGCGCCACCAGGACGCCGTCACGGTCGAGCTCGATCTCGTTCCACAGCCGCTGGACAACGCCGGCGGTCTTCGCCTCCTCTCCGGACGGGACCTCGTGCACCGACCGGACACGCTGCCCGAGGGCGGCCTGGGCGGCCGCACCGTGAATTCCGTCGACATGGGCGTCCGAGACGAAGGCGATCGCGCCCTCCCCGGGCACGAGCGACTCGAGCTCCTCGATCACGCCGACGCCGACGTGAACCGCGCCCGCTGCGAGCACGACGCCGTCGGCATCGGCGGCGGTCGCCTCCGCAACTTCGTCGTACATCCGCCGGCGTCGCTCGTAGAGGGCGTGGAACTCTCCCTTCTCTCGCGCCAGAGGGCGGCTTGAGGAAGACGCCCGCTTCCATGCCGTCTCCGGATCGACCTCGAGCAGGACGGTGAACGCACGCTCTGCGAGGGCGTGCCGGATCGACGGGGTCTGGACCGCGCCCCCGCCGAGCGCGATCACGGCGGGCTCCGGCAGGTGGAGCGCAGCGAGCGACTGGCGCTCCTCCTGCACGCGGAAGCCGGGCTCTCCGACCGCCTCGAAGAGCTCCGGAATCGTCCGTCCGACAGCGCGCTCGAGCTCGCGGTCGAGGTCGATGAACGAACGGCCGAGCTTTTCGGCGACCTCGGGACCGATCGTCGACTTGCCCGCGCCCATGAAGCCGATGAGCGCGAGGTGCCGTTCTAGAGCGCGCGGGGCTGCCAGTCGATTCGCTCCACGTAGGCGTGCTGAGCCGCGACGAAGTCGGCGAGCGAGTCTCCGCCGAACTTCTCGCGCGCGGCCCGCGCGAGCTCCCAGGCGACGCAGGCCTCGGCGACGACGGCGAGCGCTTCCACGGCTGCGGTGTCGCTGCGCTCGACGAGCGCCTCCCCCGCCTCGCCCGTGGCCAGGTCGACCGATGCGAGCGGCCGCATCAACGTCGGGAGCGGCTTCATCGCGGCCCGCACCACGATCTCCTCGCCGTTCGACATGCCGCCCTCGATCCCGCCCGCGCGGTTGGTCGTGCGATACAGGCCTTGCGCGTCACGCGCAATCTCGTCGTGCGCATCCGACCCTCGTTTCTCCGCGAGCGCGAAGCCCTCGCCGATCTCCACCCCCTTGACGGCCTGCGTTCCCATCAGGGTCGCGGCGAGCCGGGCGTCCAGGCGGTCGCCCTTCGACGCGTACGACCCGAGCCCGGGCGGCACCCGTTGCGCGCGCACCTCGATCACGCCCCCCACCGTGTCCCGATCTGCACGCGCCTGGTCGACGCGCTGCTCGAGCCCGTCCGTCGCGACCGACCCCGCCACAGAGATCCCGATCGCCGCGAGCAGCGCCTTCGCGACGGAGCCGGCGGCGACGATCACAGCGGTGTGGCGGGCGCTGGCCCGCTCGAGCGCGTCCCGGACGTCGTCGAGCCCGTACTTGAGCGCTCCGGCGAGATCTGCGTGCCCGGGGCGGGGCAGCGTGACCGGCCTCGTCCCCTTCCCTGACGGCTCGCCTTCCGGCGGCCACGGGCTCATGCCCCAGCTCCAGTTCTCGTGGTCGCGATTGCGGACGAGGAGCGCCACGGGCGTGCCGAGCGTGCGACCGTGCCGAAGGCCCGATAGGACCTCGACGCTGTCCTGCTCGATCTGCTGTCGCGGGCTTCTCCCGTAGCCCTGCTGCCGGCGGTGGAGGTCCTCGTCGATCGCCCTCCGCTCGAGGAGGAGCCCCGCCGGGAGCCCCGACACGATCGCGACGAGCGCCGGACCGTGCGACTCGCCGGCGGTGACGAGCTCGAGCTCCATCAGGCGGAGCGTACTGTGGCCCGCATGATGTCGACCGGCGCGGGCAGCCCCGTCCAGAGCTCGAACGCGGCAGCGCCCTGGGCGAGCAGCGCTTCGAGCCCATCCACCACCCGCGCACCCGCGGCCTCAGCCCGTGCAGCCGTGGCCGTGCGCGGATACGGAAGATCGACGAGCGTCTGCTCCGGGGTCAGCTCGACGATGGCCTCGTTCCGCTCCGAGGTGGCGTTGACGACCAGCGTGCAGCCTGCGACGCTCGGCGGCCAACGGTTGCTGCGGGCGAACCGGGCGGCGTCCGGCAGCGCGGCCGCGAACGCCTCGGCGGCTCCACCGGCGCCGAGGATGGCAGCACGCTCGGTGTCGAGCCCCTCGAGCACGGCAGCGTCGGTCGAGTAGCCGTGTAGACGGCCGCCCCGGGCGACGAGCGTGTTCACGGACGGCACGTCGGCGTCAACGAGCCTCGCGACCTCGAGCTTGTGGGGCGTGGTCACATTCGCGCCCGCGAAGCCGAGCGCGAGCAGGCCGCGGAGCGCATCCTGGAGCCGCTCGGCCTGCACGGGCAGCGCGACGTATGCCCAGTCGAGCCCTCTCGCCGCGAAGGCGGCGTTGTGCATCAGCGGTGAGAGCGACGCGGACAAGGGATCGCCGATCAGCGCGACGAGCCGGGTCTCCCCGGAGATCACGGGCCGTAGCCGTGCGCGGCCGCGTACTTCTGGAACGCCTGGTAGCTCGAGGTGAAGAAGTGATGCCGCTTGTCGGGTTTCCGGACGAAGTAGAGGTAGCCGACCCTCGCCGGGCGTGCCGCCGCCTGCATC
The DNA here is from genome assembly GCA_963711545.1 of uncultured Actinomycetes bacterium. Taxonomy (GTDB): domain Bacteria; phylum Actinomycetota; class Thermoleophilia; order Gaiellales; family Gaiellaceae; genus 3-1-20CM-4-69-9. Next base: position 75,055 of record CAVQEP010000005.1, read on the forward strand.
GATGCGAGCCCCGGGCTCGCGATCGGCGTGGGCGGCAGGCCGAGATGCTTGCGCGTGTTGTAGGGCGAGTCGCTCTCGAGCTGCGACTGGAGGATCGACTGCGTCGGAGGGATGTCGAGCCCGTAGCGGAGCGTCGCGTCGATTCCGAGCGGCATCCGCGCGTGCAGCCGGTTGTAGATCACCGCGGCAACCAGGCGGCGCTCCTCCGGCGCGAGGGTCTCCTTCTCCACCATCGAGGCGATGATCAGGACGTCGTACGGGGTGAGGTTCTTCTTGCGCGCGTAGCTCAGGTCGAGCTGCGCCCAGTTCTCGCAGAAGGCGCTGAGCTGTTCCTGGACGAGCTGTGCGGGAGTCGTCCGAGGGAAGAACTCGTAGGTCGCCGGGAAGAGGAAGCCCTCGACCGTCTTGACCTTGCCGGTGAAGCACCGCGGCACGCGCGGAACGCGCGTTGCCGAGAGGTACCCCGAGCGCGTGAAGCGCGTCGGAACGTGCCGCTTGCGCTCCGCGATGCGGCCCACGGCCTGCACGCGCGATGCCATCTGGCGGCGGGTGAAGCCTTCCGGGAAGACGATGTGAAGCGGTCTCGGCACGGCGATCACTGTCTCGACGGGCCCGCTGGGCGTCGATTTCGTCACGGTCCTGAGGAGGAGCGTGCTCGACACCGTCGACAGCTGCCGCGGCGCGCCGTTCCCGCCTCCGCCGATCGCTGCCACCGCAGCCCAGCCCAGACCGCCGAGCGCGAGGACGAGCACGATGAGCGCGACCACGCGCCTCCGCACCAGCTGACCCTCGCTCGGGCGTCGCCTTTGGCCACCGGACGGGGGCGTCATGTCCGGCTGTTCCCGGCCCACGTGAGGTAGCCGGTGAGGAGGTGGGCCGCCGCCCGGGCGTCATCGGGCGTCGCGCCGGGGGCCTGCTGCTGCGCGAGAGCGGTGGTGAAGCGCTCGTCGAACAGGACGACGGGAACCCCGGTCACGTCGCGGAGCGCGTCGACGAAGCGGTCGGTCTCCTCCGCCTGCGCGCCGTGCTCACCGCGAAGCGTGAGCGGTAGCCCGACCACCACGAGTTCCGCCTCCTGCTCACCAATGAGCCGCGCCAGCAGGGCGAGCCCGTCTCCGCTGGCCGCGCGATCGACGATGCACAGCGGCCGCGCGATCGTCCCGGTCCGGTCCGAGACGGCGACGCCGGTGCGGGCCTGGCCGTAATCGAGTGCGATGATCTTCACTCGAGGGCCGTGAGGATGAGCTCCTTCGCCCTCGCCAGGGCCTCGGGGAGCTTCTCGGGAACGGTTCCTCCCGCCCGCGCCATCGTCGAACGGCCGCCACCTCCGCCGCCGACGATCTCGGCCGCCGCCTTGACGACGTCGGAAGCACTGACTCGATCGGCGACGGTGTTGTCGAAGTTCGCGACGAGGTGCACCTTCCCGTCCTCGCGTGTGCCGAGCACCACGGCGGCCGGCGCCTCCCGTTGCTTGAACTGATCGGAGAGGTCGAGCAGCGCGTCCGCACTGAGGCCCTCGACGGCCTGGGCGATCACGCTCACACCCTTCACGTTCGCGATCTCGGGCGGCGGCAGCTCGGCCCCGGTCTTGGCTGCAGGTGCCTTTTTCGCCTCCTTCTTCACACGCTCGAGCTCGCCTCGGAGCTCCTGGGCCTCGTGCAGCCCGGCCTGGAGGTACGCGTACGCCTCGCCCGAGGTCACGGCCTCGATCCGACGCGCGCCGGCGCCGACGGAGCTCTCGGAGAGGATCGCAAAGGGCCCGATCTCGGCGGTGCGGCGGACGTGCGTACCGCCGCACAGCTCGCGCGAGTAGCCCGGGATCTCGACGACGCGAACGTGCTCGCCGTATTTCTCGCCGAACAGCATCATCGCGCCGAGCTTGCGAGCCTCCTCGATCGGCGTGACGAATGTGTGGACGGGCAGGTTCTCGAACACCTTCTCGTTCACGTGCTGCTCGATCCGGGCCCGCTCGTCCGACGTGAGGGCCTGCGGATGGGTGAAGTCGAAGCGGAGCTTGTCGGGCCGGACCGCCGAGCCGGCCTGCCGCACATGGTCGCCGAGGACGTCCTGCAACGCCCGGTGGAGCAGATGCGTCGCCGTGTGGTTGGCCATCGTCGGGAAGCGGATCGCCCACGGGACGACGGCGGAGACGCGATCGCCCGGCGAGAATCCCTCACCCTCGAACAGGAGCACCTCGTCGTCCTCGAACCGGTACGCCTCGCGAAGAGAGGCGCGCCGGCCGCTGCCGTCATCGAGCTCGATCCAGCCGGCGTCCGTAACTTGCCCACCGCCCGCCGGATAGAACGGCGACTCACGCAGCTTCGCCAGGAAGAGGCCGTCACCGAGGTCCTCGAGCGCGCCGATCTGCGTCAGCACCTCGGTCCGCTCGTACCCCACGAACTCGGACTTGAAGCCGGCCGCCTTTGCGAAGTCCGCGGCGGTCCGGTCGTCCTTCGAGATCGCGGCCCGCGAGCGCTCACGCTGGCGTTCCATCAGACGGGTGAACTCCTCGTCGTTCACGCCGAGCCCACGCTCGCGCGCGAGCTCCTGTGTGAGCTCGAGCGGGAACCCGAAGGTGTCGTGGAGCCGGAACGCCTCTTCGCCCGAGATGTCGCCGCCTGCCGCCGCAACCTCCTCGAACAGGCGCATCCCCCGCGCCAGGGTCTGGCCGAACCGCTCCTCTTCGGCCGAGAGGATCCGGTGGACGTCGGAGCGGTGTTGCTCCAGATCGGGGTACGCGTCCTTCATCTGGTCGATGACGACGTCGGCGAGGCGTGAGAGATACGGCGGCTCGAGCCCGACCCGGCCCGCCTGCTGAACGGCGCGACGAACGATCCGGCGCATGACGTACCCGCGCCCCTCGTTGGACGGAGCGACACCGTCCGCCGCGAGGAACGTCATCCCGCGCCCGTGGTCGGCGAGAATCCGGTGCGCCTTGGTCGCCTCGGGCGAGTCGCCGTAAGCGACGCCGCTCTCGCGCGCGATCCAGCTCATGATCTGCTGGAACCCGTCGGCCTCGTAGACCGAGACGACGTCCTGGAGGATGGCTGCGGTTCGCTCGAGGCCCATCCCGGTGTCGATGTTCTGCTTCGGAAGCGGCGTCAGGGTCCCGTCGGCGCGCAGCTCGAATTCCATGAAGACGAGGTTCCAGAACTCGAGAAAGCGCTCGCACCGGGTACATCCGGGCCTGCAGTCCGCGTTCCCGCAGCCGTGCTCCTCGCCCCAGTCGTAGTAGAGCTCCGAGTCGGGCCCGCACGGGCCGGGGCCTCCGACCGACCAGAAGTTCTCCGAGCGCGGCAGCGGCGTGATGCGCTCGCGGGGGATCCCGACGCGCTCCCAGGCCGCGATCGCCACCTCGTCCTCGCCGAGCCTGAGCTCGGGGTCGCCGGCGAAGACGCTCGGCCAGATCCGATCCGTGTCGAGCTTCAGGTGCTCGGTCACGAACTCCCAGGCGAGGTCGATCGCACCGTCCTTGAAGTACTGCCCGAAGGAGAAGTTCCCGAGCATCTCGTAGAACGTCAGGTGGTGCCCGTCCAGCCCAACCTCGTCGATGTCGTCCGTGCGGAAGCACTTCTGCACCGTGGTGAGCAGGGGCGCGGGCGCCGCTTCACGTCCCAGGAAGAACGGCATCAGCGGTTGCATTCCAGCGGTGGTCAGCAAGGTCGACCGGTCGTCGGAACGCGGGATCAGCGAGGCCGAGGGGCGGAAGGTGTGCCCCTTGGACTGGAAGAAGGCGCGGTAGCCCGCCCGCAGCTCGGCCGACGTGCGCATCCTCGAATTCTAGGGGCCGGGTCAGGCCGCCCCCGCGGCCGTCAACCCTCGGCGACCCTCGACTCGATCTCCTCCTCCGTCCCGATCTCTTCGCGGATCTTCTCGAGCGACCGGCGGATGAGCCGCGACACGTGCATCTGCGAGATTCCCACCTGCGCCGCGATCTGGGACTGCGTGAGCCCCTTGAAGAACCGGAGGTGGAGGATCGTACGCTCCCGGTGGTCGAGCACGCGGAACCCGGGCGCGAGCACGGCTCGGTTCTCGGAGATCTCGTAGGCGTCCTCCTCGGTCCCGATCGACTCGAGCGGGTCCACCTCCTCCCCGTCCTCCCCGATCCCGCCCGTGGACAGCGAGAGCGACGTGTAGGCACGGCCGGACTCGAGTGCCTCTACGACCTCTTCCTCCTGCGCCCCCGACGCCTTCGCGAGCTCGGCGATCGTGGGCGAATGGCCCAGCTGGACGCTGAGCTCCTCGACGAGCCTCGAAAGCTTGACGTTCAGCTCCTGGAGCCCTCGGGGGATCCGGACCGACCAGCCCTTGTCGCGGAAGTGGCGCTTGATCTCGCCGATGATGTTCGGGGTCGCGTAGGTGGTCAGCTCGACTCCGCGGTCGAGGTCGAAGCGGTCGATCGCCTTGATGAGACCGATGGCCCCGATCTGGACGAGGTCGTCCAGCGGCTCGCCGCGGTAGGAGTAGCGCCTCGCGAGGGAACGGACGAGCGACATGTACCGCTCGATGAGTTGCTCGCGCGCCTGAAGGTCTCCCTCGAGGTGGTAGCGGCGCAGCAGGACCTTGTCGTGCTCGCTCACGCGCCGCTCCCGTCAGCCTGCTCGACCCGTTTCGTCAGCTCGACCCACTGGCTGCCGTCACGGTCGAGGATTCCGACCCCGTCACAGACTGTGGCGAGGATCCGCCGGAGGTCGAGGGCCTCGCCGCTCCTCCCGTGGTCGAGCTCCTCCCTGATCGAGACGAACGGCCCGACAAGCGTCCTCAGCTCGCCGTCGAGCACGCGCACGAGCAGCGTGACCTCGTTCGCGCCGGCCCGCTCGAGCAGCGTGTCGACCGCGAGCTCGAGATCCTCGAGATGCTCGATGGTCAGATCGAGGCGGGCGGCCAGCCCGCCCAGCACGAGATGTGCGACCGCATGAAAGGCCTCATCGGCGGGGAATGTGAGGGTGATCTCGTCGGGCAAGGTCAGGGTCCGTTTCAACGCAGGTTAGAACGCACGAGCGTCTCGATCGGGTGCGCTCCTCACCGCTGGATGAGCCCCGCGCCGACGACCGCGTCCCCCTCGTAGAGAACGGCCGTCTGTCCCGGGGCGACGCCGTACACCGGACGGTCGAGCTCGAGCCGGAACCCCGAGGCGGCCGTCTGCACGGACGCGGGGACGCCCTCCGAGCGGTGGCGCAGCTTCGCCTCGACCCGTTCGACGGGGAGGTGGAGCCGCCCCTTTGCGGTGACCTCGCAGCGACCGAGGGCATCGCGCGGGCCGACGACGACCGTGTTCGTCCGGGCGTCCGAGCGCAGCGCGTAGAGCGGCTCCGCCGCCGAGACACCGAGGCCCCTGCGCTGTCCCGGCGTGAACCGCCAGTAGCCCTCGTGACGGCCGAGCTCGCATCCGTCCTCGTCCACGATCGGGCCCTCGGCGGGATCCAGCCCGCGACGCACGAGGAACGCGCGGTAATCGTCGCCGGCGAGAAAGCACGCCTCCTGGCTCTCGGTCCTGTGGGCCACGGCCAGGCCCGCCCGCTCGGCCTCCGCGCGCGTCTCGGCCTTCGTCTGCGCGCCCAGCGGGAAGACGATCCGGTCGAGTCGGGTCGGGTCGAGGCCCGCGAGCATGTACGACTGATCCTTTTCCGGGTCGGTGGCGCGCCCGAGCAACCGCCGTCCGCGGTGTTCGACGATGCGCGCGTAGTGACCGGTGGCGAGCCGGTCGGCGCCCGCGCGCCGCGCGAACGCGAGCAGCCGCCCGAACCGGAACGAGCCGTTGCAGCGGATGCACGGGTTGGGCGTCTCGCCGCGCGCGTAGCCTTCGACGAAGCGGTCTACGACGGCGCGACGAAACTCCTGCCGCAGATCGAGCGTCACGTGGGGCACGCCGAGACGGTGGCACGTCTCGCGCGCGACGATGACCGCGTCGGGCGAGCAGCACGCACGCTCGGAGTCGGGGCCGTCGGGGTCGAGCCAGAGCCGGAGCGTCACGCCGATCGCGTTCGGCAGCGACCTCGCGAGGACGACCGCGCTGTCGACACCGCCGCTCATGGCGACCGCGACGCGGCCCGCGCTCGGCCGGGCGCGAAACACAGGGCCGATCGCGTTCGCGAGGGCGTCGACCGCGAGCGTCGCGCCGCCGACGGCCGCGGCCTCGAGCAGAGTCAACCCGACGAGCGAACGGTCGAGGCCGGGCGCGTCGGCCGCGGCGATCCGGTCGCCGTCGACCGAGAGCCGGACGAACGCGAACTCGGTGCCGCGCGCGGAATCTCCGACCAGCTCGAGCATACGCTCAGGCTAGCGCCAACGCTCGCCGCCCCATCGTTCCGGGTACCCCACTCTGTCGTGACTTGCGCCCGCTGTGAACCTGGTCAACCAGGTGGGTGCCACGCCGGCATTCGGCTAACGCCTCGACCGGACAAAAGCTCCCTCAGCAGTGGTGTTGGTTCTACATGGAATGCGCAAGCCACGAGCAGAGTCGGGCATACGCAGGTTAGCGCTCCGAGGCAAACCTCCACTGAACGACCTGCTTGCCGTGGAGATCGAGCCGGTTCGCGAGCGCCTTCGTGAGGTCGAAGTCCCGCCCCGGAGCGTTCGACCCGCGATCGACGACCTGCGTCAGGACCTCACGGCCGTGGAAACGGATGTAGAGCCTGATCCCGCACGGCAGGACGGGATGGGCGACGCCCTCGGTCGTCTTCAGGAACGGCTGCCCGCAAGCGGTTCGCGGATGGCTCGCCGACGGCGCGAGCGGAGCGACCCGGGCTGTGTAGTAGCCGTTTGAAGTCCCCGGAACCGTGACCGGCCTCGGGACCGCCTGGTTGCCGTCGGCGTCGCGTCTGCTGAGCGCCAGCGCGCCGATCGCCGCGACGAGTGTCACGCCGACGAGCCACACGACGCGCTGGGCACGCCTCCGTCTCACGGCTTGGGTTGCGCGACGGATGCCTCGTCGAGCTTGATCCCGAGCTCGTGGAGACGTTCCTTCGTCGTCGGGGCCGGAGCGCCGGTGAGTGGATCCGATCCGCTCGCAGTCTTCGGGAACGCGATCACCTCACGGATGTTCGACTCTCCCGCGAGGAGCGCGACGAAGCGCTCGATCCCGAGTGCGAAGCCGCCGTGCGGCGGCGCCCCCATCTGCAGTGCCTCGAGGAACCAGCCGAACTTCGCGCGCGCCTCGTCGTCGGTCATGCCCATGGCGCGAAACACGCGCGCTTGAATCTCCTGGCGGTGGATCCTGATCGAGCCCGAGCCGAGCTCCCACCCGTTCCAGATCAGGTCGTAGTGCTGGCTGAGCGCCGAGCCGGGATCTTTCTCGATCAGGTCCTCGTGACCCTCGATCGGGCTCGTGAAGGGATGGTGGACGAACGTCCACTGCCCCGTGTCCTCGTCCTTCAGGAACAGCGGGAAGTCGACGACCCAGAGCAACTCGTCGCTGTCGGGGTCTATCAGGTCGAGCTCGATCCCCAGGTGCGTGCGCACCGCGCCGAGGACGCGCTCGACCATCGCCGTCGACGCGGCCGCGAAGAGAACGGTGGAGCCCGGCTCCGCCCGAAACGCTTCGAGCTCCCTCTCCGACAGGAACTTCGCGATCGGCGAGCGCACCTCTCCCGAGTCGTCGACGACGAGATAGGCGAGCCCCTTCGCGCCCCACTCTTTCGCGAGCTCCTCGAGCTTCTGCAGCTCGCCGCGCGAGAACGCTTTCGGCGCGACGATGAAGCGGACCGTCTCGGCGCTCGCGAAGACCCCGAAACCAGAGCCCCTCGTGACGTCCGTGGCCTCCTGGATCTCGAGCGCGAACCGCACGTCGGGCTTGTCCGATCCGTAGCGGAGCATCGCGTCGGCGTAGGCCAGCCGCGGGAACGGTCGGGCCGGCGGTGTCCTGCCGAGCGACTCGAACGACGCCACCACGATCTGCTCGAGCACGTCAAGCACGTCCTCGCGCTTCGGAAACGCGAGCTCGAGGTCGAGCTGCCGGAACTCGAACTGCCGGTCGGCGCGCAGATCCTCGTCTCGCCAACAGGTTGCGATCTGGTAGTAGCGGTCGAGCCCGCCGATCATGAACGCCTGCTTGAACAGCTGCGGCGACTGGGCGAGAGCGAAGAACTTTCCCGGCTGCAGACGGACGGGCACGAGGAAGTCACGCGCACCCTCCGGCGTCCCGAGCGTCATCGAGGGCGACCACACGTCGATGAACCCCTGCTCCTCCATCGACCGCCTGATCGAGGAGATCACTGTTGCCGACAGCCGGAGGTTCCGCTGCATCCGATCTCGGCGTAGGTCGAGGTAGCGGTAGCGAAGGCGGACCGGCTCCTCGACGCCCTCGTCGTCGAGCTGGAACGGCAGGGGCTCGGAGCGGGCGACGAGCTCGAGCTCGTCCACCTGGATCTCGATCTCGCCCGTGGGGATGTTGGAGTTGACGGCCTCCGGAGCTCTCCGGACGATCTCGCCGCGCGCGCGGACGACGAACTCGGAGCGGAGCTCGTGCGCGGTGACCGCGGCCTCGCGCGCGCGCTCGGGGTTGACGACCAGCTGGACGATGCCCGTGTGGTCTCGGAGGTCGATGAACACGAGGCCACCGTGATCGCGGCGCCGTGCGACCCAGCCCGCGACGATCACCTCCGCCCCGACCCGGTCGGCGCGAACTTCCCCCGCATAGAGATCACGCCACCGCTTCAGGGCGCGATCCTCTCGACGAGCCGGTCGAGCGGCGCTTCCCAGTCTTCGCGGCCGTGCTCGCGGACCACGGCCGCGTCGCCGCGGACGAGGATCGTCTTCGCGGCGCCGAGGCGTCCGGCCTGCGTCAGCTGTCCCTTCACCGAACGGTGCGCGTAGTCGAGGTCCGACGAGACCCCGCGCCGCCTGAGCTCGGCGAGCAGGGGCAGCACCCGTACGCGGTCACCCCCGTCGTCCATGACGAAGAACACGTCGATGCCTTCAGCCGTCCGCTCTCCGTTCTCGAGCGAGAGCAGCAGGCGCTCGATGCCGGCGCCGAACCCGATCGCCGGGGTCGGCGAGCTGCCGATCTCCTCGATCAGACCGTCGTAGCGCCCGCCGCCGCAGATCGTGTCCTTCGCGCCGATCGCCTCGTCCTTGAACTCGAAAGTCGTGCGCGTGTAGTAGTCGAGCCCGCGCACGAGCGTCGGCGTCAGCTCGTACCGGACGCCGTACGCGTCGAGGCCCTCGAGGACCCGCGCGAAGTGCTCGCGACACCCGTCGCAAAGCGACTCGCCGATCTTCGGCGCGCCGGCGAGGAGCTGCTGGACGCGCTCGCTCTTCACGTCGAAGACGCGAAGCGGCGACGTCGCTCTCTTCGCGCGGGCCTCGTCGTCGAGCTCCGACGCGTGCTCGTCGAGCCACGCGCTCAGCTTCTCGATGTACGCCGGACGGCAGTTACGGTCGCCGATCGAGTTGAGCTCCATCGTGTAGTTGGTGACGCCGACCCTGCGGAGCAGCTCCGCGTAGAGCTGGATCACCTCGGCGTCGACCGCAGGATCGTCGGTTCCGATTGCCTCGACGGAGAGCTGCCAGTGCTCGCGGTGACGCCCTTTCTGGGGCCGGTCGTACCGCCACATCGGCCCGATCGTGTAGAGCTTCTGCGGCTGTGGCTCGCGATGGAGGCCGTGCTGAACGTAGGCACGGCAGATCGGCGCGGTCGCTTCGGGCCGCAGCGTTAGCGAGCGGCCGCCCCGATCGGAGAATGTGTAGGTCTCCTTCTGCACGACATCCGAGCCGCCGCCCGATGTGCGCACGATCAGCTCCGTGTCTTCGAAGCCTGGCGTGTCGATCCGCCGGTAGCCGTAGAGAGCGCAGACGTCCTCCATTTCGCCCCTCACCCACTGCCAGAGCGGCTGCTCGGACGGGGTGATGTCGTGGGTGCCGCGCGGCGCCTCGAAGCGCGTCACGCGCGCAGCTCCGCGAGGAACGGGTTGCGCGCGATCTCGCCGCCGAGCGTCGTCTCCGGCCCATGGCCGGAATAGACGACCGTCTCCGGCGGGAACCGGTCGGCGAGCGCGCGGATCGACGCGACGAGGGTCTCCCAGTCGCCGCCGGGAAGATCGGTGCGGCCGACGGACCCGGCGAAGACCAGATCGCCCGAGAAGAGGCAACCGTCCGTATGAAACGCGAGGTGCGCCGGCGAGTGACCCGGGATGCGCAGCGTCTCGAAGGTCATTCCGGCAAGCTCGAGCGTCTCGTCGCCCTGAAGCAGGACGTCTGGCATGTACGGGCGAAGCCGCATGCCCGCCGGCACGAAGCTGTTGATGTCCTCCAGAAGTGTGCGCTCGTCCTCCGCCATGTACACGGGAGCACCGGTTCCCTCCGCGAGATCCGCGACCCCGCCGAGGTGATCCCAGTGTCCGTGCGTGATCAGGATGGCCGCGCATGCCGAGCTCATACGGGCCAGCTCGAGCCGCAGGCGCGCGGCGTCGCCGCCGGGATCGACCACGACCGCTTCGGATGCGCCGCGCTCCTTGCGAACGACGTAGCAATTCGTTCGGATCGGGCCCAGCTCGTATCTCTCGACGACAGGCGGCACGGGCGTTTGAGTCTAACGGCGCCCTGCGAGCGTCTAGGATCGCGGCGTGCGGAGTTGGAACCTACGCGAGATCGACACCCCCGGAGGGAGCCGTTCGCCGGTCGTGCTCCGGTCCGACGACGCTGCGCGCGCCGTGCTGATCGCGCTCGACCCGGGCCAGAGCCTCGGCGACCATCAGGTCAAGGAGCGCGCCCTCGTCTCGGTCATCGACGGCACGGTCCGCGTCGAGTCGGGCGACGACGTGATCGAGGGCGACTCCGGCTCCTTCTTCTCCTTCGAGGTCGACGAGCGACACTCGATCTCGACCGAGCACGGGGCAAGGATCCTGCTCGTGCTCGCTCCGTGGCCCGGGGAGGGCCACTATCGCGGGAGCGAACCGGCCGACAACACCTAGGCGGCGGTCGCCCGCCGCTAGCTTCGGCTCGCGGTCTCCCGGCGCTCGAGTCGTTTGCGGTACATGCGGTACGCGAACGAGTCGGTGAAATAGCTAAAGGGGATGAAGAACACGAGGAGGAACGCGGCCGGCGCGATCTGCTGCACGAGTGGCACGCCGCGGTTGAAGAGCATCATGGCGACGATCAGCAGCGGCCCGAGCACGACCCCGCGTCGCGCGGCGCGTCGCCAGGACGGCGGCTGAACCGCCCGCTGGCCCCTGGCGGCCGCCGGCTTGCGGCTCTCCACCTTCGACCCGCGGGTCTCGCGCCTGGCCTCCTTCTGGGCGCGCAGCTCGTCCGGTTCGACGTCGACCTCGTTCCCCGCGTCGTCGACGTACACGTACTCGTACTCGTGCCGGCGGGCCTTCTGCTCCCGCCGCCGCTGCTTCCTGGTCGGCATGCCGTCCTAGCGTAGCTCCGCGGGCGTGCCGCCGAGGACGAGCCCCGCGACCAGATCCCCGCCGAGGTGGTACGCGAGGTAACGCCAGTCGGGCGCATCGAGCAGGACGACGTCCGCCGCGAAGCCGGGCGCGAGCCGCCCGACCCGGTCGGCGCGGCCGAGGACGTGCGCCGCGTTGACCGTGCAGGCCGAGAGCGCCTGCGCCGGCGAGAGCCCGAGCTGTGTCGCCGCCAGGGAACAGACGAGCGGAAGGCTCTCGCAGAACGCGCTGCCGGGGTTGAAGTCGGTCGCGAGCGCGACGATGGCGCCCGCCTCGGCGAGCGCGCGGCCCGGAGGCATCGGCCGGCCGAGAAAGAGCGCGCTCGCCGGCAGGAGCACCGCGGCGACCGAGCTCGCGGCTAGGGCACCGACACCGTCGGCTCCGGTGGCCTCGAGATGGTCGACGGAGCGGGCGCCGAGGTCGATCGCGAGCTCGACTGCGCCCTGCTCGGTGAACTGGTCGCCGTGAAGCCTGAGCGCGAGGCCGGCGCGGGCGCACGCTTCGAGATAGCGCTTCGCCTGCGCGGCGTCGAACGCACCCCGCTCGAGGAAGACGTCGGCCGCCTCTGCGAGCCTCGCGGCCCGCGGGAGCACTTCGACCAGCGCGAAGTCGAGGTACGCGTCCGCGTCCGCGAATTCGGGCGGGACCGCGTGCGCCCCGAGCCAGGTCGGAACACCGCCGGCAGCACGGATCGCCTCGAGGGACGCGAGCTCCGTCTCGCGGTCGAGCCCGTAGCCCGACTTCGACTCGAACGTGGTCGTGCCGGCACGCAGCATCCAGTCGCGGTGGCGGACGACGGCAGCCTTGAGCGCGGACTCTCCCGCAGCGCGCGTAGCGCGTACGGTCGACATGATCCCGCCGCCGGCCGCGTGAAGCTCCTCGTAGCTCGCACCGCCCGTGCGCAGGGCGAACTCGTCGACGCGGTCTCCGGCGAAGCACGCGTGGGTGTGGCAATCGACCAGCCCGGGGATCGCGCAGAGGCCGCGTCCGTCGAGCTCCTCGACCTCACCCTCGACCGGACCGAGGTCGCGCATGCGGCCGACCGCCTCGATGGTGTCACCCGCGCAGAGGAGATAACCGTCCTCGACCACCTCGACGTCGGCGAGGGCCGCGCCGCGCAGCGGCGACGCCGAGCCGGCTGGGGACGCGAGCTGTTCGAGATCGCGGACGAGCAGGCGGCGCGCGGCGCCCGCCGCGCTCATCCAGCGAGCGGCGGCATCGGCGGCTCGAGTCCGTGTGCCTCCGCAGCTTCGATCGCCTCGGGATAACCGGCATCGACGTGCCGCATGACGCCGGTTCCCGGATCGGTCGTCAGGACTCGCTCGAGCCGCTCGGCGGCGTCGTCCGTGCCGTCGGCGACGACGACCATGCCCGCGTGGATCGAGTTCCCGATCCCGACGCCTCCGCCATGGTGGACGCTCACCCAGGTCGCGCCCGCCGCGACGTTGAGCAGAGCGTTCAGGATCGGCCAGTCGGCGATGGCGTCGGAGCCGTCGCGCATCGCCTCCGTCTCGCGGTACGGGGATGCTACGGACCCCGCGTCGAGATGGTCGCGCCCGATCACGACCGGCGCCTTCACCTCGCCCGAGCGGACGAGCTCGTTGATCGCGAGCCCCGCTTTCGCGCGGTCGCCGTACCCGAGCCAGCAGATCCGGGCCGGGAGGCCCTGGAAGGCGACCCGCTCCGGCGCGAGCTCGAGCCACCTCTGCAGGAGCGGATCGTCCGGGAAGAGGTCGCGGAGCGCCGCGTCGATCGCCGCGATGTCCGCCGCCTCTCCCGAAAGCGCGGCCCAGCGAAACGGGCCCACGCCGCGACAGAACAGCGGCCGGATATATGCCGGGACGAAGCCCGGGTATGAGAAGGCCTCCTCTACGCCACCTTCACGGGCCTCACCTCGAAGGTTGTTGCCATAATCGAAAACATAGCTTCCGCCTCGGACGTACTCGAGCAGCCCTTCGACATGGCGCACGATCGACGCGCGCGCGCGCTCGAGATACGCGTCCGGATCGTTCGAACGGAGCACCGCCGCCTCCTCGACGGAGAGACCGGTTGGGACGTACCCGGTAAGTGGGTCGTGAGCAGCCGTCTGATCGGTCACGAGGTCGAAATGCTCACCGCGCCGCGCGAGCTCCGGGACGATCTCCGCCGCATTGCCGAGCAGCCCGACCGATAGCGGCAGACCGGCCGAAGCGGCCCGTCGGATCCGTCCGAGCGCGTCGTCGACCGAGTCGGTCGACTCGTCGAGATAGCGGGTGGCGATCCTGCGCTCGATGCGCGACGGATCGACCTCGACGCAGAGGATCGCGGCGCCGGCCATCGTCCCGGCGAGCGGTTGCGCGCCGCCCATCCCACCGAGCCCAGCTGTCAGGATCGTGCGGCCCGCGAGGTCAGGCCTCCCGAAGTGTTTCTCGGCGGCGGCGGCAAACGTCTGGTACGTGCCCTGCAGGATTCCCTGCGAGCCTATGTAGATCCAGCTCCCGGCAGTCATCTGGCCGTACATCGTCAAGCCGAGGGCCTCGAGCCGTCGAAACTCGGACCACGTCGCCCAGCGGGGGACGAGCATCGCGTTTGCGATCAGCACGCGGGGAGCACCCGTGTGCGTGCGGAACACGCCTACCGGCTTGCCGCTCTGCACGAGCAGCGTCTCGTCATCGCCGAGCTCGAGGAGAGACCGGACGATCGCCCGTAGCGCCTCCGGAGTTCGCGCGGCCTTTCCCGATCCGCCGTAGACGACGAGCTCCTCGGGCCGCTCGGCAACATCGGGGTCGAGGTTGTTGAGCAACATCCGCAGCGGCGCCTCCGTCGACCACGACCTGGCGTGAAGATCGGTGCCGCGGGGAGCCCGGATCGACGAGAGGTCGCCGCAGAGCTCCTCCACGACCGAGTCCACCTGGCGCGTCGTGCTCATGCGAGCTCCCCGACCTCGGCCTCGACAGCAGTGATCAGGGTGCCGTCGCGAATCGCGCCCGCGACCGCCTCGATGTCGGCGGACAGAGAGCGGTCGTCGTGGAGGCGAGGCGAGAGCGTGCGCACGAAATCGCGGACCGCGCGCACTCCCCGACCGGGGGTGAGAGGTGCAAGGAACTCGACGCCCTGCGCCCCCGCGAGCAGCTCGATCGCAAGTGCGCGCTCAGAATTGGCGAGGACCTGCCAGGCCTTGAGCGCGGCCGCGTTTCCCATCGACACATGATCCTCCTGCGCCGCGCTCGTCGGAATCGAGTCCACGCTCGCAGGATGACACAGCACCTTGTTCTCGCTGACGAGCGACGCCGCAACGTATTGGGTGATCATGAAACCCGAGTTCAACCCGCCCTCGGTGGTGAGAAAGGCCGGCAGCCCGTCCGAGAGGCTCGGGTTGACGAGCCTCTCGAGGCGACGCTCGGAGATGTTCGCGAGCTCGGAGCACGCAATCGCGAGCGCGTCGAGAGCGAAGGCCACCGGCTGACCGTGGAAGTTGCCGTTCGACACGAGCAACTCGTCCTCGACGAGCACGAGTGGATTGTCCGTGGCGGCGTTGAGCTCGACCGCCACCGTTCCTTCGACGTAGTCGAGAAGGTCGCGCGACGCGCCGTGCACCTGCGGGGCACAACGCAGGGAGTAGGCGTCCTGCACCTTGTCGCACCATCTGTGTGCCTCGTTGATCGCGGATCCCTCGAGCAGGCGGATCACGTTGGCGGCCGCATCCGACTGCCCGCGCAACGGGCGCAGGCGGTGGATCTGCGGTAGGAAGCTCGTGCGCGATCCCTGTAGGGCCTCGATCGACAACCCGCAAGCGAGATCCGCCGACTGGGCGAGCCGCCGCGCGCGGGTCACGCCCAGTGCGCCGTATGCGGCCATGAACTGCGTGCCGTTGATCAGGGACAGCCCGTCCTTGGCCCCGAGGCGTGTCGGGTGGAGGCCGGCAGCGGCGAGCGCCTCCGCGCCCGGCATGAGCTCGCCGTCGTACCAGGCCTCTCCTTCTCCGACCAGCGGCAGAGCCAGGTGCGCGAGCGGCGCGAGATCGCCGCTGGCGCCGACCGAGCCGCGGCTCGGGACACGCGGAAGCACGCCGTGCCGGAGGCACTGAAGCAAGAGCTCGACGGTCTCGATCCGCGCTCCGGACGTCCCTTTCGCGAGCGCGTTGGCCCGCAGCAGCATCGCAGCACGCACGATCTCGGCCGGATAAGGATCGCCGACGCCGCACGCGTGGCTCCGGAGCAGCCGCAGCTGGAGCTCTTCGGTGTGCGCCTCGGGAATGGAGCGCGAGACGAAACGTCCGAAGCCGGTGTTGATGCCGTAGGTGTGCTCGCGAGCTCCGTGTGCCGCCCGCTCGACAAGTGCACGTGCGGCCTGCATCTTGTCCCGTGCGTCGTCCGACAGAGCGGCGTGGGCGCCGTCGAACGCGACCGCCCAGACGTCCTCGAGTCGGAGGTCGTCTCCTGTCAGGCGGATCGACATCCCCTGAGCCATCGCGCGGCCAGTCTAGGGCACTACTCGCGCCGCTTCAGGCGCTCGAGGAGCCTCAGCTCGAGCACACTCGACGAGTCGAGCCCGTCGATCTCGAGGACGGCTCTGGCCGCGGCGACCGCTGCGCCCGCCGGCATCAGTCCGACGAGCTCCGCGCCTGAAACCCCCGTCCCCCGGGCCTGCGCCTCGCGCCTCACACGCTCGACGATGTCGGCCAGCGGCGCCGCTTCGTAGTCCTCGACGTTCATGCTCACCTGGGCCCTGCGGGCACTCGGGAGTGCCACGCCGAGCGCACGTACGCCGGGAAAGCCTCCGCCCTTCTCGCGGACGACAGCGGCGATCGCGCGCGCGACGTCGACGTCGTCCGTCTCGAGATCGACGTTGAACGCGATGAGCGGTCGGCGCGCCCCGACGATCACACCGCCTGCTCGCTCGTCGATGCGGCTCGGCCCGAAATCCGGGCGCAGCTCGCCGGCGTCGATGCGCCGTTGGAGCTCGCCTGGCCCTCCTCTCCGGAAAAAAGCAGGCCCGCGACCCGGCGCAGACTCCCCGTAGAGGAACACGGGCAGCTCGAGCTCCGCTCCGATTCGCTCGGCGAGCAGGAGCGCACAGGCGCGTGCGCGATCTTCGTCGCCCGTGTCGAGCGCGACGATCGGAACGACATCGGCGGCCCCGATGCGCGGATGCGCCCCTTCGTGCAAGCGCAGATCGATGCGGTCGCGCGCGCAGGCGATACTCGCGAGCAGCGCGTCGATCAGGGGCGCGTCGTCGCCGACGAGCGTGAAGACGGAGCGGTTGTGATCGGGGTCGACGTGCACGTCGAGAACGTCCGCATGAGCGGCAAGGGCGCGTCGGAGATCCTCGATCGTCCCGGCACTACGCCCTTCCGAGAAGTTCGGCACCGACTCCAGCAGGTCCACCCGCGTACTCTAGAAACAGGTGAAGGCGTACTACGATCGACGCGCGCCCGAGTACGACGACTGGTGGCTCGGCCGGGGCCGGTACGCCGACCAGTTTCGTCCCGGCTGGGAGGACGACCTCCACGAGCTCGAGCTGTTCATCGGAGGCCTGCCGCCTGTCCGCACGTTGGACGTAGCCTGTGGCACCGGTTTCCTGACCAGGCACCTGCGGGGAGAGGTCGTGGCACTCGACGCCAGCGCCCGCATGCTCCAGGTCGCGGCCGAGCAGGCGCCGAACGCGCGTCGTGTGCAGGGGGACGCGCTCGACCTTCCGTTCCCGGACCGCTCATTCGACCGAGTGTTCACGAGTTACTTCTACTGCCATCTCGAACCGCCGCAGCGCGAGCGCTTCGTCGACGAGGCACGACGGGTCGCTCCCGAGCTGGTTGTGGTCGGCTCCGTTCGCCATGAGGGCGACCCCGCCTCCGCCTTCGTCGAGCGCCGCTTGCAGGATGGATCGACCTGGACCGTCTTCAAGCGGGTCTTCGACGGTCCGGACCTGGCAGGCGAGCTCGGAGGAGAGGTCGTCTTCACGAGCGCGTGGTTCCTCGTCGTGCGGGCGTGACCCGACGACGGTCGTCGTACAAATCGCTCGTCTCGCTCGAGCGCGACCTCGCAACGTGCCGGGCCTGCACCGAGGCCGGTTATCCGCTGGAGTCGATGCCCGTCAGGAACGAGCAGTTCGGTCAGCGCGCGTACATGTACGGCCAGGCTCCCGGTGTGGTGGAGGGCCTCGAGCGCCGGCCCTGGCGGGGTCGTGCCGGGAAGAGGCTGCGCGACTGGCTCGACCTGGGCGAGGACGAGTTCTACGCGACGTTCTACTGCGCTTCGGTGACCCGCTGCTATCCCGGCCGGACGCGATCCGGGCGCGGCGACCGCGCGCCCACTCCCGCCGAACGCGAGCTCTGCGCCTTCTGGCGCGAGTGGGAGCTTCGCCTCCTCCGGCCGGCGCTGATCGTGGCCGTCGGCGGGCTCGCGATCAAGGCGCTGCTCGGTCTCTCGGGCCTGGCGGAGTGCGTCGGACGAAAGTACGAGCTGGACGGCGTAGTCGTCGTGCCGCTGCCGCATCCTTCCGGCGCGAGCAGCTGGCTCAACTCCCCGCCCAACCGCGAGCTGACCGGGCGGGCCGTGCGACTCATCCGGTCCGAGCTGGCGCGTCTGTAGCGCCAACGGCCGTCGCTAGATTTCGGGAGTGAAGGAGCACAGCGAGACCCCGTACCGGGCGACGTTCGCACGTCTGCTCGGATTCCTGCGCCCGTACAAGGTCTCGCTCGTCGTCTCGATCGTCCTCGCGGTCGCCTCACAGGGAGCGCAGATCGCGCTCGTCTGGGTGACGATGCACGTCATCGACGACGCGATCACCCCGCATGACGCCGGCAAGCTGCGGATGTTCGTCTGGGCGATCGTCGGGCTCGGCGCCCTGCGCGCCGTGCTGATGGCGGGACGGCGCCTCATCTCGGGGAAGCAGGCGCTCGCCGTCGAGATGGATTTGCGCCAGGGCCTCTACGCGCATCTCGTCCGGCTGTCGTTCGACTTCTACGACCGGCATCAGACGGGGCAGCTGATGTCGCGCGCGACGGTCGACCTGCAAGGAGTGCGCTTCTTCCTCGGCTACGGGCTCATCTTCTTCTTCCAGAACGCCCTCACCGTGGTCTCCGTCACGGCCGTCCTCTTCTTCTTCGAGTGGCGGCTCGCGCTGATCGCGCTCGCGATCACGCCGGTGCTCGTCGTGGTCGCGTACCGCTACAGCCATGTCACACACCCGACGCTGCGGGACGTGCAGCAGAAGCTCGCCGACGTCGCGACCGTTGCCGAGGAGAACATCGTCGGCGTCCACGTCGTCAAGTCCTTCGCGCAGGAGCCGCAGGAGGAGCGCAAGTTCAGCGACCGGTCCGAGGCCGTCTTCCAGCAGACGGTGCAGGCGAACCGACAGCGTGCTCTCTACGTCCCCTTCATCTCCTGGGTCCCGCTGCTCGCGCAGGGCGCCGTCCTGCTCGTGGGAGCGAGGATGGTGGCGCAGGGCAGCCTGACCGTGGGCGCATTCGTCGCCTTCAACCTGTACCTCGGCATGCTGATCATGCCGCTCCGGTCGCTCGGAATGTGGGTCGGCCAGGCGCAGCGTGCGACCGCTTCGGGAGAGCGCATCTTCCAGGTCCTGGACGAGCCGGAGGAGATCTCCGACCGGGCCGACGCGGAAGCGTTGCCGTCGGGCGCGGGACGCCTGAGCTTCGAGGGCGTCTCGTTCGAGTATCTGAAAGGGCGGCCGGTCCTGCAGGACATCGACCTCGAGGTCGCTCCGGGACGGACGGTCGCGCTGATCGGGCATACCGGATCCGGAAAGACAACGCTGACCTCGCTCGTCCCGCGCTTCTACGACGTCACCGCCGGCCGCGTGATGATCGACGACGCGGACGTGCGGGACGTGAAGCTGACGTCGCTTCGCCGCGCAATCGGAGTCATCTCGCAGGATCCATTTCTCTTCTCGGCCACCGTCCGCGAGAACATCACCTTCGGAGCGCCGGGCCTTGACGATTCGGAGGTCGAGCGGATCGCGCGGCTGGCGCAGGCCCACGAGTTCGTCGAGCGGCTCCCCGACGGGTACGGCACTGTCATCGGTGAGCGCGGCATCACGCTCTCGGGCGGCCAGCGCCAACGCCTCGCGATCGCCCGCGCGCTCGCGGTAGATCCTCGCGTCCTGATCCTCGACGACGCGACGGCGTCGGTCGACGCGTCGACGGAGGCCCGCATCCGGCTCGGGCTGCGGGAGGCGATGCTGAACAGGACGACGCTGATCATCGCCCACCGCCTGTCGACGATCGCGCTCGCGGACGAGATCGTCGTGCTCGACGACGGCCGGATCGTCGCCAGGGGAGAGCACGACGAGCTCCTCGAGGTGAGCCCCGTGTACCGCGACATCTACGACCACGGGCTGCTCGAGCGCCAGTTCGCGGATGCGGTCGAGGCGCGCGCAGAGGCCGACGTGCTCGAGGCGGCGTCCTGATGCCGCACTTGCCTGCGGCCGAAGCGCGCACGCTCGACGCCTGTCTCCGCGGCCGTATCGGCACACTATTGGCGCAGACGGGCGCGACGCTCGCCGGTAGCGTCGACCGCGGGTGGCGGGCGGAGCTTCTCCCCTCCCGGGTGGGGACGCGCGCGCGTCTACATCCGAACGTCCCGGGGTGTCTCCGATGAGGGTCTGGCAGCCGGGCAGTCACCTGAGCGGGCAGCGCGCGGCCGAGGTCGACGACTGGTCGTGGCGCCGCACGCGCCGCCGCATCGGCACGCTCGCACGGCTGACGCGCCCCTATCGCGGCCGCACGTCGCTCTCCCTCGTCTCACTGCTCGCAGCAACGGCCACGGCTCTCGCGCCGCCGCTCCTTGCCAAGTACGCGGTCGACGCCGCCATCCACCAGGACGACCTTGCCAAGCTCTGGTGGATCGTCGGGGCGTTCGTGCTCGCGGGCCTTCTCAACTGGGCAATGAGCTACGTCCAGACCTATCTCACGGGTTGGGTCGGCGAGCGAATTCTGGCCGACCTCCGCATCGGCCTCTTCCGGCACTTGCAGCGTCTCTCGCTCGGCTTCTACGAGCGGACGCGCGCCGGGGTGATCATCAGCCGGCTCACGAACGACGTCGAGGCGATCGATCAGCTGGTCACCGACGGCGTCACGAGCCTCGTTCAGAACACACTCACGCTCGTCGGCACCGCGATTCTCCTCTTCGTCCTCGACTGGCGGCTCGCGCTCGCCACGCTGACGGTGATTCCGCTCATGAGCGTCGCGACGGTGATCTTCCGCGTCCGGTCGACGCGTGCATACCGCGCCGTCCGTGAACGGCTCGGCCTTGTCACCGCGACGCTCGCAGAGGACATCGCCGGTATGCGAGTCGTCCAGGCGTTCACGCGCGAGCAGACGAACGCCTCGAACTTCCGGGCGGTGGCGGAGCGCTACCGCGACTCGAACATGGAGACGGTCGTCCTCAACGGCCTCTACTTCCCCTTCGTCGACCTGCTCTCGTCGGTCGCGCTCGCGGTCGTCCTCGGCTACGGCGGGCACCTCTACTTCAACGGCGACGTGACGATCGGAACGCTGTTCGCATTCATGCTCTACGTCCAGAACTTCTTCGACCCGGTTCAGCAGCTGTCGCAGCTCTACAACACGTTCCTCTCCGCGACCGCCGCGCTCGACAAGATCATGGACGTGATGGACGAGGAGCCGGACGTCATCGACGGCCCGAACGCCGCGCCGCTTCCCACCGTCGCCGGACTCGTTCGCTTCGAGTCGGTCCGCTTCGGCTACGGCTCGGGGCCTGATGTCCTGCACGGCCTCGACCTCGACGTGCCCGCCGGGACGACCGTCGCTCTCGTCGGTCACACGGGCGCGGGCAAATCGACGATCGCGAAGCTTCTCGCCCGCTTCTACGACCCACGCGAGGGGCGGATCACGATCGACGGCCGCGATCTCCGCGACGTGACGCAGGCTTCGCTGCGGCACCAGCTCGGAATCGTGCCCCAGGAGGGCTTCCTCTTCGCCGGCACGGTGACCGACAACATCGCCTTCGGACGACCGGATGCGGCTCCCGATCAGATCGTGCAGGCCGCTCAGACCGTCGGTGCGCACGAGTTCATCCTGCGGCTCGAGAACGGCTATGAGACACAGCTTCAGGAACGTGGCTCCAGGCTCTCGCTCGGCCAGCGACAGCTCGTTGCACTGGCTCGCGCGCTGCTCGCCGACCCGCGTATCCTCATCCTCGACGAGGCCACGTCGTCGGTCGACATCGGGACCGAGCAGAAGATCGAAAGCGCGCTTCGCCTGCTGCTCTCGGGGCGGACGGCGTTCATCATCGCGCACCGGCTTTCCACGATCCGCGATGCCGACCTGATCGTCGTCCTAGAGCATGGACGGATCGTCGAGCAGGGGACGCACGACGAGCTGCTGGCCAAGCGCGGGCTCTACACCTCCCTTTACGGCGATTGGGCCGCCGACGTCGCGTAATACGCTCCCCGTATGAGCTCGATCGACAAGGAGACCGAAGATCGGATCGGTCAACCGGTATCGGACGTAGCCGAGCGCGAGACCCGGCTGACTCCCACCCAGGCGGTCGCCGAGATGAAGATCAACGTTCCGGTCCGGGGCAACCGCAAGCTCCGCCGGCTGGTGGAACGCGTCAACGACGACACTCAGCTCAAGGCGTGGTGGCACGTGGCGAACGTCAACGCGGTCGCGCGGATGAAGATCAACGACCACTCATGGGTTCACATCCAGATCGTGTCGAACATCGCGCTCAAGCTCCTCCGGCAGCTCACCAAGCACCACATCGAACCGACGCTCGTGCGGGACTACGGCTACGACAGCGACGACTCCGAGGTCGTCGTTCTGCTCGCTGCCCTCACGCACTGCGTGGGAATGGCGGTTCATCGCGAGGGGCACGAGGACTTCAGCCTCTTCCTCGCCGAGCCGAAGCTTCGGGAGCTGCTCGCGGGGCTCTACGACGAGCCTGATCTCACCGTCATCACGTCCGAGATCCTCCAGGCGATAACGAGTCACCGCGACTACGGCAAGCCGTTGACGCTCGAGGCCGGAATCGTCCGCGTCGCCGACGCGCTCGACATGGAGCAGGGCCGGTCCCGCATCCCCTTCGCCCGGGGCTCGATCTCCATCCATTCGCTCAGCGCTGCGGCGATCGAGGACGTCGCGATCAAGGACGGCGAGGAGCGGCCAATTCTGATCGAGATCACGATGAACAACTCTTCGGGCATCTACCAGGTCGACAGCCTCCTGAAGGCGAAGCTCCAGGGCTCGGGACTGGAGCCGTACGTCGAGGTCGTCGCGCACATCGACACGGAGGCCGAGAAGCGGCTCGTCCCCATCTACCGCCTCGAGACGTAACCCGACTTGCGTAAGCGCTCAAGATGTTTCGATTTCGCCCCTCTCGGCCAAAAGGCAAAGGGTTGGCCTCCGCCGGGGAGTGGGGTCCGGCGCTGGCAGACGGCGGCTCCAGTGCCACGCGAAAAATCGGAGGCCAACCCTATTCTGTCGGTGGAGCCAGACCGCTCTAGCCTGAGACCCGAAAGGCCCATACGGGATTCGAACCCGTGCCGCCGCCGTGAGAGGGCGGTGTCCTAGGCCACTAGACGAATGGGCCGAGCGAGGGCTCAGTCTAGCGATGCGCCGAAACGGTCGCGTCTATCCGGCACGGCTACAATGGCCGCCCGTTGCGGGGTCGTCTAATGGTAGGACGCCTGACTCTGGATCAGGTAGTCAAGGTTCGAGTCCTTGCCCCGCAGCCTGACGAGAAGCCCCGCGTTTGCGGGGCTTTCGCGTTCCTCAGCGTGAAACCGTCGCCGCCTGTCGAGCCGCCGCTTCTAACCATCTTCTAACGCGCGTCAAGAACGAGCGCGGCCACCATGCCCGCGGCAGTCTCCTGCATGTCCGTCAGAGCAGACGGGCTGCCAGGTGGGCGAGACGGGCGTCAGCGCCCACTCGAGGGCATCCGCACTGAGACAGACGTCCGTGACCTTTCGGAGGCCGCTGCCGTCAGCGCCAACGACCCAGATCGAGGCGCGAGATCGTGTCGCTCGCACATGCAACGTCACGTCGAATCTACGGATCACGCGAACGGATCGGCATCAGAGTGCGCGCCCACGACGTTCAGGGAGCTCCCGGCCCGTGGTCCGCCCCGCGCACGCTCAGGTTTCGCTGAAGCGGCTTTCTGCCCGTGCGCCAACCGCCCTCTCGAGGGCGATCGATCCGACTCCCCCGCGGGGTGGGGCCGCTACGTAGACCGGATCACCGCGGACACCCCGCGCCCTTCCATTTCTCCCCCCGAGGTTTTTTGGCCGCAACCCCGGCCGGCGGGGGTGATGACGTCGGATCGGAGCGGAGGCGGCCACCCGCTCGGGCCACTCCGCGTACTGCGCAGATCCCGCAACGCACGGCGCGGAGCTTTCGATAAGAAAACTTGAGTGAATCTCACCCAATCTCCGAATGGTTCTGGTAGCGTCGCCCGGTCTGCCCGGCCGGGCCGACGATACGGGGAGGGGTCTGGTCTTGCGGCCATTCTGGCTCGGTCCTTTCCTGAAGGGAAGTGCAAATGCACCCAGTGATGCGTGAGGACGCGCTTGCGGCGCGGCGGCAGGAGATGCTCAGGGGCGCCGACCACCGACTCCAGCTAAGCGAGGCACGAGCAACAAACGGTCACCACGGCATTGTCGATCGAAATGCTCGGTTGCGGATATGGCTGCTTCATCAGTTGACGTGGCCGCGGTGGCCGCGTGCCGCCATGAATGAAGCCTGATGCCGGCGAAGGCTTACTTGGCACTGATGCGCAGGGCGAACACGGGGAATGAACTCGCCGAGCCCTCGCTCGCCCCGAAGGAGCGACGCCAACTACAAGACGATACGCGTCGGACTCGGTCGGTCGAGAGGGTGAGTGCCGAGTTGGAGGCTGTGCGCGTTCAGCAACAACGTATTGACCTCGCCACGAAGGAACTAGCTCAAGTCAGTGTGCGCCTCCAAGCGGCAGCCGACGCGCTTCGAGAATCACTCTGATTCCACCCCAGGCTTTTTCGCTAGGCGGCGACGCGCGACCCCGCGCCATGTCCATTTCCCCCCGAAGCGTTTTAGGCCGCATTTTCTAGATGGGCAACGGTGTCACCAACGTGAAGATCCGAGAGGGCTAGGCGCCATCTGCCGGCTTCGCGGCGCGGCGACGAAAACCCGCAATACGCGGAGTATCAGTCCGGACTGTCAGCGGATTCGCGGATGTAAACAGGACGGCGACCCCCAACCCTGAGACCTCAGGGTAGGAGCCCAGTGCCCACTCCCCCTAGCTGGGCTCTCTGTCCCCCCAAGGGAACGAGAGCAACACCTTGGTCCTCGTCCCCGACAGAGAAACGGGGCGTGGCCGCCCGCCCCGTTTCCATTTGGTCCCCTTCCCAGCGGGGGCCGCCTCGCAGGGGTCAGGTCTGGTAGACCGACGGTGGCTCTTAGCGGGCGCGGCGAGGAGCTGCGGTTTAGCGAGGCAGATCAGCGGGCGGCCACGTTGGTCTGCCTCGCTCTATATCCGATCCGCTTCGAAACGCCCTGGCAGCAGGCTGCGCCGGTCGTACCGTCCAGGGACGGGCCCAGGGGAGAGAGAACACAACACCCGTGTCTCGAACCGCCGGGCGTGCCAAGGGCTGGCCGCAGTCCCTCT
Source organism: uncultured Actinomycetes bacterium (assembly GCA_963711545.1). Classification (GTDB taxonomy): domain Bacteria; phylum Actinomycetota; class Thermoleophilia; order Gaiellales; family Gaiellaceae; genus 3-1-20CM-4-69-9. The sequence goes on from CAVQEP010000005.1 coordinate 100,046, forward strand.
ACCACCCGGCGGTTGGGTTACGTCATCGAAACGTCGCGCTCGTCGAGCTCAACCGCCTCGACGTGGAGAAGGCCCTGCCACTGGGGTTCGTCGCGGAGGCAGTCCTCGAGCGCCCGCTGCGCGTCCTCCTCGGCGAGATAGACGTCGATCGCCTCAGGGTCGCCGGCCTGGACACGCGCGTACAGGCGCATAGGACGATTGTCCTCTCGTTCGAGCAGTGGGGCAAGTGACGGCTCCGGGCATGCATTCGTCCCAACGTCCCGAGCACCCTCGACCTTTGACCCTCGACCACTGCATCCCCGTCAGCGAGGGAGGCGCCTACGGGCTCGTCCGTGCGCTGTGCCGATCGTGCAACAGCCGGCGCAGCGCCACTCGGTAGTAACGGGAAGGTCACGTCCGGGCTTCCTCCGATGCGAAATAGCCGACTGGGTGGGAGTCTGGATGCCAACGAAGGAGGTGAACATGACCACCATTCCGCATGAGCAGCCTTCGTCGTCCGTCTCGAGGTCCATCCGGTTTGAGGGACGCGAAGTGTTGGCAACGGTGGCGATCGTCGTCATCTGGCTCGCCGTGCTCTTCGTCGGCGTGTTCGGGCCAGACTTCGTCGGACACGGCAACGACGGCACCTTCACGACGATCCCGTCCGGAATCTTCGTCGCATTCTTCGCCCTGTTCGCGACGATGTCCATGGCGAAGTACGGCTTCAGCAAGCGGACAAGCGACGACAGTTAGCGGTCCCCGCTAGCCGTTGTAGTCGACATAGGCTTTTCGGTTACGCACGACGGAGCAGGCGTTTCAGTGTCGCCCGGCCCCGACGTTCCGCTGGCCGTGACGGAGCTCGGCCGGCGCCGTCGCGGCGAGCGCGACCTCTGTGAGCGGTGGCGAGCGCTCCTCGATGAACCTCTGCAGCCAACGCCGGGCTGCTCGCTCGTGGCGGGCCGGGTCGACATTCGCCAGGAGCTCGCAGAGCGGGAGTGCCTCGGCGAGCGAGAGTCCGCCCATCTCGCGGGCGGGCCATCTTGGCCGCAAGAACGTGCTTGCGGTGGATCGCCCGCTGAAAGCGGCCGCGTGGTGCGCCCTGGCTGGTCATCCGATCGCGATGCCGCTGGGGCGACGGCTTCTGATGCCGAATCTAGCGCTTTGGCACGAACCGGCGTCCGGTGCCGTCGCGGTTCATCACCATGAGGCTGGCGTCTTTCGGCGGACCGAACGTATAACCCGGAATCGCGCGCGGGAACGCGAGCCGCCGTCCGTCGGGAGAAACGGCCAGGCATTGGACGAAATTTCCATCGCGGAACCGAGCAACCACGCGCGTACGCCTCGACCGCACGTCCACGACGCCGACGGGGCCGACGCCGTAGACGATCGAATGGCCATCGCGCGACCATGCAAGCGGCTCAGTCGAAGTAGGCGCGGTTACTCCCCCGCGAAGTTCAGGTCGCAACCCGCCACTTTTTGGCGGCGCACTGGCGGGGTCAGAAACGCCGTCCAGCTCTTAGAGAAGCGAGCCCGAGTAGAACGGCACGCCTAATAGTGCTCGGCGTCCAAGCCGATCTGCCGGATGACCTTGCCGTTGTGGACGCGGTAGAAGCCAACCACCGGGACTCCTTCTGGATGGCCGGAACCCTTCACCTCGATGATGTGCGCGATGTAGAGGTCGCCGTCTTTGGCCACGTAAGTAGAGACGGGGCCGATTTGCTTGTAGGTGTTGCCGAAGACGATCGCAGCCTTGATGGCGCCGGTGAGCTCCTTGGCATTTCTCGCGACCACGTGCTCCGCGTTGTCGTAGATCAGAACCACTCGGACGGCTGGGTCATACGTCGCCGCGATCGACGCTGCGTCCCCGGTCGCATAGGCGTTCATCACCCGGTCCGCCACGTCCCGTCCTGGCGCTGACCCGGTCGTGAACCCGCCCGCTATCGCGTAGCCGCCGATTCCTGCTAGAAGGATCGCTGCCAGCGCGATGACCGCAACGAGCCAGGAGTTGATGCGAAGCCGCCGCATATGACTCTTGGGGGAATACGTCGTCAAGAGAATCACCCCCCTTCTGACTCGGATTCTCCCATTGCTGACCATCGTGACCATCAGGGATTCCACTGCCAGGAGATGCGGGTTTTGGACATCGAAGCCCTAGCCGGGGTCAGAAACTCGCGCCTGGTCCGCGCACGTGTGGCGCAGCGTGTGGAACGTCGCCCACCGAACACCGGCCGCCTCGCTGCCGGTGTCGGCGACCATGTCGACGCCGCCGTCTGGGGGACATGAGTGGATAGCCCTCGTCCGGGGTACGACAACCGGATCGAAGCCTGCTAAGTCCCGATGAACCCCTAAGGGAGGAAGGACATGAAGAAGCGACTGCTCGTAGGAGCAACCGCGGTGTCGCTGCTCGGATTCCTCGGCGCAGGAGCCGCCGGGGCAGCACCGACGCCCGTCTACACCGTCTCGTGCGTCGTCGGCCTCAACACCACCGCGCAATATCAGCATGTGAAGGTCAGCCAGGTGAAGTTCGAGTGGTTCGCACCGAATACGACGTTCCAGAGCGTGACCGTGCCGATCACCAGAAAGGCGCCGAACGGCTCCGCGTTCAGCACGACGCCGGTTGCGGGCCTGGACGGCATCAATCCGGCCACTGTGACCGTGTCGTTCACGCGTGCCGACGGCTCCGGCACGGATACGGCCTCGATGCGCTGCACGTAAGGGTCGCGAGCCGAGCTAGTGCGGGCGGTCCGTCTGGACGCCGTGATCAGGATCGTACGGCGTCCACGGGCACGCTCCCCAAAGACCGCGATGTGCGGCCCGCGCCCGCCGGGCCAGACGGTCGAGCGCGGCCGCATAGCGCCCACGACGACCGTGGTAGAAGTACGGCGCGGCTGCGCCGACTGCGACCAGCCGGATGTTGACGTTCAGCCGATCCTGGGCCCGCACGACGTACCTGAGTAGCCGCCCGTACTGGTCGACCCTGTCCGTGGCCGGCTCGGCGGACAGGAGCACCGCGGTACCGCGCGGCAAGAGGCGCTTCGTCACTGCGGACGCCTGCCGTCCGTAGCACTCCGTTCCGAAGTAGACCTCGGGAGTGTCGATCTGCACCAGCCGAACTCGAGCTCCGTTCGTGAGCGTGACGGTGTCACCGTCGGCCACGTGGTCGATGCGATAGAGGCCGGCGCCCGTCCCGGCGGGCGCCGAAGAGCCGGTGACGGCCGCCAGGAGCACGAGCAGCCCGGCCGCCCGTCTCGTGGCCCGATGCCAGGACATGGTCAAACGGGACGATACGACGCGACGAGGACGCGGTGGGGCCGCGGCTAAGCGTCAGTGCGGAGACGCCTCAGCGCGACGCAGCCTCGGCGGCCCAGGATGCGCTCCTGACGACCCACGACCACGCTTCTGCCGCGCGGGCTCGTCCCGGGTCGGGCGCGCTCTTGTCTTCCTTGGAGCCCCACAACGCGTTCTTCCGCGAGTCGCCCCGCGAGCCGTTGCCCCACAGGGCGTTGGAGAGAACGCCGCACGTCCAGCCGCTCAAGTCAAGCATGGTGATCCCAACTCCTCCTTCCGCGCGCCTCGCGCGGAGCCGCAGGTCCCTTGACGGCCGGAGGTACGCCAACCTCCGACCGCGTCGCAAGGTACGCGCGGCGAAGAGCAACCGCCTCCCCCCGCCGAGGGACACGGCCGACGGATCCCTCGGACGAGTGACCGCCGGGCCGAGCTAGCCGAGCGCCACGCGTCGCCGCAGTGTGCCCGCCCGCTGCCCGCGGGCCTCGATCCCGAGCTCGCTTCCGGCAGGCGCCTCGACTACCCATTCGAGCTTGGCAAGGTCGCCCGTCGAGTCGTCGTTCCCCCACCACGAGGTCGAGCGCTTGTTGGCCCGCCCCCAGAGATGACCGATGTTCGTCTTGACCTCGCCGCTCACGAGGCGCGCGCCCTGGGGTAGCTCGAGCTCAACCTCGATGCCGAAAACGCTCTGTCGCGCGAGCGCCTTCTGCGTGACGTTCGTGGGGAGCCACCCGGAGTTCTGAAGGACGAGCCGAACAAGCGAGGACGTCTCCCCCAGCTTCTCGACCTCGAGCTGGCGTACCTCGAGCAGCGGTGACACGAGAGCGTGGAAGAGCGCCCACTCGGCGTGCGGCGCGACCTCGTCCTCGAGCCGGTCGAAGGGGACGTTGAACCAATAGTTGATGATGTCCCAGCCCCCGAGCTCGACCTTACCCAGCTCGGGATGCTCGAACTCGTACCAGTCGACGTACGCCTCGGGGTAGTTCTTCGTCGCCCATTCGATCAGCGCGAGATCGTGCTCGATCGGGTGCTCCCTGATCCAGTCGGTGAGGTGGTAGTCGGAGAGGCCCGCCTGCCGCTGCGGGCTCCAGAACTCCGTCGTCCACGAGAACACGCCGAGATGGTCGTACATCCAGTCGTGGGCGCCGCCCTTGATCGTCTCCTTCGGGTCGTACTTGAAATCGTGGAAGACCGACACGGCCGGGTACCCGGTCAGCTCGGTCCCACGCTCGCCGAGCAGCCTGTAGGCGCGCAGGTCCTGCGTCGGGAACTCGTCGTCCGGACGACCCGCGTACGGCCGAAGATGGACGCCGCTGAACGTGTGGTAGGCGATGTGGCCGGTGATGTTGGGCCGCGCCATCACGGCCTCGACCATCGCCCGGACCTCCGGCTCGGAGGTCGGGTACGGTCCTGCGCCGCGCTGCTCGTCCTCGGGAGCCCACTCGGCAGGGAAGTTCCGGTTCAGGTCAAGCCCTTCGAGCGGCGGCGGGATCTTGATCGTCACTCCGTCGTAGTTCTCGATCCGACCTTCCCCGAGCAGCCGGTAGAAAGGCCCGTCGTCAGGCCCGTCGACCGGCTCGCGCCGCACGAGGAGCCTCGGCTCGTCGGCATGCCGACGCCAGGCGCCGACAGGATCCTCGACCCGCATGTAGAGCACGCGGCCGTCGCCGTCGATGTCCTCGACCCGTAGCCCGTCGTCCTGCTGGTCGTGTGGATACGGACGGACGCTCGATCGGATGAACCGCCGCTCCTCCAGGCCGCGCTCCGCACCGTCGGGGTTGAGCCGGGGTATGACGTAGAAAACGCGTGTGTCGAGCGCCCGGGTCACGGCCTCGTCGTCGCCGTATCCCGTCAGGAGGCGATGGATGAGGTGGAGCGCCGCGGTGGACCCGGTCCACTCCATCGAGTGGATGTTCGCCTCGACCAGGAAGCCGGGCTTCTCCTGGTGCGCGCCGGTCTCCCCGTTGGTCACCGTGACGAGCCAGATGTCGCGGCCCTCGAAGGACGTCCCGATCGACTCGAGCGCGCAGAGTGCGGGCGCTTCTTCGGCCCACGAGCGGAGCATGTCGCTCAGCTCCTCGTAGGCGTAGAAGTGGTCGTACGAAACGGGCCGAACGTTCAAACGGAGAGTTCTCTGACCAGGGGCCCGGTGTCGAACGGCTCGTAGCCGAGCCGCCGCGCGATCTCCTCGCTCGACGGCTTCGTCCCTTCCTTGAAGAGGTCGCGCAGCAGCTCGCCCGTTGCGGCGCTCCGCCACCAGTCCTCTCCGACCTCGCCGATGAGATACGCACGCAGCTGGGCGTGGCGAATCCAGGCGCGAAGGTAGTCGGCCGAGTAGAAGCCGGCGTCCATGTCGTCGAGATGGCCGTCGCGCGGGTAGTGGACGCCGGTTGCGGCCGTCAAGCGTCGCGAGTAGTCGTCGCTCGCCAGACCGGCGTGCTCGAAGTCGGACCAGAAGCCGAGCTCGTACTGCAGCTTCGCCGAATAACGCCGGAAGAGCAGAGCCTCGAGAAAGACGGTGGCCTCTGCGTTCGTGCGCGCCTCCTCGTCACCGAGCCCGAAGTGCTCCGCGTGCCAGGCCGGCTCACGGCTGATTGCCTCGCAGATGTACGAGTAGATCTCAGTGAGGGCATGGTCGCGCGCGATCCTGCGGAAGGTGTAGGCGAGGCTCGGATCGCAGCCCGCGTAGTGGAGCGCGTGGCCGGCCTCGTGGAGGAACGCCTGATAGTCGTGCAACCCGCCTTGTGCGCGCGTGATGAGGTGAACCACGGTCGGCGGGTCGGACGCGATCACGCACGCACGAGGAGATTTCTGCGGCCGGTCTTCGAGGTCGAGCCGGATGTTCTTGTCGGCGGCGAGGTCGAATCCGAGCTTCGACAGGGTCGCGAGGCAGACGTCGGTCGCGCGGTCCTTCGTGTAGGTCGGCTCGAGCGGGGAAAGGCGGCGCACGTAGCCCATGTGCGCGGAGGAGGGCACGTCCTCGCGCTCCGGGCCGAGCAGGCGCTCGAACCACCGCTCGCGCATGGCGATGAAGGCGGCTTCGACCTGGTCGCTCGCGGCGGCGAGTACGGATTCGAGATCGCGGAGGGAGATCTGCTTCTCCTCTTCGTTCCGCGCGAGGGGATCGGGCTCTTCGGACAGGTCGGCCTCGAGCTCCTCGTTCTCGCGAAGGAGCTCCAGCCGTCCCTCGTTGAACTCGGCCGACTTCGCGCGCTGGAGCTTGCCGAGCTCGTCGCGGTCGGCGTAATCCGGCATGACGGCGAGCCGGGCGACCGCCGAGCGGAGAGGCAGCTCCTCTCCCTTGAAGGTGACACGGGCGGCCAGGATCGCGTTGTCTAGCTCGTCGCTCTTCTCGGCGAGCTCGGCGGCCACGAGACCGCCCTCGCAGGTCTTGCGCAGCCGGTACAGCCATTCCGCCTGCTCGCCGTCGGCCCGGGCTTCCTCGTCTCTCAGGCTGTGCAGCTGCTCGCGGCTGAAGAGGTCCGCGTACTTCGCGACGATCGCCGCCTGCTCGGAGACCTCCTTCTCCCCGACGACGACCGCCCTCGATTCCTCGGACCGCTCGAACAGGTAGCGCTGGAGGCGACCCTCGAAGTCCGCCGGGCTCCGTACGGCCATCGTCGACATCGCGAAGACTCTATCCAGCCTTCTCAACCGTCGTGAGCGCCAGCCTGCGCACGGTCTCGTTCAGCTTCTCGAGCGTGAAGGGCTTGGTGAGGACGTCGTCGGCACGCGGCTGATCGGAAGAGGTCGACCCGGCCGAGCCGGTCAGGAGTGCCACCCGCAAACCGGGCCGGTCACGCCGGATCTCGGCGAGGAACTGCAGCCCGTCGGCGGTGCCGACGTGGACGTCGAGGAGCACGACCGAGACCTCGTTCTCCGTCAGGGCACGACGGGCCTGCTCCACGGTGCCCGCCTCGACCACCTGCCAGCCGTCCAGCTCGAGATTGACGCGACAGAGGAGCCGAATCGACGGATCGTCGTCGACGACGAGCACCGAGTGGCTGGACGAGTCCACTGCGGCCGGAGTCTATGCGTATCCGGATCAGCGAATCGGCCGTTGACCCGCTGTAAATGGCACACAGGCGCGCACCTCCTGGAGCCGCGCCCGAGCGAGCTTCCACACGCGCGGGGGACGGTTTCCCCCGTGCCAGCCCCGAGTTCAGGCGGCGGGCTTGGCTCGCGTTTCAGCGTGCCCTCGATCCGCTGGCGGCGCCTAGGCCCTTGCGAGTTCCGCGGCGGCACTGAGGCGGCGAGTCGCCTCGTTCTTGCCGAGGAGCTCGAGGCTCTCGAAGAGCCCGGGCGAGACCTTGGAGCCGGTTACTGCTATCCGGATCGGCTCGAAGGCCTTGCGAGGAGAGAGCTCGAGCCGCTCGGCCAGGCCTCGTAGCGCCGACTCGATCTCCTCCGCGCCGAACGGATCGACTTGCTCCAGCTCGTCAGTCGCGGCGGCCAGGACGGGGGCCTTCTCATCGAGGAGCGCCGGGTCCGGCTGAACGTCGTGGAAGAAGAAGCCGGCGAAATCCGGGAACTGTCCGAACCGCTCGATCTTCTCCTGCACGAGCGGCGCGGCCCGCGCGACGAGCTCCTCGTCCCAGTCGAGGCCCGAGTCGCGGACGAACCGGACGAGCTCATCGGCGTACTGCCCCTCCGGGAGCTGGCGAAGATAGACGCCGTTCATCCAGTCGAGCTTCTGGTAGTCGAACGCGGCCGGGCTCGAAACCACGCGGTCGAGGTCGAAGCGTTCGACCAGCTCGTCGCGCGACATGATCGTCGTCTTGTCGTCGTAGCTCCATCCGAGCAGGGCCAGGAAGTTCATCAGCGCTGGGGCGAAGTAGCCCGCGCTGCGAAGCTCGTCGACCCCCGTCGCACCGTGACGCTTGGAGAGCTTCCTGCCGTCGGTCCCGAGCACGTTCGGCACGTGCGCGTAAACGGGCGGATCGGCCCCGACGGCGCGGATCACGTTGATCTGCTTCGGCGTGTTGGAGATGTGGTCGTCGCCCCGGATGACGTGGCTGATCTCGTCCCACACGTCCTCCATCGGAGAGGCGAAGTTGTACGTCGGCCGGCCGTCGGAGCGAAGGATCACGAGGTCCTCGAGTTGCTCGTTCGGGAACTCGATCCGCCCTTTCACGACGTCGACCCACCCGGTCACGCCCTCGTCCGGCATGCGGAACCTGATCGCGCCCTCGTCCTCGTACGCCCTGCCCTCGGCGACGAGCTTGCGCGCCGTCGCAGCGGTGTCGGCAACGCGGTCCAGCTGGAACGTCGGCTCGCGATCCCAGTCGAGCCCGAGCCAGGCAAGCGAGTCGAGCGCGTGCTCGACCGCGCCGCGAACCTCGCGGCTCGTGTCCGTGTTCTCGATCCGGACCAGGAACTCTCCACCGCGGTTGCGTGCGAAGAGCCAGTTGAAGAGTGCAGTCCGCACGCCGCCGACGTGGAGCGCACCGGTGGGGCTCGGCGCCATGCGAACGCGTACGGACATCGAGGCGCCATCCTACGTGGCTCCGCCGGGCATCTCTCTCGCGTGCCGCTGCGGACGATTCGTCACATATTCGGCACGAATCACCCTGCCCGGAAGCCCAGGTCCGAATCAACCGGGGTCTGACCCCGATCTTTCGGCCGTGGCCGTTCGGGGGAGCGTTAGGGTCGGCAGTATGCGGTTCGGCGCGCACTGCTCGGGCGGGGTCAAGAAGGCACTGGGCAAGGCGGTCGAGATGGATGCCGACGCCGTCCAGCTCTTCGTCCAGAGCCCGCGCACCTGGCGATTCCCCGACCACGACCCGGACGACCTGCAGAACTTCCGCGACCGGCGCGAGGAGGCCGGCCTGCCCGCCTTCGTGCACGCGCTCTACCTCGTCAATCTCGCTGCGCCGGACGAGCAGATCCACGCGAAGAGCGTCGAGACCATGCGCGCGACCCTCGACGCTGCCCGCGCGATCGACGCCGACGGTGTCGTGTTTCACGTCGGCTCGCACCTCGGCGCCGGCCTCGACGCTGGGATCGAGCGGGTCGTTCCCGCGCTGGCGCAGATCCTCGACCGCACGAACGACCGCACCTGGCTCCTGATGGAGAACTCCGCCGGCGCCGGCGGCACGATCGGCCGGTCGGTGGACGAGCTGGCAGTCCTCTTCGACGCGCTCGAACGTCACCCGCGTCTCGGCATCTGTCTCGACTCATGCCACCTCTACGTCTCCGGAACCGACGTCACGGACCCGGAGACGATGGCAACGCTCCTCGCCGAGCTCGACCGACGCATCGGGCTCGACCGCCTTCGCGCCTTGCACGCGAACGACGCGAAGGCGCCACTCGGCTCGAACCGTGACCGCCACGACAACATCGGCGCCGGGCTGATGGGAGAAGGGCTCGGAGTCTTCCTCGCGCAGCCGGCTCTCCAGGAACTGCCCGTCCTGCTCGAGGTTCCCGGTGCCGACGGACACGGCCCGAACGCCGACGAGATCCGCAAGCTTCGTGAGCTCCACGCCCGCGCGACCGAGTAGCTACCGCTGGACGATCCTTGCCGCCGGGGTTCTGGCGCAGGCCGCGTACTCGGCGATCCTCCTCGGGCTGCCCGCGATCGCCCCCGCCATCCGGCACCAGTTCGGGCTGACCCTCACGCAGGTCGGCGTCGTACTCGCGGCGGTCAACTTCGGGTCGCTCGCGACGCTGCTCGCCTGGGGCCTCGTCGCCGACCGGGTCGGAGAACGCGCGGTCATCGCAATCGGGCAGGCGGGGACAGCGGGGGCTCTCGTCTGGGCGGCCTACGCGTCTTCGTTCGCCGAGCTCGTCGGCGCGCTCACCATCGCAGGCGGGATCGGCGCGGGCGTGAACGCGGCCAGCGGCCGGGCGGTGATGGCTTGGTTCGGGCCGCAAGAGCGCGGTCTTGCGCTCGGGATTCGCCAGATGGCCGTGCCGCTCGGCGGGGCGGTGGCCGCCGGCGCGCTGCCCGCGCTGCAACAACACGTGAGCATCCACGCTGCCTTCGACGGCCTCGCCTGCGCATGCCTCCTCGCGGCGATCGTGGGAGCCTTCCTGATCCGGGTCGAACCGGCGGACGAGCACTCCTCGCTCGCGCGCCCGCTCCGAGATCCGAGGGTGTGGCGGATCTGCGTCGCAAGCACCTTCTACGTGACCACACAGCTGAGCCTGATCGGCTTCTTTGTCCTCTTTCTCCACGACCACCGCGGCATCGGGACTGCTCTGGTCGCGGGCACGTTCGCCGCGACACAGGTCCTCGGCGGCATCGCGCGGATCGCCGCGGGCCGATGGTCCGACCGGGTGCGCATGCGGATCGTTCCCTTGCGGCAGGTCGCGATCGGCATGGCGCTCACGGTCGGCGTCACCGCGGCGCTGCTCGACGCGTCCACCTGGCTCCTCGTCCCCGCGCTCGTCGTCGCCGGCACGTTCGCCCTGTCCTGGAACGGCCTCTCGTTCACCGCCACGGCCGAGGCCGCCGGCCGGGCGCGGAGCGGCGCGGCGATCGGGCTGCAGCAGACCTTCCTCTCGGCGGGCTCGATCGTCGCCCCGATCGGGTTCGCCTTGGTCGTGCATCACGCGTCGTGGCGGTCCGCGTTCGTGCTCGCGGCGCTGAGCCCGCTCGTGGGCTACGCGCTGCTCAGTCCGCTAGCCGAGCGAAGACCTTGAAGGTCGGCGCTCCGACAGGCAACTCGTGGAACTCGGGGTTCACGCACCCGAGCTCGCCCGAACGCTCCGACCCGTAGCACTCGTCGACCTCGACGCGGCACATCGGCAGCGCGGCGCGGGTCGCCCGTACGGCACCGAAGCCCTCGCGCCTTGCCTCGGCTTCGCGGAGCATCTCCAGGTTGATCTCGACGCCGTACACCTTTTGCATGCACCCGACGTACGTCTGCCCGAACTCCTCGAACGCATAGAGAAACGGGCAGGCGCGCTCGACGCACGCCGAGGGGTAGACAACCTTGTCGCAGTGGACGTCGCAGCGGCGGCACTCCAGCTCGTCCTGGGGCCGAAGCGGGAGCTTCTGCCCGGGAACCGCGACGCGCTGCGCGTCTGGTGTCATGGCGGAATTGTCGTGCCAGAAACTCGGCGCCGCAAGACTTGACATCGAGGCGCACGATCGGCTAGTGCAAGGCCGCGACGGCCGAAGGCGGTGACGTCCGGCCGCTAGGGTAGGCCGCCGTGGCGCGACGACTCCTCTGGGCCTCGCTCGCGCTCGCGCCGGTCACGCTGCTCGTCGACGCCGTTGCCCACCCGGACAAGGTCGTCCTTTTCGTCCTCGCCGCGGTCGCACTCATCCCGCTCGCCTGGCTGATCGGAGAAGCCACAGAACACGCCGGGGAGCACACGGGCCCCCGCATCGGCGGGCTGCTGAACGCGAGCTTCGGCAACGCGCCCGAGGTGATCATCGCGATCATCGCCGTGTCCGACAACCTGCCGGATGTCGTTCGCGGCTCGATGGCGGGCTCGGTCGTCTCGAACCTCCTGCTCGTGATGGGCGCAGCGCTGCTGCTCGGAAAGGACAACGCTCAGCTCGACCGAAACTCCCTTCTCGGTCAGCTGGGACTGGTCGTCACGGCGATCCTGCTGTTTCTCATTCCGTCGATCCCGGGCTGGCACGGGGACCCGAACAGGCACTCGCTCGCAGTTCTCACGATCGGCCCCGCCGTCGTCCTGCTCCTGTTCTATGCCGTCGTCATGGTCGTGACCTTCCGTCGTGAGAGAGCACACGAAGCCCCGCCCGAGCACTCCGGCTGGAGCCTGCGGCTCGCCCTCGGGACGCTCGCCGTCGCGACCGTGGCCACCGCCCTCATCAGCGAGATCCTCGTGCACTCGCTCTCGGCCTTTGCCGACGCCGCGAACCTGTCCGAGTTCTTCATTGCGATCGTCGTCGTGGCGATCGTGGGAAACGCCGCCGAGCACGGCGGCTCCGTCGTCATCGCGCGGCGAGGGAAGATGATGCTTGCCACGGAGATCGCGGTGTCGTCGAGTGCGCAGGTCGGGCTGCTCGTCATACCCGTCGTCGCCCTCGCGTCCTTCGCGTTCGAGCACCCGCTGGCGCTTGCCTTCCGGCCGATCGAGCTGATCGGCATGGGCGGCGCGGCCGTCTTCGTCGCGTTCGTGGTCCGCGACGGGCGCGCCCGCCGATGGGAAGGAGCCGTCCTCGTCACGGCGTATGCGGCCTTCGCCCTCTGGTGCCTCTTGGCGGGCGACAGGGCCGGTTAACCGCACCATCGAGCAGCGTGCTAGCCACCTTGTCGCCGGTAGGGCTAGGCTGAAGACTTGCCTCATCGAAATGGAGGACAGATGAGCGAAACAGCAGTTCCCGCCCCACCTCCGGCAGAGATGCCCGACGCCGCACCCGTCGTCTCGGCGGTCGATCTGACGCGCCGATACGGGGAAGGCGAGACCGCAGTCGACGCTCTCCGCGGCGTCTCGCTCGAGGTGGCGAAAGGCCAGCTGACAGCAGTCATGGGTCCGTCGGGGTCCGGCAAGTCGACGCTCATGCACATTCTCGCGGGGCTCGACAAGCCGACCTCGGGCGAGGTGACCATTGCCGACACCAATATCTCGAGGCTGAACGACTCCGATCTGACGAAGCTACGCCGCACTCACATCGGCTTCGTGTTCCAGTTCTTCAACCTGCTTCCGATGCTCAACGCGGAGGAGAACATCGTGCTCCCGCTCTCGATCGCCGGGGAGAAGCCCGACAAGGCGTGGGTGGACGACCTACTCGGCCAGGTCGGGCTCTCCGCGCGCCGTGACCACCGGCCCGCAGAGCTTTCCGGCGGCCAGCAGCAGCGGGTCGCCATCGGCCGCGCGCTCGTGAACAAGCCGACCATCATCTTCGCGGACGAGCCGACCGGGAACCTGGACTCGAAGACGAGCGGCGAGATCCTCGAGCTCCTCAGCACTTCGGTGCGCGAGCTCGGCCAGACGATCGTCATGGTCACGCACGAGCCGCGGGCGGCGGCGATCGCCGACCGGGTCCTCTTCCTCGACGACGGCCTGATCGTCCGAGAGGCCAAGGGCTTGTCCACGCATGAAGTCGTTGCCGCAATGGAGGAACTGGGCGAGTCGTGACCGCGTTCGCGCTCCGCGGCCTCCTCGGCCACAAGCTTCGCACGGTCCTGACGGCGATCGCGATCCTTCTGGGAGTCGCCACGGTGAGCGGGACGTACGTCCTCACCGACTCGATCAACAAGGCGTTCCATTCCATCTTCTACGAGACCCGCAAGGGCTCGGACGTCGTGATCAGCGGCAAGTCCGCGTTCGACGTCAGCAGCGACAGCGGCGTCTCCGCGCCGTCGTTCGACCAGAGCCTCCTCCAGCAGGTGCGCGGCCTGCCGGACGTGGCCGACGCCGAGGGCAGTGTCAACGGCCAGGCTCACCTGATCGGGAAGAACGGGAAGGCGATCGTGTACGGCGGAGCGCCGAACCTCGGCTTCAGCATCGCGCGAGGCAAGTCACGATTTAATCCGCTGATCCTCGTCTCGGGCGCTTGGCCGACGGGGAACGACGTCGTCGTCGACAAGGCGACCGCCGGCAAGGAGCACTTGAAGATCGGGCAGACGATCGGCGTTCAGGCGGTCGGGGCGGTTCAGCGGCTGCGCATCTCCGGCATCATCAAGTTCGGCTCGGTATCGACGATCGGCGGTGCGACACTCGCCGGCTTCGACCTGCCCACCGCTCAACGACTGTTCGACAAGCCCGGGAAGCTCGACGAGATCGCCGTCGCCGCCGACCAGGGCGTCTCCGATCAGAAGCTCCTGGCGGAGGTGAGGAAGATCCTGCCGCCGCGGACGCAGGCCCGCACCGCGCAGGCCCAGTCGCACGAGGACGCCAAGGACACGAACTCCTTCATCTCGTTCCTGCAGAAGTTCCTGCTCGGCTTCGGCGGCGTGGCGCTGTTCGTCGGCAGCTTCGTGATCGCGAACTCGCTCTCGATCACCATCGCGCAGCGGACGCGCGAGTTCGCCACGCTGCGCACGCTCGGCGCCTCCCGCCGCCAGATCCTGCGGTCGGTCTTCCTGGAGGCTCTCGTGATGGGAGTCGGCGCCTCCGTGGTCGGCCTTTTTGCCGGCCTCGCCCTCGCCAAGGGCCTGTTCTCGCTCTTCGACGCTTTCGGCTTCACGCTCCCCAACAACGGCCTGACGCTCGAGACGCGGACGGTGATCGTGTCACTCCTGGTCGGCATCGTCGTCACGCTGCTCGCGAGCCTCCGCCCCGCGCTGCGCGCGACTCGCGTTCCGCCGATCGCCGCGGTGCGCGAGGGCGCGACCCTGCCCGAGTCGCGCTTCGCGCGCTACCGCCTTCCGGCCGCGATCCTCCTCGCGGCCGCCGGGTTCGCGGCCTTGCTGTCGGGGCTCTTCGTCCCGAACCTTGGCACGGGCCAGATCCTGCTTCTCATGCTCGGCGGCGCGCTCATCGTGTTCTTCGGCGTCGCACTCCTGTCGGTGCGACTGGTCGGGCCGCTCGCCTGGACGCTCGGCTGGCCCGCAACCCGCATCGGCGGCGCGGCCGGCGCACTGGCCCGCGACAACTCGCGCCGCAACCCGCAGCGGACCGCCTCCACTGCGTCGGCGCTGATGATCGGACTCGCGCTCGTCACCCTCGTGTCGATGCTGGCAGCCGGGATCGTGTCGAGCTTTCGCGGTTCCGTGAAGGACATCTGGCGCAACGCCGACTACGCGATCACCGCCCAGAACAACTTCAGCCCGATCCCGATCGCCGCCGCGGACACAGCCGCCAAGGCACCGGGCGTGGTCTCAGTGGGCAACGTCCGTGCCGGCCAGGCACTCGCCTTCGGCCACAAGATCTCGCTGACCGCCGTCAATCCGCCCGCGAGCGAGATCTTCAATCTCGACTGGAAGGAAGGCTCGCCGGCCGTGCTGCGATCGCTCGGCGAGGACGGCGCATTCGTCGACAAGGGCTACGCCGACGACCACCACCTCGCGGTCGGCTCCCCGGTTCCGCTGACGTTCCCGAACGGGAGCCAGGAGCTCTTCAACGTCAAGGGCATCTTCGATCCTCCGACGGGAGGCTCACCGTTCGGGCGCGTCACGATCTCGACGACCGTCTTCGACCGCCACAACTCCAATCCTGAGAACCTCTACTCGTTCGTGATCATGCAGGGCGGTCAGACGGACGCGAACAAGGCGACCCTCGACCGCACCCTGAAGCGCTTCCCGAACGCAAAGGCCGCGACACGGCAGAAGTTCATCGACAACCAGATCTCGGGGCTCAGCTCGATCCTGAACATCCTCTACGTGCTCCTCGCGCTGTCGGTCATCGTCAGCCTGTTCGGAATCGTGAACACGCTCGTCCTCACGGTGTTCGAGCGGACACGCGAGATCGGGATGCTCCGTGCGATCGGCATGACCCGCCGGCAAGTGCGGCGCATGATCAGGCACGAGAGCGTGATCACCGCGTTGATCGGCGCCGTCATCGGCATCTTGCTCGGCATCATCCTCGCCGGGCTTCTCATCGCGCGCGTCGACTTCATCGTGCTCTCGGTGCCGATCGGACAGCTTCTCGCGTTCCTGGTCGCCGGCATCATCGTCGGGATCATCGCGGCGATCTTCCCCGCCCGCCGCGCCGCGCGGCTGAACGTGCTCGAAGCGCTGCAGTACGAGTAGTCGTCAGCCGCCGAACGGCCGCGGCGACCGGGTGAGCGGGTACGTGGCCCAGTACAGCTTCGAGACGGCGCCGTCGGGATCGCGCGCGACCTCGAGCAACTCTCCCTCCTCGGGGCCGGATACGCCCCGAAAGCGACCCTCCCCTTCCTCCGCAAATACGCTCGGCGGCGCATCCGCAGGTGCGGCTGCCGGCCGTGCCTCGAGCCGGCCCGAGTGATAGCGGATCACGACCTCCGCTCCCTCCGACCACCAGCGCCCGAGCAAGGGCTCGAGCTCGTGCGGAACGGTGTCCGTAGCGAACCAGGCCTCCGGCTCGGCGGGGTACGCATCGGCTGTGACGGCGGCGAGCCGGCGGACGAGCTCCTCGATCTCGACTCCCGCGCCGGAGTTCGCGAGCACGACCGCTCCGGCGCGCTCGCCCGGAGAGACTGCGACGCCGGTCAGGAAGCCCGGCATGGCGCCCCCGTGGCCGACGAGTATCCGGTCGCCCTCGCGCATCAGCATCACGCCGAGCCCCCACCCCAGCCGCCACCGCTCGAGATCGGCCATCGCCTGGAAGCGGCGCATCTCCGCGGCCGTGTCGCGCGGGAGGACTCCCTCTGCGCCGTGGACGAGCACGTCAGCCCAGCGGGCGAGGTCCGTGGTCGTCGACCAGAGGGAGCCCGCCGCGGCCAGCGCGCCCTTGACGACGTCCGGCTCGGCGCGGGCCCGGTCGCTGTACGGGTCCACGACGTACCCGTCGGCAGTTGGCTCCACGCGCTCGAAGGTCGTGCGCCCGAGCCCGAGCGGCTCGAGCAGGCGCTGACGAACATAGTCCTCGTACTCGAGCCCCGAGGCGCGCGCGATCACCTCGCCGAGCAGCCCGAAGGCGAGGTTCGAGTAGTGCCACCGGGCCCCTCCGGGGAGGACCTGCTCCGCGGCGGCGAGGCCGCCGAGCAGGTCCTCGCGGTCGGGGAACTCGAGCGTCTCCCAGACACGGCCGGGAAACTCGCGCTGGAGCCCGGACCGATGCGTCAGCAGCCGCCGGAGAGTCGCCGTCCCGTGCTCCACCCCGGACACGTGCGCGGCCAGAGGATCGTCCAGGTCGAGGGTGCCGGCGTCCCGCAACTGGAGGATCGCCGCGGCGGTGAACGTCTTGGTGATCGACCCGATCCGGTACTGCGTCTCCGGCGTGGCCTCGATCCGCTCCGGAATACGCCCTAGCCCGAGCGCCTCCTGCCAGACGACCTCGCCGCGAACGAACGCGGCAGCGCTGATCGAGGGAATCCGCTGGTCGGCCTGTGCTTCCCGGACGAGCCGTGACAGCTCGGCGGCCGGCGACTCAGGCGGCTGCAAGTGTCCCGAGCGCCGCCGGGATCGCCTCGGACGCCGTGGCGACGTCGTCGTCCGTGATGTCGAGGTGAAGGACCGCACGCACGACCGTCGGATGCACGGTCGTCGAGACGAGCACCCCGTGCGTCCTCAGGCGCTCGATCGCACCGGCGCGATCCTCGCCCACGTCGATCTGCACGAAATTCGTCTGCACCTGGTCGAGGTCGACCCCGACCCCGGCCGCACGCAGCGCTTCGGCGAGCCGCCTCGCGCGCGCGTGGTCGTCGGCGATCCGCTCGACGTGGTGATCCAGCGCGTAGAGGGCCGCGGCGGCGACGATCCCGGCCTGCCGCATCGCACCGCCGAAGTAGTGCTTGCCGCGACGGGCCGCGGCCATCAGCTCCACAGAGCCCGCGATCACGGCACCCAGTGGACAGCCGAGGCCTTTCGAGAAACAGAGCGTCACGGTGTCGAAGCCGCGGCCGATGCGTGCCGGCTCGACCCCGGCCGCCACCGCCGCGTTGACGAGCCGGGCACCGTCGAGGTGCGCGTGGAGCTCGTGCTCGCGACACGTTGCGACGATCGCGTCGACCTCTTCCAGCGGCCAGAAGCGGCCCCCTGCGCTGTTGTGCGTGTTCTCGATCGTCAGGACGCGCGTGGGCGCGACGTGGACGCTCGTGCGGTCGCGGATCTCCGCGACGACCTGCTCCGGCGAGAAGCGCCCGTGGGTTCCCTCGAGCCCGATCGTGAGCAGGCCGGAGTGCGCCGCCGGTCCGCCGAGCTCCGACAACATGATGTGCGCGTGGCGCTCGACGAGGAGCGCGTCACCCGGCCGGCCGAGGATGTTGAGGGCGATCTGGTTCGCCATCGTCGCGGTCGGAAGAAAGACCGCCTCCTCCTGTCCGAGAAACGCGGCGCTGCGGCGCTCGAGCTCGTTGACGGTCGGGTCCTCCCTCTTCTGCTCGTCGCCGACGGCTGCCGATGCGATCGCCTCCCGCATCGCCGGTGTCGGCTGGGTGAGAGTGTCCGAGCGGAGATCGATCACAGCCCAACGCTACCCTGGCGACCGTGGATCGCGCGCTGCTCGAACGGCGTCTTGCCGAACAGGGTGAGCCTCCGTATCGCGCCGGCCAGGTGTGGGAGTGGGCGGCGCGCGGCAGCTCGGACTACTCGGAGATGACGAATCTCCCGGCCGCTCTACGGGCCGAGCTCGCGTCGGCGGTGCCGTTCTCCACGCTCGAGCTCGCTGACGAGGTGAAGGCGAGCGACGGCACGGTCAAGGCGTTGTTCCGGACGCACGACGGCCACCCGGTCGAGGCCGTCCTGATGCGCTATCGCGATGGGCGGCGGTCGTTGTGCCTGTCCTCACAGTCCGGCTGCCCCCTCACGTGCACGTTCTGCGCCACCGGCCAGATGCGCTTCGGCCGGAACCTGACCACCTCGGAGATCCTCGACCAGGCACTCCACTTCCGCCGTCTCGAGGCGGTCGACCACGCGGTGTTCATGGGCATGGGCGAGCCGATGCTCAATCTCGACCCGGTGCTCGAGGCCGCGCGCGCCCTCCCGGACGTCGGCATCACATGGAGGCGGACGACCGTCTCGACTGTCGGTTGGTTGCCCGGCCTGCGGCGGTTCGTGGACCAGGTCGAGGAGCCGATCCGGCTCGCCCTCTCGCTGCATGCGCCCACGGACGACCTGCGCACACAGCTGATGCCGGTCAACGCGCGCTACCCGCTCGCGGAGGTCCTCGCTGAATGCCGGCGCTACTTCGACCTGCGTCGCCGTAAGGTCTTCGTCGAGTACGTGATGCTCGCCGGCGTCAACGACCGGGTCGAACAGGCGCATGCCCTCGCAGACCTGCTCGACCCGAGGGTGTTCAAGGTCAACCTGATCCCGTACAACCCGACCGGGATGTTCGACGGCTCGTCGCCGAAGGCGATCGCCGCGTTCAAGAGCGTGCTCGACCGCGCCCGACTGCCTGCCACCGTCCGCCTGACACGCGGCCGCGAGATCGCGGCCGCGTGCGGTCAGCTCGCGGCCTCCGCCGGCTGACGCAAGAGGACGACGATGTCCGGTGGGCTGCCGATACCGGAGACGCTCGCCGGCATGACCCCGGAGTGGCTCACGGCCGCTTTGACGGAGGCGGCGGTCCTTCGAGGCGGACGCGTCGCCGCTGCTCACTCGGAGCGGATCGGTCAGTTGTATGGCTTCACCGGTGTGGTCGGGAGAGTCCGCCTCCGATACGAGGATGCAAGGGATGACGCGCCGCCGTCGTTGATCGCAAAGCTGCCGATGGCGCGAGACGCCGCCTCCGGGTACCGCGCCTTGCAGGAGCGGGACGCAACTCGGGCACTGCGCTACTTCAGACGCTGCGCGCGCGAGGTGGCCTTCTACCAGAGGATCGGAGCAGCATTTGCTCCCGGCCACTACTACTCGGCCGTGGACGATGAAAGCCGGCGAGTCGTCCTGTTGCTCGAGGACGTGAGCGGTGGCCGCCAGGGGGATGTTCTGCGCGGCTGCTCGGTCGACGACGCCGTGAGGATGATCGATGCGTTGGCGCCGTTCCACGCAGCGTGGTGGGGCGAACGGGCTGGCACGCGCGGATTTCCGCCCTGGGACGACGATCCGAGAATGCGGCAGAAACGGTACGCAGCGCAGATCGACCGTGTCCTCGCGACTCCCCGACCGCCGGACGTCCTCAGGATCCTCGACCGGCTTCGCTCACGGCTCGGCGCGGTCACCGAAACGCTGGCCGCGCGCGAACAAACGCTCATCCACGGCGACCTTCACCTCGACAACGTGATCTTCGCCGGCGACCGAGGCGGCCGCCCGTTCATCATCCTCGACTGGCAGACGGCGTCCGTCGGACCGCCGGCCTGGGATCTCGCCCTGTTCCTGACGGGATCGCTGAGTGTCGGCGATCGGCGTGCGGCCGAGGACGACCTGCTCGATCGTTACGTGAAGCTCCTCGCGACGCACGGCGTTCGCGGCTATAGGGCAAAGGACCTTCGCCTCGAGTACAGGCTGGCAATGCTCGTCCTCCTCGCGGGGACCGCGTTCTGGCTAGCGTCGGTCGACCCCGCGGAGGCCAACAGCCGCGAGCGCGCTCTCCGGGATGCGGCGCTCGCGACCGACGGCCGGCTCGTGTCGGCGATCCGAGACCACGAGGTCGAAGGTCTGCTCGACGAGGTGGCCTGAGCCGGGCTCTTCTTAGCTCGCCGCGCGCAGCGCGGGCGTGCAAGAGGAGCGGCCGCGCTTCTCGAGGTACTGCTGGTGGTAGTCCTCCGCCTCGTAGAACGTCTCCGCAGGCTCGATCTGCGTCACGATCGGCGCCGACCAGCGCGCCTGCTCGGCGGCCTTCGAACGGAGAGCGGTCTCCTGCTGCTCCCCGTCCTGGAAGAAGATCACCGAGCGGTACTGGTCGCCGATGTCCCAGCCCTGCCGGTTCAGCTGCGTCGGGTCGTGCTTGCCCCAGAAGACGTCCAGAAGCTGCTCGTACGTGACCCTGTCGGGGTCATAGGTGACCTCGACGACCTCGGCGTGTCCGGTCGTGTGCGAGCACACGTCCTCATATGTCGGGTTGTCGAGCTTGCCACCGCTGTAGCCCACCCGCGTCCGGGCCACGCCGTCGAGCTGCCTGAACGCGGCCTCGACGCCCCAGAAACAGCCGGCGCCGAACGTTGCCTTCTTCTCCACTACTCCTCCTCCAGTTCCAGTGACACCGAGTTGATGCAGTACCGCAGGCCGGTCGGCGCGGGGCCGTCCGGAAACACGTGGCCGAGATGGCCGCCGCAATTCGAGCACATGACCTCGGTTCGAACCATTCCGTAGGTGGTGTCGGTTTCCTCGTCGATCGCCTCTGCACTCGCAGGACTCGAGAACGCGGGCCAGCCACAGCCCGAGTCGTACTTCGCCTCGGAGCTGAAGAGCTCGGCGCCGCAGCCCGCGCACCGATAGGTGCCCGGCTCGAAGGTGTGGTCGTACTCCCCCGAGAACGGAGCCTCGGTGCCCTTTTCGCGTAGGACGCGATATCGCTCCGCGTCGAGCTCGGCGCGCCACTCACGTTCGGTCTTCTTGACTTTCGGCACTTTCCTCCTCTTTCGGTTCCTCCCTACAGTCTTGCGAACAAGCGTTGCATTACGCGTTCGAGGGATAGACATGGGCCTCCCGAGGGCCGATCCTGCGGTGGAGAGGAGGAAACCAGTGAAGCAAGCCGTCGTGCTCATGCGGTTTCTGCGGCATGACCCCGTGGGTCAGCGTCTCGGCGTGGGCGTGCTCGTCCTGATGTGGCTCGCCGTCGCTTGGACGAGCCTCGGCGTCCTGGCGGCCGTGGTGGCCCTGCTCGGCGTCTGCGAGCTCGTCCGTCGCAAGCGCGAGAACGTGATCGTCGTCGCCGACGACCTCGAGGACCTCTACTAAACGCGCAGCTCGAGTCCGTCCGACACGGATCCGAGTATTTACTCGTGGGGCAACGCCAGTATCCGCGCTGCGTCGGGCGCGAAGGCAAACCGCGCCTTCGCGCACTCGAGGAAGTGATCGCTTTGCCGCGGCGCAGCCGGCTCATGCCCGAGCTCGAACGGGCACTCGCCGCTGCGTCGCGTCTTCACGGCCTGCGCTCGGATCTCGAGCCCGTGCCCGTGCGTTCGACCGCGACGACGAGCGAGGCCGGCGCGTATCGCTTCCGCAAGCGAGATCCGATCGACGTGCGCGTGTCGCGCCTCGGCGGGCGCGCGACACTCGGGTTCCTGCACGAGCTCGGACATCTGCTCGATCACCAGAGCTACTACAGCCGGAAGTCACGCTCGTGGGCGTCCGAGGTCCATCCGGCGTTCGCCCTGTGGCGCGACGTCGCAAGGTCGCTCGAGAAGCGGTCGCTACCGGGAGGCCATGGACGTCAGCGGTACTTCCAGTCGGTACACGAGGTCTGGGCGCGGTGCTACGCGCAGACGGTCCTGCTTCGGTCGGAGGACGCGACCCTCGAACGTAGGCTCGAGAAGCTCCAGGGGGAAGACGACCCGCACGTGTGGCCGGCCGGGCAGTTCGAGGTCGTCGCCCTCGAGGTCGAGCGCGTCTTCGAGCGACTCGGCCTGACGCAGCTGTCCCTGCCGCTAGCAGCCTGACGATCTCGAGCTAGCTCTCGCCCGGAACGGAGACGGCGGACTTCGTGTCGAAGGAGTGCTTCACGATGGCCTGTTTCGCCGCGCGAACCTCGTCCAGCCGTTGCACGGGACGGCCGTGCGGCGCGGAGTGGATCGTCTCCGGATCCGTCTCCGCCTCTCGCGCGATCGCGAGCATCGCGTCCGCGAAGGCGTCGAGCGTCTCCCTGGCTTCGGTCTCGGTCGGCTCGATCATCAGCGCTTCGGGGACGACGAGCGGGAAGTAGATCGTCGGCGGATGAAAGCCGTAGTCCATCAGCCGCTTGGCGACGTCGAGCGCGGTGATCCCGTGCTCGCGCTTGAGCCCGCGCGCGCTGAGGACGAACTCGTGCATGCAGAGGCGGTCGTACGGGAGCTCGTAGACGTCCTTCAGCCGCGCGAGCAGGTAGTTGGCGTTCAGGACCGCGGCCTCCGACATCTCCCGCAGGCGAGGCCCGTAGGACCTGATGAAGGCGTACGAGCGCACGAAGACGCCGAACGGGCCGGTGTACCCGCGTACCTTCCCGATCGACTTCGGCCGCTCGTGGTCGAGCCGGAACCGCTCGCCGTCCCTGACGACGGCCGGCACAGGGAGGAACGGCTCGAGCGTGTCACGGACGACGATCGGCCCGCCGCCGGGACCCCCGCCCCCATGCGGCTGCGAGAACGTCTTGTGCAGGTTGATGTGCACGATGTCGAAGCCCATGTCGCCCGGGCGTGAGATGCCGCAGACGGCGTTCATGTTGGCGCCGTCGTAGTAGAGGAGCGCTCCCGCGCCGTGAAAGATCTCGGCGATCTCTTCGATGTGCTCGTCGAAGAGCCCGAGCGTCGACGGGTTCGTGAGCATGAGGCCGGCCGTGCGCTCATCGACCAACTCCCGGAGGTACGCGACGTCGACGTTGCCGCGCTCGTCGGTTCTGGCCTTGGCGAGCTTGTAGCCCGACATGGTGACGCTGGCCGGGTTCGTCCCGTGCGCGGTGTCGGCGGTGATGATGGTGTCGCGCTGGTCGCCCTCGCCCCGATCCGCGAAATACGCGCGGATCAGCATGAGCCCCGTGAGCTCGCCCTGCGATCCGGCCGCCGGCTGGAGCGAGCAGGCGTGAAGCCCGCAGACCTCGATCAGGATCTCCTGCAGCCGCCACATCAGCTCAAGCGCGCCCTGGATCTCGTCCTCGTCCTGGTAGGGGTGGAGGTCGCGGAAGCCCGGGAGCATCACGAGGCGCTCGTTGACGCGCGGGTTGTATTTCATCGTGCACGAACCGAGCGGGTAGAAGCCCGTGTCGATCCCGAAGTTGCGCGTCGACAGCTCGGTGAAGTGCCTCAGCACCTCCGGCTCCGCGAGCTCGGGCAGGCGGGGAGCCTCCCTGCGACGCAATTCCTCCGGAACCTCGACGCGCGGGAGGTCGTAGTGGGGCAGCTCCCCGCCACGACGGCCCGCACGCGACTTCTCGAAGATGAGCTTCATAGGGCCAGCGCCTCGACGAGCCGGTCGACGTCCTCCGGCGTCCGCCGCTCCGTCAGCGCGACCAGCACGGCGTCGTCGAGAGCTTCGTAGTCTCGGCCGAGTGGATAACCCGGGTGCACCCCATGCGCGCGCGCCTGGCGGATCGCCTCCTTCGCAGGTCGTCCGGCGCGCACGGCAAACTCCTTGAACGTTGCCCGATCGGCAAACACCAGTTCGAGCCCCGCGTCGACCAGCCTGCGCTTCGCGTGCTCGGCGAGGCTCATGCAGGTCTCCCCCAGCTCGCGCAGGCCCTGCGGCCCGAGCCACGAGAGGTACACGAGACCGCCGAGGGCGAGAAGCGTCTGGTTCGTCGTGATGTTCGACGTGGCCTTCTCACGGCGGATGTGCTGCTCACGAGTCTGCAGGGTCAGGACATAACCGCGCTCGCCGACGGCGTCCACAGTCTCCCCCACGATCCGACCGGGCATCCGCCGAGTGAACTCGGTCTTGGCGGCCAGGAACCCGTAGTGCGGGCCAGCGAACGACTGGTAGTTCCCGGCACCCTGGCCCTCACCGATGGCGATGCCGCAGCCGTACGACCCTGGAGCCTCCAGGACGCCCAGCGAGATCGGGTCCACGTGCGCGACGGCGATCGCGTCCGCCTCGTTCGCCACGGCCGCCAGATCCGGCGCCGGCTCGAGGCAGCCGAAGAAGTTCGGCTGCTGGAAGATGACGCAGGCAGCATCGGTCGCGGCTTTCTGGAGCTCGTCAGGATCCGTCGCCCCGCCACGGTGCGCGACCTCGACGACCTCGAGCCCGAACCCGGGCGCGTACGTCTTCACTACCTGACGGACCTGCGGGTTCGTCGCCTCGGTGATCACGACCTTCGTGCGGCCGGTCGCGTGCTTCGCGATGAAGCAGGCGTCGGCCGCGACGGTCGTGCCGTCGTAGCCGGACGCGTTCGAGACGTCCATGCCTGTCAACTCGCAGATCACGGTCTGGTACTCGAAGATCGCCTGCAGGACGCCCTGGCTGAGCTCTGGCTGATACGGCGTGTACGCCGTCAGGAACTCGCCGCGCTGAAGCACCGCGTCGACGATCGCTGGGACGTAGTGGTCGTAGATCCCCGCCCCGAGGAACGAGAGCTCCCGGCCCGTGTCGATGTTCCGGGCCGCGAGCCCCTCGAGGTGGCGTGTGAGCTCTTGCTCGCCGAGCGGCGACTCGAGCGCGAGCGCCCTGTCGAAGCGGACCCCGGGAGGGATGTCTCGGAAGAGCTCCTCCACCGAGGAGACTCCGATCGCCGCGAGCATCGCCTCGCGGTCCGCGTCTGTCAGTGAGAGGTAGCCCAACTCAGGCTTCTGCGACGACCTGCTTGTATGCGTCGACGTCCAGTAGCGCGTCCGCCTGCGCGGGATCACTGAGGCGAATGCGCACGAGCCATCCTTCGCCGTAGGGATCGGCATTCACGGTCTCGGGCTCGTCGACGACCTTCTGATTGACCTCGATCACCTCGCCGGAGAGAGGCGCGATCACGTCCGAGACCGCCTTCACCGACTCGATCTCCCCGTAGGGAGTGTCCTTCGCCACGGGGTCACCTTCCTTCGGAGCCTCGTAGTGCACGAGCTCCCCGAGCGAGTCCTGCGCGAACCAGGTAATGCCGAGCACGGCTTCGTCGCCCTCGATGCGCGCCCAGTCGTGTTCTGCGTGGTACTTGAGGCCCTCTGGATAGGTCTCGGTGGCGGCCATCTTCGGCTACTCCTCTCGCTCGTAGATCGGTCGCTTGACGACGTGCCCGCGCCGCTCCCGCCCCCGGACGTCGATCGTCAGATCGGTCCCGGTGGCGGACGCGTCCGCCGGCACGTAGCCGAGCCCGATGCCGCGGTCGAGCATGGGCGAGTGCGTGCCCGACGTCACCTCTCCCCCGCCCGCGATCGCCATTCCCTGGCGCGGCACCGCCTTGTCGTCCATGACGAAGGGAACGAGCCTTCGCTGCGGCCCGCCGTCCTTGATCTCCCGGAGCCTCCCGGCGCCGGTGAAGTCCTTGTCGAGCGCGCAGCACCAGGCGAGCCCGGCCGAGATCGCATCGGTGTCCCCGGTGATGTCGTTTCCGTGCAGCGGGAAGCACGCCTCGAGCCGCAGCGTGTCGCGCGCGCCGAGCCCGCAGGGCACGGCGCCTCGCGCGAGCACCCGGTCCCACAGCGCCCCGGCATCCTCGGCCATGACGAGCAGCTCGCAGCCTCTCTCACCGGTGTAGCCCGTGCGGTTCGCCATGCACTCGATCCCGTCGATCTCCGCCTCCGCGAAAGTGAACGGCTTCGCCTCCGGCAGGCCGAGTCGCTCGATCGCCCGCGGTCCCTGAACGGCGAGGAGGGCGTATTCGTCGGAGACGTCGCGCACGTCCGAGCCCGGCAGCTCCCGGCCCTTCAGCCAGCGGAAGTCCGACTCGCGGTTCGAGGCATTCACGATCAGCAGGTAACGGAAGTCGCCGAGGCGATAGACGATCAGGTCGTCGAGGATCCCGCCGCGCTCGTTCGTCAGCAGCGTGTACTGGGCCTGCCCCGGCCCGATCTTCTCGAGGTCGTTCGAGAGCGCGGACTGGAGCAGGTCGGTGGCGCGCGGACCCTCGACCTCGAGCTCGCCCATGTGCGAGACGTCGAACACACCGCAGTCCGATCGAACGGCCTTGTGCTCGGGAATCACCCCCTCGTACTGGACGGGCATGTCCCAGCCGGCGAACGGCACCATGCGTGCGCCGAGGGCGACGTGTCGATCGTGGAGCGGCGTCAGCTGCAGCGTCCGGACCATGCCCCGACGATGCTAACCAGCGCCGAACGGCGCGGCGCCGGCTCGGTCAGTCGTCGCGGAGGAACGAGGGCACGTCGAGGGTGTCCTGCGAGACCTCGAACTCCTCGGTCGCGGCAAGGGCGGGCAGCGGTGCCTCGTGCTCCGTCTTGTCCCGCCGGCGGCGCCGGCCGGTCTTGGCCCCGAAGCCTGTCGCGATCACCGTGACCTTGACCTCTTCTCCAATCGCATCGTCGATGACTGCGCCGAAGATGACGTTCGCGTTCTGGTCTGCGGCGCCCGTCACGACCTCCGCCGCCTCGTTGACCTCGAAGAGCCCGATCCCGGAGCCGCCGGTGACGTTGAGCAGGATCCCGGTCGCCCCTTCGATCGAGGCCTCGAGCAGCGGGGACGAGACCGCGGTACGCGCGGCTTCCGCGGCCCGGTTCTCTCCGGACGCGCTGCCGATTCCCATCAGCGCCGAGCCGGCGTCGCGCATGATCGTCCGGACGTCGGCGAAGTCGAGGTTGACCAGTCCGGGCTCGGTGATCAGGTCGGTGATGCCCTGGACGCCCTGGCGGAGGATGTCGTCCGCCATCCGGAATGCGTCCACGACCGATGTCTGGCGCTCGACGACCTGTAGCAGGCGGTCGTTCTCGATCACGATCAGCGTGTCGACACGGTCGCGCAGCTGGTCGATGCCCTTCTCGGCCTGGTCTGCGCGCTTCCGGCCCTCGAAGGCGAAGGGGCGGGTGACCACGCCGACCGTCAGCGCGCCGAGCTCTTGCCCCAGCTCGGCAACGATGGGCGCTCCGCCTGTGCCGGTGCCGCCTCCTTCACCCGCCGTGATGAAGATCATGTCCGCGCCCTTGAGCGCGTCCTTGAGGTCGTCGCGGCTCTCCTGGGCCGCGGCCAGGCCGACCGCGGGATCGGCACCGGCGCCGAGGCCCCGGGTCGAGTCCGCGCCGACCTGGATCTTCACGTCGGCGTCCGTCATCAGGAGCGCCTGCGCATCGGTGTTGACCGCGATGAACTCGACGCCGGACAGGCCCGCGTCGACCATGCGGTTGACGGCGTTCGTGCCGCCTCCGCCGATGCCGATCACCTTGATGACGGCGAGATAGTTACCGGTCTGGTTCATGTGATTGGCCGTGCTCGATCTCAAGCTGGAGTAAAGCGTTGGGGCGGTCGAGCCCTCTCTGCGAAGCAGGGTACGCTGCCCGTCCTGCAGTGTCAACGCGGCAGACCATCAAGCTCAACCTGAGACTCGAGGGTTTCGTCCTGCGACGGGACGCTCGGGAACGGTCACGTCGAGATAGGTGGGGCCGCCCTGCGACACCGGCGCGAAGGTCGGCAGCAGGCCGCGGACGATCCCGATCTTGAGGGGAAGGTCGAGTGGAGCCCCGAGCAGCACCTCCAAGCCACCCCGCAGCCCGAGCGTGATCTGGCCCTGGAGCGCGCGGACAAACGAGATCCTCTTCGTGAAACCGCTGCCGACGAATGTCGAGAGCGACCGGGCTGCGAGGGCGCCGGGGTCGTTTCCGAGCAGGGATCCCACCGTGATGTCGGTCTGCTGAGGCAGCCAGATGCGGGGCAGCGAGCGATGCGTGCCCCGCGCGACCGGAGCGATCACGCGTCCACGCGCCGAGACGAGCCACGAGCCTCCGCCCCGCCGGAGGAGCGCGACGGGGATCTCGGGCTGGACACGGATGGTCAGGGTGTGCGGAAAGGCGCGATCGACCACCGCGCTCCGTACGGTCGACAGCCCGCCGACGCGATGCTCGACCGAGGCGCTGTCCACCCCGACGAGGCTCCTCCCGTGGTACGAGCGGAGCAGTGTCTCGACCTGGGCGGCGACCGCCGGCGACGCCCCGCGCACGTCGATGCGCTGCACCGCGAACATCGAAGTCCCACGGGCAAGCGCGTACATTCCCGCGACGGCGGCGATCAGACCCAGTCCGACCGCCATCGAACGACCAGACGGGATGAACCGCGCGAGGTCCGCACGCGAACGGACGCGCCTTCTCGTACGCAGCTGCAGAGCCTGCTCGGCCATGCGGCTGAGTTCGCCGCGCGGCCCGGCGGTCCTACCCGCCGAGCGGCGGCAGCTCGAGCGGCCCCAGGAACACGACCTCGTGCTCGAGCTCGACGCCGTACTGCTCGGAGGCGCGCCGGCGGCCCTCGGCCATCAGCGCAACCGCATCTACGGAACGGGCGCCGTCGGCGTTCTCGATGAAGTTCGCGTGCCGCGGGGAGATCTGGGCGCCCCCGATTCGGTATCCCCTCAGCCCGCAGGCCTCGAGCATCCGCCCGGCGGTGAGCTCGTGGTCGGGATTCTTGAACACGCTGCCATACGTCCGCTTGTTCGTCGGCTGCGCGGCCTTCCGGCGCGCCTGGAGCTCGGCGATCATCGCCTTGATCTCTTCGACCGGCCGCGGGGTGAGGCGGAACTCGACCCGCGCCACCACCTGGTCGTGTCGAAGATCGGACCGCCTGTATTTCAGCCCGAGCTCGGCAGGGGTCCGCCAGTGGGCGCCGTCGCCGTCGACGACGAGCGCCCGCGCGAGGATCCCTGCCCAGTCCGCGCCGTACGCGCCGGCGTTCATCCAGACTCCCCCGCCCGTCGTCCCCGGAATCGCGCAGGCGAACTCGAAGCCGCCGAGGCCCGCTGCCCGGGCGCGGTGCAAGCACACCGCGTTCGTCGCCCCGCCGCCCGCCACCAGGAGGTCGCCCTGCACCTCCGCCCGGCCAAGTTCCCCGGCGAGCTTGAGGACAAGCCCGTCGAAGCCCTCGTCGGCGACGAGCAGGTTCGATCCGAGACCGACGGTCGCGACGTGAAGGTGCTCTTCTGCCGCGAACGCGAGGGCCTCCTCGAGCTCCGCGAGAGTGCTCGGCCGCGCGAGTGCGCGCGCGGGGCCACCCGTACCGAGGGTCGTGAACCGCGACAGGAGGATGTCGTGCTCGATCTTCACTGCCCCTCCTCCAACAGCATCGCCGCCGCCCTGTCCACGTCTCCCGCGCCGATGCTGACGACACGGTCACCTTCGCGTAGGACGCTCGACAGATAGACGACGCCGTCCTCCACGGATGGGGTCCACGCGAGCGTCATCCCGGGTCGAAGCTCCGCGAGCCGGTCGACGACGACCTTGCCCGTGACGCCCGCGACCGGCTGCTCGCGCGCGGGGTAGATGTCCGTGACCGCGACGACATCGGCAAGTGCGAGCGCCTCTGCCAGTCCGCGCGCGAGATGGCGCGTCCGCGAATAGAGGTGCGGCTGGAAGAGGACGAGAAGGCGGCCATGGTCGCGGAGCGCCCGCAGCGTCGCCGTGATCTCAGCCGGATGGTGGGCGTAGTCGTCGTACACGTCGGCTCCGCGCACCGTCCCCCTGTGCTCGAGCCGCCGCGCGGCGCCGGTGAACTCCGCGAGCATCGGCTCGGCCTCGGCCCGGGCGACGCCCGCGAGCTCGAGCGCCGCGAGCGCGCAGGCCGCGTTCCGACGATTGTGCTCACCGGCGACGCAGAGCTTCCCGTCATAGGGCGCGAGCTCCTCGCCGAGGACGTGCTGCGGAATCTCCGCGAGCCAGGCGCCGAAGAGCTCCTCCACCTCTGCACGCGAGCCGAAGGTCGCATGATGGTCGTGGTCGACGTTCGTCACGACGGCGATCTTCGGCCGGAGAAAGGCGATCGTCCGGTCGGACTCGTCGCCCTCGACGACGAGCCAACCTGCCCCCGCGCCGGCGTTGCCGCCGAGCTGAGGGATCTCGGCACCGATCAGCCAGGCGGGATCGCGCCCGAGGCGGAGGAGGCAGAACGCGACCATCGCGGTGGTGGTGGTCTTCCCGTGCGCGCCCGAGACGACGATCGCGTCGCGGAGCGAGACGAGCTCTGCGAGGAGCTCCGCCCTGCTCTTGCCCGGCACGCGTCCGGCGAACGCCGTCGAGACGAACGCCTCCCACCCGTCGGGTACAGCCGGCGGCTCGTCCGAGATCTCGACGTCGATTCCCTCGAGGTGATCGAGGTACGGAGTGTGCACACGGTCCCACCCGCGCACCTGGGCACCCCACGCGCGCGCCAGCGTTGCGTACGCACTCATTCCGGCGCCGCCGATCCCGGCGATCCAGAGCCGGCGACCCTCAAGAGGCAAGGCCAATGAGCTCCTCCGCAATCTCGTCGCCGGCGTCGGGACGGGCGAGCGCGTGCATTGCCCGCGACATCTCGGCGAGCCTCGCGGGATCGTCCAGCAGCGAGCGGAGCAAATCCGGGGCGCGCCGCCCCACGTCGGCTTCGGCCACGACGATCGCGCCGCCGCCGTGCTCGAAGTAGCGCGCGTTCTTCGTCTGGTGGTCGCCGGTGGCGAAGTCGCCGGGGACGAGCACCGCCGGCTTCGCGGCCGCCGCGAGCTCCCAGACGGAGCCTCCCGCGCGCGCGAGCGCGAGGTCGCAGGCGCCGAGCGCGGCGCCGAACTCCTCCGTGAAGGCGAACAACCGGTAGTCGGGGCGGCTGACCCGCTCATTCAGCTCGTCGTAGTCGCGCGTGCCGCAGAGGTGCAGGACGGCGGGGCCTGCCGCACCGAAGGACTCGATCGCAAGGTCGTTCAGCACGCGGGCGCCGAGCGAGCCGCCGAACACGAGGAGGACAGGGCCTTCACGCGGAAGGCCGAACAGGCTCCGCGCTTCGGCCTGCGGCACCGGCTGCGATCGGGCGGGGATCGGCCTCCCTGTGACGCGGTATTTCGGCTCGCCACGGCCGTCGATCGCGAAGGAGAGGAACACGCGGCGCGCGAACGGCGCCGCCAGGCGGTTTGCCAGGCCTAGATGCGCGTCGGCTTCCATCAGCGCGGTCGGGATCCGCCGCCGTGCAGCGGCGTAGACCATCGGGCCTGCGACGTACCCGCCCCCGCCGAGGACGACGTCCGGACGCCGCGCGTCGAGGATGCGGCGGCACGCGTCCGGAGCCCGGGCCGCCCGGATCACTGCGCGGACGAGGGCCGGCGAAAGGCGACGAGGAAAGCCGGAGATGTCGAACGTGTCGAGCTCGTAGCCGGCTTCAGGAACGAGCCGCGCCTCGATGCGATCGGGCGACCCGGCGAACGTCACTTGCACGCCCCGCCGTTGCAGCGCCTCGGCCACCGCGAGCGACGGCGCCACGTGGCCGACGGTCCCCCCGGCCGCGATCAGGCACCGCAGCTTTCGCTCGCGCTCCATGACTTCCGGCGATGTTAAGGAGGATGCCGACGCTGAGGAGCGCGATGACGAGACTCGACCCGCCGTAGGAGATGAACGGCAGCGGGATTCCCGTCAGCGGAGCGAGCCCGAGGACGGCGGCGAGGTTGATCACGGCCTGGCCGCAGACGAGCCCGACGAGCCCGGCCGCAAGGCGCTTGCCGAACGGGTCGGTGCAGCCGTGCGCGAGCTTCAGGCCCGCGTAGCCGAAGGCGGCGAACGCAGCCACCACCGCCGTGACGCCGAGCAGCCCGAGCTCCTCGCCGATGACGGCCATGATCATGTCCGTGTGCGCCTCGGGTAGATAGTTGACCTTCTGCACGCCGTGGCCGAGGCCGACGCCGAACACGCCGCCCGAGCCGAGGCCGATCAGCGCCTGGACGGTCTGAAAGCCGGCCCCGTGCGGATCCTTCCAGGGGTCGAGGAAGCTGAAGACGCGCGCTCGCCGGTAGGGCTCGAACCAGATCGCGACCAGCCCGAGGGCTGTGAGAATCCCCGTCCCGGCCGCCAGCGTCGGCATCGGCGTGCCGGACACGAGCAGCACGGCAAGCAGGACGACCACGAGCGAGATCGCGGTGCCGAGATCTGGCTCGGCGAGGATCACGAGGCAGAAGACGCCGAGCAGGATGCCGACGGGGCGCCAGAGCTCCTTGAGCGTCCGCGGCGCCGGGCGTTTACAGAGGTACGCCGCCGCCCAGACCGCCAACGCGAGCTTCGCGAGCTCGGAGGGCTGGAACGTCGCCGGACCGAGCTCGATCCAGCGGCGGGCGCCGTTGATGCGAGCCCCGATCGCCAGCACCGCGAGGCAGCCGCCGAGCGCGACAAGCACGAGGCCCGGCGCGAGCTGCCGGAGGCGCCGGTAGTCGAACCGTGCCGCCGCGATCATCAACCCGACGCCGATCAGCGCGTAGATGCCCTGCTTCTTGAGGTACGACATCGGGTCCGTGCGCGCGAGAGCGGCGGGCGCAGAGGTCGCGCTGTAGACCATCACCAGGCCGAACGCCACCAGCCCGAGCGTGATGAGCACGAGTAGATGCGACTCGATCTGGCCCTTCCTCACCAGAGGTCCTTCACGAGCCGGCGAAAGGTGTCGCCTCGCTCCTCGTAGCTCTCGAACTGGTCGAAGCTCGCGCAGGCGGGCGACAGCAGGACGACGTCGCCGGGCTCCGCTTCCCCGGCCGCCGCTCCGACGGCGGTCGCGAGGTCGTTCGAACGCCTGTAACTCCGCCCTGCGCGGCCCAGGGAGGCAGCGAGGCTCTCCGTTGCCTCCCCGATCAGGTCGATCGAGCGGACCGTCGGCGGCAGGCTCTCCGCGAGCTCGTCGAACGACTCTCCCTTGAGCGACCCGCCGAGGATCAGCCTGAGGACCGTGCCCGGGTAGGCGGCGATCCCTCGGCGCGCAGCCGCCGTGTTGGTCGCCTTCGAGTCGTTGACGTACTGCACTCCGTCGATCTCTGCGACCAGCTCGAGCCTGTGCGGGACGCCGGGGAACGTCCTCAGCGCGTCGGCGATGGCGTCGTCCGAGATGCCCGCGGCGCGGGCCGCGGCGGCCGCGGCGGCCGCGTTCTCGCGGTTGTGCTCGCCCGGGATGCGCGGCTCGGCCGG
The DNA here is from genome assembly GCA_963711545.1 of uncultured Actinomycetes bacterium. Lineage (GTDB taxonomy): Bacteria > Actinomycetota > Thermoleophilia > Gaiellales > Gaiellaceae > 3-1-20CM-4-69-9. Next base: position 133,422 of record CAVQEP010000005.1, read on the forward strand.
GAGCCGGTCGCCCCCCGAGAACTCGACCCGTCGCGCCCCGCCCGGGATCGCGTCGAAGCCGTGCGGGACGACCGCGGTGTCCGCCTCAGTCTGGTTCTCGAAGATCCGGAGCTTCGCGGCGCGGTAGGACTCGAACGTGCCGTGACGGTCGAGGTGATCCGGCTCGAGGTTCAGCAGTACGGCGACGCGCGGGCGAAAGCGGTGCACGTCCTCGAGCTGGAAGCTCGACAGCTCGCAGACGACCCACGCGTCTTCGGCCAGCTCGCCGTCGAGACCGGTGAGCGGCCGTCCGACGTTGCCCGCGACGGCGACCGGCTCTCCGGCTGCGTCGAAGATCGCCCCGAGCAGCTCGCTCGTCGTCGTCTTCCCGTTCGTTCCGGTGACCCCGACGATCGGGTTGCAGAGGAGTCGGAACCCGAGCTCGACCTCGCTCCACACCGGGATGCCGCGTACGCGCGCAGCCGTCGGCAGAGGCGCAGCCTCGGGCACCCCCGGGCTCTTGATCAGCAGCTCGACGTCGTGAAGCAACCGTTCCTCCTCTGTCCCCAGGTGGACTTCGACGCCTGCGGACACAAGCCTCCCGGCGGCCACATCGGGATCGCGGTCGACGCCGACCACGGGGACGCCGCGGCGCGCCAGCGCGAGGGCGGCGGCCTCGCCCGACCGCGCGAGCCCGACGACGAGTGCGCGACGAGGGAGCTTCACGGCTTCGCCGCGGTCAGGTAGAGCGGCGCGCCCGACGACTTGCCCTCTCCCGGGGGGAGATCGAGCGTCACGTCGACGAACCCGGCCTCGTGAAGATGCCTCTCCAGGTCATGTTCGTCGAAGTTCAACGCCGGAGCGCCGGGATCCTCGTCCGGCTTGCGAGAGGGCTTGAAGATCGACACGCGTCCGCGCGCGCGGAGGACGCGAAAGAGCTCATGCACAGCCTCGGCCTCGTCACGGACATGGGCCGGCCCGAAACGAGCGCAGACGGCGTCGGCGCTCTCGTCGGGAAGCGGCAGGACGTCGGCACTCCCGAGGAGGAAGAAGATGTTCGGCGCGGTCGCCACGCGTCTGAGCTCCTCGAGGTGGTCGGCGGAGGTGTCCAGCGCGAGTACGACCCCGTCTGTGCCGACACGTTCGGACGCGGCGGCGGCGATGAGCCCCGTCCCTGTCCCGGCGTCGACGACAACGTCTCCGGCGCCGATCCTCGCGTTGTCGAGGACCGTGTCGCGGATCTCGGCGAGGTGGTCGGGCGGCCCGCTCAGCGCCGGAAGTAGGTGAAGTCGTAGTAAAAGAGGGCGAAGCCAACGGCGCAGAGGAACGCGGTCACGATCCAGAACCGCACCATGATCTTCGTCTCGGACCAGGCCTTCATCTCGAAGTGATGGTGGATCGGCGTCATCAGGAAGACGCGGCGCCCGTAGTACTTGAAGGAGATCACCTGCACGATCACCGAGAGTGCCTCGATGGCGAAGATGCCGCCGATCAGGAGAAGCAGGATGATCGTCTGCGTGAAGATCGCCAGCGCGGCGAGCGCACCGCCGATCGCCATCGCGCCGGTGTCACCCATGATCAGCTCGGCGGGGAACGCGTTGTACCAGAGGAACCCGATCGTGGCACCGATGAGAGCGGCGCCGACGATCGCCAGGTCGAGCCGGCTGTCGAAGCGTCCGCCGGGATTGCCCGACCGGATGTACGTCACGACCGCGATCGCGGTGAAGGTGATGAGCGCGATGATCCCCGTGCCGGCCGCGAGCCCATCGAGCCCGTCCGTGAGGTTGACCCCGTTTGCGGTGCCCGCGATAACAAGGAACAGGAGCACGTACCAACCCCACCCCAGTTGCAGGTTCCAGTGCACGACCGGCACGAAGACACTCGTCGGCAGGTGCTGATGGCTCGCAGCGAAGCCGACGCCGATCGTGATCAGGGCGAGCAGCAGCATTTTCCAGCGTCCGCGGAGGCCGAGCGAGCGCCGGTTGGTGAGCTTGATGAAGTCGTCGAGGAAGCCGATCGCGCCGCAGCCGAGCGTGACGAACAGGACGGTGAGGGCAGGAACCTTGTACTTCGAGACCGCGAGGAATGCGACCGCGGCGACAACGACGATGAGCAGGCCGCCCATCGTGGGCGTCCCCTGCTTGACGCGATGCGCGGCCGGCCCCTCCTCGCGGATGTGCTGGCCGAACTCGTTCCGGCGCAGGAACTCGATGAACTTCGGACCGGCGACGATCGACACGACCATCGCGATCACCCCCGCAGCGAGGACGCGGATCACGGGTGATCCGCCCGATGACTGTGGCGGACGCCGTCACGGGTCGCGGGGCGGGTCACCGGTGCGCGGCGACCCGGGTCAGAGCGAGAGCGACGGCTTCGAGGCCGATCGCGCGCGACGCCTTCACGAGCACGGCGTCACCCGGACGGACGAAATCGTCCAACTCCCGCAGTGCCTCGTGGACGTTCGGCACCCACCGGCCGCGCACACCCGCGTCGAGATAGCCCCGCGCGAGCTCGCCCACGGCGAGCACCTCGTCGACACCGAGCTCGGCTGCGGCCCGGCCGACCTCGCGATGGTAGCCGGGCCCCGTGCGTCCGAGCTCGGCCATGTCACCGAGGATCGCAACCCGGCGGCGTTCTCCGGCACGCTCGGCGAGGTACTCGAGGGCCGCGCGCATCGAGACGGGATTCGCGTTGTACGCGTCGTTGATCAGCAGGCCGTCGCCCGGCAGCTGCGCCTCCTCGCCACGCCAGCGCGCGAAGGCGACGTTCACCGACGCCGGCCGTGCGAGGCCGAGGGCGTCGAGCGCCGCGAGCGCGCTGGCCGCGTTCGCGGCCTGGTGTCGCGCAGTGAAGTTGAAGCTGACGCCGTCGACGACCGTGCGGCCGTTCACCCTCTCCACCTCCGGCTCGCGGAGCCGGACGATCTCGACGTCCGTCCGTCCAATTGGGAAGTCCGCGGGCACGATCGCCGTGCCGCCGGGGGGAAGCGCCGCGATCAACTCTCCCTTGGCCCGCTGGACGCCTTCGATCGAGTCGACGAGCTCGAGATGAACCGGCCCGACGTTCGTCACGACGCCGATCACCGGCTGCGCGATCTCGCAGAGCTCCGCGATCTGCCCGAAGCCGCGCATCGCGAGCTCGAGGATGCAGACCGCGGTGTCCTCCTCGAGGCGGCAAAGCGTCAGCGGGACGCCGATCTCGTTGTTGAAGCTCGCCTCAGCCGCGATCGTCGGGGCGGACGCGGACTCGCAGAGCGCGGCGAGGATGTCCTTCGTCGACGTCTTGCCCATCGAGCCGGTGATGCCGACCACGGTCGTGTCGCTCCGTTCGCGCACGGCGCGGCCGATCCGCGCCAGCGCTCCGAAGGCATCGTCTGGCACGAGCGTGACGGTCGCGCCGGCCGCGCGCGCGTCCCCCAGGAAGTCCACTCCGCGTCCGACCGCGACGAAGAGGTCGCCCGCGCGGACGCGCCGTGAGTCGACCTGGACGCCGGTGAACACATCGGCGCGAGTCTCGACTCGCCCGAGCCCGTCGAGGAGATTCGTCTCGAGCGGGATCACGCAGGCGCCCTCAGGCGGTGCAGCGCATCGCGCACTACCTCGCCGTCGTCGAACGGAAGCTTGCGGCCCCCCACCTCCTGCCCTTGCTCGTGCCCTTTGCCGGCGACGACGACCACGTCGCCCTCCCGGGCGAGTGCGAGCGCATGCTCGATCGCGCGTCTCCGGTCGAGCTCGACCTCGAGGTCGAGGCCGTCAGCGATCTCCGCCGCGATGGTCGCTGGATCCTCACTGCGCGGGTTGTCCGAGGTCACGATCGCGATGTCGGCCAGCTCCGAGACCACGCGTCCCATGAGCGGTCGCTTGGTGCGGTCCCGGTCGCCGCCCGCGCCGAAGACGCAGATCACACGCGCGCGCGCAAGGTCGCGCGCGGACTCGAGCGCGGTCTGGAGAGCGCCGGGCGTGTGCGCGTAGTCGACGAGCACGGCGAAAGGCTGACCCTCGTCGACCGGGTCAAAACGGCCCGGAACCCGGTCGACCGCCTCGATGCCGGCCTTGATCGCTTCCTCCTCGATGCCGAGCGCTCGCGCCGCCGTCGCGGCGGCCAGCGCGTTCTCGACGTTGAACCGACCGCGGAGCGCGAGGTCGACGTCACCGAGGTCGTCGCCGGGCGCAAAGGTCCGCGCGTCCGGAAGCTCGGCTGCGAGCCGGGCCCCGAACGGATCCCCGACGTTGATCACCGCGTGAGTCGCCTGCGAGAACAATCTCCTCTTCGCCTCGAAGTAGTCCTCCATCGTCCCGTGGAAGTCGAGGTGGTCCTGGGTCAGGTTCGTGAACACGAGCACCGCGAACCGCGTGCCCTCGAGCCGGCCCATGACGGAAGCCATCGACGTCGCCTCCATCACGCAGGAGCGGCTGCCGGCCTCGAGCATCTCGCGGAACAGGCGCTGGACGTCGATCGACTCGGGCGTGTTGAGCCCGACAGCGCGAGCCTCGCCGCCCACGCGGCGCTCGATGTTCGTGAGAAGGCCCGGCTGCTCCCCCGCGGCCGAGAGGACCGACCAGAGGAGGTAAGCCGTCGTCGTCTTCCCGTTCGTACCGGTGATCGCGGCAACCGGCAGCTCTGCGGTCGGGTCGCCGAAGAACTCGACCGCGGCCCGCGGCATCGAGGCGCGGACGCTCGGCACGACGAGCTGCGGGACACCGACGTCGAGCGGCCTCTCGACGACGAGGGCGGAAGCGCCGCGGCGGATCGCGTCCGGGGCGAAGTCGTGCCCGTCGGCACTCGCGCCCGGTATGCAGAAGAAGAGGGAATCGCGCGGCGCCTCCCGTGCGTCGTACGCCAGCTCGCGGATCTCGGCGGCAGCGCTTCCGATGACGTCGGTGGGGGCCAGCGCAGCGATGAGCCGCTCCAGCTGCATGTCGCCGGTCAAGTCTAGTTGTGTATCCGGAAGTGTCAGCCCCGGTAACCGGGAGCGCCGTCGGGCGGCACTTCCAGGTACTGGAGGTCGAAGCGGGCGATCTGCTGGAAGGCGGGCGCGGCCACCACGCCGCCGAAGATCGCCCCGCGCGGCTCGTCGACGGTGACGAGGACGACCAGCCGCGGGCGGGAAGCGGGCACCGCGCCGACGAACGAGGCGACGTAGCGCCCCGTCGCATAGCCGCCGCGCGAGTCCGGCTTCTGCGCGGTTCCCGTCTTGCCTGCAACCTGGTAGCCCGGAATGGCCGCGTACTGGCCCGTCCCCTCGGCGACGACGTCCTTCAGCATCAGCATCAGCTGGTCCGCGATCCTCTTGGAGACGAGCCGGTGCCGGTGCAGCGACGGGCGGGCGCCGCCGGCGACATGATCGACGAGGTGGGGCCTCGACCAGACTCCGCCGTTCGCGATCGCCGCGTAGGCCGCGGCCATTTGCACCGGCGTGACCGCGATCCCCTGCCCGATAGGGACGTTGCCGATCGTCGAGCCCGACCACTTGTCCGGCGGAAGGACGATCCCGGGGCTCTCGCCCGGAAAATCCACTCCCGTCGTGTGACCGAAGCCGAAACGCCCGATCCAGTCGTTCAGCCGCGTCCGGCCGAGCATCTCGGCGAGCGTGATGGCGCCGATGTTGGAGGAGTGCGCGAGGATCTGGCCGACGGAATAGTTGACCGTGCCGCGCTTCTCCGCGTCGTGGATGACCCGGTCGGCGACGTGGAGCTGGTACGGGAGGGTGAACCGCGTCGACGGCGAGACGAGCCGCTCCGACAGTGCGCCTGCGACGGTGATCAGCTTGAAGGTCGAGCCGGGCTCGTACGTGTCGGTGACCGTGCGGTTCCGCTGCAGGTCGTGCGGGGCGGACGGATAGCGATTCGCGTCGTAGCCGGGTTGAACCGCCATCGCGAGGATTGCACCGGTGCGCGGATCGAGCACGATCGCGCTCGCGCTCTTCGCGCTCCACCTGTGCACCGTCTCGCGCAGAACCTCCTCGGCGTTCGCCTGGATGCTGTGGTCGACAGTGAGGTAGACGTCCTTGCCGGGGACCTCCGGGCGCTGGCTCTGGATGTCGATGACGCTGCCGCCGGGATCCTTGACGACGGTCTCCTGACCCGCACGGCCCGAGAGGTCCCGGTCGTACTGCAGCTCGAGGCCCGACAGCCCTGTGCCGTCGATGCCGACGTAGCCGAGTACCTGGGCCGCGACGGAGCGCTGCGGATAGGTGCGCCGCTCCTCGGGATAGAACCCGAAGCCGGCGAGCTTCATGTTCCGCAAGGCATCGGCCTGGGCCGGGTCGGCCTGGCGCTCGATGTAGACGAAGCCACGTGAGCGATCGCCGAGCGTCTTGTAGAGCTGGTTCGCGTCGAGGCCGAGCGTCCGCTCCACTGCGACCGCCGCGCGCTCCGGATTCGTGATCTGCATCGGATTCGCATAAACGGTGGTGGCGCGCTCACCGAGGCCGAGCTCGACGCCCGTCCGGTCGTAGATCGTGCCGCGATCGGCCGGGACCGTCACGACCTCGCGGTGCTGCGTCTGCCCCAGTTGCGAAAGGGACGCCGCCCGCACGCCCTGGAGCCAGACTGCTCGCACGACGAGACCGGCGAATGCGATCATGAGCCCTGCGAGGAAAAGCCGGATCCGCCGGTTGACGAGGCGGTTCACGGGCGAGGCGTCACGCTAGGGATGCAGCGTGAAGTAGGTGGTCTGGTCGGAGGTCGCCTGCACCCAGCCGAGACGCTTAGCGGCCATGCTCTGAATGAGCGGCGCGGAGGCCGCTCTCGACAGCTGGGAGGAGAGCGTGGCCGTCCGCGCTTTGAGGTCCGCCCGCTCTTGGCCGAGGCGGTCGAGCTTCATGTTCAAGCGCAGCACTGCGACGTTCGTCGCGACCACGCCCGCCAGCAGCACCGCAACGACCCCGATCCACACCACGCCTCCGGTGACACGCCGCTCCCGCCGCGTCACTCCCGGGCGTGAGCGAGGCCGCGGACGCGGCCTGACGGGGGCGTCTTCGGCTGCTGCGGCCCACGCGGCCATGGCTAGGAAACCTTGACTCCCACTCGGAGCCGGGCAGAGGAGGAGCGCGGGTTGAGAGCAGTCTCCTGGGCGGTCGGCCTGATCGCCTTGCGCGAGATCGAGCGGAGCTCGGGCTTCTTGCCACACACGCAGACAGGGAAGTCTGGAGGACACTCGCAGCCGCGCTCACGCTCGCGCATGAACCGCTTGACGAGACGGTCCTCGAGCGAGTGGAAGCTGATCACCGCGAGCCGCCCGCCCGGGCGGAGCATCGAGAACGCTGCGGGCAGCCCGGCTTCGAGCGAGCCGAGCTCGTCGTTGACGGCGATGCGGAGCGCCTGGAACACGCGCTTCGCCGGATGGCCCTCACCGAAGCGGGCCGGAGCAGGGATGGCGGCCTTGATCGTCTCGACGAGATCTCCCGTGCGCTCGAACGGCTGCTGCCTGCGCCGGCGCACGATCGCCCTGGCGATCTGGCGCGCGTACCGCTCCTCGCCGTAGCGCTTGAAGATGGTGGCCAGATCCCGCTCGGCCGCCTCGTTGACGATGCCCGCCGCCGTGACGTCCGCGGCCGGGTCCATTCGCATGTCGAGCCGCGCGTCCGCGGTGTACGAGAAACCGCGCTCGGGACGATCGATCTGCATCGACGAGACGCCGAGGTCGAGCAGAATCGCGTCCGCCTCTACATCGTTCTGCGCGAGCTGGTCGAGGACCACAGCGAAGTCGCCGCGCAGAAGCCGGGTCTGGACGCCCGCGCTCTTCGCAAAGCGGTTGAAGTAGGCGCGCGCGCCGGGATCGCGATCGACGGCGATGAGCCTCCCACGTCCATGGAGGTCGGCGGCGAGCAGCGCCGCGTGGCCGCCCGCGCCGAAGGTCGCGTCGACGACGGTCTCCCCGGGGCGGACCGCGAGGAGCTCGCGCACCTCATCGGCGAGAACGGGGACGTGATCAGTCGCGCTGTGTTGCAAGACGTTCGGCAACATCCTCCGCACTCCCTTCGACCATTGCCAGCTCTTTGCGCCAGGCGGCGCGATCCCAGATCTCGAGCCGGTCGTTGACGCCGGCGACGACGACTTCTTTCCCCAGCTTCGCGTGCGCGATCAGCGAGGCAGGAATCATCACGCGGCCCTGTTTGTCGAGCTCGGACTCGGTCGCCCCGGAAAAGAAGTGCCGCTGGAGGCGGCGCCCTTCCGGGCGGAGCGGATCCAGCGAGGAGAGTCGAGACTCGACAAGTCCAGCCCAATCCGAACGACGGAAGGCGTAGAGACAGCCGTCGAGGCCTCTCGTGACGACGACACCCTCCGCAAACGCCTCGCGGAACCTCGCGGGAAGGGTGAGACGGTTCTTGTCATCGAGGGTGTGCTCGTGTTCGCCTAGAAGCATCTCGGGGCTCGGTAGTGATCTCCACTTCGCCCCACTCTAAACCACTAGAACCCACCTGTCCACCCCTGAAGGGTGATTTTCGCCACCGGTCCAGCCGTGGACGCCGCCTGTGTTCGCGCAGGCGGCGTCCCGATCACAAAGAGCCGCGGGTTGGCTACGCCGGAGCGCTAACCGCTGGCGTCGTTCTTCCCGCCCGTGTTGACGAAGCTGACACAGTCGCCCTGGTTCTTGAACGCCGGGGCACCGAAGTCCTGCTCCGCAGAATCTTGTACCCCCCGCTGCTACGGGACGATCGAAGCGCCGTCGAGCTGCGCCTCGTACGGTCCCCGGCCCGTCATGACAGCGGCGCCGCAGCGCGCCGCCAGCGCCACCGCCTCCTCAATCGGGTCGCCCCTGCCGAGCGCGAAAGCGAGCCCCGCCGCGAACGAGTCGCCACAGCCGTAGGCGTCGACGATCGGGCCGGGCAGCGGAGCGGGACGGAACGGGCCACCCGGCTGAACCCAGCCGCCCAGTCCGCCCGAGGTGGTCACGACGAACCGTGGCGAGGGCTCGATATCCCCTGGACGGTAGAGCTCGGCGTCGTCCTCCCCGCTCCCGACCAGAACGTCCAGCTGGACACCGGCCTCCCGCAGGGTGGCGAGCTCTCTCGCGGCGGCGATGAGAACGCGCGCCATGCGCGCGTGGCGGAGCGCCTCGACGTCGCCGCTGACGAAATAGACGGCGTCCAGGCCGGCAAGGTCGCGCCAGGGCAGCCTGCTGTCGCCCCCTCGCGGGCGCAGCTTGTCGCCAATGACCGTGATGGTGCGCTCACCGTCGTCGTCCACGTAGGTGAACGCGCGACGCGTCGTGTTCGCCTCCGGGATCGCGCGCACGTCGACTCCCAGGCGAGTCAGCTCCGCCCGGGAGCGGCGACCGTGCTCGTCGGCTCCGAGAGCCGTGAAGAAGAGGCAGGAGCCGGCGAGCCGCCCGAGCTGGACGGCAGCGACCGCGCCGCCTCCGGCCGGCTCCTCCCACTGCTCGACCGCTTCGACGATCTCGCCGGACCGGGGCACCGCCACGACGCGCAGGAACTCCACCCACTCCACATGTCCCACCACTGCAACACGCACGGCAGGCATCCTCACACCTTGCCTCCTTTGCGCGTTTCAAGATGTCACAGATGAGCTTGCCGCCGTTCGAACGGTTCTACGAGGAGCACCGCGAGGAGATCCACTCTTTCCTGATCCGCAGGCTCGGGCCGCAGCGGGCAGAGGACGCATTCCAGGAGACGTTCTTGAAGGCCCTGCGCGCCTACCCGAACCTGCGGCACGGCGAGCATCTCAGGGCTTGGGCGTACACCATCGCCGGCCGGGTGGCGATCGACGAGCATCGGCGACCGCGCGCCGACGCGGAGCTTCCGGAGCTGGCCTCGCTCGACGGCAGACCGGCCTTCGCGGAGCTCGAGCATCTCGCCGACGAGCTCCCGCCGACCGAGCGCGCCGCGGTGGTGCTGCGCTACGGCTACGACCTGGACTACGCGGAGATCGGCGCCGCGCTGGGCTCGAACGCGACCGCCGCCCGCCAGGCCGCCTCGGCTGGCATCCGCAGACTCCGACGGAAGGAAACGCAATGACCGCAGTCTCCGCAGAGCTCGACCGCCGCTTCCGCGAGGCGGCGGCCGACGAACACCTCCTCGATGTCGCCTACGACTTCGTCGACTCCCCGATCGGCTCGCTCTTCGTGGCGACGACGGAGCGAGGCCTGTGCCGGATCGTCTACGACGCCGACTCCGACCGTGAGCTCGAGAAGCTCGCGCACGACTTCGGCGTCCGCGTCCTGCGGTCGGCGAAGCCGGTCGACCCGGCTCGGCGGGAGCTGGACGAGTACTTCGACGGCAAGCGGCACCACTTCGACCTGCCGCTCGACATCGGGCCTCTCGCCGCGTTCTACCGGAACGTGCTCGGCGAGCTCGCCCGGGTCCCGTACGGCGAGGTCGTCACCTACGGACAGCTGGCGGCGAGGGTCGAACGGCCGCGCGCGGCGCGCGCCGTGGGCACCGTGATGAACCGGAACCCCGTCCCGATCGTGCTGCCCTGCCACAGGGTGATCGGCTCGACCGGGAAGCTGGTGGGCTACGGCGGCGGCCTCGAGCGCAAGGAAGCGCTGCTCAGGCTGGAGGGCGCGCTGCTCTAGGAGATGCGGTCGAGATAGCGGTCCGCCGAGCGCAACACTTTCCGGTGCGCGTCACGGTCGATGACGCGATCCCACCACGCGCCGTAGAGACGATCGAAGCGCAGCGGCTCGATCGCTGCGCGGATGCGCTCGACCTCGCGAGGCGGTAGCGGGATGAGGTTCGGATAGCTCCACATGAAGCTGACCCAATCGGGATCCGCAACGACCTGGACGATGTCGCCGGCCAGCAGGGCGCCGCTCCCGCCCGCGCCGGCCCCCCACGTGCACACCGTGCCGCCCGCAAAGTGGCCGCCGAGGCGAACGAGCTCGAGCTCGTCGGACAGACGGAACCGGTCGCCCGACCAGAGCTCGATCCGCGGGCTCGGACGCATGACCCAGTCTCGATCGGCCTCGTGCAGCAGGATGCGGGCGTCGAACCGGTCGGCCCAGTCGACCATCGTCGTGTAGTAGTGAGGATGCGAGATCGCGATCGTCTCGAGGCCGCCCGCGTCTCCGACCCCGGCCTCTAGCTCGTCGCCGATCAGCGGTATGCAGTCCCAGAGGAGACCCTCGACGAGCAGCGCGCGCTGGCCGATCGCAAACGCGGGCTCGAGACCAAGCCCCAGCAGGCCCGGCTCCTGGGGCTCGACGCGGGCCTTGTGGCCGGCGGCGATCTCAGCGAGCGTCGTCCATCGCTGCCCGCCGACGGGGACGTACTGTCGCTCATCGAGGCAGATGAGGCACGCGTTCGGAGGCTCGACGCTCGGCGCGTACTGCGTCCCGCACGTGCTGCAGAGGTAGGCGATGGGCTCGCGCGCGCCGGCCACCTCCGATTCATACCGGTTCGCCAACCTCTTCCGCGGTCAGGCGTCGAGGAGCCGGTAGCCCACGCCCCACACGTTGACGACGAACGTGCCCGGTCCCACAGCGGCGAGCTTCCGCCGCAGCCGTGACGCATGCGAGTCGAGCGTGCGCGTGCGCCCGAGCGAGCGAAAACCCCAGACCTCGCGCAGCAGCTGCTCCTTCGTGAACACGCGCGCCGGGTCGGTCATCAGCTTCAGCAGGAGCTCGTACTCCTTGCCCGCGAGCATTACGGGAAGACCGTCGAGCTTGACGCTTCGACTTGCAAGGTCGGCGACGATCGGGCCGGCGCGACGAGTCTCGTGGCCGACCGGGGTCGCGCGGCGAAGGACGGCACGGATGCGCGCCAAGAGCTCCTCGTATGCGAACGGCCGCGCGAGAAAGTCGTCGCACCCGCGATCGAGCGCGCGGACACGGTCTACGAGGTCCGACTCCGGTTCGCCGAGCACGATTACCGGGACGTCTCCGTGACGCGCCCGGCACTCGTCGAGGGCCGCGGTGTCGCCGAGCAGGACGAGATCGGGCTGGGCCTCCTCCGAGACCAGTTCGAATCCGTCGTCTGCGAGATGCCGTTCGAGAAAGCTGCGCGTGTCGGGCTGCGGTTCGGCAAGCAAAAGCGCAGTCGACATGCGAACGAACGTAGCGTCGGCGTTGCGCCGGCACTAGATGTCCTTTCGCGCGAAAAGGTGACGAACGTTCTACAAGCGGCCGGAACGGACGACGCCCCACAGCAGCCAGACGCCGAGGGCGCCGGAGAACGCGAACCCGAGCACGGAGATGATGTTGATCCCGAGCAGGTGCGGGCCCGTCTTCGCGAAGATCCCGATGAGGCTCGAGCCGATCAGCCCGCCTGCGACGACCATCCCGATCACGAGCCGGTTGAAGACGACGTCCATCCGGTTGAGGAGATCGTCGAGGCCCTTGTGCACGAAGCCGACCTCGATCTGCCCGTCGCGGACCTGCTCGAGCGTGTCGTGGATCTGATACGGGAGCTCGAGTACCATCTCGCCGAGCCGGAGGCTCTCCTTGCGCGCACGCGCGGCGAGCCGGCGCGGCTTGAGCTGCTCGAGCACGAGGCCGCGCGCGTACGGGCGCGCGACCTCGAAGACGTTGAAGTCCGGATAGAGGTCGATCCCGACCGACGCCAGGGTGGCAATGGCCTTGTCGAGCAGCAGGAAGCGCGTCGGCAGGTGCAGGTTGAAGGAGTAGATGAGCTGGAACGTCTCGCGGATCACCTGGAGCGGGTCGATCTCCGCGAGGCTGGCTCCGTAGTAGCGGTAGTACAACTCCCGCATCTGGGCCTGGAGCTCCTCTTCACGCTCCTTCGGGTAGATGACGCCGAGTTCGGCGAGCCGCTTGACCAGGGAGTCGACGTTCTCCGACGCCGCGTCGACGAAGAGACGCGTCAACTTCGTCAGGTCGTCGTCCGTGAGCTTGCCGACCGCTCCGAAGTCGACGAGCCCGATGCGGTCGGCGCGGCCGAGGACGAGGATGTTCGCCGGGTGCGGGTCGCCGTGGAAGAAGCCGTGCCGGAAGACCATCGTCATCCACGTCTCCGCCATGACGTGCGCGAGGTCGCGCCGGTCCTGGATAGACCATTTGTCCGGCTCGACGTCGACGACCTGCGTGCCTTCGAGCCACTCGAGGGTCAACACGCGGGTGCGCGTATAGCTCCAGAATACGCGCGGGACCTGGACGTGCGGATGGCCGGCGAAGTTCCGGTGGAACGTCTCGGCGTTGCGAGCTTCAAGGCGGTAGTCGAGCTCGTGCCGGATGGAGCGCGCGAACTCGTCCACGAGCTGGTGCGCATCGATGAAGTCGAGCGCGCGAACGCGCTCCTTCGCGAGCCTGGCGGCCTGGTAGAGCAGTGCGAGGTCGGCCTCGATCTGGCGCGGAGCGCCGGGCCTCTGCACCTTGACCGCGACCCGTCTGCCGTTCGGGAGCGTCGCGCGATGCACCTGGCCGATCGACGCGGCGGCCACGGGACGTTCCTCGAACTCCAGGAAGAGCCGGTCGACGGTGAGGTCCAGGTCCTCCTCGATCACCCGCTCGACGTCCTCGAACGGAAACGGCCGCACGTCGTCCTGCAACCCTCGGAGCTCCGCGATGATGTCCGGCGGGAGAACGTCCGGCCGCGTCGAGAGCAGCTGGCCGAACTTGACGAAGGTCGGGCCGAGCTCGTCGAGCATCTCGCGAAGGTGCTGTCCGCGTTGCGACGGCTGTCCATCGAGCTCGACACGCGGTCCGCGCCGCGGGAAGAGATCGGACAGCCGGTGGGTCTCGAACCAGTAGCCGAAGCCGTGTCGAACTGCTACCTGGGCGATCTCCGAAAGGCGTCCGAGGTTCCGGGTGGCCGGTTGAGCCATCCCGTCAGTGTGACAGTCGCTGTTCCGCTACACGCTCGACCGAACGCCTGGCCCACGGGCCCGGCGGCGTCAAGAGGGACTCGACGCGCAGATAAGCCACGCCGACAAGGGGCAGGTCCGACAACCGCTCGACGCAGAGGTAGCGCGGGCGCCACTCGGGCGCGAACTTTCGGCTGAACACGAGGAGCCGCTCAAGCTGGAAGAGCCTGTCGCCGAGCCGCAGTGCTCGCCTGATCGCCGCGTCGCGACGGCACTGAGGCTCGTCGCCGAGGAAGTCGGCGAACACGCAGAAGTTGAGGGAGATCTCGGGGACATCCCGCTCGCGCCCCCAGAGGAGCAGCTCCGAGATCAGGTATTCCATGAGGCCGTTCGGCGTTCCCGGCCGCCGTCGCATCGCTCCGAGCGAGTAGCCCTGGGTGCTCGGGACGAGATGGAGGAAGCCGCCCACGATGTCATTGCGCTCGACGAAGGCGAACAGGGTCTCGGGCTCGGCGAATACGTCGTCCATCGCCATCGAGAACCCGCGCTCGACATTCGATCCGCGCCAGTCGCGGGAGACATCTTCGAGCTCGGACCGCAACGCGGGATCGACGTCGGCGGCGGTGACGATTCGGAAGCTATAGCCCGCCCGCTCGAGGCGCGTGACGGACTGGCGCACCTTCCTGATCGCGCGGCCCTCGAGGGAGAACGACTCGGGACGCACCACGGCCTCGTCGCCGATCTTGATCGTGCGCGGGCTGAGATGCCGGGCGACCTCGACAATCTCACCGCGAACGCTGACCAGCGCGATCCGCCAGCCGCGGGCGTGGCAGACCCGCCGAAACTCGGAGAGCAGCTCGGGCACCTCGCTGTCGTCGCCGATCGGATCGCCGCTCACGAGCGCACACCCTCCGACGACGCGGTAGGCGAGGAAGCTTCGCCGCGTCGGCGAGAAGAAGTAGCTCTTGTCCCGGCGGAGGCTGAAGAACGCGAGGCTGTCGTGGCCGTGGACGCGGACGAGCTCGCGCACGAGACGCCGCTCCTCCGCGGACTGGCGAACGCGCTCCGAGATCGGGCGGAACCAGAGGTAGAGCGCACGAAAGACGAGAAGGAGGCTCAGCGCGAGGAACAGCGCCTGCAGGCGGTTACCGTCGAAGCCGCGCCGGTCGAGCTCGACGGCGAGCCCGACGACGGCGAGTGCTCCAAGGACGGTCGTCAGCAGGGGGCGCACCGACCGCGGATCGCCGGGCACGTCGAAGCGCGTGCGATAGCGGAGCAGCGCGACGAGCAGCAGCAAGCTGAGCCCGGCCTCCTCGAAGTCGAGGCCCTTTGCGAGATGCGCGACCGAGATTGCGAGCACGAGGCCGACGGCGAGCTGCCACGCTCGGCGGCGGCGCCGCGCGAGCTGGCGGGAGAGCCATACGAGGGAAAGCGCGAAGGCGAGCGCGGCAACCCGGGCCGCGTCGGGTACGCCCGGTGGGAGCACACCGTGCACGAAGTCGTAGCGGTTCGCGAACTCGGGCGTGAGGGCAGAAGCGATGCCGATCCCGCCCACGGCGGCGGCTGCCCAGGCGAGGATCAACTCCCCCGAAGTCCTCGACGCATGCCATCGAGGGTACCTCCGTCGGCGGATTGCCGCGACCGGAGGCCAGGACTCGCCGCCATGGTGTTAGTCCCGCGGAGGCACCGGGCGCGGCGTTCTTTCGACGAGCCGCAGGCGATGCTCGACCTGTGCCACCCGTAGCTCCAGGTCGTCCCATTCGTCACGCGTGACCAGCCCGATCTCCCGCAGCGCGCCCTGGAGCGTGTTGCCGGCGCGCTCCCCCACCCGCATGGCGTCGCCGCGCCAGCGCGAGGTCGCCTCGTCGATCCAACCGCGCACGTCGTCCTTGCTCATGCCGCCGCGCCTCGCCAGTGACTCCGCGAGCTCGTCGGCGCGCTCTGCCGTCAGCGCGACGGCGCCGAGAGCTGCGAGCGCGATCCGCCTCACGACGTCCGGCTCGGTCGGTCCGGGCCCCTCGGTCACCGCGCCCGCCCGTGAGGTCGCGCCCGGCGGCGTTGCTTTCGGCGCTCGCGCTTCGCCTGGGCCGCAGCGGCCGCCGCCGAGCCGTCGACCGCGGGCAGCGGCGCGAGCTCCGGTGCGGGCTCGGCCGCGGCGGCCTCGGTCGCTTCCTCGAGGACGGCCTGCGCCCCGCCCTTGCCGACCGTGACGTCCTTGCGACGCGCGTACTCCGGCTCGCGCTCCTTCCACATCGTCAGCAGCGGGGCGGCGATGAAGATCGAGGAGTAGGCGCCGGAGGCGATCCCGACGATGAGCGCGAACGCGAAGTCCTTCAGCGTGGCACCGCCGAAGAGGAACAGCGCGGCCACCGGAAGGAGCGTGATGAACGACGTGGCGAGCGATCGCCTGATCGTTTCCCAGAGCGAGACGTTCGCGATCGTGGCGAACGACGACCTGCGCATGATCGGGATGTTCTCCCTGATCCGGTCGAAGATGATGATCGTGTCGTAGATCGAGTAGCCGAGCACGGTCAGGATCGCCGCCACCGTCGAGCTCGTCACCTCGCGCCCGACAAGCGCGTAGATCCCGATGCAGATGAGGACGTCGTGCACCATCGCGACGATCACCGGCACCGCGAACTTGAGGTCGAACCGGATCGAGATGTAGAGCACGACCAGGAAGAGCGAGACGATGATCGCGAGAATCGCCGCCCGCGCGATCTGCCGGCCGAAGCTCGACGAGACGGTCGTCGCGCCGGGCGCAGTCGTCTGCAGCCGGTCCTTCAGCGCGCCCGTGACCTGCGTCAGCTTGTCGCTGCTGAGCGCTTTCGTCCGGACCTGGAAGCTCTTGTAGCCGCCAGCGCTGGTGGACGTCCCGCGCCCCTGGATGACGGCGTCGGCATAGCCCTGCGCGCTCATCACCTGGCGAACGTCTCCGGTCGTGTGCGCCACGGGCGTCTTGAAGCTCAACTGCGAGCCGCCCTTGAAGTCGATACCGAGATTGAGCCCGCGTACGCCGAGCGCGACGGCGCCGACGAGGATGATCACGGCCGAGATCCCGAACCAGACATAACGGCGGCGCATGAAGTCGATCTGCAGCCACCTTCCGCTCTGCTGCCCCTGGGCGCCCATGAACCGGGGGTTGTTGAACCACGAGAAGCCGGCGAGCATCCCCAGCATCGCGCGCGTCGCGGCGACAGCGGTGACGAGGGAGATGATCGTCCCGATCAGGAGCATCAGGGCGAAGCCCTTCACCTGCGCCGTCGCGACCGCGAACAGCACGAGGGCCGTGATCGCCGTGACGACGTTCGCGTCGACGATGGTGTGGAAGCCCTTCGCGTATCCGGCCGCGATCGCCGCGCGCACGGACTTGCCCGCGCGCACCTCTTCCTTGATGCGTTCGAAGATGACGACGTTCGCGTCGGCCGCAACTCCGATCGTGAGGACCAGCCCCGCGAAACCCGGCAGTGTGAGCGTCACGTGGAAGAGGAGAAGGGCGGCGTACAGGAACGCCGCGTAGATCCCGAGGCCGATCACCGCGACGAGTCCGAGGAAGCGGTAGAGCAAGAGAAGGAAGAGCGCGACGACGAGCAGTCCGACCAGCGCGGCCTTCTTGGCCTGGCTCAGGGAGTCCTTGCCGAGCGTCGCGGAGACGTCGGTGCGCTCGGCCGTCTCGAACTTCACCGGCAGGGCGCCCGTCTGCAGGACGAGCGCGAGGCGCTTGGCGTCGCCGAGCCCGCCGCCGCGGCCCATGTCGATCTGCGCGCCGTTGTCGCCGGGGATGCCGTCCGGGTTCCGGACGAAGTCGATGTAGGGGACGGACTGGATCTGCCCGTCGAGCACGATCGCGAAATGTTGCGCGCAGCGCTGCACCGACGCCTGGTCGCGCTGGCCCTGGCAGACGAGCGCGCCGCGCTCGGCCTCCCGGCGCGTGATCGTGTGGAAGATCTTCTTCCCCTTACCGGTGAACTGCATCAGCACGACCGGCCCGCCGGTCTGCGGGTCGATGTCCGCGCGCGTTCCGTCGAGCTTCAGGTCCTTGCCCGTCATCTCCGGAATCGGATTCGCGGTGTTGTCGCTGTGCTTCAGCAGGTAGAAGGCCGTCGGCGTCGACAACTGCCGGCCGCTCAGGCAATTCCCCGACGCGACGACGCAGCTGACCACGACCGTGTTCGCGGGCACGCTCAGGATCTGCCAGTTCTTGGGGATGTGCTTGCCGAGCCCGCCCCTCGCCCTCGGTTTCTGGACGACGTCGGTCGCGAGCAGCGCCTGCCTCGTCGGGGCCGGCCCCGCCTTCACGATCTTCTGCGGGCTGAACAGGTACCACTGCGACGGCTGGCCGTTCTTGGCCAGGGCCTGCGTCGCGGGCGCGGCAAGGAGCCCGTAGAGGGTCCCCGTCCCCACGGGGACCTGTGAGAGCCCGCTGACCGACGGGCCGGTGAGGTCGGCCTCGAAGTCGTAGAACTCGAGGACGGCCGTCTTGCCGATCAGCTTCGCGGCGGTGGCCGGATCGTGGACGCCGGCGAGCTGGATGACGATCTGGTTCGAGCCCTGCTTACGTATCTCGGGCTCGGAGACGCCGAGCTTGTCGATCCGGTTCCGCATGATCGAGATCGAGCGGTCGAGATCGGAGCTCGTGAGCTTGTGGCCCTTCGGCGGGACCGCCTTGAGGACGACCTCGAGGCCTCCCTGGAGATCGAGCCCGAGCGTGGCTTTGCGGTGCGCGGGCGAGCCCGGGATCGCGAGCAGGGCAACGCCCGCGAGCGCCGCGAGGATGCAGCCGAGCAGGATGAGATGGTTACGCCGGTCCGACACGCTCAGTTAGGCGGAAGCGTAGCCGCGCTCTCCTCCTCCGGCTCTTCGGCCTCGCGGCTCTCGTGCTCCCCGCTGGGCTCCTCCTCGAACCCCCCGTGCCCTTCGTCCTCGCTGATCACCCCGGCGACGGCGCGCTTGGCGATTCTCACCTCCACGCCGTCGGCGATCTCGACACGGACCTCGTCGTCGGCGATCTCCGTGATCGTCCCGTACAGCCCGCCGGCGGTGACGATCTCCTTTCCGACCTCGAGCTGATCCACGAGCGTCTTTGCCTGGACCTGGCGCCGCCGCTGCGGCCGGATGATCAGGAACCACATCAGGGCCAGCAGGACGAGGATGATGACGAAGCCTTGCAATGAGCCTCCCTAGACGGCTGCGGCGGCGAGCCGGTCGAGCGCGTCGGCCTTGTATGCCGCGAGCCGGCCTGCTGCGATCGCCGAGCGTGCGTTTGCGGTCAATTCGAGAACGAATCGTAGATTGTGGAGGCTGAGGAGGCGAAGGCCGAGCAGCTCCTGCTGGTTGACGAGGTGCCTGAGGTAGGCGCGCGTGAAGCGGCGGCAGGCCGGGCAGCCACACTCTTCGTCGAGCGGCCGCTGGTCCCGGGCAAAGCGCGCGCCGCGAAGGTTGAGGCGGCCCTCCCACGTGAGGGCGCTTCCGGTCCGGGCGGTGCGTGTCGGGAGAACGCAGTCAAACATATCCACGCCGCGCTCGATCACCTCCAGCACCCCGACCGGGTCGCCGATGCCCATGAAGTAGCGCGGGCGGTCGGCGGGCATGAGCCCCGCTGCCCAGGACGTGGTCTCGAACATGAGATCGCGGTCCTCGCCGACGGAGAGGCCGCCGAGCGCGTAGCCGTCGAAGGGGAGCTCCCCGAGTTCGGCGATCGAGCGGCGCCGTAGCTCGGGGTCCGAGGCGCCCTGGGCGATCCCGAACAGGAGCTGGCCCTGTGCGCGCGGGGCGCGAAGCTGGCGCTCCGCCCAGAGCGTCGTCCTGCGCACTGCCTCGGCGAGCTCGGAGCGGGCGGCGCCTGCGGGAAGGCAGATATCGAGGCACATGGCAATGTCGGAGCCGAGCTGCGTTTGGATATGGGCAACGGATTCCGGTGTGAAGCGCGCCGGGGCGCCGTCGTAGACCGAGCGGAACGTGACGCCCTCGTCGTCGACGGCCGCGACCGTGTCACGGAGTGAGAAGACCTGGAATCCCCCCGAGTCGGTGAGGATCGGGCCTTCCCAGGCCATGAACTGGTGGAGGCCGCCGAGATCGGCGATCAGGTCGGCGCCGGGCCGGAAGTGAAGGTGGTACGTGTTCCCGAGGATGATGGTGGCTCCGAGCTCGCGCAGCTCCTCGGGGTCGACGGTCTTCACGGTCGCCTTCGTCCCGACGGGCATGAACGCCGGGGTCGGGACGTCGCCGTGGGTCGTCCGTAGCGTCCCGGCTCGCGCCGCGCCGTCGGTGGCGGCGACGGTGAAGGTGTCCACGGCGGACAGGGTCGCAGACACGTCCGGTGCCAGGCACCGGACGTGCCCTCAGGAGTCGAGCCTGCGCTCGTAGAGGCTGAGCCGCAAATCCCTTGCCGTGTCGTCGAGATCGCCTCGGTGCTCGAACCCGAGATCCTCGTAGTACCTGCGAATCGCGGGATCCCCGCACAGGCAGTCGAGCCGAAGGTAGCCGCGGCCGAGCGCCGCCGCGCGCCTGCCGACCCACTCGACGAGCGCCGCCCCGAGACCGCGCCCGGCGCGATCCCTCCGCACGGCGAGCTTGTGGATGTAGAGCGCGTCGGGCGGTCGCTCGCCCCAGTAGACCGGATCGTCGGCGAGCACCGTCACGGTCGCGGCCGCCTCGCCGTCGACCTCAGCCAGGTACACCTCGCCGCGCCCTATCGCCGCCGCCACGTCGTCCCGCGGGAAGGGAAGCGGCCACTGGACGAACCCAAGGCGCCCGACCCATTCCGTCGCGTCGTCGATCAGCGCGCCGACGAGCTCGACGTCCTCCGCCCCGGCAGGACGGACGTTCACAGGATCAACATGGCGTCGCCGAACGAGTAGAAGCGGTAGCGCTCCTCGATCGCGAGCCGGTAGAGGCTGCGAACCGCGTCGACCCCGGCGAACGCCATGACCAGAGCGAGCAGCGTCGAGCGCGGAAGGTGGAAGTTCGTGAGCAGCGCATCGGTGCGGAGAAACTCGAACCCCGGCGTGATGAAGAGATCGGTGCGGCCCGAGAGCGGCGCCCCGCGCGCGAGCGTCTCGAGCACGCGCACGCTGGTCGTGCCGACGGCCAGCACGCGCGCCGCCCCACGGATCCGCTCGGACGCAGCAGTCGAGACCATGTACCGCTCCCCGTGCAGCGCGTGCCGCTCGAGATCTTCCACGAGGACCGGCCTGAAGGTGTCCAGTCCCACGTGCAGCGTGACGCGCTCGACGTCGAGCCTCGCCAGCAGCTCGGGAGTGAAGTGCAGGCCTGCGGTCGGAGCCGCCGCCGATCCGGCCTCGTCCGCGTACACGGTCTGGTACCGCTCAGGATCCGCGAGCGCCTCGGTGATGTACGGAGGCAGCGGAGTCTCCCCTGCGGGCTCCCCGTGGAGCCGCAGCCGCCACCGCCCGTCGCCGAGATGCTCGAGCAGCTCGACCGGGCCGTACGTCCTGCCCGGACGCAGCCGCCGAGTCGGCCTCGCCAGGCCTTCCCAGAGCCCGTCGTCCTGCAGCCGCTCGAGCAGCAGGACCTCCCCCCTTGGCCGCTCGATCGGGATTCGCGCCGGCACGACGCGGGTGTCGTTGACGACCGTGAGCGCGTCCCCGAGCACGTCCGGCAGCTCTGCGAACCTCCGCTGATCCACCCGCTCGGACACGCGATCGTAGACCAGCAGGCGCGACTCGTCGCGGCGCGCCAGGGGATGCTGCGCCACGAGCTCCGCCGGGAGGTCGTATTCGAGCTCCCACGTCTTCATCCGACGCCCGCTGTAGCGTTGCCGGACATGGATGAGACGATCGTCGAGCGCGCAAAAGAGCGAGTCGAGCAACGGGCCGACGGTGCCGCGCTCGAGAGCTTGGCAATGCGGATCCGCGAGCAGGTCGATGCATTGGTGACCGCGACCTCCGGGCTCGAAGAGACGCTGCCGGCCCGGGTCGGAGACGCCGTGCGCGACCAGGCACAGCCCGTCGGGCGAAACCTGGCCGAGATCCGAGGCCTGATGAACCAGGTCATCCGCCGCCTCGAGCGCGTCGAGTCGGACCTGCTAGCCGAGCGGCACGCCCGCGTGGACGACCTCGCGCTCCTCGTCGACCTCGTCTCGTCGGGCTGGCAGAGCGTCGACACTCGGCTCGAGAGGCTCGACGCAACGGTCGCCAGGATCGAGCAGGGCCTCCGCGAGAAGCCGGGCGCGACCGTCTATCGCATCGACGAGCACCGGCCCGACGCAGCCCACTCCTAGCCGTCCTCACGTCGTCGCGAGGATGATCCCCCCGCAGGTCGCCCAGCCTGCGATGCAGACGAGGATCGGCACGTCGCGCAGCAGCACCTCCTCGGGCTCCTCGCCGAGGTCACGGCGGTGCATCAGCAGGAGGTAGCGAAACACGCCGAAGACGACGAACGGGATCGTCACCATCATGGCCTTCGAGTCCCGCGCGGTGAACGTGTAGAGCGAGTACGAGATCACCGTCGCGGCCGCCACGATCGTGACGAGCTGGTCCACCAGCTCCAGCGAGTAGCCCTCGAGCACCGGCCGCCCCGGCGTCGCCTCCGCGCCGACGAGCACGAGCTCGCCGCGGCGTTTTGCCAGCGCGAGGAAGAGCGCCAGCAAGGCCGTGCACAGGAGGAGCCAGGGCGAGATCCGCACGTTGACGGCCGACGCGCCCGCGGCTGCGCGAACGACGAAGAGCCCGCCGATGGTCATGACGTCGAGCAGGACGACGTGCTTGAGCGCGAGGGTGTAGCCGGCCTGGAGAGCGAAGAACACGGCCAGGAAGGCGACCGACTCGAGCCCGAGAGGCGCAGCGAGCGCGAAGGAGGCGAGTGCGAGTGCCGCCGCGAGCGCGACGGCAAGCCTCGGAGAGAGCTCGCCCCGCGCGATCGGACGCGTGCGCTTGACCGGGTGCTCCCGATCGTGGACGACGTCGCGCACGTCGTTGACGAGGTAGCTGGCGCTCGAAGCGGCGCAGTAAGCGGCGAAGATCGCCAGGGCCTCGCCCCAGCGGGATAGGTCACCCAGCTTCGCTGCGAAGAGGATGCCGGCGAAGAGGAGCAGGTTCTTCGTCCACTGCTTCGGCCTCAACGAGACGAAGGCCGCGCGGAGCGGGGATCTCCGCTTGGGCAGGCCGACGACGGCCGCTGGCTCGGGACGGCTCACGTCGGTGCCACGTTAATCACTCGCCGGGCCTGGGAGCAGCAGCTCGAAGCGGCTGCCGCGACCCGGCTCCGAGTCGAGATCGATGCGACCGCCGAGCGCGACCGCGAGCTCGTGCGCGATCGCGAGCCCGAGGCCGGTTCCGGAGTCGTCCCGCGACCAGAACGGTCGAAAGATGCGCTCGCGCTCATCGGGCGCGATGCCGGCACCGTTGTCCCCCACGGCGACCGACACCGTGCCGTTCGGCATGCTCAGCTCGAGCTCGACGCGCCCTCCGTTCGGCGTCCAGCGGAACGCGTTCGAGAGCAGGTTGGAGATGATCTGGAGAACACGGTCGCCGTCGGTGACGATCGTCGGGGTCGCAGCGAAGGTCTTGTCGTATTCGATCGCGCGCCGGCGTGCCTCCTCGCCGAAGAGCGAGTACGCCTGCTCACAGAGCCGGGCCATGTCGACCTCCTCCTGCATGACCGTGAAGCGACGCGCTTCGATCTTCGCAAGGTCGAGCACGTCGCCGACGAGGCGCTCGAGCCGAGCGCTCTCGGCCGCGATCATGTCGAGCGACGCCGCCCGGACCGCAGGGTCGCCGGCCACGCCTTCTCGCAACGCCTCGACATGGCCCCGGATCGCAGTCAGCGGGGTGCGAAGCTCGTGCGAGACGCTCATGAGGAAGTTCCGCTCTTGCTGTTCGGCCTCGCCGAGCCGGGCCGCCATCTCCCGGAAGCGGTCGGCCAAATGTCCGATCTCGCCTCGGCCCGGGACCGCCGGCACGGCGACGTCGTAGTGCCCCCGGGAAATCTCGTCGGCCGCGTCCGACAGGGCCAGCACCGGGCGCGTGACCCGGCGCGAGAAGTACAAGCCGAGGAGCCCGGCCACGAAGATGCCGCCGACGAGGGCGAGGGCGAGCCGTTCGACGAGCGGCGCGAGGCCGCTCGTGATGCTGGTCTTTGGCGTGGCGACGATCAACGCGCCGAAGGGCGAGCTCTTGGGCGCTAGGCGCATCGGCTCGAGCACGGCCACA
This sequence comes from uncultured Actinomycetes bacterium, assembly GCA_963711545.1. Lineage (GTDB taxonomy): Bacteria > Actinomycetota > Thermoleophilia > Gaiellales > Gaiellaceae > 3-1-20CM-4-69-9. Next base: position 157,297 of record CAVQEP010000005.1, read on the forward strand.
TAGACGCGCTTGAACCCGGGCGGCCGGAACTCGAAGGTCGCCGGAACACCGGATCGCCAGTCGATCTGGTTCTGCGGCAGCAGACGCAGACCGGACACCTGGTCCGGGAACACGTCGGCTCCGACGTAGAAGATCTTGTCCCCCGTGGCCCGCTCGAGCTGGCGCGGGGCGAACCGGAGCGTCCGCGCACCGGTGTCGTTCGCCGCGATCGCCTGCCGCTCGTAGAGCTTCGTCAAGCCGTTCGCCTCGCGGCGCAGCTTGATCACCAGCTGCTGGCGCGCATAGTTCTGGAACAGCGCCAGCGCGATCGCCGTCGCGATCAGCCCGCTCACGACGATGCCGACGAGAAAGAGCGCCGGCAGCCGGAAGCGCAGCGAGTTGAGCATTGCCCGCTACACGCTAGCGCTACGCCGTGACCGTGTCCTTCGCGGGGCCGACCTTGTAGCCGACCCCCCAGACGGTCACAACCGGGGATGCCTCGCCGAGCTTTCGGCGCAGCTGTCGCACGTGGACGTCCACCGTGCGAGTGTCACCAGCGAAGGTGTAGCCCCACACGCGCTCGAGTAGCTGGTCACGCGTGAGCACGAGACCGCGATGGTCGAGCAGCTCCCAGAGGAGGTCGAATTCTTTCGGCGCCAGCTGAACTTCCTGCTCGCCGACCTTCACCTCTCTGCGCCCCGAGTCGATGGTCAGGTCGCCGTGGCGGAGAACGGCGCTCTCTGGCTCACGGCGCTCCGGCGTCGCGCGCCTGAGGATCGACTTGACGCGAGCGACGAGCTCGCGAGGGTTGAACGGCTTCGTCATGTAGTCGTCGGCTCCCACCTCGAGCCCGATGATCTTGTCGACGTCCTCGTCACGGGCCGTCAGCATCAGGATCGGCACCTCCGACTTCTGGCGGATCCGTCGGCAGATCTCGATTCCGTCGATGTCCGGCAGCATCAGGTCGAGGACGATCAGCGAAGGTGGCGAGGCCTGCACCGACGAGAGCGCCTCGGCGCCGTTCGACGCCGTCCGGACCTCGTAGCCTGCGTTCTTCAGGTAGAGGGAGACGAACGATGCGATCGACGCTTCGTCCTCGACGACGAGCACTGACTGGGTGCTGCTGCTCATAGCCGCTACGGGGTCGGCGCCGACAGGGGGAACGGCAGAAGAAAGTCGGGGATCGAGACGTAGTCGCCCCCGTTGACGGAGAACGTCCCGTCGTTGTCCGTTCCGGCGCCGTCCAGGGTCACGGTGCCCTTGCCGACGACCGAGAGGTTGATGCCCCGGCCCTGAATCTTGATCTTGAAGGAGCCGCCGATGAGCCGGAAACGAACCTTCGTGCCACGCCAGGTCGTGGTGGTGTCGCTGTGCTCGATCGGCGGGAAGTCGTCACCCGTGACGATCGGGCCCGTCCCGTCGCCGCCGACCGGATCGACGATCGTGACCCGGCCCTGGGCGAAACTCCCGATCACGCCCCCACGAGCCGCGACGACGACCGTCCCCCGGCCGTCCTTGACAGATAGCGTCCCGTCGGTCGCGGCACGCTCGCTCGCCGCCGAGCCGGCGGGAAAAGCAAGGATCGCGAGCAGCGCAACAGGGAGGAGCCGCCTCATGAGCTCAGTATCGGGCTTCCAATTGTGCCGGTGATCATTGGAACGTAAGGAAACTGTAAGCGAGCTGACGCCGGCGTGACCGCCGCCCTGCTCCTCGCCGCAATCGCCCTCTCGGGCCAGGCGCCTCAGCATCTCGACCTGCACGTGACGAACGGCGGCGTCCCCTTTGCGGGCGACCGCCGGCTGCTCGCGACGGTGAGCCCGAACGGCGACGGGTTTCGCGACGAGGCCGTGGTCGAGTTCGTGCTGGCGCGAGCCGCAACGGTGTCGATCGAGGCCGTCGCGACGAACTCGGTGCGTGCGGGCGAGAGCGGTGCAACCGTCGTCTGGCGGGCGTCGAAGCGATTCACAGCCGGGCCGTGCCGGTTCGTCTGGCGACCGGCACGGTCGACGCAGCCCCGCACGTACATCCTCAGGCTGAGCATCGGAGCGCACGTGGTCGGCGGGAAGGCCCCGGTCGTCCGGGTGCAGGGAGTCGACGCCTCGTTCACCCGGCGGAGCTACGCGCCGGGTGAGTCGGCGGTTCTGACACTCGCAACGGACGCGCGGACGCTGCGGCTACAGGTGTTCGCCTACCAGTCGCCGGGGCGGCCGAGCGAACAGGACGTGAAGACGAGCGGCGTCGCGATGACGGATCCCATCCGGGTCGACTGGAGCGCGCATCGCGACGCGCCGGGGCTCCTGCGCGTCGTGCGCGCCGGCGACTGGCCCAGCGGCCTCTACTTCCTGCGCGCGACGGCCGGCGACGGCCGCGTCGGGTACGCACCTTTCATCGTTCGCCCGCGAAGGCTCGGCGTGCACCGCGTTGCCGTCGTGCTGGCCACCAACACCTGGGCGGCGTACAACTTCGCCGACGCCGACGGCGATGGCTGGGGCGACTCCTGGTACGTGACCGGGCGCGTGCACAGCGTCGATCTCGAGCGTCCCTTTCTCGACTTCGGCGTGCCGTTCAGATTTCACGACTGGGATCTCGACTTCATCGCGTGGTTGAATCGGACCGGGCGCGCCGTCGACTTCCTTTCTGACGACGATCTCGAAGCGGTCGCGAGCGGGGACGAGCTTGCAAAGCATTACGACCTCGTGGTCTTTCCGGGTCACGAGGAGTACGTGACCGGCCACGCCTACGACGTCATCGAGCGCTACCGCGACCTAGGCGGCAACCTGGCTTTTCTGGCAGCCAACAATCTCTATCGCCGCGTCGACCGCGTGGGCGAGCGGCTCGTCCTGCGCGGCCTGTGGCGCAAGCTGGGTCGGCCGGAGGCTGGCGTCGTCGGCGTCCAGTACGTCGGGTCTGATCACGGACAGCGGCAGGCGGGCTACACCGTCACGGGCGCCGCGTCCGCTCCGTGGGCGTTCGCGGGGAGCGGGCTCGTGGACGGGGCGAGCTTCGGCCGTTACGGCATCGAAATCGACTCCCGGACGAGCGCCTCCCCGCGGGGCATCCAGGTCCTGGCGCGGATCCCCGACCTGCTCGGCCCGGGTCGGTCGGCCGAGATGACGTACTACGAAACGCCGGCCGGCGCAAAGGTCTTCGCCGCCGGCACGCTCAACTTCGCAGCCTCGCTCGGGCGGCCGGAGGTCGACCGCCTGCTGACCAACGTTCTCGACCGGCTCAGCGTCCCCTGAGGGCCTGTCTCGTGCCTGGCACGGGACAGGTCCACGCGGCTAGTACTCGAAGAAGCCGCGCCCCGACTTTCGTCCCAGCCGTCCCTCCTGCTGCAATCGCAAGAGACGCTCGGGCGGTGCCATCCGCGCCTCCCCGAGCTTTCCGTATAGCGCCTCCGACGCGTGAACGTGCACGTCGATCCCGATCAGATCCACGAGAGCGCACGGCCCGATCGGCCAGCCGGCGCCGTTCGTCATCGCCCTGTCCATGTCCTCGGGCCGCACGTCCGCCTCGTCGAGGACGCGGACGCAATCGTTCAGGAGCGGGATGAGAATCCGGTTGACGACAAAACCCGGCGTGTCGTTGCAGCGGACCGGCTGCTTGCCTGCTCTCTCGGCCCAGGCGTAGGCGGCGTCGACCGCTTCCTCGGAGCTGTTCGGCGCCCGCACGATCTCGACGAGCGGCAGGACAGGCGCGGGGTTGAAGAAGTGCATGCCGACAACGCGCTCCGAATGACTCGTCGCCTCGGCGATCTCCGCAACGGACAACGCGGACGTGTTCGTCGCGAGGATCGCCTCCGGCCGAGTGACGCGATCGAGCTCGGCGAACACCTCGCGCTTCAGGTCGAGCTCCTCGAGCACCGCCTCGATGACCAAATCGCAGTCGGCGAGATCAGCGAGCTCGGTCGTCAACGCAAGCCGGGCGACGGCCGCATCGCGCTCGGCCTCGGTGCTGCGCCCCTTCTCGACCGCACGCGACAGGTACCGCTCGACGATCCCGCGGCCCCGCTCAGCCAGCTCAACGCTCACCTCCCGCCCGACCGTCTCGAAGCCGGACTCAACACTGATCTGCGCGATTCCCGCGCCCATGGTGCCGAGGCCGACGACACCCACCTTCCGAATCTCCACGGCGCGCGATCCTACGCGGACTCGCGCACCCGCGCGAGCACCCATCGGAACGCGACTTCGCCGTGGCCCGGCTCCCGCTGCACGACGACCTCGTCCCTGAGGAGCTCGAAGCCCACGGACTTCAGGATCAGCGGATAGGCATGAGTGTCGAGCGACGCGAAGAACATCGGCGCGCCGAGCCAGTCGTCCTCGACCATCTCACCCGCCGCGCCGGCACCCAGTGTGGCGAGCAGGAAGCCGCCGGGTCGGAGCCAGGTCCCGATCCTCTCGATCAGGCCGGGCTGCTCGTGCATCGGTATGTGACCGAGCACGTGCAGCGCGAGGACGCCGTCGACCGACGCCGCGGCCACGTCGAGCTCCATCGCATCGACGTGAACAAAGCTCGCCTCCGGCACGTGATGCCTCGCGAGCTCGATCTGGACGGCCGAGATATCTGCGCCGGTGAGCTGATGACGTCGTGCGAGCTGCCGCGCCACGGGCACGCCGCGGCCGCATCCGAGCTCGAGGACGTGCGAGCTGTCGGGCAGTCGTGCGTCGAAGTCGCGCACCCACTCGAGTAACGGCGACTCGATCCGACCCGCCCATTCTGCGTAGTGCAATGCGACTGCGTCATAGCCGCGCGCGACTATCTCCTTCGGGTCGCGCGCGAGCACGCGTCCGGCGGCCTCCCCCACCCCGGGGAGCTTAGAACAGCCTCAGAGGCGCTCGACGACGCCGGCGATGGCCTGGCCGAAGCCGATGCACATCGTGGCGATCCCGTAGCGCGCCTCGCGCCGCTCGAGCTCGTTCAGGAGCGTTGCCGTCATGCGCGCGCCCGTGGCGCCGAGCGGATGGCCCAGCGAGATGCCGCCCCCGTTCGGGTTGATGTCGTCGAAGCGATCCTCGAGGCCGGCGTCTCGCGCGAACTGGAGCACGACCGAGGCGAACGCCTCGTTGACCTCGATCACGGAGATGTCGTCCCACTTCAGCCCCGCGCGCCTAAGCGCGGAGGCGCAGGCCTGCGGGTTGCCGTGGAGCATGCGGTACGGGTCGACGCCCGACAGCCCGAACGAAAGGAAGCGAGCCCGCGGCTCGAGCTCGAGCCGTGCCGCCGCCCGCTCACTCGTGAGGAGCACGGCGGCGGCGCCGTCGCAGATCTGAGACGAGTTTCCAGCCGTGACCAGGCCGTCTTGTCGGAAGGCCGGCTTCAGAGCCGCGAGGGCCTCGGCGGAGGTGTCGCGGCGCGGCGTCTCGTCGACGTCTAGGACGACTCCCGTGTGCGGGTTGGTCAGGTCGACCGTCACGAGCTCGTTCGCGAAGCGTCCCTCGTCACCGGCCGCCACCGCCCGACGATGCGATTCCAGCGAGAAGGCGTCGAGCTCCTCGCGCGAGAAGCCCCACTCCTGGGCGAGAACTTCCGCCGAGATTCCCTGCGGCACGATCTGCCAGAGATCGAGCAGCCTGGCCGACAGGTCTCCACCGTTCGACCCCATCGGAACGCGGGACATCATCTCGACCCCGGCGGAGACGATCACATCGAGCTGTCCGGACCAGATCGCGGTCGCGGCGTTGAAGCTGGCCTGCATCGACGAGCCGCACTGGCGGTCGACGGTCGTGCCGGCAACGGTCTCCGGCCAGCCCGCGACGAGCGGGATCATCCGGCCGATGTTCCAGCCCTGCTCCCCGATCTGGGTCACGCATCCGAGCTGCACGTCCTCGACCTCTCCCGGCTCGAGGTCGCTCCGCCCGACCAGCGAGTTCAGGACCTGGGCGGCGAGGTCGTCCCCGCGAATCGACGCCAGCGATCCGTTCTTCTTGCCGATCGGAGAGCGGACCGCGTCGACGATCAGAGCATCCGATTCCCAGGCGGGCATGCCGGTCTAGACTAGCCCCGTGGTCGCGTCCGTCACCGAGAAACGGCTCCTGATCGGGGGCGAGTGGGTCGAGACCGGGAACTGGCTTGAGGTGCGCGCGCCCTACTCGGGAGACGTCGTCGGCCGCGTTGCCAAGGCCGGCGCCGCAGAGACCCAGCGCGCGATCGACTCCGCCGAGCAGGCAATGCGCGACCCTCTGCCCGCTCACAAGCGGGCGGAGATCCTCGTCCGCGTGGCGGGCGGCCTCGGCCGCCGGCACGAGGAGGCCGCGAGGCTGATCTCCGACGAGGCGGGTAAGCCGTTGAAGGCCGCTCGGATCGAGGCGGCCAGGGCGATGTCGACCTACACGTTCGCCGCGGTCGAGGCCCGCAAGCTCGCGGGCGAGATGGTGCCCATGGATGCGGCACAGGCCGGCGAGGGCAAGCTCGCGTTCACGCTTCGCCGGCCGATCGGCGTCGTCGGGGCGATCAGCCCCTTCAACTTCCCGCTAAACCTTGTCGCGCACAAGATCGCTCCGGCGCTCGCGGCCGGTTGCGCGGTGGTCCTCAAGCCCGCGAGCCAGACGCCGCTGTCGGCGCTCCTGCTCGCGGAGCTCGAGGAAGAGGCCGGTCTCCCTCCCGGCTGGCTGAACGTGGTCGTCGGACCCGCCTCGGAGATCGGCGACGTCCTCGTCGACGACGCGCGAGTGAAGCTGATCACCTTTACCGGTTCGAGCGGGGTCGGTTGGAGGCTGAAGGAGCGCGCGGCGAAGAAGCGGGTGAACCTCGAGCTCGGCAACGCCACGCCCGTGATCGTCGCCGCCGACGCCGACGTGTCGGCCGCCGCCGCCAAGGTCTCGCAGAACGCGTTCTCCTTCGCGGGGCAGAGCTGCATCTCCATCCAGCGCGTCTACGTCGAGCGTCAGGCGTACGACGACTTCGTCAGCGACCTCCTCCCACGTGTCGAGGCACTCCGGGTCGGCGACCCGTCGGACGAGGAGACGGACGTCGGGCCGGTGATCGACAGGGATGCACGCGACCGCATCCTGGAATGGATCACGGCCAGCTCGGGGGAGGTGCTCACGGGCGGCGAGCTCGACGGCGAGCTGATCCGGCCGACGGTGATCTCGAATCCGGGCTCCGACGATCACGTCTCATGTGATGAGGTCTTCGGGCCGGTCTGCACGGTGACGGCCGTCGACTCGATCGACGAGGCGATCGAGCTTGCAAACGGCACGCGCTATGGGCTGCAGGCCGGGATCTTCACGGGCAACGTCACCACCGCGCTGCGTGCCGCGCAAGAGCTCGAGTTCGGTGGTGTGACGATCAACGAAGCTCCGACGTTCCGCTCGGACCAGATGCCATACGGCGGCGTCAAGGACTCCGGCAACACCCGCGAAGGGCCGCACTACGCAGTGCGAGAGCTCACCGAGGAACGCCTGATCGTCCTGGAGCTCCCCTAGGCCCCGGCGGGGCCGCACGGAACGGAACGGGATGCTCGGCCTCGTCCTCGCCCTGGCGGTCGTCGCCATCGTCTTCTCGCTCGTCGGACTCTTCTGGGTCGGAATCCCGGTGGGCGCGGTCGCGATCGTCCTCTTCGTCGTCTTCGTCCTCGGCATCGGCCGCAGGCGCGCCCGGCACGGTGCGCGCGGGCCTTGAGGAGCTGCGAGACGCTGTTACATTGAGCTGCGTGGCGCGGCCCTCACTGCTTGGACGCTTCCGCCGCACCGACGACCGAGCGCCTGCGGCCAGTGCGCAAGCCGAGCCCTCGCGGCGCCCTCTCCCCCATCCCGGGCTGCTACGGCGCGAGCGCCGGGCCCTGCTCAGGGCCCGCGAGGAGCGACTGCGCGATCTCGGAGGCCTCATGCTGGAGATGTTCAGGCGCGATCAGTTTCGCCAGGATCTCCTCGTCGAACGGTGCGAGGAGCTGCTGGCGCTCGAGGAGCGACTCCAGCAGCTCGAGACGCTCCTCGCGGCCTCGGTGTCGGTGCGCCGCGCGGCTCCCCCAGCCCGGTGCTCGTGCGGGGCGCCGCTCGTGTGGGGCGCGCACTTCTGCGCAAACTGCGGCCGGCCGACCGCCGCGATGCCGCCGGTGGTTGCGTGCGCGAACTGCGGAAAGGCGCTCTCGGCCGACGCGAAGTTCTGCGCTGCCTGTGGGAAGGCCGTCTCGCCCGATGCCGGCTCGGAGCTGCTCGCCGTGCTGCCGCCACCCGGACGAGACCCCTGGGAGACGTGACCACGGCGCGACCGCCCGGCGGGGCCGAGTGCCCCTCCTGCGGCGCTCCGACCAGCCCAGGGCAGGAGTACTGCCTCGAGTGCGGCCATCGAATCGGGAGCGCGCCTGGAGGGCTCTCGGGACTGTCGGCGGCCTGGGGGAACCAGTTCGGGTGGTATCCGGGCGCCTGGGTCTGGCCCGTGCTGCTCGCGCTGGTGCTCGCCGCGGCCGGCGCGGTAGCAGCGATCGTCCTCAGCGATGCGGGAGCCGGCAACGGTGCGATGGTCGCGACCGAGGGCGGGCCTGCTCATCTGCCAACGGCGGTGGCCCAGACAGCCACGGTCGTCTTGCCGAGCGTCCCCGCAGGCACGCCCGAGGGCCCGCCGCCGACGCCCACGAAACCTCCCCCGGCAACAAAGGCGCCGGCGGCACCGGCGGGACTGACAAGCTGGCCGGTGGGCCGGAGCGGGTACACGGTCGTGCTGGTCTCGATTCCGACGAGCGCCGGGCGATCCCTCGCGGTCGCGCGGGCACAGGCTGCAGCTCGGGCCGGCCTACCGCAGGTCGGAGTCCTCGACTCCGGCAAGTACTCGAACCTCCATGCCGGCTACTACGTGGTCTTCAGCGGTGTCTACTCCACGGGCGCCGAGGCAACGCAGGCGCAATCGGCGGCGGCCGCCAAGGGCTTTCGTGCCGCGTACATGCGCCAGATCACCCAGTAGCCGTTCTCAGCCAGGGCAACGAGGAAGCCGACTTTGTAACACCTCCGCGGACCGTATAGAGTCCCCTGCGAGGAGTGGCCCGCTGTCGACGGTTTACCGCGGCTTAACAAAGCTTCGCGGGGGATTAATGGGAGCGAGAGATACTGTGATCGAGGAGCACGCCGCCCGGCTTCAGGCCTGCATGTATCAATACTCAAGAGCCATCTACAGGTCGATTAAGGATTTGATCGACCCATACGTGGCTCCTGAGCTGCAACTCGAATATCGCCGGGCCGTCCTCGAGCAGTGCGAGCAGACCATGGAGCGGCTCGCCCGTGACCCGCTCTATTTCGCGAAGCCGGACCGGGCCCTCTTCCAAGATATTCGGCGGTATTTCCCGATCACAGCGCAGGCAGAGGTGGCCTGGGCCGTTCAGGAGGGCGTCGCGGCGGCGAGCGCGTTCATCGAGGAGCAGATCGAGGCAGGCGCCCTCGACGGAGGCGTGGCACGCTGCCGGGCCACGACGCGCAAGGGCAAGCCGTGCCAGCGGACGCCGCTGCCGGAGCGCGACTACTGCCCGTCGCACCAGCACCTCGCACGTTCCAAGGTCGCGGCCTAGCCTCCCGCTCCGGACCCCGCGTCAGGTCGGGACTCGTCCCGTGCCTGGCACGTGACGCGCCTGTAACGAATCCGCGCCGACCTCGCGGCGGCCGGTGGCGGGAGGAACTGTGACGCTAACGTCGCCTCATGCCCCGCCCTCGCCGAATTCTCGAAGCCGGTGCCTTCTACCACGTCACCACCCGGGGAAACAACGGGGCCCCGGTCGTCCGCGACAAGGCCGATCGCGACGTGTTCCTCCACCTCCTGAGCCGAATCCAGCGCCGCTACGGCTGGCGTATCCACGCGAGGTGCCTGATGGGGAACCACTACCACCTGGTCGTCGAGACCCCCGAACCGAACCTGTCGAGCGGCATGCGCGACCTGAACGGAGGCTACGCGCGCGCCTTCAACGAGCGCCACGGCCGCCGAGACCATGTCTTCGGACGCCGCTTCCACTCGGTGCTGATCGAGTCCGACGAGCAGTACCTCAACACGGTCGAGTACGTGCTCCACAACCCGGAGCACCACGGGTTCCCCGCTCGGTCGGGGGACTGGCGCTGGACGTCGGCCCCCGCGGCCAGTCCGGTAGATTCGACCCGTGTCGCACGACACCGACAAGCTGATCCGTCAGCTGTCCCTCGTCGCCTACCTGATGGCGGAGAGGCGCGCGCTCACTGCCCGCGACGTCAAGTCGAACGTCGAGGGCTACTCCGAGATGTCCGACGAGGCGTTCGCCCGGCGTTTCTACTCCGACCGCGCGGAGCTGATCGCACTCGGTGTCCCGCTCCAGTCGCAGCGGGACGAGTTCACGGGAGAGGAGCTCTACACGCTCCGGTCGGAGAACTACTTCCTCGACCAGCTCGAGCTCGACGACGACGAGCTCGCGGCGCTTCAGACGGCCCTCTACCTGCTCGAGGGGAAGTTCGCGTACGCCGAGCCTCTGCGCCTCGCGCTTCAGAACCTCGCGCTCGGCCGTCCTGGATTCGACGAGCCGGCGACGGACACTGCGGTGCGAGTCGAGGTGCTCGATCCGGACTACTCGCCCGAGATGCCGGGCCGACTCGGCAAGCTCGAGGGCGCGATCTCCAAGCAGCGAACAATCAAGTTCCCCTACTACTCGATCTCCCGGAACCGGCAGACCGAGCGCACTGTCAATCCGTACGGCCTCCTCTCCGACAATGGGAGCTGGTACCTGATCGGGCAGGACCTCGACCGAAAGGACATCCGGACTTTCCGCGTCTCGCGGATTCGAGGCGACATCCGGTTCGCAACGCGGCGCGAGCGCGACTTCCGGATCCCCACCGACTTCTCGATCGAGATCTACCGAGGGCGGCCGTCGTGGCAGATCGGCGACCAGATCGGCGAGGCCCGCATCGAGCTCGCCGGCGACACCGCCTGGTGGGTCGACCGCGCGTACGGAAACGCCGGCCAGCTGGACGACGGCGTCTTCGTCACCGAGTACTCGTCGCTCTCCCAGCTCGCCGCGTGGATCCTGCGACAGGACGGACGGGCGATTCCGATCGAGCCGGACGATCTTCGGCGCGAGGTCGCCCAGGCGCTGCGCGACGTCCGCGAGGCCCATCACGGCAACGCGCCGACAATCGCCGCCGCCTCACCTCCTCCGCGTCACGATGGAACCAGCGAGCGGCCGGCCGGGCCGGTGGCCCCCGAGCGGTTCGCGGTCCTGCAGGCACTGCTGGCCTACCTGCTCGCCGCGTGCGGCGACAGCCACAGCGCCGTCATCCCCGCACGCGAGGTCGTTGAGCGCTTTGGCATCCCCGAGGGCGAGCTGGAAGAGCATCTTCAGCTCCTCAACCTCGTCAACTTCGGCGGCGGCTGCTACACCGTCTACGCCGCGCTCGACGGAGACGACGTGCACGTCGACAAGGAGCTATACGGCGACACGTTCCGCCTCGCGCCGCGCTTGACGCCTCTGGAAGCGCGCGCGATCCGGCTCGCCCTGGAATTCGTCGGCCCGATGATTGCGGCCGACGCGCACACGCCGCTCGACCGGGTGCGCAAGAAGCTCGAGGAAACCTTCGGGCAGTTCGAGCTCGCGCAGACACCAGCCGCGAGCGCCGGCAACGCCGAGGCGGACCTCGTCGCCACCCTGACCGAGGGCATCCGCGGGCGGCGGCTCGTCGAGATCGAGTACCAGAAGGAGGGAGAACAGACCTGGTCGAGCCGGCTCGTCGAGCCGTATTCGCTCGAACGCGAGCTGCCGAACTGGCGCGTCCACACGTGGGACCGCAGCCGCGACGGCGAGCGCAGCTTCCGGCTCGATCGCATGCGCAGCGCAACGGTGACGGCCGAGCAATTCGAACCACGAGCCGGGTTCGAGCCCCGTGGGCTCCGGGATGCGCGGACGGCGAAGGTGCTCTACCGAAAAGGAGTGGCCGCCCGCTGGGCGGCCGAGCGCGGCGCGACCCCACTCAAGGACGGGACGGCCATCGCGGAGATGCCTGTGGGAAGCCCCGAGTGGCTGATCGGCGAGATCCTGTCGCAGCGCGGCGAGGCGGTCTTGCTCGAGCCGGCCGAGATGAGGAAGACGATTGAAGCCCGCGCGCGAGAGCTCGCGGGCGAGCTCGGAGTGTCAAGGCTCCGAGCGCGCGCGTAGCGGCAGTTCCAGCGTGAAGACCGAGCCCGTTCCGGGCGACGACTCGACCTCGACCGAGCCTCCGTGCGCCTCGACGATCGAGCGCGCGATGAACAGGCCTAGACCGGTTCCCGGCTTGGTGCTCCCGCCCGTCGACGACCGGCCGAACTTCTCGAAGATCAGCTCGCGGTCCTCGAACGCGATGCCCGGCCCGTCGTCCTCGACGTCGACGCGGATCAGGCCGTCGAACGCGCTCGCGACCACTCTGACCTCCCCGCCAGCCGATGAATACTTCACTGCGTTTTCGACGAGGTTCTGCATCACCTGGCGCAACCGCTCGCGGTCGCCCCACATCGTGGGGATCGTTCCGACGAGCTCGGCGCGCAGTCTCACCTCGTCCTGACCGAGCTCGGCCGCAGCTACGACGCTGCGCAGCAGCTCTGCGACGTCGACGTCGGTGAACGTGAAGCTGAAGGTCCCTGCCTCGATCCGAGACGTGTCGAGGACATCGGAGATCAGATTCGCGAGGCGGGACGTCTCATCTCCGATCAACGCGAGAAACGCCTGGCGCTGCTCGGCGTTCAGCTCCCGCCCGCGCCCTTGCAAGGTGCGCGCTGCACCGATCACCGCGGCCATCGGGCTCCGGAGCTCGTGTGAGACCAGTGACACGAAGTCCGCTCGCAGAGCCGACAGCCGCCGAAGCTCGTCCACCGTGTCCCGCTCCGCCTCGAACGACCGAATGTTCTGGACAGCCGTCGCAACCAGCCGTCCGAGTAGGGCGAGGAGATCGGCCTCCTCGGGCGAGAAGCCGTCGGCCCTGGCGCGCACGAGACCGAGCATCCCGAACGCGCGCGGGCCGACCTGGATCGGCGCGAGCAGGCGGCTCCGCGAACCGAGGCGCAAGAGATCCTCCTCCTCGGGATAGCGGTTCGGCTCCATCTTGGGGCGATAGACGACCCCCCCTCGAGCACCTCCTCGAGCACCGAGCCTCGAACGGGTCGTGCGGATCCCTGCGGCAGGTCGACGCGGCGGCCGAGCTCGTCGCGAAGCGCCTCGGCCTCGATGGCCCGCGTCTCGGCGACCGCAGCCTCGTGAGCGAGCCGGTCGACAAGCCAGCCCACGATGAGCCCGGTGAGCACGAGCACACCGAAGGGGAACACCACTCGATTCCAGGTGTACGCCGGGCCTGCGAAGCGATCGGCGCGCCACCACTCGACGAAGGCCAGAAACGGGAAAAGCATCAAGGCAAGCGCGCTTGCACCGGCGACCCCGTATCTCAGGGCAGCCTCGACGACGACGAAGATGAGGCCCCAGCGGGTGGGGCTCCCGTACTCGTACGAGAACAGTGTCGCGTACGCCGCGAAGATGGCCGTGTCGAAGCCGAGCGCCATGAGGCCGACGACTGGCACGAATGAGCGCCGCGTCGCGAAGAAGAGAGCGACTGCGCCCGCCGCGAACAGGGCCGTGACAATCCAGGCAGCCGCCTCGTACCCTGGCGGGTAGTCGCGCCGCAGGACTCCGACTTCGACTACTGCGAACACCACGGCGAGCAGACGGACCCGTGCAACCCAGAGCTCGAGCTCGAGCGAACGGACGAGTCGTCCGAGGTCAGGTGGCATGCCGCTCCTTGATTCTCTCGACGGCCCACTTCGCGTGTTCACGCACGAGCTCGTCGTCGTCCTCGAGAAAGCTCTCGGCAAGCGCCAGGTCGCCGGGGTCGCCGGTGTTCCCGAGCGCGACCAGGGCGTTTCGTCGCAGGTAGCGGGCGTCCTTTCCCGGCACGTAAAGGCGTTCGTAGCGCCGGGTCAACTCTCTCCCATCATCGCGCAGCCAGTTGGAGAGGCTCACGTGTGGGCCGGCGTCGGAAGCGGCATTGCGCCGCCGCTTCTCGACGCCTCTGTTCCACGGGCACACGTCCTGGCAGATGTCACACCCGTAGACCTGGGAGCCGAGCTCGCTCCGGTAGTCCTCGGGGATAGGGTCACGCGACTGCGTCCAGTACGAAAGGCACCTGGTCGAGTCGACGACGCCGGGCTCGTCGAGCGCTCCCGTCGGGCATGCCTCGATGCAGAGCGTGCACGAGCCGCAATCGAGCGCGAGCGGCGCCGTCTCCTCGATCTCGGCAGTCGTCACCAGCGTGCCGAGCACGACCCAGGAGCCGTGGCGGCGCGTGATCAGCATCGTGTTCTTGCCGTAGAAGCCGACGCCTGCTCTTGCCGCCGCCTCGCGGTCGACGTGCTGGTTGGCATCGACGAGGACCCGGTATTCCCCGCCGAGACGGCGGCCCAGCTCGTCCAGCCGTGTGCGGAGAACCGCGTAGCCGTCGTACCAGGTGTAGCGGGCGAGCCGGCCGGCGCCGCGAGGGGACGGCGGCTCGGGGATGTAGTAGCAGTGCGCTGCAGAGACGACCGTGCGGGCTTCCGGGAGGAGCTGCTCGGGGTGGCACGAGACCTCTGGCTGCGCCATCGTGAAGCGCATATCCGCGAACAGGCCGCGCACTTTGCGATCGTGGATGTGCCGCTCCGTGTCCGTGTAAGGCGAGGCCGCGGCTGCGCCGACGACGTCGAGGCCGAGCTCCTGCGCGAGCTTCTGCAGCTCGACGGCAGTCATGTGGAAGATTGTGCCCGTGAAAGCGATACGCATCCACGAGGACGGCGGCCCTGAAGTGCTTCGGTACGAGGATGTGGCAGATCCAGTGCCAGGCAAAGGACAGGTCCTCATCGAGTTGCGGGCGGCATCGTTGAATCACCTCGACGTGTGGATCCGCAACGGCCTGCCGTCAGTCCCGAAGCCCCGTATCCTCGGGGCCGACGGGGCCGGAGTCGTAGTGTCGGGAGACGGCTTCGCCCCGGGCGCCCGGGTCGTGATCGACCCGGGCGTCGAGAATCGAGAGGGGCGCGTGACCGTTCTCGGTGAGCACACCGACGGAACACATGCGGAGCTGATCGCCGTGCCTCGCGAGCAGGTCTATCCACTCCCCGACGAGATCAGCTTCGAGACCGCGGCGGCGTTCCCGCTCGTCTTCGAGACCGCCTACAGGATGCTGACGACCAAAGCCGGCCTCCGCGAAGGGGAATGGGTACTGGCCTGGGGGATCGGGAGTGGCGTGTCGACTGCGGTCCTCGCGATCGCAAAGGCGCTCGGTGCGCGTGTGGCGGTCACCTCTTCGAGCCCCGACAAGCTCGCTCGGGCACGCGAGCTCGGCGCCGACGCGACGTTCGACCACACCGTCGACGACGTAGTCACGGGAGTGAAAGAGGTCTCGGATGGCGGCGCCCACATTGTCATCGACCATGTCGGCGAAGCGACGTGGAAACGCTCTCTCAACGCGGCCCGACCCGGGGGGCGCGTGTGTGTCTGCGGGGCGACCACCGGAGCGAACCCGCCCGCGAACCTCCACCGAATCTGGTGGAAACAGCTCACCATCTACGGCTCGACGATGGGCTCTAGAGAGGACTTCGAGGCCGTGTACGACCTCGTTCGGTCAGGCGACGTTCAGCCTGTCGTCGACGTGGTCTTTCCGCTGGCAGAAGCGGCCTCGGCGCACGCGCGGCTCGAGGCCGGCGCGCAGCTCGGCAAGATCGTGCTCCGCATTCCGGACTAGTCCGGTGCCAGGCACGGGACGTGTCCCTTTGCCGAGCCGGCGCGCCGGGCCACGGGCGACCGCGGTCCTGCTACCCGATGCCGAGAATGAACTTCGCGTCGTCCGACATGCGCTCCGGGGTCCACGGCGGATCCCACGTGAGCTCGATGTCGACGTCCTCGACGCCGGGGATCTCGCTCGCGACGCGGTTGATGTCCTCCTGGATCATCGGCCCGGCCGGGCAGCCCATCGACGTGAGGCTGTGCGTCACTTTGATGCGCTGCCCCGTCACCTCGACGTCGTAGAGCAATCCAAGCTCAACGATGTCCATTCCGAGCTCGGGGTCCTCGACCTGGCGGAGCGCCTCGAAGACTTCGTCTTTGGTCGGCACGACCCCGAGTGTAGCCTCGGAGCGGCTGCTAGCCGTTGGCCTTCGCGGCCGCGGCGCCAGAGAGGACGAAGGTCGACTCGACGACCGGCTTGAGCCCCCGCTTCGCCGAGCCGGTCACGGCGACCACGCTCCAGCGGTACTTGCCCGCGGCGAAGTGGAACGAACCCGGAAGCACGAGCTGCGCCTGCTTCGTTCGCGCCGTGTACACCTGGCGTCCGTTGCGATAGAGCCGGAAGAGATAGGACTTCGAGCCGGGCTGCGCGACCCACCCCCACACGCGCGACGGGACGAAACCCGACACTTGGGTAGTGGCCGGCTCGGGCGCCTTGGCTTTCGCCGCACCCGACTTGGGCTTCGCCTTCGGCTGCGACTTCCCCGTCGCGGAGGGACGGCCGGCCGAATGCACTGCCTTCACGGCGGGCTTCTTGACTGCGGGAGCCTTCGGAGCAATCGGAGCCGGCGCCGCGGCCGGATGGGCCGCCGGCGAGGTCACGCGGTGAACCTTCGTGGACCCTGGGCCGCCGACGCCGACGGTGTCGCGCGCCCCCGCCATGCCGATGGGAACGGCGACCGCGACGAGCACGAGCGATGCCAGCACAAGAGTCCGACGAGGCTTGCGCGACCGAGGCGGGGATGTCTGCTCCGCCTCCTCGGCCGCAGTTCGGGTGCGGATCCTGGCCAGAAGGCGATCCCACTCGTCGGCGGGTGCTGGAGGCAGGAGCTCCCGCGCCCGCTGCTGCTCCTCGGGCGACGAGACGAGGATCAGCTCGGGGCTGATCGGCAGGCCGTCGAATGCCACGCCGACCTCTCCTTCAGGCCACATTCGGGAAGCCTAGCGTCCCTTTCGGCCGGGGGGTGTGGGCTCGCGTCAGTAGCCGAGAAGCCGGACTTCCTCGCGCCGGTCGCGGGCGAAGAAATGGATCCCGTCGGTGAATCGGACCCAGTTGCACCGCGTGCACATGACCAGCGAGTGGGTGCGCGCGGAGTCCGCGAGGAACCGTACTCCGCGGAGGAGATCGCCGTTGGAGACGCCCGTCGCCGCGACGATCACCTCCCCCGGCGCGAGCTCCTCGGTCGTGAAGACCCGCGTCTCGTCCGAGATGCCGAGCTCACGCGCGTGCTCGATTTCGCGGCGTGAGGTCGGCCAGAGCTGCGCCTGCACCTCCCCGCCTAGACATCGGAGCGCGGCAGCGGACATGACGGCCTGGCGGGTGCCGCCGATGCCGACCGCCAGGTGATCGTTCGTGCCTCGGATCGCGGCCGAGATCGACGCGGTCACGGTGCCGTCCTGGATGAGCTTGATGCGCGCGCCGGAGGCACGGATGTCCTCGATCAGATCGTGATGACGCGGACGGTCCAGGACGATGGTCGTGATGTCGTTCGGCCGTCGTCCGAACGAGTCCGCGATCGCCCGGATGTTCTCGCCGATCGGTTTCAACAGGTCGATCGAGCCGCGCGCTCGGGGACCGACAGCCATCTTCCGCATGTACATGTCCGGCAGGTTGAGAAGCGACCCGCGCTCGCCGACCCCGATCATCGACATCGCGCCGTTGCCGCCTCGTGCAACGACGCCGCGACCTTCGAGCGGATCGAGGGCAAGGTCGGCGTCCTCTCCCCCGGCCCCGATCTCCGCGCCCACGCGCAGCGGCGAATCGTCGCTCGCCGCGCCGATCACGACCCGGCCCTGGATCGGAAATCCGTCGAGGGCGGCGTGCATCGCCCCGGCCGCCTCCTTCTCGGCCGCCTCCTGGTCACCGCGGCCGAGCCAGCGGGCCGCGGTCAGAGCGGCGCTCTCGGTCACGCGCACGTACTGCTCGCAGAGGCACAGCGGCGGAGTGCCGGAGCTTCCCTCCGCACGCGCCGCCAGCTCCGCCGCGTTCGTCATCAGACGTGCTGAACCTGTTCGGCGCTGGCGAGCACAAGCTGGAGCACGTCGTCGATCGCCGCACGCATGTCCGTGTTCGAGATCACCGGTACGTGATGCCGGTTCGCCCGCCCGACGATGTGCGCCTGGATCCGCCGTATGTCCTCGAGCCGGTCGACGTACTTCGCGTGCGGGCGTACTCCGTCGAGCCCGGCGTCGCGGACGAGGAAGTGCGTGCTGTGCTCCTCCTCGTCGTCGATCGCGAGAACGCACTGCACGACGAGCGCGCCTTCGATCCGCGGCAGCATCCCCGGGACGAGGTGAACGCCCTCGAGCACCATCGACCACCCTTCCTCGAGCGCGCGCTCGATTGAGGCGCGCACGCCGACGAGCACGTTTCGCGTCTGCTCGAGAAAGCCGGCGATGATGGGATCTTCCGCTTGCTCGGGCTCTCGCAGCCCCGCGGCCGCCTCGAAGCTCGAGTAGTGGATCGAGGGCATGAACTCCTCCGAGAAGAACGCCCGCATGGTCTGTCTGACGAAGTCCGTGGACGTGACCCGGGTGATGCCGAGCCGGTAGGCGACCTCGGTGGCAACCGTGGACTTGCCGGTCCCGGTCGCGCCGCCGACGAGCACGATCACCGGCAGATCGAGCTCGTGGAGCTCGCGGTAGCGTCGCAGCCTCCGCACCGCCTCCGAGCCTTCCTCTTCTCCCATCACGTCGACGGCGAGCTCCTCGACGCGTTCGAGGTCGGTGCTCTGCTCACAGCGGTCGACGAGATCCTGGTCGATCCGCTTCGCGAGCTCGTACGCGCGGCCGAGCGGCACGCCCACGGCGACGAGAGCCCGTGCCATCAGCCCCTTCGAGTACGGGTGGTCCAACGTGCCGAGCGGGAGCGGCTCCGAGTGGCGCGGCAGGCTCATACTCGCGCTCCCGCCGGAACGAGGCGCAGGATCTGCTCGTCGAGGCCCGGCTCGCCGGGGAGCGGCACGACCTCGTTCTCGGCGAGCACGACGTCGACGCCCCGCCCCTGTGCCGCCTCGGCGACCACATCGATCGCGGCCGCCTTGAGCTCGACGAGGAAGACGTCCGCGTCGGCCTCCTTGAGGTCCGCGCGGAGCCGGGCGCGATCGGCGAGGTTGCGTGAAACAGAGACGACCGTCGCGTCGAGATGGTCCGTCGGAGCCGGCCCCGTCGTGAACACGGCCACGCTCCGGCCCGCGAGCGGCGCGGCCGGCCGCAGCCGGAGGTCGGCCCGCACGACCGGGACGTCGCGCGCCAGGCGCGTGAGATCCGGGCCCTCGGCGCCGATCGCGACGATCAGGTCGGAGATCAGGACACGGTAGGGATTGAGGTAGGCGCCCAGATCGTGATCAGCGCCGGTGACGAGAATCCGCGCGTCGACGTCGATCGGAGGAATCGCCGCCCCGCTGCCGTCGAACACGACCACGTCGGGCATCCGCTCAGCCGCGAGCGCCGCTCCCGCGAGCACGTTCGACGTCGTCACCACACCCGCCAGCCCCCCTCCGGCCCTCCGGCAGCCGATCGTCACGACCCCCGTCAGCGCGGCCGTCTCCAGATAGTCGGATGCTGCGTGCCCGCCGGCCCTTGAGACCTCGAGCAGGTCGTCGAGCGTCGGCTTCACCTCCGCGACCAACGGCTCCGGCGGCCCGCCGCGACCCATCGCGACGACGACGACCTCCCGCTCGCGTTTGAGGACGCGGGCTACATGGCCGGTCACCGCCGTCTTGCCGACGCGCTTCCCGGTCCCGATGACGGCGAGCGACGGCAACGGGAAAGGCGAGTAGCGCGGCGGCTCGAACTGGAAATCGGGGCCCTCGTATCTGAGCCCGGCGGCCAGGGCCCTGCTCGCGAGCAGAAAGCGGGCCGGCGGGCTCAGCACGGGCTCGTCGGAGAGGTCGACGACAACGTCCGCTCCCGCGAGCCCGTCCTCGAACCCGGACACGACCGGCACGCCGTACTCTTCTCCGCCCCGCAGCTTTTCGGTGCCCCCGGCCAGCCAGGCGCCGACCACCTCGTAGGGCAGCCCGGCGATCGCGTCGCGCACGACCGGCGCGTAATGCTCGCCGTCGATGACCACGAACGCCTTCGTCACCGGCGCGAGGTCACCTCGCCCTCGATCCTCGCCGTGTACTTCTCGAACTCGAGCGTGTCGACGGCGAACTGGATGATCTTCTCCTGTCCGTGGAATGGGTACTTCCGCCAGACGTCCACGTGCGTTCCCGAGAACTCGATCACGTTGTAACAGGGACGCGTGTTCCCGCGAAGCCGCAGTGAGGAGACCGTACCGGCGTTCACGACGAAGAGGTCCTCGAGCCGCCACGCGTACGGAACGTGCTTGTGCCCCGAAAGCACGAGATTGACCCCCGAGCGCTGCAGGCACTCGATCGCATCGCCCGCGTCGTGGACGATGTTCCTCTCGCGCCCGGTCCCTGGAACCGGCAGCAGGTGATGGTGGCAGACGAACACGCGGAGGTCGGCCGGCTCGGCGAAGCTCTCCTCGATCCACCCGTAGCGGCCGCGGCCGATCTGGCCGTGATCGAGATCGGGCTCGGTCGAGTCGACGGCCACCACGGTCACGCCGCCGACCCTTGCGACGGAGTTCCGGTCGCCGAACAGCTGCTCGAAGTGGACGTACCCGACGTTCCTCGAGTCGTGGTTGCCGGGAATCACCACCACCGCTTCGCAGTCGATCCGGTCGAGGTACTGCTTCGCCAGCGCGTACTCCTCCTTGAAGCCGAAGGTGGTCAGGTCGCCGGAGCAGACGACGATCTCCGGCTTGAGGTCGTTGACCTCGTTGATGGCCCGCTCGAGGAGGTTCGGCAGGAAGAACTGCGCGCCGCAGTGGAGGTCCGAGATCTGGACGATCGTGAACGTGCCGTCACGCGCCGCCATGGGCGAAGTCTAGGGGCATCCGGGGCCGCTGCTACCCTGATTCGAGGTGATACTGGAAACACCGGATTTCCAGGCATATCGGGGCCAACAGCCACCGCGTTTTGCAAACCGGGCAGAGCTCGAGTGCGCCAAGGTCCTCGATTACTACGGCGTCCCCTGGGAATACGAGCCGACCACCTTCGTCCTGGAGGAGGACGACGACGGGCGCGTGGTCGAGGCTTTCAAGCCGGACTTCTATCTGCCCGAGCAGGACCTCTACGTCGAGGTCACGGTGATGAAGCAGTCGCTTGTGACGCGGAAGAACCGCAAGTTGAGGAAGCTGCGCGAGCGCTATCCGGACGTACGCGTGAAGCTCTTCTACAAACGCGACATCGAGCGCCTGGCAGAGCGATACCGGCTCGAGCTCGCGTCCTAGTGGTCGCTGCGGCGAGCCCGAGACTCGGGGAGGTCTACCTCACGAGCCGCGAGTTGCAGACCCGGGTGCGGGAGCTCGGGCGGCAGATCACGCGCGACTACGAACGCCGGGAACCGATATTGATCGCGCCGCTCAAGGCAAGCCTCGTCTTCCTCGCTGACCTCTCGCGGGCAATCGACATCCCCCACGGGATCGACTTCCTCGAGCTTGCGAGCTACGCGGCCAGCTCGGACACGGGCGGCCAGGCGCAGATCCGCCTCCTCAAGGACCTCGACGAGGACATCGCCGACCGGCATGTCCTGATCGTCGAGGACGTCATCGACACGGGTCTGACGCTCAACTACCTCGTCAAGACGCTGAAGCTCCGTGACCCGGCCACGCTCGCCGCGGTCACGCTGCTCGACCGGCCCTACCGCCGGCTAGTCGAGGACCTCCCTGTCCGCTACGTCGGCTTCACCGTCCCCGACGAGCTCTTCGTCGGGTATGGGTTCGATCTGGAGGAGCATTACCGGAACCTCCCCGACCTGCACGTCCTCCAGAGCTCGAGCCCAAGCGGCTCCAACCCAAAAAGTTAGTCCAGGCTAAAATAGGCAGCGGGATGATGTCGACCCGCGTGGAGGAGGCTGCCCGCCTGCCCGGTGCAGGCGAGCACGTCCTGCGCGGCAACACCCGCTGGCGGCTCCTCCCGTTCCTCGGCCCGGCCTTCATCGCCTGCGTCGCGTACATGGACCCGGGCAACTTCGCGACCAACATCGCCGGCGGCTCGAAGTACGGCTTCACGCTCGTCTGGGTGATCGTCGCCTCCAACCTGATGGCGATGCTGATCCAGACGCTCTCCGCAAAACTCGGGATCGCCACCGGACGGAATCTCCCCGAGTTGTGCCGGGAGCAATTCTCGAGCAGAACGTCCTTCGGCCTCTGGGTCCAGGCCGAGCTGATCGCCATGGCCACGGACCTGGCCGAGTTCCTCGGCGCGGCGCTCGGCATCAAGCTCCTGCTCGGGATCCCGCTGTTCCCTGCCGCCGTCATCACCGGGGTGATCACGCTCCTCATCCTCAGCCTGCAGCGCTTCGGCTTCCGGCCGCTCGAAGCGGTCATCACGGCATTCGTCTTCGTGATCGGCATCTGCTATCTCGGGGAGCTCTGGATCGCGCACCCGCCGCTCGGCACCGTTGCCAAGCACGCCGTCGTACCGGAGTTCTCGGGCAACGAGTCGGTGCTGCTCGCGGTGGCGATTCTCGGCGCGACGGTGATGCCGCATGTCATCTACCTCCACTCGGCCCTGACCCAACACCGCATCGTGCCGAGAAACGACGAGGAGGCGAAGACCCTCTACAAGTACACGCGCATCGACGTCCTCATCGCGATGGTGATTGCCGGGCTGATCAACATGGCGATGCTGGTGGTCGCCGCGACGGTCTTCTTCGGCAGCGGGCTGACGCACGTCGACTCGCTCGAGGGCGCACACCGGACGCTCGAGCCGATCCTCGGCGGCGCGTCGAGCGTCCTGTTTGCGCTCGCGCTGACGGCCTCCGGCCTCTCGAGCTCGACGGTCGGCACGATGTCGGGCCAGGTCGTGATGCAGGGCTTCATCCGGCGGCGCATTCCGCTCTTCGTCCGGCGCCTTGTGACGATGGTGCCGGCGTTCGTCGTGATCGGTCTCCAGCTCGATCCCTCCCGGACGCTCGTGATCAGCCAGGTGATCCTCTCGTTCGGCATCCCCTTCGCACTGATCCCGCTCGTCATCTTCACGAGCCGGCGCGACGTGATGGGCGTCCTGGTCAACCGCCCCGCGACGATCGCGGCCGCCGTCGTCGTCGCGGCGGTGATCTCGGGTCTGAACGTCTTTCTGCTCGCGCAGACCTTCGGCGTCGCCGGCTGAGCGGCTAGAGGTAGCCGAGAGGATCGACGGGGGTGCCGTTGATCCGCACCTCGAAGTGGAGATGCGGCCCGGTGCTGTGGCCCGTGTTGCCGGAGTAGCCAATCACCTGGCCCTGCGTCACGTGCGTACCGATCGACACGGCGAGCGAGGACTGGTGCGCGTAGCAGGTCGCGAGGCCGCCGCCGTGGTCGATGCAGGTGTAGTTCCCGTAGCCGTCGACCCAGCCCGCCAGCGCGACCGTTCCGGACGCCGCCGCATGGATCGGCGTGCCGACCGGCACCGCGATGTCGATGCCGGCGTGCAGCCGGCCCCAGCGATAGCCGAAGGGGCTCGTCACAGGACCGCTCACGGGCCAGATCAGGCCCTGTGCGGAGGGCGTCGTGTCTGTCGCACCCTGGGTGGCGGCGAGTTGGCTTCGGATCCTCGCGTCGGCGGCGGCGAGCGCGTCCGCCTCGGCGATGAACGCGTCCTTCTGCTTGCGCGTCGCCGCGAGCTCGCTCTTCCTGCTCTGGCTCTTGCTCGACAGCCCCTGCTGGGTCGCCAGCAGCTGGTCCCGCGCGGCGCGCTGCTGCTCGGTGCGAACAGCGATCACCTGCGTCTCGGAATGCACTCGCGCGCGAACCGTCTTCGTCTGGGCGCGTGCGACCCTGACCTCGTCGCGCGCCGTTCCGACGGCCTTGGCAATTCGCTTGTCCTGATGGGCGATCGCGTCGAGGTAGTGGAGGCGGTCGAGCGCGTCCTGGAACGAGCTCGACTCGAGGATCACCTCGACCAGCGTCGGGTCGTGTGTCTCGTAGATGTCGATCATGCGGAGGTTCAACTGTCTGAGGACTCGCGCGTACTGTCGCCGCAGGAACGTCAGCCGGTCGCTCTGGAAGGCGTAGAGCGCGTTGAGGCGATCGAGGCGGCGCTGGTGGAGTGAGAGATCCTGCTGGAGGATGGAGAGCTTCTGTGATACGTCTCCGACTCGCCCCTCGAGCTTCCTGATCTCGGAGGTGATCCCGGAGATCTGACCGGTGAGGCGCGCCTCCTTCGCCCGGGCTGCTGCTATCCGCGACTGCAACTCTCCGATCTTGCCGCTGTTGTCACCGGCCGCGGGCGCGGCGGTGACGAGCAGGGCGATCAGGACCAGGGCGACGCGCTGGGCCATACGGGACAGGTTCGATAAGGCATCGGACGTCCCTCCCAAGCAGGACGTCGAAAAACCTAGCGGCTAGCCGCCGGTCGTGATGCGTTCCCCGCCCGTGCGCTCCGCGCGCAGGTCGAGCGCACGGAGAGCCTCCGCAGCCTTGCGCCGCAGCGGGATCACGAGCGCGCGGTAGTCGTCGTCCGAGACCTTGCCGGTGCGATGGTCGAACTCGAGCTCCTTGAGAGCGGCGAGCGCGCGGTCGCGATCTTCGGCAAGCGAGAGGCGGCGCTGTTCCACCTCGTCCGGGACCGCGAGCCTGTCGTCACGCGGCTTCGGCTCGCGCAGAAACGGAAGGGCCACGAGCAGGACGCAGAGAACCGCGAGCGCTGCTCCGACAGCGAGCGCCGCGGTCACAGCGACGCCGTGGCGCCGGCGTAGCGCGCCGCGAGCCGCCGTTCCTCGCGCGCGTCCGGCCAGAGGGCGATCAGCGACCCGCCGACGAACACGATCCCTGCCAGCCAGATCAGGTTGACGAGCGGCTTCTGAAGCGCCTTGAGGTCGATGCTGCCGTCGGCGTTCACCTGATCGGCGATGAGGAAGAGATCGCCCCCCGTGAGCAGGTCGTGCCGGATAGCGACCTCGTTCGAGACCTGATCCTCCGCGAAGTACTGGTTCTTCCCCGGCTTGAGGCGGCCAAGATAGTCGTTGCCGCGATAGACGTCGACGAGGCCGCGAATCGACCGATGGTTCGACGCCATCGAGGTCTCGTACCCCCGGAAGACAAGCCTGTTGCCCGCGACGGTCATCGAATCCCCGCGGTGGAGACGCGTTTCGCGCACGGTCTGGTACGCGCTCGAACCGGCCACGCCGATCGCGAGAAGAACGACTGCGGCGTGGACGACGTAACCCCCGTAGCGGCGCCGGTTGCGCGCGATGAGCGACGAGAACGATCCGAGCCAGCCTGAATCGCCGAGTGCCTTGCGCGCGGCTGTTCCACGGAAGAACTCGAGCAGGATCGAAGCCAGAACGAAGATCGAGAACGTGTACGCGATCACGCCGACGCGTGACGACCCGGCCCCGAGCGCGAGCAGCCCACCGCCCGCCGCGACCGCCGTCGCGAGCGGCCAGAGGAAGGTCCGGCCGAGCGCGCGCAGCGATGCCCGGCGCCAGGCGACCAGCGGCCCGATCCCCATCAGGAGCAGCAGCGGCAGCCCGAACGCGTGCAGGAAGAAGTTGTAGTAGGGCTTGCTCACCGTCGCCGCCTGGCCGGTGACCAACTGCGAGAGCAACGGGTACACGACACCCCAGAGGATCGTCAGCGCGAGCGCGACGAGGAGGAGATTGTTGTAGAGGAACGTCGCCTCGCGCGAGACGAGGGACTCGAGCCGGGTCTTCGCCCGCAGCAACGGCAGCCGCCAGAAGATCAACGTGAGCGTGCCCGCCGTGATGAAGCAGATGAATCCGAGGAACCAGGGCCCGATCGAGCTCTGCGTGAACGAGTGAATCGACTGGATGATCCCACTCCGGGTGAGGAACGTCCCGAAGAGCGACAGCCCGAAGGCGAGCGCGACGAGCAGCACGTTCCAGACCTTCAGCATCCCGCGCTTCTCCTGGATCATGACCGAGTGCAGGAACGCCGTCGCGGCGAGCCACGGCATGAGGGCCGCGTTCTCGACCGGGTCCCACGCGTAGTAGCCGCCCCAACCGATCTCGACGTATGCCCAGTGTGCCCCGAGCAGCTGGCCGACGCCGAGGAACGCCCACGCCGCGAGCGTCCAGCGCCTTGTGGCGACGATCCACCTCTCGTCGGTGCGGCCGGCGAGTAGGGCGCCCATCGCGAACGCGAAGGGGACTGTCAGGCCGACGTAGCCGAGATAGAGCATCGGCGGATGGACGGCCATGTAGGGGTTCTGAAGGCTCGGGTTGAGCCCCGCTCCGTCCGCGGCAGCCGCCTGGGTCGCGAAGGGGCTCGCAACGAACACGAGGAGGACCGCGAAGAACGTGCCGACGAGCCCCAGCACCGGCACGACCCAGGCGAGCACCTCGCGGCCGGCCCGGCGCCCGGTCAGCACGGCGGCGCAGGAGTAGGCGCAGAGCACGAGCAGCCAGAGAAGGAGCGAGCCCTCCTGCCCGCCCCAGAAGGCCGTGAGCGTGTACCCGAGCGGCAGCTCCCTGCTGGTGTGGTCGGCGACGTACCGGAAGGAGAAATCGTGGCGGGCCAGGGCCGCCAGCAGGACGACCGCCGCGACGAGCGTGGCTGCGAAGGACCCGAGGAGCGCGTTCTGCGCGGACTCCGCGAGCCGGCGGCGCCCTCGCCACGCCGCCCACGACCCGACCGTGAACGAGTAGACGAGCAGGAGAAGCGACGTGACGAGCGCCGCACGCCCGAGATCAGGCATGAGCTAGCTCTTAGGGGTGTATTTGGAGGGGCATTTCGTCACGAGCGTGTTCGGCACCGCGACGAAGACGCCGCCCGTGAGCTTCCCGTCGACGACGACGTCGCGGCCGCTGTGGAAGAGATCCGGGACCGACCCCTTGTAGACGACCGGGACGGTCGCCGTTCCCTTGACGTCTCGGAGCGTGAAGCGCAGGCCGGCGGCATGCGCGTCGCCGGCGGGTTTCCCGACCACCTTGCCCGCGAGTGACACGCGTCCGTCGTGGCCGGGCAGCTGGCTGGGACGCAGCGAGGGCGTCCCCCCGCCCGCGATCGACGTGTACAGCAAGAAGACGGCGAGAGCGGCCGCGACCGAGAGCGCGATGATCAACCGGACCGGGCTGCGCTTGCCGGGCACGGCAGCAGTCTACCCGCCGCATTCCGCGGGGACGGCGCTACGACTCAGTCGTGCGCGGGAGCCGGCCGCCTGGCCGGGATGCGGTACCCGTGGTCGTGGCAGAGGGAGCCGGGAGCATCCTCGGTCAGCGCGTCGCAGTAGCCCTTCCCGTAGGCGGCCCGCATGAACGCGGCAACGACGTCGAGGTTCCACTCCGTGATCTCGGCTGCCTCACGCCAGAGCTCGGTGAGGCGGAGATCGATGTCGAGCTCCAACAGATCGATACGCGACGGCTTCGTGACCATGCGCTGAGGGTAGAAACAGGATCGGACGGCATCCCGCGCGTGTCGAGTACGCTCGTGCGCATGGCCACTTTGCACTACGGGCCTGCCCGCGTCCCGTCCCGGGAGAGCCCTGAGGAGGCGATCGGCCTGCTGCTCGAGCGGGGCTACACGGCGTGCGAGATCGACTTCGAGGGCAAGTTCTGGATGAGCTATGAGTGGGCGGAGGCGTTCGGGGTTCTGGCACGCGAGGCCGGGATCGTCCTGTCCGTGCACGCGCCCATCGCCGGCTTCATGGGACATGCTGAACGTGGCAAGAAGCTCAACATGGCGGTCGGTATGCTCGACCACTCGGCCGGGATCGCGAAGTCCTCCGGCGCCGAGCCGGTCGTGTTCCACCCCGGGTTTCTGCTCGGGCGCGAGCGTGCGGACGCGATCGACTCGGTCGTCGAGCAGCTCGGCGAGCTGCGAGCGCGCCTCGAGAAGAAGGACCGGGCAGTTCCGTTCGGAGTGGAGGTCATGGGGCGTGTGCGGGAGCTCGGGACCGCCGCCGACGTGTTCACGATCTCCGAGCGCTGCAGCTGGGTCCGGCCCGTGATCGACTTCGCCCACTTGCACGCGGTCACTGACGGGGCTTTCACGGACACGGCTGCGTTCGCCGAGATCCTCGCCGGCGCAGACGCCGTGCTCGAGCCGGGTGCGCCGTTCCACATCCACTTCTCCGACATCGCGTACGCCAACAGGAACGAGACGAAGCACCTTCCCTACGGCGAGGGGACGCTCCGCATCGGCCCGCTAGGGGAAGCGCTGCGCGCGTTCGATCGTGCGGCGACCGTCATCACGGAGTCGCCCGACGAGGCGTCGAACCAGGCGATACGCGAAGAGCTCTACGCGGCGGTCGGCACGCGCGACGCGAGGCGCGCGTCGAGCTCCGCCGCTTCCTGATCGCGGTCGCGGGCGCGGAGGAAATCGGCGTAGGGCGGCAGCACCTCGAGCAGGATCCTGCACTGCTCGCTGCTGCTGAGAACCTCGACCGCCTCCTGGAAGAGCACGTCCGCCTCCTCGTCGCGCCCCTGTGCGGCACGGACCTGCGCGAGGGCGACGCGCGTCGTCGCGCGGGAAGTGATGTCCTCGGCACTGACCGTCTCGCGCGCGGCGAGCGCGTACTTCTCGGCCTCCTCAAGCCTGCCCTCGGCGAGCAGGAGCTGCGCCAGGAGTCGCTGGCTCTCACAGAGCGTGCCGCGCTCCATCATGGGCGCGAGCATCCTGATCGACTCCCGGAAGAGCTTCTCGGCCTTCCCGGGGTTGCCCGTGATCCACGCGACCTGGGCGAGCATCCTCGACGTCCAGGCGATCTCCGACACGGACGCAGCCTCGCGGTAGAGATCGAGAGCCTTCGTGAACCAACCCGTTGCCTCCTCGTACTCCTCGCGAACCCGGTGGAGCGATCCCTTCGACTGCGCGGCGCTCGCGCGCGCGACGATGCTCCCGCTCTCGTCGGCGAGCACGACCGCGCGATCGATCAGCGGCTCCGCCTTGTCGTCCTCCATGCGGCCGATGTGGATGCCCGCCAGCTGGAGCGCGGCTCGTGCTTCGAAGTCCTTTCTCCCCGCAGCCCGTGCGACTTCGAGCGCTTGCTGCTCGTAGTCCTCGGCTTCGGCCAACCTGCCGACCCAGCGCGCGACCCTGGCGCGCCTGTCCAGGGCGCGGAAGCGTCCGTCGTGGTCCTCGGGCTCGACGACGGCAAGCGCCTGGTCGGCGAGCTCCGCCGCACGGACGAGTTCGCCGTCGAGTGAAGCGGCCACCTCGGACAGGGCGGTGAGTGCCCGGCTCTCGATGTCACGCGCGCCTTCCACCGCGGCCTCCGCGGCGAGGACGGTCATCTCGTCGCGCACGACGGGGAGATCTCCGAGCTGCCAGGCGGCTCGCGCAGCGAGGAAGCGCCGCGAGAGCGTGGGCTCGAGCTCGGCCGACCGCAGGAGCAGCTTGCGCGCGGAGACGTTCGACTCCGTCGCGAGCGCGCGCTTTCCGGCCGCTTCGAGGGCCTTCGCCGCCCTCTGCGCGAGCTCTGCGGGCGGCTTCCCGTCGAGCTCCGCGTAGAGCGCGCAGGCCTGGTCGAGGTGGTACGCGCGGATCTCGAGCAGCTCCATGTCGGCGCGCTCGTGCAGCCATTCCGCGAAACGCGTGTGGTATTCGGCCCGGGCAGACTTCGACAGACCTCCGTACGCGACCTCGCGAATGAGCACGTTCTTGAAGCGGTACGCGGGCTCGCCGGAGATGGTCGACCGGTCCTCGCGGGCCAGGAAGTCGCGGAGGAGCAGGTCGTCGAGCATGTCCTCGAGCTCGTCGCCGTGGTATTCGGGCGACAGGTGGTCGACCGCGCCCACCCAGAAGGTCCGACCGATCACGGCGGCTCGCTGCAGGAGGATCTTCTCGCCGGCCGGAAGCCGGTCGATGCGCGCTCCGATCATCGCCTGCAGCGTGTCGGGAATCCGGTCGCCGCCGTCGACTCCCTGCTCGAGCAGCATGCGGACCGTCTCTTCGACGAAGAGCGGGTTGCCCTCGGTCTTGTCGAGCAGGCGCGCCCGGACGCCCTCGGGCACGTGGTGCTCCTCGAGCAGCGCCTCTGCCAGCGCTTCGCTCTCCTCACGGCCAAGCGGCTCGAGCTCGATCGCGGTCGAGCGGACGCGCCCGCCTCCCCACCCCGGCCGGACGTCGAGCAGCTCGGGTCGCGCGAGACAGATGATCAGGAGCGCGCGCTCGCGCACCCACTGCGCGAGGTGATCGATCAGCTCGAGGAGCGGCTCCTCGGCCCAGTGGATGTCCTCGAAGACCATGACCAGCGGCTGGACGTCGGCCAGCTCGTCCGCGAACTCGCGTGCCGCCCAGGCGATCTCGGGCTGCCCACGCTCGGTCTCGACTGCCTCCATCACGCCGGCGGCGAGCCCGAGGAGCTCGGCGATGGCTTCGTCGCCGCAGCATTCGATCAGCTTCGCCTTCGCCGTTTCGATCGGGTCGTCGTCGGTGATCCCTGCCGCCGATTTCACCATCTCCGCCAGGGGCCAGTAGGTCACGCCCTCGCCGTAGGGAAGCGCACGGCCGCGAAGGATCGTCGCCCCCTCCACCCCGGCGAGGAACTCTCGGATCATCCGGCTCTTCCCCACGCCCGGCTCGCCGTAGACCGTGAACACATGCGGCCTGCGGTCGCGGATCGTGCGCTCCAGGATGTTCTCGAGCAGCTCCAGCTCGGCGTCGCGGCCGACGAACGGCGCCGACACCTTCGAGAGCGGCCGCTGCCCGTCGAGTGCCGCCAGCGCCCGGTAGGCGGGGATCGGCTTGCGGAACCCGCGCAGCTCGAGCGGGCCTGCGGACTCGGCCTCGACGGTGGAGACGGTCAGGCGGCGCGCGGCCTCGCCGACGAGAATCTCGCCCGGCGACGCGGCTTGCTGGAGACGGGCGGCGACGTTCACGGCCTCGCCGGTCGCGAATGTCGAGTCGGCCTCGTCGACGACCACCTCGCCCGCCTCGATCCCGACCCGGGCCGCGAGACCGAGCTCCCGAACGTGCTCGAGGATCCCGAAGCCTGCTCGGACCGCGCGATCCGCGTCGTCCTCGTGGGCCTGGGGAATCCCGAACGCGGCCATGACCGCGTCGCCGGCGAATTTCTCCACCGTGCCGCCGTAGGCCTCGATGCAGCGGGCGACGCCGTCGAAGAAGCTCGTGACGCGGCGTCTTGCGACCTCGGGGTCCTCACCAGAGAGAAGTTCGGTCGAGCCAACGAGATCGGCAAAAAGAACCGTCGCCAGCTTGCGCTCCATGCCCAAATTCTAGGTACGGAGGCACCTGTCACCGCCGGGCCGCGCGGGTGCTAGTGCCTGCGACGACGCCGGAACGAGCCACGCCCCCGGGACGGCGAGCGCCGCGGATCCCATCGCGCCTGCCACTGCGACCAGGGGGAAGGAGCCGACTGACGGGCCGCCTGCGAGCGACGTCCGCCTCTCGAGCGCGGCAGCCGTCGCCGAGGGCACCCTCAAGAACTCGGCGCCGCGCCAGAGCACGTCCTTCCCGGGTGAGTATTCCAGCGTGGCGGCGCGCGTGCTCCAGGGCGAGTCCTCGGCGGTCTCGATTCTGAGCGTCATCCAGTCCCCGCCGGCCGAACGGTCTCGATCGCCAGCCGGCGGGCGGTGGGTGCGTCGTACTGGATGAAGTCGGGGCGGCCGTGCCGGTGTCCCCGCATGTAGAAGTCGAGCCGCAGGAACGGCGCCGGTGCGGGCGTCCTCGCGGTCACCGGGTGGCCCTGCGCCTCGATCGCGTGGATCAGATAGCGCAGCACGGGATGGTGGGTGATCCGCGTGCAGCCCGCGGCTCCGCAGACCTCGAGCGCTGGGAGCTCCTTCGCGGAGGCCGGGACCGTCAAGGTGAGCGCAAGCCCACGAGCAGCACGGCTGCCGCGATTCGATGTGAGCGCTTCACTGCGATGCCTTCTCTTCACCGGTCGTCTCGATCGGGTTCCCGTACGATCCGCCCGTGCTCGACCCGAAGGTCTTCAAGGCGTACGACATCCGCGGGATCTATCCCGGCGAGCTCGACGAAGCCGGCGCCTACGCGGTCGGGCGAGCCTACGTGGACGAGTTCGAGCCTCGCGTGATAGCGGTCGGCCGCGACATGCGTGTCTCTTCCCCCGCAATGGCCGACGCGGTCATCCGCGGCGCCGCCGAATCGGGCGCGGAGGTCGTCGACCTCGGGCTCGTGGGGACCGAGATGGTCTATTTCGCCGTCGGCGCCCTCGAGCTCGAGGGCGGGATCATGGTGACGGCGTCCCACAACCCGAAGGAGTACACGGGGATGAAGGTCGTGAGGCGCGGCGCGCTGCCCGTCGGCGGCGACTCCGGCCTCCTCGACGTCCGCGCGCGGGCGATGGCGCTCGGACAAACGTCCGAGGGACAGTCCCGGGGACGGGTCCGCAGCGAGGACATCTGGCCGCGCTGGGTCGACCGGGTCATGTCGTTCGTCGACGTCGGCGCGGTGGCGTCACTGCGGGTGGTGATCGACGCGGCCAACGGCATGGGCGGAACGATGCTTCCCCCCGTCCTCGAACGGCTTCCCGTCGATGCGGTGCGGTGCTTCTTCGAACCGGACGGGACATTTCCGAACCATGAGCCGAATCCGCTCCTGCCCGAGAATCGCGCGTTCATCGTCGAGCGCGTCCGCGAGGAGAGCGCCGATCTCGGCGTCGCGTTCGACGGGGACGCCGACCGCTGCTTCTTCGTCGACGACACCGGAGAGTTCGTTCCGGGTGACTTCGTCACGGCACTGCTGGCCGCGTCGATCGTGGAGAAGGATCCGGGCGCGAAGATCCTCTACGACGTCCGCGCCAGCTGGGCGGTCCCGGAGACGATCGAGCAGGCGGGCGGCGTGCCGCTCGTGAACCGCGTCGGCCATGCGTTCTTCAAGCACCGGATGCGCGAGGAGGGGGCCGTGTTCGGCGGCGAGGTGTCCGGCCATTACTACTTCCGCGACTTCTCGCAGGCCGACTCGGGCGTGATCCCTTTCCTGCTGATGCTCGAGCTCGTGTCGAAGCGCGGACAGAAGCTGTCCGAGATCCTCCGGCCGTACCGTGAGCGCTACTTCATCACGGGCGAGCTGAACACTCCGGTCGACGACGTCGCCCTGAAGCTCCAGGAGCTCAAGGAGCGGTTCGGGCCGGAGGGGAGCGTGTCCCACCTGGACGGTCTCTCGGTCGACGCGGGGGAGTGGCACATGAACGTGCGGCCGTCCAACACCGAGCCGCTGCTGCGACTGAACCTCGAGGCACTCTCATCCGGGCTGATGGAGCGGAAGCGCGACGAGGTGCTCGAGGTGATCCGAAGCTGAAGGAGCGCTCGCCCTTCAGGTTCTCGGCGACGACGCGGGTCGGGTTCTCGGACACCGACGCGCAGGGAATCGTCTATTACGGCCGGTACCTCCCCTACTTCGACCTCGCGCGCGTCGAGTACCACCGCAACCTGAGCGTGCTCGGCATGGACATCGGCGAGGAGGGCGAGGAGTTCGTCATGCGTGCCAGCTCGATCGAGTACTTCGCGCCGGCCGTCTTCGACGACCTGATCGAGGTGTATGTGCGCGTGGCGAGGATCGGCCGGACGAGCGTCAGGTTCGACTTCGCCGCCTACCGCGAGCGCGACGATGCCCTGATGGTCACGGCGGCCCAGACCCTCGTCCTGGTCGACCTCGAGGAGCGCAAGGCGGTGCCGATTCCGGACGCGTACAGAGACGCGATCCGCTCCTTCGAGGGCGACGCGCTCGAGGCATGAGCGCGCAGGCGGAGGCGCTCGACGAGGTCACGCGCATCGTCGATCGCGGCGGCGACGCGGACGACGTCCTGCGCCGGGTCGTCGGCGCGCTCCACGATCGGCTGGAGCACTACTCGTGGGTCGGGCTGTACCTCGTCGAGGGCGAAGACCTCGTCCTGGGCCCGTGGGAAGGCCCGGAAGCGACCGAGCACGTGCGCATATCGATCGGTAGCGGCATCTGCGGCGCAGCGGCCGCGAGCGGCGTCACCGAGGTCGTCGACGACGTCGGCGCCGACCCTCGTTACCTCGCGTGCTTTCCGTCGACTCGATCCGAGATCGTCGTCCCGGTCGCCTACGAAGGGAGGGTGGTCGGCGAGATCGACGTCGACTCCGACCGACCTGCCGCCTTCGGCGCCGACGACCGCGCCTTGCTCGAGCGCGTTGCGACCCTCATCGCGCCGCAATGCCTGGTCGCCTGGGACACGGGCGGCGAGGCCTGGTCTCCCTGAGGCACGTCACGTCCCTGGCACCGCTCAAGGTCAGCTCTGCTTGAGCACCGAGTACCAGATGCGCTCGGCGACCTCGCGCAGGTCGTCGCTGGTACGAGCGAGGCGGCGGTAAAGCTCTCGTTTGCCGCCACCTCGCGCAGATCGCCGACCATGACGAGCGCCGACATCGCCTAGGAGGCAGCCAGGATCACGGTCGTCGCCGCGGTCTGGCTCGCAAATGCATCGAGCGCCCCCAACCGGGCGATGCGGCGGCCGACGGTATGCACGATCCGCCAGCCTCCCAGCAAGGTGCCCACGGTCAGCGTTGCGCCGCAACCGACCTTCGCCCACAACGGCACGTCAGCGTCTCTGTGCGGCCGGCTGCCAACGGAAGCGCCGCCGATCACACCCATCGCCTTCTGTCCGTCGTTCGCGCCGTGACTGAAGGAGAGCGCCGCCGACATCGCCCACTCTCCCGACCTGATCGGTCCACGGACACGCCGCGTGGCCCGCCTGACCAGCAACCGACGAGAAGGCCAGCGCGAGACAGACTGCTAGCCAACGCGCCATGCGCAATCATGTGCCACAGGACGGCCGGGCCCCGCCCGGAGCGTTCTTCTAACGGCTTCGTCAGCGGGGCGCTGTCAGCTGCGAGTCGATGGACACGACGCCTGGGACACCCTGGACGAGGCGCGCAACGAGCTCGGCTTGCTCCTTGGTGTCGACCTTGCCGCCGAGGCGCACCTCGCCATTCTCCACTGTGATCGAGACGTAAGTCGGGTCGATCCAGAGCGTTTGCAGCAGGTCCTGCTCGATCTCGCGCTCGATCGCCTCGTCGGGGCGGATGAACGCGCGCACGAGATCTGCACGCGTGACGATGCCGACCAGCCTTCCGTCGGCATCGACGACCGGCAGACGGTTGACACGTGCCTCGACCATCATGGCCGCTGCCGCTCCCACCGCGCGATGGGGCGCGATCGTCTTTGCCGGGCTCGTCATCGCCTCCTCTGCCGTCCGTGCCTCCAGTTTCAGGTGCCCCTCCGTCCCGTAGGGATCGAGCAACCAGGCCAAGGTCCCGCGACGCGAGGAGGGCGGCCGCTCCTTGAAGAGGATGTCTCCCTCGGAGACGACGCCGACAAGGCCACTCGCCTCGTTGACGACCGGGACACCGGAGATCCCCTTCTCTGCGAGGATCGAAGCGACCTCTTTCAGCGACGTCTCGGGCCGGACCGTGATCACGTCACGAGTCATGACGTCTTCGACCTTCATCTCTGCCTCCTTGTTCGGCAGCATCAGGCTCGCTCGCGTAGAGCGCGGTTGCATCGGGGAAGACCCGGATCGGCGGGTCGGGAACCTCTCGGCCGGCGCGCGGCTCCGACTCCAAATACGCTCGGTAGTTCGCCGAAACCCCGATCAGCGACCGGGCCGATGCGGTCGAGATCGCGCGGGCGGAACATGGAGCTGTGAAGGTCCAGGCATCAGAGCGGAACGCTTCGGACCGGCGTCTCGTGGAGATCTCGACCGCGACGCCGATCTGGGAGCGATTCTTCACGGTGGCGCCG
The DNA here is from genome assembly GCA_963711545.1 of uncultured Actinomycetes bacterium. Taxonomy (GTDB): domain Bacteria; phylum Actinomycetota; class Thermoleophilia; order Gaiellales; family Gaiellaceae; genus 3-1-20CM-4-69-9. The sequence goes on from CAVQEP010000005.1 coordinate 192,921, forward strand.
CTCGTTCTGATCGGCACGAAGGAAGGGGACGGTTACGACGTCGCGCCAAAGCATCTGGCGATGCCGCTCGGCTGGGATAACTACTTCGCGTTCGTCTGCGCCCCTTCGCACGCGACATATCGCAACGTGCTCGCCCACAGCGAATTCACGGTCAGCTTTCCGAGAGCGGACCGAATCCTGCAGGCAAGCCTGGCCGCGGGCGGGCGGCTCGAGGACTCCTCGAAGCCGACGCTAGCGGCCGTCCCGACGTTTCCAGCGACGGTCGTCGACGGAGTGTTGGTCGAGGGCTCTGTGCTCTTTCTCGAGTGCGAACTCGAGCGCGTCGTCGAGGGCTTCGGCGAGAACGGCCTGGTCGTTGGGGCGATCGTCGCCGCTGCCGTCGCGCGGGATGCGGCTCGCGGACCGGACGTCGACGACGCCGATCTCCTGCACCGGCTCAACCCGCTCGTGTACATGTCGCCGGGGCGGTTCGGGATCGTCCGCGAGACGTACTCGCTTCCGTTTCCGGTCGATTTCCGACGTTAGGCAATGACTCGCGCGCGCGGATCCGTGCTGCTTGGCTGGCTGCGCGACCGTGAGCCGGAGATGGTTGCGCTGCTCGAGCGGCTTGTCTCGGCTGAGTCGCCGTCGGTGGATGCCGCCGCTCAACAGGGGCCGTTGAGGGCTCTCGCCGACGAATTTGCGAAGCTCGACTACCTCGTCCGGCGGGTGCGAGGGACGGGCGTCGGGGATCATCTCTACGCACGCCCACGTGAGCGCGCGCGTGCGGCGCCGTTCCAGCTCCTCATCGGCCACATGGACACGGTCTGGCCACTCGGCACGCTGGGGCACATGCCTGTCTGCCGAGTGGGCGACAAGCTGTACGGCCCCGGCAGCTACGACATGAAGGCCGGGCTCGTCCAGCTCATCTTCGCATTGCGCGCCCTGCACGCGTTCGAGCTCATCCCCACCGTGACCCCGGTCGTCGTGGTCAACTCGGACGAGGAGATCGGCAGCGGCGACTCGGAGCGCGTGATCCGATCTCTGGCGCGTGGAGCCGAGCGAGCCTTCGTTCTGGAATGCGGCGAAGGAAGCGAGGGCCGGTTGAAGATCGCACGCAAGGGCGTCGGCCGGTACGAGCTCACAGTACGCGGGCTTGCCGCGCACGCGGGCACGAGCTTCGAGCAGGGGGCCAGCGCGATCTTCGAGCTCTCCCACCAGATCCAGCGCCTGTTCGCGCTCAACGATCCCGAGCGCGGCATCACGGTCAACGTCGGCACGGTCGACGGAGGGCTGCGGCCGAATGTCGTCGCGCCTCAGGCGGCAGCGAGCATCGGCGTTCGAGTGCCGACCGAGATCGCCGCGCATGAGCTCGACAGCGCGATCCGCGGTTTGCAGCCGGTCATCGAAGGAACCTCGCTCGAGGTCGAGGGCGGTATCGGCCGACTGCCGATGGAACCGACGCCGCGCAACCGGCTGCTGCTTGCGACTGCGCGGCGGCTCGGCCGCGAGGTCGGACTCACGCTCGAGGACGCCGGCCTGGTCGGCGGCGGATCCGATGCAAACACGACCAGCCTCTACACGGCCACGCTCGACGGCCTCGGCCCCGTCGGCGAGGGCGACCATGCGGCGGACGAACACGTCAGCATCGCCAGCATCGCAGACCGTGCGGCTCTGCTGGCGATGCTCGTACTCGAGCCCACCCAGGCGAGCAGCCGTCCTGTCGTGCGCACGAGACGGCCCCGCGTCATCGTCGCAGGCGACAACGAGACCAGCGTCGAGGTTGTCGACGCCTGGCGCGCCGTTGGCATCGAGAGCGAGGTCGTCCCGGCACGTGGGGTCCGAGCCCGGCTCCGTGAAGGCGACACAGTGCTCGGGCGACTCGACGTCCTGCCGACGCTGGACGGCGTCGAACCAGGTCTGTTGGAATTGCTTCTGCTCGAGAGGCGGGGCTTCCACGTTCTGAACTCGGCCTCAGCGCTCCTGAGCGCGCATGACAAGCTCCGCACCGCACACGTGCTCGGGCGTGCAGGCCTGCCACATCCGCGCACCAGACTTGTCAATCCGGGCGGCAGGCCGCCCCCATTCGCGGCGCCGGTCGTCGTCAAACCGCGCTTCGGAAGCTGGGGCAAGGACGTGTTTCGCTGTGAGACGCAAACCGAGCTCGAGCAATGCCTCGAGCAGATCCGCACGAAGGGATGGTTCACGCGCCATGGCGCACTCGTGCAAGAGCTCGTTCCGCCGTGCGGTCACGACCTGCGCGTTCTCGTCGCCCGCGGTACGGTCGTCGGCGCGATCGAAAGGACAGCCGCCGCCGGCGAGTGGCGCACGAACATCTCGCTCGGCGGCTCGAAGCAGCACCACGTGCCGGCTCCCAATGTCGCGGCGCTGGCAGTCGCCGCAGCGTCGGCGATCGGCGCCGACCTCGTCGGCGTCGATCTCCTCCCAGTCGACAACGGCTACGTGATCGTCGAGCTCAACGGAGCGGTCGAGTTCGACGGCGACTACTCGCTTCCGGGAACCGATGTCTATACCGAGGCCGCGGGCGCGCTTGGGCTCCTGCCGGCGGCAACGCACAGCCAGAAACTTGAACGCGCCGCGAGTGGCTGATCCGGCGAGACCCCGATCGCAGATCAGTGGCTGCCCGGATGGCGGTCTCAAAGCGCCGCTGCGATCATCGGTGGTGCCCCGAAAGGAGAGACCCGCATGAACGAGCCGGGCCAACATTTCAGCGCCAAGATCGGCGACGTCGTTGCCGTCCACGGCCACCATCTAGGCGAGCCCGAGCGGCTCGGTGAGATCCTAGAGGTGCTCGGGGAGCCCGATCACGTCCACTTCCGCGTCCGCTGGGACGACGAGCACGAAAGCATCTTCTACCCCGGCAATGACGCGAGCGTCCACGTCCGGCGGCGAAAGAGAAAGGTGACCAAGCCATGACCCTCACCCGTGACCTGAGACACGAGCTCGATCGCGCCGACGTCGATTATGACCTGATCGAGCACCGGCGCACCGCCACCGCCGGCGATGAAGCGCGCGCGATCGGCGTACCAGCCGAGCAAGTGGCCAAGACAATCGTGCTCACCGTCAGCGACCGCTACGTACGCGCGGTCATTCCCGCATGCGACCAGCTCGACCTGCACAAGGCCCGACAGCATCTTTGCGACAAGCACGCGCGGCTCGCGAGCGAGGCCGAGCTCGCGGCCGCCTACCCGATGTACGAGCTGGGCGCGGTTCCACCGTTCGGCGTCCCTGCCGGCGACCAGGTGCTGATCGACCCCCGGCTCGCGCAGCACGACTCCGTCGTTCTCGAGGCGGGGTCGCACACCGAATCGCTACGGATGAAGACATCCGACCTCCTCACCCTCAGCCGCGCGGAGGTCACAGACATCGCCACCAACGGGTCAGCAAAAACGACCTGAACGAGCTGCTCGCTTCAAACCGGTCGGATCAACAAGATGACGATGCAGGCTAGGCGACGAACGCCGGCACCTCCTGCCGGTAGATACTGATCCCGGGCAGGCGCGAGCGATTCGTGTACGGATAGTCGACGAGAGCGTCCGGTGACTTGACGCCGCGGGCCTGGCGCTCGTTGTCGAGCGCGTGCTCGACGCAGATGTACGGGCAGCTCTCGTCTTGCGCGAATATGACCGCCCCCTCGGCCAGGTCGAAGGAGTATTGGATCACCTCATAGGCGGCGAGGTTCGGGCATCCCTCGACTCCGCATCTGTGCGTCCCTTCGGACACCGATTCCTCCTTTCTTCCAGCGGAGTGCCGGCAGAACTGGCCACCCCGCTCGAACGACCTACCTCATCGGCCGAAGCCGTTCATCGTGAGTGACATGAGTGCCTTGCCGGTGTGGAGCCGGTTCTCCGCCTCGTCGTAGACGACCGACTGTGGACCGTCGATGACCTCATCCGTCACCTCGTTGCCGCGATCAGCGGGCAGGCAGTGCATGTAGAGGGCATCGGCGTTCGCCAGCGACAGGCGGCGGGAATCACAGATCCAGTCCTTGAACGCACCCGACTCCGCGAGTGCAGCCTGCTCCTCCCCGAAGGCGTCGAGTCGCCCCCACGACTTCGGGTACACCACGTCTGCGCCCTGGAACGCCTCGTCCATGTCGTGGACGTATGTGATCGAGGCACCGGCCTCCGCGGCCGCAGCCTCAGCCCGCTCCATGACCTCGGGCATGAGCTCGAAGCCGGGTGGATACGCGATGACGAGGTCGATTCCGAAGCGAGGGAACAGCGTTGCCAGGCCCTGCGGAACCGACAGCGGTTTGGCGTAGGACGGCGCGTATGCCCAGGACACGGCAACCCGCATCCCCTGCAGGTTGTCCCCGCGCCGCTCGCGAAGCGTCATCAGATCGGCGAGCGTCTGGGTCGGGTGGTCGACGTCGCACTGGAGGTTGATGAGCGGGATGTCCGCCCAGCGCGCGATCTCCCGCATCCACACATTGCCCTCGTATGGAGCAAGATCGTGGCGAATCGCGAGGCCGTGTCCGTAGCGAGACAGGATCACGCCCATGTCCTTCGGGCTTTCTCCGTGCGCGATCTGCGTCTTCTCGGCGTCGAGGTAGATCGCATGACCACCGAGCTGTGTCATCCCGGACTCGAAGGCGTTGCGTGTCCGAGTGGACTTGTCGAGGAACAGCATGAAGAGGGTCTTGTCCGCGAGCAGGCGGTGAGGCTCCCCGTTCTTGAAAGCGCTCTTGAGCTCGCCCGCTACGGCCACGGCCTCCTCGATCTCGTCGACAGTCCAGTCGAGGGTCTCGATGAAGTCGCGACCGGCGAGCGTCGTGCGGTCTATGGCTACCTGGTGCATCACTACCTCGCTTTCATCAGCTCTTGCTGGCCGAGACCCAGGCCGAGGTACTCCGGAACAGCCAGCTGGCCGGGGACGTCAGGCACCGGCGCCCGGCCCGCGGTGGCGGCGGGCGCCCGGAGGCCGAGGAGATCGTCCGGCGTGACGGGAACCCTGTTGAGCACTCGCCCGGTTGCGGCGCGGAGCGCCGCCACGATGGCCGGCGTCGCCGCGACGGTGGCGAGCTCGCCGATTCCCTTGACTCCATACGGGGCACCCGGCTCGGGCAGAGCCACGAACCTCGTGATCACCGGAGGCACGTCGAGCGTGGTCGGGATCAGGTAATCGGTGAAGGATCCGTTGCAGAGGCGCCCCTCGTCGAACTGGAGCTCCTCCATCAGCGCAAGCCCGAGCCCGATGGCGGCGCCGCCCTCGATCTGCCCCTCTCCTCCTTGCGGGTTCACGACGAGCCCAGCGTCTTGTGCGGCGGCGATCTGGACGACACGAGCGAGGCCGAGCTCCTCGTCGACCTCCACCACGGCCCGCTCGGCAACGAAGGCGAAGGATGCGTGGATGTCGCCTTGGCCCCGCTCGTCGAAGCCGGTCGTCGCACGGTGGTGGTACGTGGCCGTGCGCGTGATCGCCTCAACCGTGCCGTTCGCGTCGTTCAGGGCGCGAATCTCACGACAGGCGGCCTGGACGGCGGCACCTGCCATCGTCGTCTGACGCGAAGCCGACGACGACCCGGCCGATCCGTATGTGGTGTCCGCCGGCAACACGACGACCTGCTCGACGCCGAGCTCCGTGCGCACGATCTGCGCGAGCACGGTGTACAGCCCCTGGCCGAAATCGACCGCCGCGGTGCGAACTTCCGCCTCGAGCCCGTCGGGACCCGCCCTCAGCGTCACGGTCGCCTCCGCCGAATCGTCGAAGCCCTCGCTGTAGGCGATGTTCTTGAAGCCGACCGCGAACCCCACTCCGCGTCTGATCCAATTGGCCCTCGCGGGCTCGGGCTCCGGTAGCGGGATCGCCGCACACGTCTCGATCACCTCCCGCACCGGCGCGCTGCCTACCAACACCTGACCGGTCGGCAGCACCGAGCCCGTGCGCAGCGCGTTCTTCAACCGGAGCTCGATCGGGTCGAGCTCGAGCTTCGCCGCCAGCGCGTCGAGCGCCGACTCGTACGCGAAGCACACCTGGGGCGCGCCGAACCCGCGCATCGCGCCGCAGGGAGGGTTGTTCGTGTAGACAACCGTGCCCTCGACCCTCACGTTCGGCACCTCGTAGGGCCCGGCGGCGAAGGTCGAGGCGTTGGCGAGCACCGCAGGCGACGACGACGCGTAGGCACCGCCGTCGAGCAGCAGACGGACGTCGGCCGCGACGAGCCGTCCGTCCTTCGTCGCGCCGTACCGGATCCAGGTCCGGGAGGGATGGCGGTGTACGTGGCCGTGGAACGACTCCTCCCGCCCGTAGGCCATCTTCACGGGACGGCCCGTGGACAGCGCCAGCAGGCAAGCGTGGATCTGCACATGGATGTCCTCGCGGGATCCGAACGCGCCACCCACGCCGGCGAGCGCGATCCGCACCTTCTCGTCGGGGAGGTTGAGACAAGGCGCGATCTGTTGCCTGTCGACATGGAGCCACTGCGTGCTCGCCTGCAGCTCGACGCCGCCGTCGTCGGTCGGGACGGCGAGACCAGCCTCTGGGCCGAGCGCCGCCTGGTCCTGCATCGGCGTCTCGTAGTAGCCCTCGACCCACACATCCGCTTCGGCGGCCTCGGGGTCGCCATGCAGGATCTGGACATGCCGGAGGACGTTGCCGAATTCGTGCACCTGAGGCGCATCGGGGCAGAGTGCGTCCTCCATGTCCGACAAGACCGGAAGCGGCTCGTAGTCGACGTCGATGAGCTCGGCTGCACAGCGAGCCTGCTCGAGCGTCTCTGCGGCCACGACGGCGACGGGCTCTCCCTCGTAGCGCACGACGTCTGACGCGAGCACCGGCTGGTCGCAGTACTCGAGACCGAACGTCGGTTTGCCCGGGACGTCGTCGGCGGTCAGCACCGCGTGCACCCCCGGGACCGCCGCCGCCTCCGTCACGTCGATCGAGCGGATGCGCGCCGAGGGATACGGGCTGCGCAAGGTGACGCCCCGAAGCATCCTGTCGGCACGAAGGTCGCTGCCGTAGGCATAGGCCCCGGTCACTTTCGGAATGCCGTCGACGCGCCGCGCGCTCTCGCCGACCGCGCCGTGGTCGACGGCCGTCACGAGACCCGTGCCGCGGGACGCGAAGCGCACCGCGTCGACGATCTTCTGGTATCCGGTGCAGCGGCAGAAGTTGCCCGCCAGCGCCTCGCGGATCTCCCGGTCGTCGGGATCGGGATTCCGCGCGAGCAGATCCGCCGCCGCGACCAGCAGCCCCGGCGTGCAGAACCCACATTGGACGGCCCCCGCCGCCAGGAAAGCGTCCTGCAGCGGGTGGAGCTCCTCGCCCGCGGAGAGCGCCTCGACGGTGCGAACCTCTCGGCCGTCGGCCTGGAGCGCCGGGACGAGGCACGAGCAGACGAGGACGCCGTCGAGCCACACCGAGCAGGACCCGCACTCGCCTTCCTCGCACGCATTCCGCGTGCCGGTGAGACCTAACTCGTCCCGCAGCATCGTGAGCAAGCTCGTCCCGGGCGACACGTCGATCGCATGCTCGGTGCCGTTGACCGCCAGGCGAATCAGCATCGCGCCTCCTCGGCCTGCATGAGCGCACGACGAGCGAGCACCTCCACCACGTGACGCCGGTGAACGGCTGTTCCTCGCAAGTCGTCGATCGGCCTGGCGTCGGCGGCGGCAAGGCGCGCGAACTCTGCGACGGCACCCGGATCATGCCAATCGGCACCCTGTGCGAACTGCTCCGCGCGGCGGGCACGCAGCACGGTAGGGCCTACCGACCCGAGCGCCAGGCGGACGCTGTGGCGTTCCTCGTCGACCTGGAGGCAGACACTCGCGACCGCAATCACCATCGCGTTGCGCCGCCCCACCTTCGCGAAGGATCCGGAACCCGCGACCGGCTGCCACTCCACGCCGGCGATAAGCTCGTCGGGAGCGAGGCTCGTGCGCTTCGGTCCGCGCAGGAACTCGCCCAGCGGAATCCGGCGTCTTCCTGTGCGAGCCGCGGCGGCAACCACGTCGGCTTCATAGGCGACGAGCACCGGAATGCCGTCGCCCGCCGGAGACGCCGTCGCGAGGTTCCCGCCGATCGTCGCCCGGTTTCGGATCTGCGCCGACGCAACCGAGTGCGCCGCAGTGACCAGTGAATGGAACTCCGTAAGCTCGCGCCCGATCCGCGCAAACGTCACCCCGGCTCCCAGGAAGACACGGCCGTTGGCTCGTCCCCAGGACCTGATCTCGTCGACGTGAGAGAGGTCGAGCAGCGCCTTCGGCCGGATTCGTCCGGCGTTCACGTCCACCATCAGGTCGGTGCCGCCGGCCACCGGCGTCGCCTCTGGGTGGGTGACCCTGACGTCGAGCGCCTCCTCCAGCGAGCGGGGAGTGAAGACGTCCATCAGACCCTAACCGGGGCGAATGCCTCGATCATGGCCGGCACGTCGTCGCCAAGGGGGTACAGGACGGGGCAGGTGCAGCCCGCAGCGATGTACTCCTGCACCTTGGCTCGGCAGTCCTCGGCGGTTCCGGATGCGGTGATCAACCGGACGACGTCGTCGGAGACCAGACCCATCGCCTGCTCGATCTGCGCCTGGGTCGCCGGCCACGTGAGCACCCTCCCGATCTCCTCGAGCAGGGACTCCTCGACGCCGCTCGCCTTCCCGATGTGCGGCTGCTGTCCGAGGTACTGGGCGACGAGCTCACGCGAGCGGTCGAGCGCCAGCGAGCGGTCTTCGTCCAGAGAGCAGACGACGAGCTGCGGGCGATCAAGGTCGTCGACCGTCCGCCCCGCGCGCTCGGCGCCGGCGGCCAGGTGTTCCATCGCCTGGCGGTTGTACGTCGGCCCGACGAGGTAGTTGAGGAGGACACCGTCTCCGATCTCCCCGGCCAGCTCCATCATCTTCATTCCCGTGGTGGCAGCGACGTAGATCGGGACGTGCTTCGGCGAGCGGTCGCCGTGCACGATGTCGATCTCGATCTCGTCGACGTTCACGAACTCGCCGTGGTACGTGACCCGCTGCATCGCGAGCAGCCGGCGCGTGACGTCGACGGTCTCGCGCATCGCCTGTACCGGATGGCGGCGCTGAATTCCGACCTTCGAGGCAAGCGGGTCCCACCACGCGCCGAGTCCGAGCTTGATCCGGCCCGGGGCGAGGTCGTCGAGGGTCGAGAAGGTCGCGGCGAGGAGCCCGACGTTGCGGGTCCACGTGTTGACGACGCCCGAGCCGACCGCGATCCGCTCCGTCGCCGCTGCGTACGCGGCCATGGGAACCGTAGCCTCACGCACGAGCCGGCTCTCAGCCTGCCAGACCGCCTCGAAACCGCTTTCCTCTGCGATCTGCGCGTAGCGCATGCCGTCGCGGATGGGGTGCTTGTCCTGAAGGTAGAGCGCTACTCGATCGTCAACGGCGACGGCCATCGTCGGCCTCCCTTCGGTTCGAACTCATGTGGCCCGATCTCGTCGAGGCGCTGCCAGAGCCGGTCGGCCTGAGCACACGCGTCCGCGGCCAGCTCGTGCTCGTCCACGCGCGTGAGCCGACGGTCGAGCACGACCCATTCGCCGTTGACCATGACGTCACGCACCGTGCGAGAGGAGAGCCCGAAGACCCAATGGCCGGGGAAGCTTCCCGCGTGCAGAGGCGCGGGAGCCATGTAGTCGAGCACGATGAGATCGGCAAGCGCGCCGGGCTCGATCTTCCCGAGCTGTCCCTCATCGAAGGCCGCGCCGACGAAGCGCGCCCCTTCCGCGAGGCGCTGGAGCGGCCAGTCGGGCCCCGCACTGCGGTCGTCTTCGCGCAGGCGGAAGTACGCCGTTCGCGACTCCTCGAACATGTCGGAGCCGATGCCGTCGGTTCCGAGCGAGACGCGCGGACCGAACGCATCGAGCCGTGCACGACCGATTGCGTTGTTCATGTTGGAGCGCGCGTTGTGGGCCAGCGACGCCCTCGCGGCGTGGACGAGGGCGATCTCGTCGTCGTCGAGGTGCACGCCGTGGGCGAGAAGCGTTCGCCGGTCCAGAGCTCCCGCCTGCGCGAGTCGCCCGGCGACTCCGACCCCATGAGCGACGACGGAGTCCCGCTCGTCGACGGCATCCTCGGCCGCGTGAATGTGCAGGCCCACCTCGAGCTCCCGCGCTGTGGCGGCGCAGGCTGCGAGCGTGTCGTCGGAGAGGGTGAATGAAGCGTGTGCCCCGATCAGCGCGCGTGCCAGCGGTAGCTGCCCGCGGCGTGCGCGCTTCGCGAAGCGGCGATTCTCCTCGAGGCCTGCCTGCGCGCGCTCTGGCCCGTCGCGATCCGAGGTCTCGTAGCAGAGGACGGACCGAATTCCCAGAGTCCGCAGCGCATCCTCGATGACGTCGAGTGATCCGTCGATCGCGTTCGGGGAGGCGTGATGGTCGACGAGAGTCGTTGTCCCGGACAGGAGGGCTTCCATTCCGCCGACAAGGGCCGAAGCCCGCACGCTGTCCTCGTCGAGTGCGCGGTCCAGCCGCCACCACACACGCTGCAGGATCTGGAGGAAGTCCTCAGGGGGCTCGAGGCCGTACGGCATTCCGCGTGCGAGTGCCGAATAGAGGTGCGTGTGCGCACACACGTTGCCGGGGAGAACGAGGCAGCCGGAGCAGTCGTGGCGCTCACCTCCGCCCTCCGCGACGATCCGACCGTCCTTCACGTACACGTCGTCTCCGCTGACACGCACCGGATCGAGTGACGTGACGACGATTCCGCCGCTGAGGTTCATGTCCGGCCTCCCGCGCGAATGAGATGAGGCACTGCCGCGAGCGCAGCCGGCGAATCCTTCATGGGCAGTTGCGCCCGGCGGATGCCGTCGAACGCGTGCAGCGCGCCGGCGGTCGCGGCGGCGGTCGGAACCATCGAGGCCTCGCCGACTCCCTTCGCGCCGTACGGCCCCTCGGGCTGCGGCTCCTCGACGAGGATGCACTCGACCTCGGGCATGCCGGTCGGCGGGATGATGTGGAGCGACTTCAGCGTCTCTGTGACCGGTACTCCATCCTCGACGACGAACTCCTCCGAGAGGGCCTGCCCCAGCCCCATGTGGACGCCTCCCTCGATCTGGCCTTCTACCAGCATCGGGTTGATGGCCCTACCGACGTCGTGGGCGGCGATCACCTTCGCGAGCCGCCCCTCGTCGTCCAGTGTCACGACCTGCGTCGCCCAGGCGTACGCGAGATGGGTCACCGGCTCGTCGGCGTCGTTCGGCGTCGTCCAGTCGACGACGAACTCGCCACGGAACTCCTGGCCTGCGAGTGCCGCGAGCGGCCGTCCGTGAAGGGCCGCCTTCAACCGGCGCGCAGCGTCGATCACTGCGTTGCCGCCGAGGACGGTCGAGCGCGACGCAGTCGTCAGGCCGGTGTCGAGCTCGCGTCCCGTGTCCACGACGACGTCCACTCGCTCCGGCGCGACGCCGAGCTCCTCGCAGACCAGCTGGCGCAGGACGGTGTGCACGCCCTGTCCCATCTCCGTCCAGGAGTGGAGCAGCGTAAGAGAACCGTCGCGCTCCGGCCGTAGGATCGCGCGGCCGTACTCCGTGACTCCGTTCCCGATGCCCGTGTTCTTGACGCCGCAGGCGATCCCGGCGTACTTCGCCTCCCGGTACGCCTCGCGAACCGCCAGCAGCGTCTTCTTGAGGCCTACCCCCGGACCGAGCCTCTGGCCGGTGCCGTAGTTGTCGCCCGTGTCCAACGCGTTTCGCCAGCGGATCTCCCAGCCGTCGATGCCGACCGCGTCGGCGAGCCGGTCGAGAGTGCCCTCGACGGCGAAGTTGGACTGGCTGACGCCGAATCCGCGCATGGCGCCACACGGAGGGTTGTTCGTGTAGACGGCCTTCGCCTCGACGTCGACGTTTGGGACCTTGTATGCGCCGCAGGCGTGCCCGGCGGCCCGCTCGAGCACTTTGTCTCCCACGCTTGCGTAGGCTCCGGTGTCACCGACGATTCGGGCTCGCAGCGCGACGAGCCGCCCGTCCTCGTCGCAGCCGACGGTGTACTCGAGTCGCATCGGGTGGCGCTTCGGGTGGAACCTGAGGCTCTCCTTGCGACTGAGCGTGAGGAGCACCGGTCTCCCCGTGACCGTCGCGAGCAGCGCCGCGTGGCACTGCACGTTCAGGTCCTCCTTGCCTCCGAACGCGCCTCCGGTCGCAGTCTGGGAGACCCGTACGCGCTCCTCGGGGACGCCGAGGAAGGAGGCGATCTGCCGGCGGTCCTCCCAGGCGCCTTGGCCCTGGGAATAGACGCGGAACGATGCCTCTCCATCCGGCGCGACGAGCGCCGACTCAGGTTCGAGAAAGGCGTGCTCGACGAACTGAGTGCGGTAGACCTGGCTGACGACGTGCGCCGCGCCCGCCAGCGCGGCATCGACGTCGCCCCGCTTGACCCTCGAGGTCGAGAGCACACGCGCGCGATCCTCTAAGGGGCTCGTGACGGGGTCGAGCACCTCGTACTCGACGTCGACGAGCGCAGCCGCCTCGCGTGCGGCCTTGCGCGTCTCCGCCGCGACAGCGGCAAGGACGTCGCCGACGTACGCGGTCTCCTCGTCGACTGCCACGAGCTGGCGCCAGTCCTTCGTGAGCACGCCCTGCGTCCGTTCGCCGCGGACGTCTGCGGCGGTGACGACGGCAACCACGCCCGGATGGGTCTCCGCCCTCGAGGTGTCCATCCGGAGGACGCGCGCCCGCGGATGATCCGAAAACCGGAGGGCGCCGTGCAGCATCCCCGGCTCGACGAAGTCGCCGACGAACCGTGTGTCTCCGAGTGCGAGCTCCGCCCCCCTGTACCGGTGAGCGCGCGCTCCCACCCCTGCACCCCCGTTTGTCTCAGGACCTGGCTCCCCGCGGCGCGCGGCAGCTACGAGCTCCACTGCGTCGAGGATCTTCGTGTAGCCGGTGCAGCGGCAGAGATTCCCGAGTAGGGCGTGCGCGATCTCTGCCCGTGACGGAGCGGGTTTCTTCGTCAGCAGCGCTTGGGCCTTCAAGACGATTCCCGGCGAGCAGAAGCCGCACTGCGAAGCACCCGCGGAGACGAACGACTGCGCCCAGAGCCGTCGGTCGTCGTCCGAAAGCCCTTCCTGGGTGACGACGTGCTTGCCCTCGACCCGGGCCGCCTTCTGCGCGCACGAGACGACGGCGTGCCCGTCGACGATGACCGTGCACGCGCCACACGAGCCTTCCGGGGCGCACCCGTCCTTGACCGAGCGCAGCCCGAGGTCGTCGCGGAGCAGCTCGAGCAGGCTCTCCCCTTCGCGTGGCTCTGCGACGACCTTCTCTCCGTTGAGCGTGAGCTCCATGCCTACTCCACCGCTCCCAGGACCAGGGCCAGGAGGGCCATCCGCAGGACGACGCCGTTGAACGCCTCCTGCCAGTAGCGCGCGTGGCGCGTGGCGTCGACGTCCACGGGCAGCTCGTCCATCCGCGGCAGGCTGTGGAGGATGATCGCTCCCGGCTTGGCCTTCTCGCGGAGCAGCTCGCGGGTGACGCGGTACGTCGCGGGCGTCGTTGCGACGCCGCCCTCGCCCCGTTCCTCACGTGAGGCCGCGTAGTCGGCCTGGACGACGGGCTCCATGTAGATGACGTCACACTCCGAGATGACCTCCTCGACCGATTCCGCCTCCTCGTAGCGGACGTTCCGGTCGTCGAGCTCGAGCCCGAACTCCGGCAGGAGCGACATCTCGGGCGGACCGACGACGTACGCCTTGGCGTCGAACTGCGAGAGCGCGTACAGGATCGAATGCATCGTCCGCATGCGCATGTCGCCGACGAGCAGGTACGTCAGCCCGTCAAGCCCTCCGAGCTCCTTGGAGGTCGTGTAGAGGTCGGTCAGGACCTGGGTTGGATGCTCGCCCCAGCCGTCACCGCAGTTGATCACCGGAATCGATGCCCACCGGGCGGCCTCGGCGGGCGCGCCCTGCTGGAAGTGGCGCATCGCAATGACGTCGCCGTAGTACTCCAGCATGTGCACCGTGTCCTTGATCGACTCCTGGTAGAAGTCGCCGGCCCGAGTCATCTTGGCGTCCGAGAAGCCGAGGACGTGGCCGCCCAGGCGGTGCATGGCCGCCTCCGTGGCCAGACGCGTGCGCGTGCTCGGTTGGTAGAACGCCGTCAGGAGCGTCTTGTCCGTGAGCAGCTCGGCATTCCGCCGGCTCTTCGCGATAGGGGCAAGCTCGTCGCAGACCTCGAACACGCGCTGGAAATCAGCCCGTTCGAAGTCCTTGAGCGACAGAATGTCTCGCCCGAGGAAGCTTCTCATCTTCCCTCCTCCTCTCAGGTTGGGTTGGTCGGACGACCCCCGTGAACAGGACGGCAACGCGTTCGTCGTCGGCCACGTGGCCCGCCGCTCGCAGCGCGAGCAGCCCGGCAAGACCCGCCGAGCCCGTGTGATCGACCTCGATGCCGGTTGCCCCGCGGGCAAGCACGTTGGCCTGCTCGAGCGTCTCCTCGTCGACGACGAGCGCGCGGCCCCCGGTGCCGAGCATCCCCTCGACGACGGCGAGCCAGTCGTACGTCTCGTCGTCGAGGATCCCGTGGGCAATGCTTCGCGGCTCCTGCTCCCAGGGCCACATGAAGGCGGAGCGGTGGTGCGCAGCAACGCGGAGCGCCTGCCTCGCGTCGAGGTGCGAACGCACGGCGTCGAACGCGCGCTTCAGCGGCCATGCCCCCTCGGTCTGCACCGTGTCGACGCGAGGCGAGGCAGCGAGCGCGCCGAGGCCGACGCCCTCGCGAAAGGCATGCACGCAGGAGCTCGCGAGCGCGCCCCCGCCCACCTGGACAACGAGCCGGTCGACGAGCTCCCCCGAGGAGACGATCTCCCAACCGAGCGTCTCGCCTCCTTCGACAGCCAGACCGTTCAAGTTGCCCTGACATGTGAACGGCACCGCGCCCTCGTGAAGGGCTCGAAGCAGGCTCCGGTAGGCCGGGTCTCCCGCGCGCCCGTCACGGCGGCACACGGTGATGCGTGCCTCGAGGTCCCGCAGGCGCTCGAGGACGGCCGGATCGGCATCCGCCGGGACGAAGACACGCAGCGTGCGCCCGCCTGCGGCAGCGATCACCGCGGCCGCAAGCGCCGCGTTGCCACAGCTTGCGATGGCGAGCTCACGTCGCCGCGAGGAGTCGGCGAGCCCGAGCCACTCCGCCACCTCGAGCTGGATCAGCACGTTGAAGAGATGGCGCGCCTTGTGCGAGCCCCCGACGTTCCCCGTCTCGTCCTTCACCCAGACGCCGCCCGCGTCCGAGAGCCCGAGAGCGTCACTCAGCTCCGCACTCCGAAAGAAAGGCGTGCGCGAAAACCCGTGCCCGTCGACCGCTGCCACCCTGTCGTCGAGCGCAGTGACGAGAGCGCAGAAGCTCTCGTCCGAGAGCCCGCCCCTCATTGCGAGGTCGTAGGCGTAGAGCAAGGAGCGGTAGGCGATAAATGGGTTCGGGTCGCCGCGCTCGGGGAAGCAAACGGCCGAGAGGTCGAGGATGCGCCGAACGACGTGGTCGACGTCGTCTGCCCGATCAGCGTTCGGGCAGCGAAACGGGGATGGATCTCGCCAATCCGGTACCGCCCCGCAGCCGGCGCACTCGAGTCGCGTGGTAGGCGATCTCACAGGGTCTCCAAGACCCCGGTTCGAGCGTTGACATCATCGATCAGGTCGTCCCAGGCCGGGACGACCTCGCGCAATTGAGCCCAGAAGCCGGGATCACGTCGTGCCTCGAAGTCCTCGGGCGAGACACCCTGCTGCTCGACCCAGGTGTAATAGCCGAGGTTGAAGATCCGCTCCCGGCCCCGGTGTCCCAGCTCCTCGAAGTTGTCGGTCGTCGTCCCGAGCAGGTGCTCGCCGAAGACTTCCGCGGCCGCCAGCTCGTCGAATCCGTGTGGGAAGTACCGGCCGACCGCGAGGTCGCGCTCGCTGCGATACATCGCTGCTCCGTCGGTCGCCACCGTGACGACCACGTCGTCCGGCCCGAGGCCGTAGTACTTGGCCGTCTTGATCGCCCCGAGCAGGTTGCAGATGCTCGAGAGCCCGAGCGAGAGCAACCCGTCGAGGACATCGTCCGCCACGCCGCGCCTGCTCAGGTAGTCGCGGCCGATGTCGGTGCCGAAGAGAACTCCGATGCGATCCGTGGCCCGGTCGGACACCGCCAGGGCCACGTCCGTGTTCATGACGTTGTGGATCAGCGGGACATGCCTGTCCCCGATGCCCTGGATGTTGTGCTCGCCGAAGCCGTTGTAGAGCAGGGTCGGGCACTCGAGCGCCTCACAGGCGACGGTCAGCGAGCCGAGTCGCTCCTTCAGGTAGTCGCCGGCCGCGATCGTCCCCGCCGAGCCTGTCGCGGACACGAATGCCCGCAGCTGCAGCGCCGGCGCCTGCTCGAGCAGCTCCTCGAAGATCCGCTCGAGCGCCGCGCCGGTTGCCAGGTAGTGGACGAGGTAGTTCCCGAACTCGGCGAACTGGTTGAGGATGACGTTGTCGGGGTCGGCGGAGAGCTCCTTGCACTTGTCGTAGATCTCCTTGACGTTGCTTTCGGCGCCCGGCGTTCGAACGATGTCGCCCGGATCGGCTACCCAGCGCGCGAGCCAGTCGAAGCGCTCGCGGCTCATGCCCTCGGGCAGCACGGCAACGCCGTGGCACCCCAGCAAACGGGAGATCGCGACGCCGCCCCGGCAGTAGTTGCCGGTGGACGGCCACACGGCCCGATGCCGAGTCGGATCGAACTCCCCGCTGACGAGCCGCGGAGCCAGGCATCCGTAGGCAGCAAGAACCTTGTGCGCTCCGATCAAGGGGAAACGGTCACCGAGCGCCACGACGATCGAGGCGTCGACGCCGGTGAGCTCGCGGGGTAGCACGAGATGGTCGGGAACGTCGACGACGTCGACCCGGCTCGCGCCGTTGTACCAGTGCACCCGGAACAGGTTCAGCGGATCGGCATCGTCAGCTGCGACCCCGGCGAGTGCCGCACGTACATGAGGCGGAACGAGGTCAGGGGTCGCAAGCTGCCCGAACGTCGGCAGCACCACCCTTGACTCGCGGAGCCGCTCAACAGTTCGCTCGAGTGCTCGAGTATCGACCACCTGGCTATCTCGCCCTAATCGGTTCGTGAGCAAACCGCCTCCTGAGTGCAGGTTCTCCTCCAGCCTAGGAACCTCGCGGCAGCGTGCCTTCGGGGCTTCATCGCAACGCCGATCAGTGGATTCCCGCACCATTGGGCCCGACCCGGGCTCCTCGGCGGAGCTCGCCCGCACTCGTCTCGCCTCACTCGAGGGCGTGGATGCCCCGCCGGGCGCACATCTCCTTCAGGATCTGAGGCCAGACGCTCACGCTCACCTCGCCGAGGTGCGCCTTACGGAGGAGGAGCATCATCGTGCGCGACTGGCCGATCCCGGCTCCGATCGAGAGCGGGATCTCGTCATGAAGGATCGCCTGGTGGTAGGGAAGATCGAGGAAGTCGAGCTGGTTCGACAGCTCGAGCTGCCTGACGAGTGACTCCTTGGTGACACGGATCCCGCCCGACATCAGCTCGTGGCGCCGACATGTGACCGGATTCCAGACGAGGATGTCGCCGTTCAGCCCGTGCACCGGGCGTCCGTCCGCCGAGACGGCCTCGGTCGACCAGTCGTCGTAGTCGGCAGCGCGAAGCTCATGTGGGTAGCCGTCGGCGAGAGGCCAGCCGATCCCGTAGATGAAGAGCGCCGGGTGCTCCTGCAGGATCGCCGTCTCCCGCTGTTTGCGCGGCAGGTCGGGAAAGGCGGCGAGGACGTCCTCGGCGTGGATGAAGGTCAGCTCGTCCGGGAGCGCCGGGAGGCGCGGATCGGCGAGGGCGGGCCAACGCTCGAGCAGGAAGCTCTCGGCTTCCTTGATCACCTTCCAGATCGCGCGCACCGTGTCGGTCAGATAGTCGAGCGTGCGCTCCTCGGCCGCGATCGCCTTCTCCCAGTCCCACTGGTCGACGTAGGCGGAATGGTCGTGGTCGAGGAAGTAATCCTTTCGTACCGCGCGCATGTCGGTGATCAGGCCCTCGCCGGGCGCCATCCCGAACTGGCGCAGCGCCATCCGCTTCCACTTCGTCGCCGCCTGGACCACCTCGGCCTCGATCGGGTGCCGATCGCGG
This sequence comes from uncultured Actinomycetes bacterium, assembly GCA_963711545.1. GTDB lineage: Bacteria > Actinomycetota > Thermoleophilia > Gaiellales > Gaiellaceae > 3-1-20CM-4-69-9. The sequence goes on from CAVQEP010000005.1 coordinate 210,950, forward strand.
TCGTTGGAGATGTGGAAGCGAACCGGCGTCCGTGAGCCGTCACGGTCGAGGTAGTCGTTGACGCCGCTCGCTTCGTCGACGATCAGAGGCACCTGCACCATTGTCAGATTCAGCTCCTGGCAGAGCCGGTCCTCGATCAGCCGCTTCGCCGCGTAGAGCGCCTCCATCGTCTCCTTCGGTGAAAGCAGAGGAAGGTAGTCGTCCGGTAAAGCGTGCTCGAGCTCGGCGTAGTCGCCGATGCCTGGCCCGGCCAGATCGGCTTCCTTGGCGACCCTTGAGCTCACGGCCAGATGCTCTCCAGGCCGCGAGAACGGGGCATCGGGGCAAGTGCTGATAGGGCACTGCGGATAAACCCTGCCCGCCGCACCCCGGCAGATCCCTGTCAGGCACCTCGGTAGTTCTCCACAGGTCGAATCGGCGCAGCTCCGGATGTTCCAGCATCACTCCTCGCGTCACGCTTCGGACGTGGTTTCGCCCTACGAGACCAGGGTCGTCGAACCATCCCAGGCTGCGGGATGCCCAACGGAGATGGAGCTGCCGTGAGCGAGACGATGATTGCAGTGCGGAAGACGGAAGCGGCGCCCGGCCTCGCCCTCGAGGATGTCGCGGTGCCCGAGATCGCCGAGAACGAGGTCCTTGTCGAAGTGGAGGCGGCAAGCGTCTGCGGGACGGACCTGCACATCTGGCGCTGGGACGAGTGGGCGGCGCATCGAATCGCTCCACCCGTCACGCTCGGCCACGAGTTCGCCGGCACCGTCGTCGAAGTCGGACGGCTCGTCCGGCATGTAGCGGTCGGCGACTACGTGTCGGCGGAGAGCCACATCACGTGCGGAATGTGCTTCTACTGCCGTACCGGTCAGGCACACATGTGCGAGAGCACCCGGATCATCGGTGTCGACCGCGACGGGGCGTTTGCACAGTACATCTCGGTCCCCGAGAGCGTCATCTGGCAGAACGACCGGGCGAAGCTTCCGCCCGAGCTCGCGACTCTGCAGGAGCCCTTCGGGAACGCAGTGTTCGCAACGAGCGAGCAGGATCTCGCCGGCCACTCGGTGGCGGTCCTCGGCTGCGGTCCCGTCGGTCTGTTCACGATTGCAATCGCGCGCGCTTCGGGCGCAGCGGTCGTGATGGCCGCCGATCGGAAGCCCTACCGGCTGAAGCTCGCGCGGCAGATGGGCGCAACGGACACCGTCGACGTGGACGAGACGCCGGACGCTGCGGAATGGTTCCGCGCCCACCACGAGGGGCGCGGGTTCGACGTCGTCTTCGAGATGTCCGGTTCAGCGCGCGCCATCGCGGACGCCTTCCGCATCGCCCGGAACGGAGCGCGCGTGATCCTCTTCGGAATTCCGGCAGCGCCGGTGCAGATCGACGTGGCGGAAATGCTGATCTTCAAGAACCTCGACGTGCTCGCACTCAGCGGCCGGCGAATCTTTGCCACCTGGTACAAGACGCGATGGCTGCTGGAGAGCGGCGTCATCGACCTGCGACCCCTGATCACGCACGAGTACCCACTCGAAGCTTTCACGACGGCATTCCAGGATCTGGACGCCGGCGAGGCATGCAAGATCGTCCTGACCCCGCCCACCCGAACCGCCACCGTCGTGGCGAAGCCCGCTGAGGAGCGAGTGCCGGAGCAGGCCGGAGCCGGCGTCAGGGGCTGTGGACACGGATGACGGCCCTAGGCGCACCGGTGGGCAATCGCCTCGACGAGGATCTGAACGAAGAGCTCGAACTGCTGCGTGCCGCGGGCACGTACAAGCGGTTCAACACCCTGCTCACATCGCAGGGGCCGGTCGTCGAGATGGAGGGGCGCGGCGAGATCCTCATCCTCTCGTCGAACAACTACCTCGGCCTGGCCGGACATCCACTCGTCGTCGAGGCGGGAGTCGAAGGGTTGCGGCGGTACGGCGCAGGCACGGCATCTGTCCGGTTCATCTGCGGCACGTTCGCGCCCCACCTCGAGCTCGAACGGGAGCTTGCTGGATTCGCCGGAACCGAATCGGCGCTGACCTACGTCTCCTGCTGGAATGCGAACGAAGCGGTGATCCCGTCGCTCACGAACGACGGGACGGTGATCCTCTCGGACGAATTGAACCACGCGAGCATCGTCGACGCCATACGGCTCGCACGTCCTGCGCAAAAGGTGATCTTCAAGCACGCTGACATGGGCGAGCTGAGGCGCGGCCTCGAATCGTGCGGCCGAAGACAACGGAAGCTCGTGATCACCGACGGCGTCTTCAGCATGGAGGGAGACGTCGCGCGTCTTCCGGACATCCTCGAGCTCGCGCGCGCAAACGATGCCGTCGTCATCGTGGACGACTCCCACGGCACCGGCGTCCTGGGGGCGACCGGCCGTGGCGTCGCAGAGCACTTCGACGTGCTCGGCGAAGTCGACGTGATCACCAGCACGCTCGGCAAGGCGCTCGGCGGCGCGGCCGGGGGCTACGTCGCGTCTTCAGATGCCGTCTGCGACGTGCTCGCGCAGCGCTCGCGTCCACAGCTGTTCTCGAATGCGCTCCCGCCGACGGTCGCGTGCAGCGCGCTCGAGGCGATCCGCGTACTGCGCTCGGATCCTTCACTCCCGAGGCGCCTGAGGGACAATGCATCGTTCTTCCGGAGCGGTTTGAAGGACGCAGGATTCCAGCCGCTCGACGGCGAGGCGGGGATCATTCCGATCATCGTCGGCGAGACGGCATTTGCAATCAGGATGAGCGAGCGCTTGCTCGAAGAGGGGATCTTCGTCACCGGCTTCGGCCATCCGGTCGTGCCCGAAGGGACCGCTCGTATTCGCGTCCAGATGTCCGCCGCGCTGACACGGGACCAGCTCGTGCATGCCCTCGAGGTCTTCGGTCGCGTCGGTCGCGAGCTCGCCCTCCTCACGTAGCGCGGCCCTCCGGGGCTTTCAACCCTGCCGACGACAGCCGTCTTCGCTCCCGGAATGCCCGGACGCCGAGTCAGTGACGGCCCCGATGGCGCCGATCCACGCCGACGAGATCATTCGGACAGAGATCGAACGAGAGGAGTCCGTGATGGTGCACGCTCCAGCCCAGCCGTATCCAGCTCTCGATCAGCTCCGCGTCGCCGACGCGATGCATCCGGGCCTGATCTCGTGCTCACTCGACATCCCGCTGAGGACCGTCGCAAGGATGATGGCGACCTACCGCGTGCATGCGATCCTCGTCACGGCCCACGGAGAGGAGGAGCTCGCCGGCGGCGGCCTCTGGGGCATCATCTCCGACACCGACCTCCTCCGCGCAGCCCGGGCCGGAGACCTCGACGAGCGCCCCGCACGAACGATCGCTGCAACACCGGCTGTAATGGTCGACGCGGGCGACGACCTCGCTCGCGCCGCGCAGCTCATGGTGGAGCACGAGGCCTCGCACCTGATCGTGGTCGAGCCGCGATCCACGCGGCCGATCGGCGTGCTCTCGACGCTCGACATCGCGCGGGCGCTCGCGGGCTTCCCCGACCGTCATCCGTTCAGTCCATAGAAACGCGCAAGAAGCCGCGCGCCCGCTCGTTGTCCTCGGCACGAGCGGGCGCCGCAGCTGTGGTGCCCTCTCCCCCTGTACTCGTTGTAGTCGGAATCTCCGCGGGCGCCATCCCTGACACGGGGTACCCCGCTCGTTCGAGGGACGATCCCCCGTGCGAGGGGACGGCCGCGGGCCGCGCGCGCAGAAGCGGGCCACCGGGCCTATGAGGACGGCGTGACGCGGAAGGCGTCGAAGACGGCCTCGATGTTTCGAAGCGCCGTCAGGAGCCCGCGGAGCTCCTTCACGTCTCCCACCTCGGCCACGTACCAGTTCTTCGCCATCTGATCCTCGACCGTCCCCCCGTAGGACACGATGTTGGCGCCGTGCTCGGCGAAGGTCCGGGCGACGTCCTCGAGCAGCCGCGGGCGATCCCAGGAGTCGACGGCGATCTGGACGCGGAAGCTCTTCGACGCCCCGCCGTCCCAGCTGACCGGCGTGAAGCGCTCGGGGTTCCGCGCCAGCGCCTTGACGTTCGGACAGTCGCCGCGGTGGATCGTGATGCCCTTGCCCAGGGAGATGTAGCCCACGATCTCGTCGCCCGGCACGGGTGTGCAGCAGCGCGCTAGCCGGACGAGGACGTCCTCGACGCCGTGGACGTTGATCCCGTAGTTCTCGCTCCCGACGACGTGCTTGGCACGGGGCGCCTTGAGCGGGACCGCCTCCTCCTCTGCAACCTGTTCCGTCTTCAGCCGTTGAAGCACCTTGTTGACGACGGATTGGGCGCTGACCTTGCCCGAGCCGAGCGAGAGGTAGAAGTCCTCCGCCTTCTTGAAGTTCATGTCGCGGATGACCTCTGCGAGCACGGCCGAGCCGGCGAGCTTGCGGTAGGGCAGCTTCGCCGCCTTGAGGGACTGCTCGAGCGCGTCGCGGCCCTTGTGCTCCTGTTCCTCACGCGTCTCGCGCGAGAACCACTGCCTGATCTTGTTCCGGGCCCGCGATGACGCAGCCAGCGAGAGCCAGTCCCTGGACGGGCCCCGGCCGACCTTGGACGTCAGGATCTCGACGAAGTCGCCGTTCTTCAGGCGATAGTGCAGCGGGACGATGCGTCCGTTGATCTTCGCGCCGACCGTCCGGTGCCCGACGTCCGTGTGCACGGCGTACGCGAAGTCGATGGGCGTCGACCCCGCCGGCAGTGTCTTGACCTCGCCTTTCGGCGTGAAGACGTAGACCTCGTCGCTGATCAGATCGGTGAGGAAGGTCCGCTTGTATTCGCCCGGCTCCTCGATCTTCTCGGGCTGTGCCTCCATCAGCTGGCGCACCCAGCTCTCCCACGCCTCGTCCGTCTTCGGACGACGGCCCTTGTACAACCAGTGCGCGGCGATGCCGAGCTCGGCGGTCTCGTGCATCTCGCGGGTCCGCACTTGAATCTCGAGCGGCCTGCCCTCCGGTCCGATTACGGTGGTGTGCAGTGACCGGTACCTGTTGAACTTCGGCATGGCAATGTAGTCCTTGAAGCGACCCGGCATGGGCTTCCAGAGCGAGTGGATCAGGCCGAGTGCGCCGTAGCAATCACGCGTCCCCTCGTCGTCGGACCGCTCCACGATCACGCGCATCGCGGTGAGGTCGTAGATCTCGTTGAACTCCCGGCCTTTCTTGGCCATCTTGTCGTAGATGGAATAGAAGTGCTTCGCCCGCCCCGAGATCTCAGCGGGGATGTCGACCTTGTCGAGCTCGAGCTGGAGGATGCGCGAGGCCTCGGCAACGTGTCCTTCGCGGTCGGCGCGGCGCTCGGAGACCATCGCCTTGATCTCGGAGTACTTGCGCGGATGAAGCGTCTCGAAGGCGAGGTCTTCGAGCTCCCACTTCAGGGCGTGGATACCGAGCCGGTGGGCGAGGGGTGCGTAGACATCGAGCGTCTCCTTCGCCTTCTGGACCTGCTTCTGCTTGCCCAGGTATTCGATCTCGCGCAGGTTGTGCAGCCGGTCTGCGAGCTTGATCAGGATCACGCGCACGTCCTCGGCCATGGCGACGATCAGCTTGCGGTAGTTCTCGGCTTCTGCCTGCTCTCGCGTCTGGAACTGGACGCGCGTCAGCTTCGTGACGCCTTCGACGAGCTTCGCGATCTCGTCGCCGAACTCGGCCCGGACGTCCTCCAGCTCCGCGTCGGTGTCCTCCACGACGTCGTGCAGGAGCGCGGCTGCGATCGTCTCGTTGTCGAGCCGCAGCTGCGCGCAGATCTTGGCCGCCCCCCAGGGGTGGAGCACGAACTCCTCGCCCGAGCGCCGTTGCTGACCCTCGTGCGCGTGCGCGGCGAAGAGGAACGCACGCGAGATGAGGTCCCGATCGACCTCGGAGTTGTAGGCGGAGACGTCCTCGATCAGCTCGTCGATGAGCTCCTGATGCTTCTCGTGAGTCTCAAGGACAGCCATACCTCCAGTGTACTCCGGGGGTTCGGCGCGCTCTCCCTCGTCCAGGGGGCGTATCTCAAGCGCAGGAAGGCTCGTTCCGATGGTGAAAGAGACTTGTCCATGCACTGGTACAGACGTCGACAGCAACGCCGCGCAGCCGTAAGGGCCGCCCGCCTGATCGTGGCCCTCGACGCCCTCGCGGGCTCCCGCCCAAGCCCTCGGCGCGTTCGCCGGGCCTCGCTGACTGCCCGGCCTAGCTGACGCCCGCGAACGCGTCCGGGTAGACGAGCCGGCCGCGGATCGACGGGTCGTGCGCGCTCAGCGTGCGCACCATCAGGTACTGGGGGCTCACGTTCGCGGGCGCCTCGATGCCGGCCTCGTCTGAGCGGCGAAAACCGAATCGCCCGTAGTAGCGGGGGTCGCCCTCGACGAGCACGAGCGGCGCTCCACGTTCCTCCGCGAGACGAAGCGCTTTCCTCATCAACGCACCGCCCACACCCCGTCGCTGATGGGCGGGCGCCACCGCAAGCGGCGCCACCTGCAGGACGCGAACCGAATCGGGCTGGAGGTCGACATAGCTGACGAGGATGTGGCCGACGATCTCGCCGTCGATCTCGGCGACGAGTGACAGCTCGGGGACGAAGCGGTCCGAGGCACGGATCGCCTCGACCAGGTCGGGCTCGACCCGGCTCCCGAAGGCCGCGCCGACGACGCTCCTGATCGCGGCGTAGTCGGCGTCCGCCTCTGGACGGATCCTCACGCGGCGCGCAGGAGCGCAGGCTCGACGAGGAGCGCGCGAAAGGCCTCGGACTCGAGCGGGTGACGCCGTGTCCCTCCTGCCTCGAGCTCGAGCTCGTCGAAGACGGCCTGCGCGTGGGAGTCGCGCGCCGGGGCTTCCCATTGCGCGCGCAGCCAGGCATAGAGCTCTCCGAACCGGTCGTCGGCGTCGAAGACCCGCCGGACGAGGAGCTGCGGCGCGACCGTGCCGTTCCAGTGGTTCGCCTGCAGGCGGAACGCGACGTCGTACCGGCCCACCCGCCGGTAGCGGTCGAGCTTCCCTCCTTGTCCGAAGGCGATCGCCGAGCCGGCGTCGCGACCGCCCTGGCGCACGCGGAAACGGAGGTGCTTTCCCTCGCCGACCGTTGCGAGGTCGCCGAGCTCGCACTCGGGAGCGAGCAGCGTGACGTCGGGATTGCCCAGGCCGAACGGCGCGAGCTGACGCAACTCCTCGCAGAGGTCGAGGGTGAGCTTCGTGTCCCGAGGGACCACGGCATCGACCACGGTCGTCGGCACCATGTCCTCGTCCGCGAGCGTGCCTTCGGCCTGCGCCGCGAAGGAGTCGGCGAACGCCTCGAGCCGATCCGGCAGGATCGACAGGCCGGCGGCCGCGCGGTGTCCGCCGAAGCGCTCGAGGCGCTCGGCGCATGCGCCGAGCGCCGCGTGCAGGTCGAACGCCGGAATCGAGCGGCCCGAGCCTTTCCAGAGCCCGTCCGTGCCCGCGATCAGCACGACCGGCCGGTTGTAACGCTCGACGAGTCGGGAGGCGACGATGCCGATGACACCCTCGTGCCAGTCCTCGCCCCAAACGACGTAGGCGTGCCGCCGGCGCTTCGCCTCCGGCCAGGATTCGACCTGGTCGATCGCGGCCCTCAGGATCCTGTCTTCGACCGCCTGGCGCTCGCGGTTCAGGTCTTCGAGCCGGTTTGCGAGCGCCTTCGCCTCGTCCTTGTCCTCGGTGAGGAGGAGCTCGAGGGCAGCCCCGGGATGGCCCAAACGGCCGGCCGCGTTGATGCGCGGCGCGAGCCGGAACCCCACCTGCCCCGAATCGACCGTGGCGGGGTCGACGCGGGCGACCTTCATCAACGCTCGCAGCCCGAGCTTCTGCGTGCGCGCGAGCGCCCGCAGTCCGGCGATCGTGAGCGACCGGTTCTCCCCGACGAGCGGGACGACGTCGGCGATCGTCGCCAGCCCGACCAGATCGAGATGCCGGCGGAGCGCGTCGGCCTCGGCCCCGAGCAGAGCCTGGCCGAGCTTGTAGACCACCCCGGTGCCGCAGAGCTCCGGGAACGGATAGCTCGACGGGCGCGTCGCGACGATGGGACAGTCTGGAAGCTCTTCACCGGGACGGTGATGGTCGGTGACGACCACGTCGAGCCCGAGCTCGCGCGCACGTCGGACCTCGTCGACGGCCGTGATCCCGCAGTCGACCGTGAGGACGAGGCCACAACCCTCTTCCGCCAGCCGCTCGAGGGTTTGGCCGCTCACGCCGTAGCCCTCGTCAAAGCGGCTCGGCAGGTGCCACTCGACGTCGGCGCCGAGCTCTCGCAGGACGAGCACCGCCAGCACGGTCGCGCAGATGCCGTCGACGTCGTAGTCGCCGTGCACGCAGATGCGCCTGCCGTTCGCGATCGCGCCGCGGATCGCCTCCACCGCGGTGCTCATGTCACCGAGCTCGAACGGGTCGTGGAGCGGCTGCTCCCCGGCGAGGAAGGCCCGCGCCTCTTCGGGGTCGCCGTAGCCGCGCCGGACGAGCACGCTTGCCGTGATCTCGCTGAGGCCGAGCTCTCTGACGAGGCTGCTCGACTGCCGGTGCGGGCACGGACGGATCGTCCAGTTGCCCTCAGACATGCACGACTACCGTACGAGTGGTGTCGGACGGCAACGGCCTGCGGGACGAGTTCCTGCTCGACCCGGATGTGACTTTTCTGAACCACGGCTCCTTCGGCGCGTGCCCGCGCCGTGTATTCGAGCGCTACCAGGATTGGCAGCTCCAGCTCGAGCGCGAGCCCGTCCTGTTTCTCGCCCGGCAGCTCGAGGAGCTTCTCGCGGAGGCCCGAGTCGCGGTCGGCGCCTACGTCGGCGCCGACCCCGGCGACCTCGTCTTCGTTCCGAACGCGACTGCGGCTGTCAACACCGCGGCCCGCACGCTCGGGCTGCAAACGGGTGACGAGGTGCTCTCGACCAATCTCGAGTACGGCGCCCTCGACCTGACCTGGGAGCGTGTCTGCGGCGATTCCGGCGCACACTACGTTCGCATGCCGATCCCCCTGCCCGTGTCCGGCACGGAAGAGATCGCCGAGGCGGTCTGGGCCGGCGTGACACCACGCACGCGCGCGCTCTTTCTCAGCCACCACACGTCCACGACCGCGATGACGCTTCCGGTGACCGAGTTGTGCGGCCGGGCGCGCGAGGCCGGGATCCGCACCATCGTGGACGGTGCGCACGTGCCGGGACACTTCCCCCTCGACCTGCGCGCGCTCGACGTCGACTACTACGCGGGCAACTGCCACAAGTGGCTCGGCGCGCCGAAAGGCGCCGGGTTCCTCCACGTGCGCAGGGAGCTGCAAGGCGACATCCATCCGCTCGTGACCAGCTGGGGCTACGAGGGCGACGACCCGAGCTTCGTCTCGCGGCACGAGAAGCAGGGGACGCGCGACCCGTCGGCCTACCTCACGGTTCCGGCGGCGATCGAATGGCAGCGCGAGCACGGCTGGGATGCCGTGCGCGAGCGATGCCACTCACTCGCGAGGCGCGCGCGCAACGAGCTCGGCCTCGAGCCCCTCACCCCGGACTCGCCCGACTTCTTCGGCCAGATGGTTTCGCTCCGGCTGCCTCCCGGCGCGCCGGACGACCTGCAGCGGCGGCTCTACGACGAGCACCGGATCGAGATCCCCGTCTCCGACCTCGGGCCCGACCGGCTGATCAGGCCGTCGTTCCAGGGCTACAACGACGCGTCGGATCTGGAGCGGCTGAAGACCGCGCTGGCGTCGCTGCTCTAAGCGGCGGCCGCGTATGCGAACGGATGCTCGAAGACGTCGAGCGCCTTCTCGGCCGGCGCCGGCACCTCGAAGCTGACACCGGAGCGGCTGTCTTCGACGGCCACCGTCAGTGCGTTCGTCAGGCGACTCCAGAGAAGCGAGATCTCGATCCCGTCTGCTGTGCGGTGATGAAGCTCGGTGATGGTCGAATCCGTCATGTCCCTACAGTCGCACGTCGTCGGCGTGCGTGACACCGTGCCAGCACTTGTCTTGACGTACGGTTTCCCCCCGTCCACACCACCGGCTGCTCCCCTATTCACGGGGGAGCTGGACGCCCAGCAGCGTCAGGCCGACCAGGAGCACGACGAGAGCCGCCACGACGGCGACGACGAGCCGGGGATGCCGCGCGCGGCGCAGCGACTCCCAGCCGACCCGGCCCCAGAAGACGATCAGGCCGGCCACCGCCGCGAGCCCGATCACGAGCACGGGCGCGAGGAGCACGGCGCGCTCGAACGACAGGTCGGTCACCCAGACGGCCACGAAGACGATGGCCGTGACCGCGACGGACGCGACGGCAAGGCGGACGCTCACAGGCGGAAACCCTAGTGGCCCGGAGCTATGCTCGGACCGTGCCGGAGGCCAACTACATGTCCGGGAACGATTACGTCGTGGAGTTCCTGGGCTACCGCTTCGGTTTCAACTCCTCCGACTTCGAGCAGCGTGTCACGGCGGCGGCGGTGAAGCTCGGGCTCGTGCAGGACAACGAGCTCGACGACGAAGAGACGGCCGATCTCGTGGAGCTCGTCGAGCGGGACTGGATCGACGAGCCGCGTAGCGGTCTCGGCCGCTATCTCGTGCGCCACTGGGAACGGGTCTCGCTGGTCGGAGGCGAATCGCTCGTGTACTGGTTGAAGAAGCTCGTCTTCCGGGGCGCGTGGCTCGACCATCGCGTCAAGGAGGGCCTGCTCGAGGTCGCGTGGGACGAGAGCACGGCCGATTTCGGCTACCGCGACCCGAACGGCGACCGCGCACTGCTCGAGCTCGCGCCCGTGCCCTCCTGGCACGAGCTGCAGTTTCGGCGTTGAGCCGAACACTCTGGATCTCCGCCTATCTCGCGGCACTGCTCGCCGTCGACACGCAGGTCGGCCTCGCAGCTCAGCTCGGTCTCGGCGCGCTCACCTGGATCGTGCTCGTCGCCGCCGCGCGCCCCTTGCCGGCGGAGCGGCGGGCCCAGGTCGCCGTCGTCATCTGCGCAGCGACCGTGGCCGAGCTGACGGGTTCGATCCTCTGGGGGGTCTACTCGTACCGCCTGCACAACCTCCCCACCTTCGTCCCCCCCGCCCACGGCCTCGTCTTCATGGCGGGCCTCTCGCTGAGCGAGGCGCTTCGCCGGCACGTCCGGCCGCTCGTCCTCGTCGCCGCCGCCGGAGCGATCGCCTGGGGAGCCCTCGGCCTCGTCGCGCTGCCGCGAACCGACGCGGCAGGCGCGCTCGGCGTCCCCCTCCTTGTCGCCTTTTTGTGGCGCTCGCCTGCACGGGCCGCCTACGCAGGCGTGTTCCTGGTCGTGGCCGCACTCGAGCTCTACGGGACGGCGATCGGCACCTGGCGATGGGCGGCCGAGCTTCCGGGCCTCGGAATCCCGGACGGCAACCCTCCGAGCGGCGTCGCCTCCGGTTACGTCTGGTTCGACGTCATGGCCCTTCTGCTCGCACCACGGCTTCTCGCTCTCCTCAGGCGAATCCCCCGGCCTGCCGCGGCCCCGGCCGAAGCCGGCTGAGCAACGAGAGGCCCGTGGGGGAATCGGGTTCCCCCACGGGGACGGAGGGGTGTGAGCTGCGGCCTCCCACGATCCTCCTGACCTCAGGATTCACGGGGATCGCGATCCGTGCACTCCCCCGGAGGGGGGAACGGTGAAGCAGCCGGATGAACCACCTGAAAGGGGACGAATCAACCGGCGCCGCGGCGCCATGCTCCACCTGTAGCACACGTCCTCAAAGGCTCTCGACTGCGGGGGAGCCAGCCTCGGCAGTGCGGCTCGGGGCGGGACTTTCGGGAGCGGAACCTATGCGGTGGGTTCCGCTCCTTTCTTCTTGCCTCGACCCTGCGCAGGCGGCAGGGCGAACCCGGGGTGCCGCTCCGCGTCGGCAGGCCTCAGGGCGATCTGCCTGATCGACCCGACGGGAACGATCAGCTCCTCCGCGTCGCCGTCGTGCGTGTGGACGGCCAGGGTGAGGAAGCCGTAGCCGGGCTCACTGGAGAGCGATCTCAGGTCCAGCCGCTCACCGTCGGCGAGCTCGATCTCGACGTGGGATTGCTCCGCGGGATGCGTCCCCGTGTACCGCTCGATCTGGCTCAGGATCCGTTGGACGAAGTCCTCGAGCGAGGGCTCGGCTGATCCCGGCACCCACAGGTCGGGGCTCAAAACAGCTTCTCGTCGTCAGCCCGCTCGCCGACGTGCCGGCGTCCGAGCTCGGTGACGATCCGGCCTCTCGGCGTGCGCTGGAGGAAGCCAAGCTGCAGGAGATACGGCTCGTAGACGTCCTCGATCGTGTCGGGCTCCTCGCCGAGCGTGACCGCCAGGGTCGACAGCCCGACTGGGCCGCCGGAGAACTTCCAGAGAATCGCGCCGAGCAGCTCCCGGTCGATGCGCTCGAGGCCGTTGCCATCCACCTCGAGCAGGTCGAGCGCCTCGCGCGCTACCCCGGTCGTGATCACGCCGTCGTGCTTCACCTGCGCGACGTCGCGCACCCGCTTGAGGATTCGGTTCGCAATCCTCGGCGTACCGCGCGACCGCCGTGCGATCTCGTCCGCGGCCTCCTCGGCGACCTCGACATCGAGGATGCGTGCGGAACGGCGCACGATCTTGCCGAGCTCGGCCGGCTCGTAGTAGTCGAGGCGGAACGTCATCCCGAACCGGTCTCGCAGCGGCGTCGTCAGCAGGCCGGTTCGGGTGGTCGCGCCGACGAGGGTGAACGGCGGCAGGTCGAGGGTGAGCGTGCGCGCGGCCGCCCCTTGTCCCACGATGATGTCGAGCCGGAAGTCCTCCAGGGCGGGATAGAGGATCTCCTCGATTGCGCGGTTGAGGCGGTGGATCTCGTCGACGAAGAGGACGTCGTGCCGCTCGAGCGCCGTCAGGATCGCGGCCATGTCGCCCTTGCGCTCGAGTGCCGGCCCGGCCACGCACCGGATGCCGACGCCGAGCTCCTCGCGGACGATGTAGGCGAGGCTCGTCTTGCCGAGGCCGGGCGGCCCGACGAGGAGGACGTGGTCGAGGGCCTCGTCGCGCGCCTTCGCGGCCTGCAGCGCGATCGCCAGCTGGTCCTTGATCCGCTCCTGCCCGACGAACTCACGCAGGCTTCGCGGGCGCAGCGACTGCTCGAGCTCCTCCTCCTCGGGAGCGACCGCCGGTGCGAGGAACTGGGTGCTCACGCTATGCAGCCTTTAGCGCTTCGCGGACGCGTTCCTCCGGAGACAGCTCCGGATCCGTCCTCGCGAGCGCGAGCTCCGCCTCCCCGACCGAATAGCCGAGCTCCACGAGCGCGTCCCGCGCGACCAGATGCGGCTGGGTGCTCCCGATGGAAGCGATGGGGACGCGTTCGTCGCCCAGCTTCTCCTTCAGCTCGAGCACGATCCGCTCGGCGGTCTTCTTGCCGATGCCCGGGATCGCCTGGAAGCGGGCCGTGTCCTCGAGCACGATCGCGCGTCGGAGGTCGGCCGCCGGCGAGCCGGACACGATCGCGAGCGCCACCTTCGGGCCGACCCCGTTCACGGATAGGAGCTGCACGAACAGCTCGCGCTCGGACGCATCCGAGAAGCCGTAGAGCTGCAGCGCGTCCTCACGCACGTGCAGGTACGTGTGCAGCGCGATCTCGTCTGCGCCGTCGGCCTTGTTCACGGCCGAGGGCGTCGCCGCGACGAGATACCCGACCCCGCCAACGTCGAGGACGAGCCCGTCGGGCGTGTTCGCGACCGGCCGGCCGCGCAGGCGGGCGATCAACCGGCCACCCTGAGGAGCGGAGGCGCGAGCGCATGGCAGATCGCGACGGCGAGCGCGTCGGCCGCGTGCGTGGGAGTCGGCTCCTCCTGGAGCCCGAGAATCGCCTTCACCATCCGCTGGACCTGCTGCTTCTCAGCCCGCCCATACCCACAGACGGTCTGCTTCACGTGTGCAGGCGAGTACTCAGCGCACTCGACGCCGGCGCTCGCGGCGGCGACCATGACGGCTCCGCGCGCCTGCCCGACGGAGAGCGCGATGCGGGCGTCGGCGCCGACGAAGGACTCCTCGAGCACGACGGCATCGGGCCGATGCAGGTCGATGAGCGCGGCCACCCCGTCGAAGAGCGTCTTCAGACGTAGCTCGAGCCGTTCCGACGCGAGCGTTCTCCACCACCCGTGGTCGAGAGCCCTGAGGCGCCCGTCGCTTTCGTGGACGATGCCGTACCCGCACGCGGCCGTTCCCGGATCGATGCCGATGACCTTCACGGTCAGAGGTTAGGCACCGAGGCGGATGTTCCTCGTCGGCCCAGACAGAGGCAAGCCTCAGAGGTGTCCCTAACTGAATGGAGTCACGACGGTGAAGGTGTCGCGACGAAGTGTCGGAGGGTCTATGTCCTGTGCAGGATGACGAGGTCGCCGGAGTCGTCGGCCAGATCGGTCGGGATGAATAGGCGGCCGCCGTCGTGATCCATGCTGCTGATTCTTGGCAGGTTGAGCCGCAGCGGGTCGCGCTCGGCGGGATTGTTGCCAGATTCGGCGGTCGCATCGACACTACCGGCGATCGTCGAGATGGTTCCGCTGTCCCGCTTGACCATGCGGACGACGTGATTGAAGCGGTCTCCGATGTAGGCGTTGCCTGCTTCGTCGACCGAGAGCGAGATCGGCCCGTCGAAGGCCGCGGTGGGATCGCTGCCGAAGGTCGCACTTCGCGCATCGCCGCCGTCTCCGCTGTAGCCCGGCGTCCCGTTCCCTGCAAGCGTACGAACGCTGCGGGACTCGATGTCGATGACGCGTAGTGCGTAGTTCTTGCTGTCGAGGACAAAGATGCTGCCATCAGGACCCCGGCGCAGGTCGTAGACCCAGTTGAACCTCACCGCGTCGAAGCTCACGGCTTCGGGCTGGAATCCTGCGATACCGTCGCCCAGAATCTCGAGCGGTCGACCCGCAAGGTCAAAGCGCCAGACGCGGCACCCTTTGACTTCGTTCACCCAAATCGAGCCCTCCTCGTCGACGACGCAGTTCCCCGTATCGACCAGCCCGAACTCGTGACCGTCGAGGAGTAGCTGCGCACTCATCGTCTCCGGATCGACCCGATACAGATGGGCATTACCGAAGTTCGACACGACAAGGGTCCCATCCGGCAACACGTCGGCGAAGATCGGGAACTCCAGCTGGGCCAGGATGTTCGGAACTCCCTTGAACACGGGCCGAGGTGCCGGCGTCCACTCCACGCGACCATCCGGGCCGACGAGCCGAGGTAGTGGTGCTGATGCGCGATCGCGTAGTAACGGCCGCTTCGAACGTGAAAGCCAAAGTGGGCGAGGCCAGACTTGACGAAGTCCCCTGGATCGAAATGCACGATCCGTTCCACCACCCAGCTCGCCACTGGGCGATCCTAATCGGGCGGATTCCCGTCGCCGCTTTCCTTTCCCGAGTTGCTAGACCGCGACTGCTTCGAGGACGCGCTCGGGGATGTCGAAGTTCGCGTAGACCTCTTGGACGTCGTCGCTCTCCTCGAGCTGGTCGACCAGGCGGACGATCTTCTTCGCGGTCGACGCGTCCTCGATCTCGACGGTGGTCTTCGGCTGCAGGGCGAGCTCGGCTGACTCGACCGTGAAGCCGGCGGCCTCGATCGCCTCGCGAACCGGGGTGAGCGCCTCAGGCGACGCGACGATCTCGTACGTCGAGCCGTCGAGAGACACGTCGTCGGCGCCACCGTCGGCGGCCGCGAGCGTCAGCTCGTCCTCGTCGACGCCCTCCGCGGCGACCAGCACGATCGCGCGCCGCTCGAAGAGCCACGCCACCGCACCGGTCGTCCCGAGATTGCCGTCGTTCTTGTCGAAGGCGTGCCTGACCTCCGATGCGGTCCTGTTCCGGTTGTCGGTCAGGGCCTCGACGATCACGGCCACCCCGCCCGGGCCGTAGCCCTCGTAGACGACGGTTTCGAAAGCCTGTGCGTCGGCATCCGCGCCGGATCCCCGCGCGACCGCCCGCTCGATGTTGTCCTTCGGCATGGAGTAGGAACGAGCCTTCTCGATCGCATTCTGTAGCGCGAGGTTGCCGGCGGGGTCAGGCCCACCTTCCTTCGCTGCCACGATGATCGCGCGTGACAGCTTCGAGAAGAGCTTCCCGCGCTTCGCGTCGGCCGCGCCCTTCTTGTGCTTGATCGAGGACCACTTGCTATGCCCGGACACTCATCGACTCCTTCACGCGATCCAGGAACAGCTCGTGCACCCGGAGATCATCCGTCAGCTCGGGGTGGAACGACGCGACGAGGATCCGCCCGTCCCCCACGAGCACGGGCTCGCCGTCGAGCTCGCCCAGCACCTCGACCTCCGGGCCTCTCGCGCGAAGCCTGGGCGCGCGGATGAAGACGCCGCGCAGCTGCGCCTTCTCTCCCGCCAGCTCCACGTCGGCCTCGAAGCTCGCGACCTGGCGGCCGTACGCGTTTCGGTCGACGTCGATGTCGATCAGGCCGAGGTGCTCGTTGTCGAGGACGATCATCCCAGCGCAGGTGCCCATGATCGGGCCCGAGAACCGCCTGATCGCCTCGTCGAGCCCGTAGAGCCGCATCAGCCGCATGAACGTCGTCGACTCGCCGCCGGGGACGATGAGCCCATCGAGCCCTTCGAGCTCCTCCGGCTTGCGAACCTCGATCGCCTCGGCCCCGAGCCGCGCGAGCATTGCCGCGTGCTCACGGAAGTTGCCCTGGACGGCGAGGACGCCGACGCGTGGGCGCATTACCAGCCTCTGGTCTCGAGCAGCTCTTCGGGGGCGAGCGAGGCTGCCGACAGGCCGCTCATCGCGTCGCCGAGGCCGCGCGAGACGCGCGCGATGATCTCTGCGTCGGTCGAGTGCGTCGTCGCCTCGACGATCGCCTTCGCTCGCTCGCTCGGATTTCCCGACTTGAAGATGCCCGAGCCGACGAAGACCCCGTCCGCCCCGAGCTGCATGCAGAGCGCCGCGTCGGCGGGAGTTGCGATCCCTCCTGCCGTGAACGTGACCACGGGCAAGCGTCCGTTCTCCGCCACCCAGCGCACGAGCTCGATCGGCGCCTGGAGGTTCTTGGCCTCCGAGTACAGCTCATCGGAGTCCATCGTTCCGAGTCTCCTGATCGCCCCGAACACCGACCGCATGTGGGTGACGGCGTTGACGATGTCACCCGTGCCGGCTTCTCCCTTGGTCCGGATCATCGCCGCGCCCTCCGAGATTCGCCGCAGCGCCTCGCCGATGTTCGTGCAGCCGCAGACGAAGGGGACGGTGAACTTCCATTTGTCGATGTGGTTCGCCGTGTCCGCTGGGGTCAAGACCTCGGATTCGTCGATGTAGTCGACCTCGAGCGCCTCCAGAACCTGCGCCTCGACGAAGTGGCCAATCCTGGCCTTCGCCATCACCGGGATGGAGACGGCCTCCTGGATCTCGACGATCTTGTCGGGGTCCGCCATCCGCGCCACTCCGCCTTCGGCCCGGATGTCGGCGGGAACGCGTTCGAGCGCCATGACGGCGCAAGCGCCGGCGTCCTCTGCGATTCGTGCCTGATCCGCGGTCGTGACGTCCATGATCACGCCGCCCTTCAGCATCTCGGCGAGGCCGCTCTTGACCCGCATCGTCCCGATCTCGACCATCGTCCCGATTCTAGCCGGAGCGATCAGCCCTTCAGGCAGCCGAAGGCCTTGTTCATCTCGTCGGTCGGCGGGGTGACCGTCCAGAGCAGGACGGCGTTCTTCTGGATCCGCATCACGTCGTCGATGTGACGCCGGAGCTTTCTGGGCGCGAAGCGGCGAAAGGCCCGCTGGATCCCGAGCGCGTCGTCGGAGCTGGCGCCGAACGCGATCGTCAGTGTGTTGCCCGGCTCGTTGGCCCGGAGGCCGCCGTTCGGAGCGTTTGCCGCGATCACCCCGACCTGTCCGGGATCGGTCGTGACGCGATAGCCTTGGCCCGCCAGGCATTTGGCCGTGCTCCCGGCCTTGTAGGCCGACGGCTCGCCGCTGCTGCAGCCCGCCGCGAGCAGCCCCAGAGCGAGCAGGAACGCCACGCGTCTCCGCATCGCGCTGACTGTACAGCGCGTCCGGGACGGGACAGGAGGCGAAGGGGGAGGTGGACGGGACACGCCGAAGCGCGTCCGTCCGGGGGTCAGTGGCTCATCGTCCCCTTCACGTTGCGGACGTTCAGGGGCGCCGGGGGAGGTGAAGCTCGAGCGCCCGGACACCGTGGGCGTCGAGCCAGATGCGCGCGCCGTCGGTGACAACCTTCACGAGCACCGTGTCGCAGTGCGGGCAGCGAAGGACGATGCCGGCGCCGGAGTACAGGGAGACCGCGCCGATGGGCTCGACGGCGCCGCACCCCGAGCACATTCCGCGAGCGGTCGTGATCTCCGCCGTGAAGACCTCCTGGAGGAGCCCAGCCGCGGCGTTGCCGTCAAGTTTCAGCGCATCCATCTCAACCTCCCGTCGGACCGAAGCGCTCGGTCCTGATGCGTTGTGGGTCGTGGCCGAGCCCTACGAGGCCCTCGGCGACAGCCTCGACAAAGGGTGTCGGCCCGCAGACGTAGGCGACCGCGAGCTCCGACGGGGCCGGAGCGACCTCGTCGAGCAGCTCGCGATCGACGCGCCGGCTGTACCCGTCCCATCCCGGCGGCTGCGTTCGCGTAAGGGTGTGGACGACGTCCAGGCCGTCGCCTCCACCGGCGAGGCGGGCGAGCTCGTCCCTGTAGATGACGTCGTCCCACCGGCGCGAGGAGTAGAGCAGCCGCGTTGGGATCGTGCTGCGCTCTGCCGCGCGCTGCCGCGCCATCGCCATCAACGGGACAATGCCCGACCCACCTGCGACGAGGAAGACGTGACCGTCGGCGTGCGGGTCCCAGACGAAGTAGCCGCCCACCGGGCCGCGCAGCTCGATCGCGTCACCGGGACGTAGCTCGTCGGTGAGGTACGGCGACACCTCGCCGTCGTCGAGCCGCTCGACGGTCAGCTCGACCCTCGATCCGCCCGCGGACGACGCGATGGAGTAGCTCCGCTCGGCCTGGTAGCCGTCCTCTGCGGTCAGGCGCACGTCGACGTGCTGGCCCGCGCGATGGCCAGGCCAGTCGGGCACCTCGAACGCGATCGTCTTCGCCTGGCTCGTCTCCGGCCTGATCTCGACGACCTCGGCGGGGCGCCAGGTCAGTCGCCCCAGTACCGCTGTTCCCGCCACGGATCGCCGTAGAGGTGGTAGCCGTTCGACTCCCAGAAGCCAGGCTCGTCGGTGGCAGTGAGGCGAAGGCCGCGCAGCCACTTCGCGCTCTTCCAGAAGTAGAGGTGCGGGACGAGCAGGCGTGCCGGCCCGCCGTGCTCGGGATCGAGCGGCTCGCCGCCGAAGCAGAAGGCGACCCAGGCCTTCCTGCCCGTGAGGTCCTCGAGGGGGAGATTCGTCGTGTAGCCGCCGTCGCAGAACGCTGTCGCATACTCGGCGGAAGTGTCGATTCCGTCGAGCAGCGTGTCGACGGACACGCCCTCCCAGGCCGTGTCCAGCTTCGACCACTTGGTGACGCAGTGAATGTCGACGGTGATCGACTCGCTCGGCAGCGCGCGGAGCTCGTCCCACGTCCAGCGATGCAGCTCGTCGATCTCGCCGACGATCGTTAAGTCCCACTGGTCGAGCGGGGTGTGCGGGGTCGGGCCCGCGGAGAGCACGGGGAAGTCGTCGGTCACGTACTGCCCGGGCGGAACCCGGTCGCTGGGGGCATCACCGCGCCGGCGGCCCCTGAAGCCTCGCGAGACGATCGGCGCCATCTCGTCCTCCTTGGTCGACCATCTTGAGACTGGTGAACCTTTCCTATCGTTACAGGTCTTAGAGGCGAGAGGAGCCCGGGCGAACCGCCTTCTCTCCCACGGAGCATCGCTCCAACGCAAGAGTCGCCCGAGCTCGAATGAGTAGATGCCGCGCGTGCCTGCAGCTTGCGGCGAGCAAGGTGCCCAGGGGCGGCGCCTACGGCTCGCGCCGGGCTCGGCCATCCCCGGGGAGAGTGGGTCCGGTCGAGCCGAAACCCCTGGGCGCCGCAAACTTCGACCCCGAAGGCCGAGGTCCTATGTGTTTCGCCGCGAGCTTCTGCACTTGCCGCAGCCCTTCAACTCGTCAAAGCGCGTGCTGATGATCAGACGGTGAGGCTTGCGCTCGCCGTCGTTCTGATCCTCGGGGGCCCTTCCCTTCGTAGCCTTCGGCATAGCAGCGATGGCGCATGCCGTCGCGGGTCTCGAGGATCGGCTTCCGTGAAGCGTGCCGGGGAATGTCATACTGACGCAGATGGCGGGAGAAGAGAACAGCACCCTCACGCCTCGGGACGAGGACGAGGGACTCGGTGCCGGCTTCTTTCTCAAGATCGCCGGGGTTTGCGTGGTCGGCGGGATCATCGTGATGATCCTTTTTCTCATTTTCTGGCGTGCGGTTTACGCCTGGGGCTTTTTCGGCGCGTTCCTAGCCCTCGCGGCGGTGCTGTGCCTGTTCGCCTGGCTCTACGACCGCCGGAACCCGCGCACGTAGCGGAAACACCCTAGGCGGACCACGCATTCCTGACGAGCCCCCGCCCTAGCGCTCGGCGACGTCCGGCACCTCGGCCGGATTGATCTCCTCGACCAGGTCCTCGGAGAGAGCGTCGTGCACGGCCGCGTGGCCGTGGAGTGCCTTCTCTCTCTTGTCGAGCGTCGAGACGTCAACGTCGATCGTCCTCGCCTCAGGCGCGGTGATTGTCTCGCTCCCATGGGCCACGCTGACATTCAGACGACGATGATCTACGTGCATCACGTCCCGCAGACGACGCCGCCGACAAGCTCAGCGAGCTCGTCACTGCAGCCCGAAATCCGGTTTCGGGACACGTTCGAGACACAAAGCGCGGAGACGGACGACGCAGAGGCCGGAGAAGATGTGCCGTTTCCAGCAGGTTCTAGGGTCCTAACGGAAGGACAGGGGAAGAAGATGAAGAGCGTTATCATCGTCGTAGTTGTGACGCTGCTGCTGGCGGCAACAGCGGGAGCAGCGGGACTACCTGGCAAGCGAGTCGCAAGCAAGACCGCCTCCGGTCAGTTCGCCGTTGCAGCGATTCACGCATCGGTCAAACATCCGAACGCGCTCTATCTGCGACTCGTCGGAAGAATCAGCTCTGGATCGGTCGTCGTGGCGTGCTCGCGGAGTTTCTCGATTTCGTCCAACTCGTACACGCACGACCGAGCAGGTCTGTACCGGATTCCGATCAAGCCCAGCGGTTCGGATTCGTGCCAACTCGTCGCCAGTGCAGGCGGCTCTGGGCGGATCACGGTTGAGCTGAGGGCGCGATAGAGAGAGGGTTGGTTGCACCCCTCGTAGACTGTCCCGCCCGTGGCTGGGGGAAGCAAGCAGACAAGCTCAGTGCGCCCTCATTTTTCCTCCTAGTCGCCGAACTCGCGCTCCCCGCACTCAGGACAGTGAAAGATCAGAAGCTCGTCGGGGCCGCCGTCGTCGATCCAGCGGGCCTGCTACCGCTCGCCGTCGCCGGGAAGCCACCGCTCCAGCCACTCCTCGCACCGGGGAATTAGGGCGACCTGCTCGGAACTCACAGCGGCGATTGTAAAGCGGCACGTTTTGGCTTGAACCACCTCCTTCGTCCTCGCCGGTCGGCTAGTTGTCACTCGATGGGTTCGGTTGAAAGACTTGGTGCTGCGGTGAAGGAGCGACTCGTTGCTGTGGCGTTGTTCGCGTCGCTACTGATCATCTCTGCGGCGATGTCTGGTGGCGTTGGTGCGGCTGCCAAGGTGAGGTTCACGGCGCTTTCGATGGGCGGCGGGCATGTCTGCGCGGTCACGAGCGCCGGCGGGGTCATGTGCCTGGGCAATGACAGGAACGGCGAGCTTGGTGACGGGACCCATCGCGGCCGGCTGCTTGGCTGGGCGCCCCCGGTCGCGGTCAAGCATCTGCCCGTGCGGGTGACGGCGGTCGCGGCCGGGGCCAGCCACACGTGCGCGCTCACGGTCTCGGGCGGCGTCTACTGCTGGGGCAAGAACTTCAGCGGCCAGCTTGGCGACGGAACGACGAAGAACAGCAACAGGCCGGTCGCCGTCGTCGGGCTCGGAGCACGGGTAAAAGCAATCATTGCCGGAAACTTCCACACCTGCGCGCTCACGACCGCCGGTGGGGTCAAGTGCTGGGGCGGAAACCAGAGCGGGCAGCTCGGGATCGGTAACGAAATCAACCAGAGCAAACCCGTCAACGTGATCGGGCTTTCGAGCGGCGTGGTAGCGCTCTCGGCGGCCGCCGGGGGAAGCGGTGAAGAGTTGACCTGTGCGCTCACGACCGCCGGTGGGGTCAAGTGCTTCGGGAGCCCGAGGGAACGAGAGACTGCCTGGGACTATCCCGGCTTCGAGAGCGGCGTGACCGCCATGACCGCGGGGATCTCCGGTCCCTGTGCGGTCGTCCACGGTGCGGTGAAGTGTGGAAGTACGCCGGGGGCAGTACTCGTCGACATCGGCGGGCTTCACGGCACCGTGAAAGCGCTCGACGGTTGGTGCGCGCTGATGACCAGCGGTGCCGTCGAGTGCTGGGGCGACGCGCGCACCTTCTGGGACGGGACCGCGCGCGACGTCCCCGGACTCGCGTCGGGCGTGCAAGCGGTCGCAAGCGGCTGGTTTCCCAATGGTTGCGCGTTGATGGTTAGTGGGTCGCTCAGGTGCTGGGACAGGACACACCCAAGGGCGGTCGACGTGTTCGCCGCCGTCGGACATCACTGACCGAAAACAGAGAGGTGCGATCTTCTCTCCGGTCCCCTGAGATCTGTCGAGGCTAACTAGCGATCTAGACGCGCTTGATGCCGGCGCTGTTGATCAGGAAGCCGTGGCCCAAGCTGATCACGACGCACTTGATGCCGACACGTAGGGAGGTGCAGCGGAAGCGGCCAAGCGTTTGCTGCTTTCCGTAGGCGAGCTTGTGGAAAGGCGTCGTCTCGGCGAAGTCGAAGCAGTTGCAGATCTTCAGTCGGCCGCTGAGACCCATCGAGACCTGGTGCAGCGGCTTGCGGCTCACGCAGCCGACGTAGCGACCGCCCGGGGGCGGCTCGTCGGACATCTCGCAGGCTAGATTCCCGCTCGGCGAGTAGATCCCGACAATCGTGAGCGCCTTTGGGGGTGTCGTCTGCTTCCACGCGCTCGGGACGAGCTGCTGCCCATCCCAATGCCAGATCCGTTCCTTCGTTCCGCCGGAAGGAACGCAGCGCGGATCGCCCGTACGGAACACGTCGACCCTCTCGCGGATGTCCGAGCCAGCAGCCGATAGGAAGATGAACGGGTCGGCGTTCATCAGCACCAGCTGCCAGTCGCCTCCCTGGAAGCGGAAGACCGCGAAGCCCGAGGTGGGGATACAGCCGTAATAGTGAAACGAGAACACGATCGCGTTGCTCTGTAGCCCGGTGAAAGACCCGCACAACACCTGGCCAACCGGATAGTTGTAGGTGATGTCGCCGAGCTTGTATTGGCGCGCGAGCGTCTGCGCCGTCGCCTCCGAGCAGTCCCCCGCAGCACCCGCGACCGACGGATAAGCGACTCGCGCGGTCGCCGTCGAAGGCGCGCGCCCGCCGAGCGCAAACATCAACACTGCCGTCATCACGACGCACTTGATGCCAACGCGTAGGGAGATGTAGCGGAAGCGGCCGAGCGCTTGTAGCTTCCGTGCAAGCATCAGGGTCCGACCGTAGTGACGACCCCAGCGGTGTTGATCTGGAAGCCCTTGCCGGCCCCGGAGCCTGCGATGACGGTGCAAGTGATTCCGTTTGTTGCGGAGGTGCAGCGGAAGCCATCGAGTTCGCTTGTCTGGCCGACTCGAAGGAAGGGAGCGCTGTCGTCCCAGTTCTGGAGGCAGTCACCAGATGCGATGCCGTTACAGATCGTGACACGGCCGTTGGCCTTGACGGTGGCCAAGCGCTCCGGTGTTTGCATCCCGCACCACGCGTCGTTCTCGACCTTGTCCTTGACAATCCGGCACCAGATCTTGCGGTCGGGCGAAAGGAAGTCATCCAGATGCACCGTCTTTGCCAAGACGGTCGTCCAGGGGCCGGCGACAAGACGGGATCCGTTCCAATGGAATGCACGAGCGCGCTCATTGCTCGCTCCGCACGGCGTCTGGCCCGGATCGGGGAGCGGTTCACTTTCGACGATCTGGTTCCCCGACTTGGCGATCTTGTCCAGGATGATGCCGCGGTGGTCGCCACCCGGCACTCGCCGCCAAGCGCCGCTGACATATCGGAAAGCCTCCCATCCGGCGACAGGCCGACAGCTCGCGGATGCGATCGACACCGCCATCGCTCTGCTGCCCTGCCCCGTAAACGCGCCGCAGAGAACCTGCCTGATCGGCGTCGACATGGACGGATCCTTAATCACAAAGCGGTAACGGAACATCACCGCTAAGGCCGTCGCCCTCGAGCAAACACCCGACACGGCAGAGGAAGCCGGCGCCAGAGACGCTTCACCCACACCGGCTTCGCCGCCGCTGCCGAAAGCACTCGCCGCCATTGCCGCCGTCGCCATCGCCACCCCGACACCAAACCAGAGCCGCAGCCGCATACCCATCCGCCTCCCAGACGCCAATCGACGCGCAGCATCACACCTTCTTCAGGCGAGTGTCAAGAACCCCTAGCCACTCGGACAGTCAAGGCTGGACAACGCGATGGAAAGCAGCCGGATCTCGACTGGACCGACAAGCGCGAGCGCTAGTCTCCAAACTCGCCCGTACCCCTCACTCTTTCGATCGCTCCGAGAACTCAGTAAAGTGCGATTTGCTGGGCTTTTATGATGGGCCCGCCTGGATTCGAACCAGGGACCAACGGATTATGAGTCCGCTGCTCTAACCAGCTGAGCTACGGGCCCCGCGACAGTTGAGCCTAGCCCACTCCGCGGAAAGTGCGAGGCGTAAGCCGACCGCTCTTTCCGCGGTCAAGTCCGCTGCTCTAACCAGCTGAGCTACGGGCCCCGCGACAGTTGAGCCTAGCCCACTCCGCGGAAAGTGCGAGGCGTAAGCCGACCGCTCTTTCCGCGGTCAAGTCCGCTGCTCTAACCAGCTGAGCTACGGGCCCCGCGACAGTTGAGCCTAGCCCACTCCGCGGAAAGTGCGAGGCGTAAGCCCCCGTCCTTGTGGCCATGTCCAGTGCCTGGCACCGGACATGGCCCCGGCCTGCGACATCGAGGGCATAGGCAGCGGGCGATGAGAGACGCGATCGTGGGCAAAAATGCCCCCGGGAGCGGCGGTAACGTGCCGGCCGGCGAAACAACTACGACGACGCACCCCGGCTCCTGAGACAGTTCCCCCGTGACGGGGACGGCCGGAACCCTCAGAATACGGATGGGTCGTGGCAGGTCGAACGAGGGAGGTTTGAGGGAGCCGTGAAGGTCTTCCATCGCGAGACGGAACTGAGGACGGCGGGCGGGCTCACCGTCCGGGACATCACAGAAGAAGTGAACGAGGCGGTTCGCGAGAGCGGTATCACCACCGGCATCGCGTGCGTCTACTCCCCCCACACGACGTGTTGCGTTCGCGTGAACGAGTTCGAGGCCGGCTTCATCGACGACTTCGCCGAGTTGCTGCGCCGGCTCGTTCCCTCCGAGACGTACTACGCGCACGACGACTGGGACAAGCGCACCGAGAACATCTGCCCCGAGGACATGGACTTCGGGAACGGGCACTCGCACTGCATGGCGATGCTGCTCGGCACCGCCGGCGAGTCGGTTCCGGTTCGCGAGGGCGAGCTCTTCCTCGGCACGTGGCAGCGCGTGCTGTTCATCGAGCTCGACCGCGAGCGCGACCGTCGCTGGCTGGTCCAGGTCGTAGGGAACTAAGCGCCCGACCGGCGCGCACGCTGCCGCAAATCCGACTTTCGGTGATCCCCCTTTCGAGGGTCGAGAAGCGCTCGCCCGGGAGCGACAGAGTGAGTGCGCGCACGCGCCGCGCCGACACCGATGACGAAGGCTTCCTCACACGCCAAACGCCTGCTGCTGCTCGCCGTCACGACGGTCCTCGTCGTCGGCGCCTTCAGCGGCTCCGCCAGCGGGCGCGCGGCCGGGGTTCAGTTCGTTGCGGGTAACTCACGCGTCGTCCAGGGGAACGAGATGACCCTCGCTGTTTCCGTATCGCCCGGCGGCTCGCGCTGCTCTCTCGCCGTTCGCTACAAGAGCGGCGCAAAGCAGCGTGGGCTCCCGGTCGTCTCCGCGGCGAGTGGCCATGCGACCTGGACGTGGAAGGTGCCACGCCTCGTGCAGCCGGGTCGCGCTGTCGCCACCGCCTCGTGCTCCGGTGCCGGGCGGGCGACCAAGGCGTTCACGGTGATCGGGCAGATCATCCCGCCGAAGATCACCGTCGTGAAATCGGGCTGGACCGTCCGCAACTACCCGTACGGCGGCAGCGGCGTCAGCTACGGCGTCGTCCTCCACAACGAGTCGACGCAGTCCGATGCCGTCGATGTGGAGGTGCTCGTCAACTTCGTGATGGCCGACAATCGTCTGATCGGCTCGGCGACATCCCGCATCACCGACATCTCGGCGGGCTCCGATCATGCGCTCGGCGGCGAGCTGAGCTTCCCCGGCGGCGCCCCGATCGCACGGCTCGAGGTCGTGATCAAGATCGCCAAGCGCGGTCCTGCGACGCATGCGAAGCCCGGTATCTCCGCAGTGCGCGTCTTGCCGAGCGTCTTCGAGCCCGCCTGGTGCGGCTCGATCGAAGGCGAGCTCCAGAACGACCAGCAGAGCCTCACCTTGCAGTCCGCTCAGCTCAGCGCAGTCGTGCTCGACGCCGCCGGGAACGTCATCGGCGGGGGCTTCGGCGGAACGTTCGCCTCCCTCCCGCCCTCGGCCCGAATGTTCTTCAAGATCACGACAGGGATGCGCCCCATCCCCCTGGGCAAAGCGGCGACCGCGCTGGTCTCGGTCGTCCCCGCGTACCAGAAGGGCTAGCGCAGCGCGGCGAGCCCGCCGGCCGCCTGCCATGCTCGCGGGGTGGCGTCCTCGGGCTACCCACTGCCGAAGCAGATCCTCGACAAGACCGCCGCGCTGATCCTCCTCGCGGCCCTCCTGCCGCTCCTCGCGGTCGTCCTGGCCGTGACGGCGTGTGACCAACTTCTGGTGAGACGCGACCGAGGACCGTTCCTCTACCGCGAGGACCGCATCTCGCGTGGGCGGGTGTTCGGGCTGATCAAGTTCCGCACCCTCCGGACGACCGTCCTCGACGAGATGCGGGCAGCGGGCCGCCATGCCAGGCTCTACGAGGCCGATCCGGCGAACCTCACCTGGGCGGGCCGGCGGCTCCTCAAGCCTTGGTACCTCGACGAGGTGCCGCAGCTCCTGAACGTTCTCAGGGGCGACATGAGCCTAGTGGGGCCGCGCCCGTGGCCACCGGAGATGGTCGCCCGGCAGGTCCGTGAGGGCCTGACCTACCGAAACGAAGTCGCCGCCGGCCTGACCGGCCCCGCGCAGGTGACGAAAGGCAGCGGAGGCCGATTCGCCGATCTCGACCTCGAATACGTCTCGTCCTGCCGGCAGCTCGGCGGGTGGAAGCTCGTCCGGCTCGACCTCGCACTCCTCGCAGACACGATCCGCGTGATGGCACGCGGTGAAGGACTGAACTACTAGCGACTTCGTGCCGATAAGGAGGGGATGGAAGGAGCCGCCCCCCGATTCCTCTGGCGCGAGCTGGGCCAGGTCCTGCTCGAAGAGAACCTGATCACAAAGGACGAGCTGGAACAGGCGCTGCGCGAACAGGCGAAAAGCGGTCGCCTGCTCGGCCAGATAATCGTCGCAAACGGGTACCTGTCCGCGTTCACGCTCGCGCGCGTCCTGTCGGAGCAGCACGGCGTGCGTCTCAGCGCCGCGGCGGCCGAGGCGAAGGCGGAAGCTGAGCCCGCCGGCGAAGGGGACGATCCGCCGCTCGTGCTCGCCGATCCGCCCGAGCTCGGAGCCGACCGGCCGTGGCGTCCGCTCGGCAAGGTGCTACTGGATCAGGGTGTCCTGACCGCGGATCAGCTCGGCGAGGCGTTGACCCGGCAGGAGGCGAGCCGTGGCCGTCTCGGCGAGATCCTCGTTTCGGGCGGCCTCGTCTCCGGTGCGCAGCTCGCAGGCGCTCTCGCCGAGCAGCATGGGCTCGGCCTCGAGCCGGAGCCCGAGCTCGAGGCGGCCGTGGTGCCCGTGTCCGCCGGGGAGCCCGTCTACAAGGTGCTCGAGGTTCATTTCGAGCCGGGGCGCGAACGTCGCATCGTCCTCTACGAGAACGCCAACTTCCTCGAGGCCGCCGACTTCGCGTTCGAGTACGTCGAGGGGCAAGAGCCGGACGCGCTGGAGATCCACCGCCTGGAGGGCGACCGCCAGGAGACGGTCTGGAACTACAGCGCGACGCGCGCGGCGGCCGTGAACGCCGAGCGGAAGAACCTCGCCGAGACGTTCGGCTTCGACCCGACCCGCTGGGGCCGGGAGCTCTAGCCTCGCTCGAAGAGACGCTCCCGCTCGTAGTCGGTCACGACCTGGTCGAACAGGCGCTGCTCCGTCCGCGTGTAGTTCAGGTAGTGATCGACGACGTCGTCGCCTAGTGCACCGCGCGCCATCGTGCCGTGCTCGAGCGCGTCGACCGCGTCGCGCAGCGTCGACGGGAAGCGTTCCGCATCTGATTCGTACGCGTTCCCCTCGAGTGCCGGCGGGAGTGGAAGGCCGTGCTCGATCCCGTGTAGCCCGGCCGCGATCAGCGCGGCGAAGGCGAGGTACGGGTTGACGTCTCCACCCGGGATGCGGGTCTCGATTCGCTGAGCCGCACCGTGCCCGACGATCCTGAAGCCGCAGGTGCGGTTGTCGTGCCCCCACGCGAGCGTCGTCGGCGCCCACGAGCCTGCCGTGTAGCGCTTGTACGAGTTGATCGTCGGCGCGAGGAAGATGGAGAGCTCCTTCGTGCACGCGATCCAGCCCGCGAGGAACTGCTCGAACACTTTCGTGTCGCTGACGAACGCGTTCTCGCCGTCGCGCCAGAGACTGGCGTGGATGTGACAGGAGCTGCCGATCCACGTGTGATCGGGCTTGGCCATGAACGTGATCGAGCAGCCGTTGAGATACGCGATCTCCTTCGCCCCGTTCTTGTAGACGGAGTGATTGTCGGCCATCGTCACGGCGTCGGCGTAGCGGAAGTTCACTTCCTGCTGGCCCGGCCAGGCCTCGCCCTTCGAGCTCTCGACGCGGATGCCGGCGCCGTGCATCCCGTTCCGGATCTGCCGTAGCAGCGGCTCGTCGTACGTCGTCGCGAGCACGTGGTAGTCGAGGATGTAGGGCACGGACGGTGTGAGGTCGCGGTAGTGCTTTGCGTGCGCCTCCGCGTAGCTCTCGCGCACGAGGTAGAACTCGAGCTCGGAGCCGATCATAGGCTCGAACCCTGCCCTCCTGGCCCGTTCGACTTGCGCCTTCAGCACCTGCCGCGGCGATGGGACGACGGGTGAGCCGTCGTGCCAGACGACGTCGCAGAGGACAAGCGCCGTCCCCTCGAGCCACGGGATGCGCCGCAGCGTCGCGAGGTCCGGCTTCATCCCGAAGTCGCCGTAGCCCTGCTCCCAGCTGGCGATCGAGTAGCCGGGAATTGGGACCATCTCCATGTCGAGGGCGAGCAGGTAGTTACAGCCCTCGACGCCCTCAGCCGCGACGTTCTCCTCGAGGAAGTACTCGGCATGCACTCGCTTCCCCATCAGCCGGCCCTGCATGTCGGTGAACGCGACGACGACCGTGTCGATCGACCCGGTCTCGACATCGTGTTTGAGCTCGTCGAGGGTCAGCATTTGGGGAGAAGAGGGAGCCGCCGCGAGCGGCTCCCTCTGACTCGATCGACCCTACGAGGCAGGAGTTGCCACCGGCGGAGTGGTCTCCCCGTACTCGGCCTCGATGCGCGCGAGCTCCTCAGCTGATCCCTGGGACACGGGACCTTTGAACCAGCTCCGAGCCGACAGGAACCACCAGCCGCCGACGAGCAGCAGCGTGCCCACGACGGCGATCGGCGCATAGTTGAAGCTGACCCACGTGAACCCGCTCTTGAATGGGATCCCGGCCGGCGTGACCGGGAGGATGAACAGGACCGAGATGAAAGCCACCCAGATGCAGGCAATCGTCCCGATCAGCCGATACCGGCGCCCGAGGGTCCACTCGCCGGGCTCCCAGGAGTCCCCCGCGCGTAGGCGGAGGTAGATCGGGATCGCGTAGGCGATGTAGAGGCCAATCGTGGCGATGGAAGTCACCGCGACGTAGGCGACGACCCCGTTCGTCCCGAAGTAGGCCGGGAACGCGCACAGGAACGCGAGGATCGCGATCGCCCAGACCGCGTACACCGGCACGCGCTGGTGGTTCAGACGGCGCCAGAGCCGGTGGCCGGGCGTCGCGCCGTCGCGTGAGAAGGCGTACATCATCCGCGACGCCGAGGTGATCGACGACATCCCGCAGTAGAGCTGCGCGCCGACCGTGATGAACAGCATCACCTTCGCCGTCGCCAGCCCGAGTGAGTCGACGTATACCTGCTTCACCGCGAACGTGCCGGCCGCGGTCGTCTTGCTCATGCTCTGGATCGCGAACGTGACCCCGAGCGCGAGGATATAGCCGAACACGGCCGAGACGACGATCGACATGATCACGCCTCGGGCCGCCGAGCGCGACGCGTTCTGCGTCTCCTCGCTCATGTGCGCCGACGCGTCGTACCCCGTGTACGTGTACTGCGCCTGCAGCAGGCCGAGAAGGAGCACGAACCAGAGCCAGCTGTGGGAGAAACCGCTGTTGTTGATCGTCTGCCCGAAGACGGTCGAGAACGACTGGTGGTGGGCAGGCTTGAAGATCAGGAAGCTGACGATCACGACCACACCGATCACGTGCCACCACACCGAGATGTCATTCAACAAGGCGACGAGCTTGACGCTGAAGATATTCATCAACGCGTGGACGAAGAGAATGACCCCGTAGACCGCCACCACCTCGTGCTGCGTACCGTGGAACGTGCTCGGCCAGAGCAGCTGAAGCAGCGAGTCGGTGAAGACCGCGGCGCCGTAATCGATGCCGGCCGTGATCGCGATCTGGCCGATGAGGTTGAACCAGCCGGTGAACCAGCCCCAGGCCGGGCCTCCCATCTTCGACGCCCAGTAGTAGAGGCCGCCTGCGGTCGGGTACTTCGAGGCGATCTCCGCCATCCCGAGACCGACGATGATCACGAACACCGAGACGAGCGGCCAGCCGTAGGCCTCCTCGATCGGACCGCCGTAGTTGATCCCCGTGCCGTAGAGCGTCAGCGTCCCCGACAGGATCGAGATGATCGTGAACGAGATCGCGAAGTTGGAGAAGCCGCTCATCCCGCGCCTGAGCTCCTGGGCGTACCCGAGCGCGTGGAGGAGTCTCCGGTCCTTCTCGTGCGCCTCGTAGTGGGCCACAGTCGTGCCTCCTAGTAGGGAGGGACGATTTTGTCGGTTCCGCGGCCCGGGTTCAATACCCCGGCGCAGCGACGCTCAGTGATTCCGGAAGTCGACGATCAGCCGTGGAGGCGACCCGGCACTCGTGACCCGAAAGTCGACTTGCTCCTCGAGCCCGATCGCCCAGTGTAGGACGGCTTCGAAGTCGCCGGTGCGCACGACTTCCTGGACGATCGAGGTGCCCGAGTCGGAGCCCTCGAGCCTCTTGGGGCCTTTGTAGACCAGCATGCCCTCGCTCTTCGACAGGTCGAAGCCCGATGCCGGCTCCATGCGCACGACGACGAACGCAGACCCCTTGACCGCCACGACCTTCCCGGAGCCGTCCTCCTTCAGCGGTGGCTGAACGTACTCGACCCGGTAACCAGGGACTACGTTGGTGAACTGGAACACGACGCGGTCGTAGCCCTCGTGGCGCCCGATCGCCACTCGCTCGAGGAGTGCCGTCTCGGACGAGCCCGATTTCTGCTCGACCGGGGTCGTCGCGGCGCCCTCGAGCGTGTCGATCCCGCCCGGGCTCGTCGTCATGGTGGTCGTAGGAGCGGTCACCGTCCTCGTGCTTCCCGGCGAGCTGCTCTTGTTGGAGCTGCCGCAGCCCGTGGCCGCGACGACCAGCAACGCGCCCAGCAAGCCGAAGACCGTCAGCGATCTGATTCTCGAAGCGTAATCCGAAGCTGTTAGGAATGCCGGGGTGGGATCGCTCGAGGAGATCGCCCCCGGCCTGCGCCGCTGGACGGCGTGGCACGAACATTGGGAGGAAGAGGTCGCCTCTCTTGCTCTCGACACGAGCGACGGGCTGGTCCTCGTCGACCCTATCGACCCGCCGAAGGAGCTCCGTAACCCTCAGCACGTGCTCATCACCGTGTACTGGCACGGCCGCACCGCCGCCGGGATCGGCGCGCAGCACGTCTGGGCCTCGACGCGGTCCGCCCGGCCGCTGCAGAGCCGGGGGATCGCGGTCTCGGACACCTTCCGGG
Source organism: uncultured Actinomycetes bacterium (assembly GCA_963711545.1). Classification (GTDB taxonomy): domain Bacteria; phylum Actinomycetota; class Thermoleophilia; order Gaiellales; family Gaiellaceae; genus 3-1-20CM-4-69-9. Next base: position 243,233 of record CAVQEP010000005.1, read on the forward strand.
CCGGCGACGAGCTCCCCGGCGGGATCGCGGCCTTCCAGACGGCGCGTTCGGCCGAGGTCGCCTACTGGCTGCCCGGACAAGGCGCGCTCGCGGTCGGCGACGTCCTCCTCGGCGCCGGAGCGAAGCCGCGCGCCACGCCGGAGGCCCTCCGCCTCTGCCCGGAGCGCTGGCTCGGCTCGAAAACGCACGAGGACCTGCGCGCCTCGCTTCGGCCGCTCCTCGCCCTGCCGGTCGAGCGCGTGCTGGTCTCGCACGGCGAGCCGGTCCTGGAAGGCGGCGCACCTGCCCTCGCCGCTCTTCTCCGCTGAGCTCTCATCTTTCTTTCATCTTGATTCGGCACGCTTTGCTCCGGATGCGGGTGCTGATCGTCGAGGACGAGCTGAAGATGGCCGGCCTCGTTCGTCGCGGGCTCGTCGAGGAAGGCCATTCGGCCGACGTCACCTCGAGCGGCGAGGAGGCTCTCGTCCTCGCACGGGCGCACCCCTACGATGCGATCGTCCTCGACGTCATGCTGCCCGGCATCGACGGCTTCGAGACCTGCCGCCGGTTGCGAAGCGACGACGTGTGGGCCCCGGTGCTCATGCTCACCGCGCGCGACGGCGTCGGCGACCGGGTGGCCGGCCTCGACGTCGGCGCCGACGACTACCTGACGAAGCCGTTCTCCTTCGCGGAGCTGCTCGCCCGTTTGCGGGCGCTCGCCCGGCGCGGCGCCGTCGAGCGCCCGACCGAGGTCGTCGTCGCCGACCTCCGCCTCGATCCCGCCGCTCGTCGAGCGTGGCGGCGCGACACCGAGATCGCTCTCTCTCCGAAGGAGTTCGCGCTCCTCGAGACGTTCATGCGCCGGCCAGGCCAGGTGCTGTCGCGGCTGCAGCTCCTCGAGCACGCGTGGGACTTCGCGTACGAGAACCGTTCCAACGTCGTCGACGTCTACATCCGCTATCTGCGCGAGAAGGTCGACCGTCCGTTCGGCACCGACACGATCGAGACCGTTCGCGGCGTCGGCTACCGGCTGCGTGAAAGGTCGTGAGCCGCCTCCCGATTCGACTGAGGATCACGCTGCTGTTCGCGCTGGCGATGAGCGTCGTCCTGGTGATCGCAGGCTGGCTCGTCTACGCCCACGTCGCCTCCGACCTGGACCGCTCTCTCGACCAGCAGCTCCGTTCACGCGCGCAGGACGTCTCGGCCCTCGTACGTAGGAACGGATCGCTCGAATCGACCGGTGGCACCCTCGTCGAGCGAGGCGAGTCGTTCGCCGAGCTCATCGGCCCCAAGGGCGCGGTACTCGACTCGACCCACCCACTCGGATCGACGGCGGTCCTCACGCCCGCCGCGCTGACGAGAGCGCGCGCCCGCGCCGTGTTCGTCGACGTGCGCCCGCTCCCGGGCCTGAGCGAAGCCACCCGCGCGCTCGCGCTTCCGCTGGTGCGCGCCGACCAGCGCCTCGTGCTGGTGGTCGGAGCGACGCGGGAGAACCGGAACGACACGTTGAGGAGCCTGCTCAACGCCTTCCTGGTCGGAGGGCCGATCGCGCTCGCGCTCGCCTCGATGGCGGCGTTCGCGCTTGCCGGCGCCGCGCTTCGGCCGATCGAGGAGATGAGGCGGCGCGCGGCCGACATCTCCGCGTCGTCCCTCGACGACCGCCTGCCGGTGCCCGACACGAGCGACGAGGTCGCTCGGCTCGGGCAGACGCTGAACGAGATGCTCGCGCGAATCGGCGACGGGCTCGCGCGAGAGCGCCGTTTCGTCGCCGATGCGAGCCACGAGCTGAGGACGCCGCTGGCGCTCCTCAAGACGGAGCTGGAGCTGGCATTGAGACACGCACGCTCGAGGGAAGAGCTCGAGGCTGCAATCCGCGCAGCCGCCGCCGACACCGAGCGACTCGCGCGGCTCGCAGACGACCTCCTCCTCCTCGCGCGGGCAGAACAGGGACGAGTGCCGCTCCGGCGCGAGCAGATCGACGTCTCCGATCTCCTGTCGACCGTGGCCGGCCGATTCCGGGCCGAGGCGCAAGCCCAGCGGCGCGAGCTCTCGATCGACCCGGCCGAGCCGCTCGTGGTCGCCGCCGACCGGACGCTGCTCGAGCAGGCGCTCGGCAACATGGTCGACAATGCGCTGCGCCACGGCGCCGGGCCGGTCACGCTCAGGGCCGATCGGCGGAACGGCTCCGCCGAGCTCCATGTGCTCGACCGCGGCGCCGGCTTTCCGCCCGGGTTCCTCGGCCTCGCCTTCGAGCGCTTCAGCCGAGGGCGCAAGGCGGGCGGGCCCGACGGGAGCGGCCTCGGCCTCGCCATCGTCGAGACGATCGCCGAGGCCCACGACGGGCGCGCCGTCGCGGCCAACAGGCCCGACGGCGGGGCCGACGTCGGGATCCTGCTCGACACCTGACCGCCGATTCTCGGCGCAACGCCCTTGAGCGCCGCCGGCCGACCGGCTTCAATCCTCTCGAGTGATCCACCCGCGGCATGTCGTCTCGGCGTTGCGCACCGCTGTGCGGAACGAGAATGTGCGGCGGGCCGAGCTCGCCTGGGGAGCGGCGATCGCGGCCGAGTGGGCGCACTTCGTCGCGCTCGGCGTGTTCGCCTACCAGCACGGAGGAGCGGCGTCAGTCGGAGTTGCCGGGCTCGTACGGCTGCTACCCGCCGGCATGATCGCTCCGTTCGCCGCGGCGTTCGGGGACCGCTTCAGACGTGAGCGCTTTCTCATCGCGATGGCCCTGCTCGGCTGTGTCGCTCTCGCCGGCTCGGCCGCCGCGGCGTTCGCAGGCGCCAAGGTCGCCGTCTTCGTCTTCGCGAGCCTGCTCGGGATCTCATCCACGCTGATCCGACCAGCACTGCAGGCGCTCCTGCCCTCGCTCGCGAGAACGCCGGCGGAGCTCATCGCGGCAAACGGCGCCACATCGACGATCGAAAGCATCGGGACCCTGATAGGTCCGTTGGCCGCCGGCGTGCTCGTCTCACTGGCGAACGTCGGGTCGGTGTTCGCCGTCGGAGCGGCCGCGCTCCTCGCTGCGGCGGGCCTGTTCGCACGGGTGAGGGTGGAGAGCCGCGTCGAGCTCAACGCGGGGGCGGGCGCCGGCCGGGCCGGGGAGCTCGTCGTCGGCGGTTTCGAGGCGATTGCCCGGACTCCCGGGGCGCGGCTGATCGTGGGGCTCACCACCGCGCAGACGTTCGTCCGTGGTGCCCTGAACGTCCTGATCGTGGTCGCCGCGTTCCGCGTCTTTCACGGTGGGGGCTCCCAGGTCGGCTACCTGACGGCGGCCATCGGTGTCGGCGGGCTGATCGGGGCGATGGCGGCGATGACCCTCAAGGGGAGCCGGCTCGCCGCGCCCTTCGGGCTCGCGCTGATCTTCTGGGGCCTCCCGATCATGCTGATCGCGCCGCGGCCCTATCTCGCCGCCGCCCTCTTCCTACTTGCGATCGTCGGGGCCGCGAACAGCGTCGTCGACGTCACGGTGTTCACGCTCCTGCAGCGTGTCGTTCCGGACGAAGTCCTGACCCGCGTGCTCGGAATCGTGTGGGGCCTCGCCATGGGAGGCGTCGCCGTCGGCTCGATCGCAGCGCCGCCGCTCGTCACCGCGATCGGCCCGCAGCCGGCGTTTGCCGTCGTCGGCTCGATCCTCCCGCTCCTGACGCTCGCCGCGTACGGGCGCCTTGTCCGCCTCGATACGGGGGTCGCTCCCGGCCCCGAGCTCGACCTGGTGTCGGGCGTCCCGATGTTCGCCCCCCTCTCCCTCGCGGTGAAGGAACGCGTGGCGGCGAGCCTCGTGCCGGTGTCCGTCGCTGCCGGCGAAGTTGTCGTCCGTGCCGGCGACGAGGGCGATCGCTTCTACATCGTGGAACAGGGCAAGCTCGACGTCGACGCGGCCGGCCTGCACAGCGTCGCCGGCAGCTCCGAGTACTTCGGGGAGATCGCGCTGCTACGCGACCTGCCTCGTACGGCGACGATCACCGCCTCCGTCGATTCACGCCTTTACGCACTCCTCCGCGACGACTTTCTCGCCGCGGTCACGGGCCACGCCACGGCACACGCAGCCGGCGAGGCCGTGGCTGAGGCCCGCCTCCAGGGCGCGAGTCGCTGACGCTAGACCCGGCGCCCCGACATCATCGCGAACACGGCGACGATGAGAGCGACGATGAGCAACAGCCAGATGAAGCTGTTGATGGCCGCTCCGCCGGCGACCGCGAGGACGACGAGGACCAGCACGATGATCCATAGCAATGGCATGTCTCGAACTCCTTGGCAGTGAGTGGCTCGGTCTGGTGACCGACGAGCCCGGTGGTGCTACCCGGCATCTCCCGCATCGAAACCGCCGCGGCCGGCGCGTGCCGCTTCCGCGCGTTCGAGGATCTCGGTGACGACTGCCGTTTTCGCATCCGCGTACTGCTGCACGTAGGTCCAGTCCCTCGCGGCCAGTTCCCGTTTTGCGGCCGCGTAGAGCTCCCGGTCCGATTCGTTCGCCCGCAGCCAGTCACGGAGCAGGAGCATTCGATCCGTCTCGCTGCAGCCCGCCGAGAAGACGTGCAGGTTCACGTTCGTGTCCGGTCCCTTGAAGACGCGATGCTCGAACCAGTCGGGCTCGCGAATCCGCAACGGGTACCCGGCGGCCTCGAGGTCGGCGGCATACGTCGGCTCGTCGGAGGAGTCGGGAACCTCGAGGACGATGTCGATCAGCGGCTTGGCCGGAAGTCCGGGAACCGACGTCGAGCCGGCGTGCTCCATCCTGATCGCCCGCCCGCCGAGGATGCCGCGGATCCTCTCCTCCTCGCGGGCGTACAGGCGCGGCCACTCGGGGTCGTAGTCCCGGATCTCGATCTGCTCTTGGAGCTGCTGCGGCTCTCCGACAGTGACTTCGGCCAGCAACGCGTCGTACGCGGCCACGTCGTCGGGGTTGCGAGCGCCCACGAAGGGCCAGGCTACCGGGGCCTGATCTGGACCGAAGCAGTGGAGGACAGGCCGTATGGATCTGTGACCCGTAGCTTGACGGTCCCGTTGCCGGGCGTCGTACAGGTGAAGAGGAGCGCGACGACCGTCGAGTCGCCGAGGACGCCGTCGCCGTCGAGATCCCAGAAGTAGGGTTTGCTCTCCACACCGGTAAACAAGCCGTCCGTGCGGCGATGAGTTGTGGCGCAAAGCCCGGTCTGATCAGGGAACAGACGACCGAGGAGGAGTTATGGCACGAGTGAGCTGCGACATCACGATGTCGCTGGACGGTTTCATCGCAGGGCCGAGCCCGAGCCTCGACAAGCCGCTGGGTGAAGGTGGAGATCGGCTGCACGAGTGGGTCTACGGACTGGAGACCTGGCGGCGGCTCCACGGCCTCTCCGGCGGGTCGACCAACGCCGACGCCGATGTCCTCGAGGAGGCGATGGACGGGGTCGGCGCCTCGGTGATGGGTCGCAGGATGTTCAGCGGCGGAGCGGGCCCGTGGGACGAGGACCCGCGCGCGGACGGCTGGTGGGGTGACGACCCTCCGTTCCACACTCCGGTCTTCGTCGTCACGCACCACCCGAGGGAGACACTCGTCAAGGAGGGCGGGACGTCGTTCGTCTTCGTCACCGGCGGGGCCGCTGCCGCGCTCGAGCAGGCCCGCGCGGCCGCAGGCGACAAGGACGTCGCCGTCGCGGGCGGTGCGAGCGTCCTCCAGCAACTCCTCGGCGCCGGCCTCGTCGACGAGCTCCAGGTCCACGTCGCCCCGCTCTTCCTCGGCGGCGGAACGCGCCTCTTCGGCGCCCTCGACCGAGGCGTGGTCGACCTGGAGTGCACCAGAGTGATCCAGTCGCCGTCGGTAACTCACCTCAGGTATCGCGTCGTGAAGTGACCGACTCGTGATCCTCCCGTTCCCTCCGGCTCGTCACCTGCTGCGTGCGAAGGACCTCATCGACGCGCGCTACCGCGAGCGGCTCGACGTTGCGGCACTCGCGCGAGCGGCACATCTCTCCCCCGCTCACTTCAGCCGGGAGTTTCGGCGCGCGTTCGGCGAGACGCCGCACCAGTACTTGCTGACCCGTCGGCTCGAACGCGCCGCCGCGCTTCTCCGGAACACCGACCGGTCGGTGGCGGAAGTCTGCTTCGCCGTCGGCCTTCGGAGCGTCGGGTCGTTCACGACGAGCTTCGGCCGGGCCTACGGTATGTCGCCGACCGCGTACCGGGCGGCCCACCCGCCGGCATCGAAACAGGTGCAGATTCCGACGTGCGTGATCCAGGCCTACGGACGCCCGCGTCCAGCAGTTTTCGAGAAGACAAGCCACGAGGGGCGCCGCTAGCTTCGGAGGCGATCGCACTCGACGAAGGAGGCTGAAGAATGCTCAAGCAACTCACGCACACGCAGGTCTGGGTCAACGACCAGGACGAGGCACTCGCCTTCTACACCGAGAAGCTCGGCATGGAGCTCCGCGAGGACGTCACCGTGCCCGAGCTGGGCAATTTCCGGTGGTTGAGCGTCGGCGTCCCGGGGCAGCCCGACGTCGCCATCACGCTCATGTCCGTGCCCGGCCCGCCCGTGTTCGACGAGAACACGCGCAACCAGATCCAGGCGCTCCTGGCGAGGGGTGCGTCGGGCGGCCTCTTCTTCTCGACCGACGACTGCCGCGAAAGCTACGAGGAGCTGACGGCCCGCGGCGTCGAGTTCCTCCAGGAGCCGACGGAGCAGCCCTACGGGATCGATGCCGGGTTCCGCGATCCGTCCGGAAACCAGTTCCGGATGTTGCAGCGGAGCTAGGGAATCGCGTCGAAGCGCCCCCTCACGAGGGGGCGCTTCATCCGATCAGCGGCCGAACCAGCGCGCACGGCGGCTCGAGCCGAAAGTTCGTTTGTCCTCGACGAGGGCAGCACTCGGCTCGGCGAAAGTGCCGGTCGGCTTCGGACCCGAGAAGAAGTCGACGTCGACGCGGCCGACCTGCCCGCCGCCGAATTCGATGTAGCAGGAGCCGCGACCGTCATAGGGATCCGGGTCGGGCTCGTCGCGCAGGTGCGCGAGCAGCCTCCGGGCAACGACACGCGCCGCTCCTTCGGAGAACACTCCGGCCTTCGGCACGCCGACCGTCGTGACGTCGCCGACGGCATAGACGCCGGGCACCTTGGTCTCGAGCGTCTGCGAGCTCACCGGTATGTACCCGTCCTCCGCGAGCCCGCTGTCGAGGACGACGTCGGGAGCACGGTGCTTCGGGACGCCCAGGAAGAGGTCGTACGGGAGCTCGTCGCCGTCGTCGAGCACGGCGACGCGGCGCGCCGGGTCGAGCGAGCTGACGCGGCGGTTGGGGACGAACTCGATGTGCCGTTCGGCGAAGGCGGAGAGGAGCGCCGCGGACGTGTCGGGTGACGGTGGGATCGGGATCCCGTACGGGATCACGAACTGGATCTCGCAGTCCCTGCGCACGCCCTTCGCCGACAGGTAGTCGTGCAGGAGCAGCGCGCACTCGCTCGGAGCGGGCGGGCACTTGAACGGCGCCCCGCAGACGCCGACGATCGCGCGGCCTCGCGAGAACGTCGGCAGCACCTCGGCCAGCCGCTCGGCCCCGGCGACGGAGTAGAACTCGCTACCTCCGTCGGTTAGGCCCGGTGTCGCGTCGAGGTCGTAGTCGGCGCCGAGGGCAATGACGAGATGGTCAGCCTCGTGAACCCCGGCGTCCGTGGTCACACGCCGCGACTCGGGGTCGATCGCGATGATCGTCTCCTGCCGGAAGCGAACTCCCGGCTTCGCGAGGTCGCCGTAGGAGTGACGGACGGCTTCCGGTGTCGTCCTGCCGAACATCACGTCGAGCTTCGAGTAGCCGAAGACGAACGCGTCGCTCTTGTCGATCAGGGTCACGTCGATGTCGTCGCCGAGCGCCTCCGACAAGATCGTTGCGAGCTCGAGGCCTCCGAAGCCGGCCCCCAGAACGACGACTCGCGGCTTCACGGTTCGATCCCGGCTACGGCGAATCCCAGCGCGAGCGCCGCCGCGGTGACGCACGCTTCATCCTGTTCTGCCGTTCCCCCACTCGCGCCGGCCGCGCCGACCAGCCGGCCTTCGGCGTAGAGAGGCACACCGCCCGCGTAGACGACGATGCGCTCGTCGGTCGTGTTGAAGCCCCAGTCGTCGCCGCCCGGATGGGTGCTCGCCATGAAGTCGCCGCTCCGGACTCCCCAGAGGACCGCGGTGTACGCCTTGCCGACCGCGAGGGCCATCGCGCCCAGCGCGGCTCCGTCCATGCGCTGGCTCGCCACAACCTGTCCCGCCGGATCGACGACCGCGACCGCGAGGGCGAGCCCTTGCGAATCGGCCTCGGCCCGGATCCCCGCCGACAGCTCGAGCGCGAGCCCGAGTGACGGTCGGAGTTCTTCGATCAGCCCGTCCACATCGCCATCCTAAGACGCCGCGTGGTTGATTTGGGCACAACCACCCGTTAGTGTCGTTTCAGATTTCTTTGACGGCATCTAGGGCGACTGCGACAAGGGCCCGGGGCTCGGAGGCCCAGAACGGGATCGAGGTCGGGGAGCGGCTCCGGGCAATCCGCCGCCTCCGCCGCGCGACGTTGCACGCGGTCGCAGAACGTGCAGGACTGAGTGAAAGCTTTCTGAGCCAGGTCGAGCGCGGCAAGGCGAACGCGAGTGTCGCCTCGCTGACGCGGATCGCCGCAGTCCTCGGCGTCCACGTCGCGGACCTGTTCGAGCCGGGCCCCTCGAGGGCACACCCGCGCGTGCTGCAGCGAGACAGAAGACCGGCGCTCGAGTTCGGCAACCTCGGCCGCAAGTTCATGCTCACCCCTCGTCCGCTCGAGCACCTCGAGGTCTTCGCGGTGGAGCTCGATCCGGGCGGGTCGACGGGGGACGAGCTCTACACGCACGGGGACTCCGAGGAGCTGATCGTGGTCCTCGCCGGAAGGATCCACCTCCAGCTCGACGAGCAGGTCTTCGAGCTGGAACGCGGAGACAGCATCGACTACCGGAGCTCGATTCCGCATCGAGTGACGAACGCAGGCGACGAGGTCGCAGAAGTGATCTGGGTGATAAGCCCGCCGAGCTACTAGCACGAAAAGGAGGAACGGAATGACAGACGGCAGTGATCTTCTGGAGCGGCGGCTGAGCCGTGAGGATCTCCTCAAGCTCGCCGTTGCGACCGGCGGGGCGGGGCTTCTGGCCGGCCGCAGCTCGATCGCCGACGCGGCGCGCAGCCGGCTGGCGGCGGAGAGCGGCCGGCTGCAGGTGCTCGACTGGGCCGGGTACGGCAACGACGGCGGCCAGGCGATGTTCGCGCAGTACGTGAAGAAGTACCCGAAGAACAAGCCGCAGTTCACGGTCATGGCGAACGAGGCGGACGCGCTCGCGAAGATGCGCGCCGGCTTGAAGCCGGACGTCTTTCGCCCCTATGTCGGCTGGGTCAAGTACTTCGCCACGAGCGGCCTCGTGCAGCCCTGGGACCCGAAGCTGATCCCGAACTTCAAGAACCTGAACCCGTTCATGGTCAAAGCCGGCCAGTACGGCGGCAAGCAATACGGAATCCCGGCCGACTGGGGCTTCGACGCCATCCTGTACCGAAGCGACAAGGTGAAGCCAAAGGCAAAGTCCTGGAGCCTCCTGTGGGACGAGCGCTACAAGGGCAAGATCGCGTGGTTCGACGATCCGGTGGCGATGCTCGTGATCACGGGCTACTACTTCGGCTTCAAGGATCCGTACAACCAGAGCGACGCCGAGCTGAAGAAGTCCCAGCAGTTCCTGATCTCGAAGAAGCATCTCGTCCGCACTATCTGGTCGTCGGAGACCGACATGGACAACTCCTTCGCGTCCGGCGACCTCTGGATCGCCTACGCGTGGCCGAACGACTGGGTGCAGATGAAGGCCAAGAAGCTGCCCGTCGTCTACATGCACCCGAAGGAGAAGCCCATCGCGTGGGTCGGCATGCTCATGGTCCGCAAGGGCTCGCCGCGCTACCACCTCGCGCACGCGTACGCCGACGCCTGGAGCTCGACCAAGTCGGCGAAGTGGCTCGAGGACAACTACGGCTACGGCCATGCGAACATCAAGGCCCGCCCGTCGTCGAGCGATCTGCTGCGCGCCCTCAACCTGACGAACCCGAAGGCGGTGACGGAGCCAAACGCCCACCTCGACCGCGACGTGCCCCGTCGCGAGCTGTACGCGAAGCTCTGGCAACAGGTGAAGGCCTCCTGACAGCGGTCAGGTAGACAAGTTGGCGCAAGCCGTCGGAGCGCACGAGCGGCCCGGCAGGCGCCGGCGCGCACGGCTCGACCTGACGACGCCAAGCCTCCTCGGGCTGCCCGTCGCGTGGCTGGTCGTCTTCTTCCTCGTGCCGATCGCGATCGTCGCGGCCTACAGCCTCGACGCCCTTTCGCTCTACCCGGGCAAGCATCCGCTCACCCTCCAGGCGTGGCACGACTTCCTGCACAGCTCCGTGTACCTCAAACTGTTCTGGAAGTCGGTGAAGATGTCGCTGATCGTCTCGGCGATCGTCGTATTGCTCGCATACCCGCTCGCGTACTACCTCGCGCTCTCCGGGACGAAGCGGAAGTACGTCCTCCTGCTGATGCTGATCGCTCCGTTCCTGACGAGCTACCTCCTGCGCGTGCTCGCCTGGAAGGTGCTGCTCGGGGACAACGGGCCGATCAACACGTTGCTCTCGTGGACGGGGGTGCGCTCGGCAGACCACCCGCTCACGCTGATCGACACGCGATTCGCGGTGATGCTCGTGCTTGGGTACGTCTGGCTTCCGTTCGTGGCGCTGCCGATCTTCGTCTCGCTCGAGAGTCTCGACCGCCGCCTGCTCGAGGCGGCGAGCGACCTGGGAGCGAGCCGGCTGCAGTCCTTCCGCCGGATCACGCTCCCCCTCAGCCTCCCCGGAGTGCTCGCGGCATTCCTGTTCGTGCTTATCCCGACGATGGGCGAGTTCGTCACGCCCTCGCTCGTCGGCGGCGCGAGCGGCTACATGTACGGCAACCAGATCGTCGACCTCTTCGGCACCGGCTTCCCCGACTGGCAGACCGGCTCGGTGCTCGCGATCTTCCTGCTCGCAGTGGTCGCCGTGCTGACGGCGGTCTTTGCACGCTTCCTGCAGGCGGGCGAGGCGAAGGCGATCTAGATGGACGTCGCGCTCTCGAAGAACGGCGCGCGCGTGCTCAGGGCGTTCTTCGCGCTCGTCATCCTCTTCCTCTACGCACCGATCGTGATCCTCCTGATCTTCTCGTTCAACAACTCCGCGCTGCCGTCGTTTCCGCTCACCGGGTTCACGCTCCACTGGTACCACCAGTTCCTCACCAATACGGACCTCCGCGGTGCGCTGGAGACGAGCGCAATCGTCGCCGCGCTCTCGAGCGCGGCCGCCGTCCTGCTCGGGATCCTGGCGTCGATCGCGCTCGTCCGCCGCCGCTTCCGCGGGAAGTCCGGAGTCTCGGCGCTGCTGCTGAGCCCGCTCGTGATCCCGCTGGTCGTCTTCGGGATCTCCCTGCTCCTGCTCTTCCACGCCCTGGGAATCGGCCGCTCGATCCTCACGGTCGTGATCGGGCACATCGTCATCAGCCTCCCGTACACGATCCTCGTGCTGATGCCCCGGCTGCAGCAAATCGACCTTTCGCTCGAGGAGGCTGCCTACGACCTGGGCGCGAGCCGTCTGCGCACGTTCCGCTCGATTACCCTCCCGCTGATCCTGCCCGCCGTCGTCTCCGCGTACCTGATCGCTTTCACGACCTCTTTCGACGAGTACGCCGTCGCCTCGTTCGTCGTGGGCTCGCGGGTCACGTTCCCGATCTACCTCTACTCGGCGCTTCGCTTCCCCAGCCAGCTGCCTCAGGTGATCGCGGTGGCAGTGGTCGTGATCACCATCTCCCTGACCGTGGTGGTGCTCGCGGAGATCGGCCGCCGGGCCGCCGAGAGGCGCCTCGAGGCGCCTTCAGCCTAGCCGGGGGGAGCCGAGTCGGCGAGCACGGAGGCGTGCTCGGGATCCCAGGAGAGGGAGACGGGCGAGCCCTCGACGAGCGCGCCGATCGGCTCGTCGGCGAGGCGGTGGCACACGACCCGTCCCGCGCGCGTCTGGACGTGAAACTGCGTGTACATACCGAGATAGACGATCTCGGCGACCGTTCCCTCGAGCGACGAGCCGCCGTCCGCCGAGGGGCTGCCGTGCGGCCCGATCTGCACGCGCTCGGGCCTGACCGCCACGCGCAGCACGTCGCCGGCGTGGACGTTGCGGCCGACCGGAACGACGACTCGCTCGCTCGCGCCGAACCGCGCTACCGCGTAACCCCCGACGAGCTCGTCGACTGTCATCTCGAGCGCGTTCAGCGAGCCGATGAAGTCGGCCACGAACGCTGTCCGAGGATGCTCGTAGATCTCGCGCGGGCTGCCGATCTGCTCCACTCGCCCGCCGTTCATGACGGCGATCTGGTCGCTCATCGAGAGCGCCTCTTCCTGGTCGTGCGTGACGTACACGAAGGTCGTGCCGAGCTCGTGCTGGATGCGCTTCAACTCGAGCTGCATCTGCTTTCGCAGCTTCACGTCGAGCGCTCCGAGCGGCTCGTCGAGCAGGAGCGCCGCCGGCCGGTTGACAAGCGCGCGGGCGAGCGCCACCCGCTGCTGCTGGCCGCCGGAGAGCTGGCGCGGGCGCCGGCGCTCGAAGCCCTCGAGCTCCACGACCCTGAGCATCTCGTTCACCCGGTCCCGGTGCTCGGTTCTCGGCACGTGCTTGACCTTGAGGCCGAACGCAATGTTGTCCTGGATCGACATGTGCGGGAACAGCGCGTACTGCTGGAAGACCATGTTCACCGATCGCCGTGCGGGAGAGACCGTCGTGACGTCCTGTCCTTGCAGGACGATGCGCCCCTCGTCGGGCACCTCGAAGCCCGCGATCATCCGCAGCGTGGTCGTCTTCCCGCAGCCGCTCGGCCCGAGCATCGAGAAGAACTCGCCCTCGCCGATCGAGAGCGTCACGTCCTGAACCGCGTCGACGGAGCCGAAGCGCTTCCTGACGCCTTCGACCGCGATCGCGACAGTGCCGTCGTTCGGCATCCGTGGCGAGTCTAAGCGACCGCTGCCGCGACGAACTCCGTGAGGAGCGGCCAGTAGCGGTCCGGCGCGTCCTTCCAGGTGAAGTGGCCGGCGTCCTCGATCACCTCGAGCCGCGCGATCCCCTTCGGAAGGGCGGCCTCGATCTCGCGGGCGGCCGCCAACGGTGCGATCGGGTCCAGCCTGCCGGCACAGACCAACGTCTGGCAATCGACACGGGCCAATTGCTCGACGACGTCGAAGCTCCGCATCAACTCGAGCCCGGTCGCGTTGAGATCCTTGTTGACGACCGTCCGCGCACGTTCCGTTTCTCCGGGCACCCAGTGGCCGACGAGCTTCCAGCAGCGGGCCCACTCCTCGTCCGGCACGGACCGGCGGTCGCCGCCGTAGACGCGCTCCGCCGTTGCCGCCGCGTCGTCGCCCCCGGCCCGGCGGAACCCCTCCACGATCCGTCCGAGGTCGAATCGCGCGAAGGTCGATTGGAGCACGAGTGCCCGGGCGTGACCTGGGTGGCGTGCCGCATGGAGCATGGCGACGAAGCCCCCAAGGGAGTGTCCGTAGACGACAGGCCGGGAGATGCCGAGGACATCGCAGAAATCCCGGACTACGTCGGCGCACGTCTCGAAGCGCCAATCCAGGGGGTCGCCCCAGTCGGAACGGCCGTGCCCGGGCAGGTCGAGATACACGACCTGCGCGACGTCCGCGAGCCGGGCGAAGTCCGGCTTGAAGTAGGAGTGGTCGTAGCTCCCGGGCCCACCGTGGAGCAGCACCACCGTGGGCCGCTCGCGCATCTCACCGCCTTCCGGCACGGAGACGGCGCCGTCGACGTCGAACCACAGCTTCTTTTCGTTCACCTCGACGTACACGACGCCCCCTCTGCCGTCAGGCTCGCGGGGTCGCCCGCGACCGTGAGGACGACGTTGCCGATCTTCTCCCCCGTCTCGACGTACCTCGTCGCCTCGACGACCCGATCCAGGGGGTAGCGGCGGTCGATCACCGCGCGGTACTTCCTCGCCTCGATTAGCTCCTTCAGGAAGAGGACGTCCTCCTTCCGGTACCGCGCCACCCCCAGCGTCGCCTTCTTGTCTCCGATCAACCTGCTGAGGAGAACGACGAGCGGAAAGTGCCACATGAACCCGAGGTCGGTGTCGATGAATGTCCCGCCCTTCTTCAGCGAGTGCCTGCAGCGCCTGAACGAGTGCTTGCCGACCGCGTCGAAGATGACGTCGTACGTCTTGCCGTTCTTCGTGAAGTCTTCCTGCAGATAGTCGATCACGACGTCGGCGCCGAGGGAGCGCACGAGCTCGACGCTCTTCGTGTTGCACACCGCGGTGACGTCGGCTCCGAAGTGTTTCGCCAGCTGCACCGCCGCCGTCCCGATCGATCCCGACGCGCCGTAGACGACGATGCTCCGACCCTTGCCCAGGTCTCCCTTCCTCAGACACGAGAGCGCGCTCATCGCTCCGTCGCAGACCGCCGCGGCCTCCTCGAAGCTCATCCGCTTTGGGCTTGTGCGCCAGCGGGCGACTCGCCCGCATGCACACGAACTGCGCATTCGCGCCGAACCCGCTGACGCCGAAGACCTGGTCACCTACTTCGAACTCGTCGACACCGGAGCCGGCCGCCTCGACCTCTCCGGCGAGCTCGCTGCCGAGGATCCTCCGCTTCGGCCGGCGCAGGCCGATGAAGTAGCGGATGAAGAACGGACGGGCGCTGCGCCAACCGCAATCGGTCCGGTTGACCGTCGTGGCGTGGACCCGGACGAGGACCTCGTCGTCCGCGGGCAGCGGCCGCTCGACCTCCTCGAGGTGCAGGACCTCGGGAGGCCCGTACCTGTCGTAGACGACCGCTCTCACCGGCTCACTTCCTCTCGTCGAGTCGCTGGAGGCGATGGATCGGCCCACCGTGGCTCCAGGCCTGCCCTGCCCGGTAGAGCTCGGCCGGCCTCCCACCCGAGGGCCCCGGCTGTGCTCGTCGGCCGGTCGGGATCACCCAGCCGCCCTCCGAGACGACGCTGCGCCGGAAGTTCGCGGCGTCGAGCTCGACGCCCCAGACCGCTTCGTAGACGGCCCGCAGCTCCGCCAGGGTGAACGTCTTGCCGAGGAACGCCGTGGCGATCCCGCTGAGGTCGAGCTCGAGGCGGACCCGCTCGATCGCGTCGCGCACGATCCCCAGATGGTCGAAGGCCAGCTCGACCTTCCCGCTCAGGACGTCCGATGCGGGGATCAGGGCGGCGGCGGCGGCATCCGAGCCTCCGGCAACCGCACCGACGTCTCGGAGCACCGCGAGGTACGCGACAGTCACCACGTTCATCCGGGGATCCCGCCCCGGGTCGCCGTAGGCACCGAACTGGGTCAGCAAGCTCGCGGCGTCGATGCCGGTCTCCTCGACCAGCTCTCGCCTCGCCGCCTCGTCCAGAGTCTCGCCGGGACGCTTGAAGCCGCCCGGTATCGCCCACATGCCTTCGAAGGGCGCCTCGCCGCGACAAACGAGGAGCACGTGAAGCAATCCCTCGGACATGGTCAGCACGACCACGTCTACCGTCACCGCGAACGCCGGAAAGCCGGCCGGGTTGTAGCTCGCCGGAACGCCGGCGTCCCTCGTTTTTGTCTTCATGACCATTACCCTACGCGAGAGTTATGGTCTTGTCAACTAAAACCTCGACCGCCAACGTGGTCGACGACCACCTTCCCCTGCGCGTGCCCCGCTCCGAGGTACCTCAATGCCTCGGGAAGCTCGCTGAAGTCGTACTCCCTGTCGATGACCGGCGTCACCTTTCCTGCCTGGACCAGCTCTGCGATGCCGTCGAGACTGTCCTTGGTGATCTTGGCCAGGAACGGAACGGCTCTCCGTTTGCCGCCGAGTGTCACCAGGCGCACCCGGGCCACGTGACCCAGCGGCCCGATCCAGCGATTGGTCTTCGGCCCCCCGACGATGACAACGACCGCCTCTTCTTCGAGGACGCGCTTGCAGTCCGACCACGAGCGGTTCCCCGCGATGTCGAGCATCAGGTGGTACCGCTCCCCACCAAGCGTGAAGTCGTCCTGCGTGTAGTCGACGACGTGGTCCGCGCCGATCGACCGAATGAGGTCCACGTTCGGCGTACTGCACACGCCGGTCACTTCCGCCCCGAGGGCCTTGGCGATCTGAACGGCGAACGTGCCGACACCCCCCGACGCACCGTTGACGAGAACCCGCTGCCCTGACTGGATCCGTCCCTTGTCACGCAGAGCCTGGAGCGCCGTGATCGCGGCAACCGGCAGAGCCGCCGCCTGCTCGAAGGTCAGGTTGGCCGGTTTCGGAGCGACGCCGCGGCCCTCGGGAACGCACACGTACTCGGCGAAGGCGCCGCTTCGGCCGCCGAAGACCTCGTCTCCCGGTCGGAATGTCGAACGTTCCTGCCGACGGACTCGACCGTCCCGGCGAAATCGACGCCCAGCGATTCCGGTCTTCGGCTCGAGCAGCCCGGCTTGGAGGCGCACGAGATAGGGATCGCCCGTCAGCGTGTGCCAGTCGACGGGGTTGACGGACGAGGCATGGACGCGGACGAGGACGCCGTCGTCGCTGACGGCCGGCTTCTCGGCCTCCCGGAGCTCGAGGACCTCGGGTGAGCCGTACCTCTCGTAGCGGAAGGCCTTCATCTCGTCTCCCTCGTACGTTGTAAGTTTACGCCGTAAGATACACGTACGACGTAAGATCTGTCAATGGCAACCCGAGCGAGATCACGCCTCCCCCTGAGCAGGGAGCGGATCCTGCGGGGGGCGCTCGCGCTCGTGGACGAAGGCGGCCTCGAGTCCCTCACCATGCGGAAGCTCGCCCAGAAGCTCGGGTTCGAAGCCATGTCCCTGTACAACCACGTCGCCAACAAGGACGACGTCCTCGACGGCATCCTGGACCTCGTCCTGGAGGAGAGCGAGCTGCCCTCGCCGACAGGGGACTGGGACACGGCGATCCGGAGGAGCGCCGTCTCGGTCCACGAGGCTCTCCGCCGCCATCCCTGGGCGTGCGCACTGCTGATGTCGGCCCGGGTGCGGCCCGCCCGGCTGCGCTACATGGACTCGCTCCTCGGGCGGCTACGCGAAGCCGGCTTCTCGGCCGAGACGACGTACACGGCCTATCACGTGCTCGACGCGCACATCCTCGGCTTCTCGCTCTGGCAGGCCGGCCACTCCTTCGACGCGGCGCAGGTCGCCGACATCGAAGCGACGTTCGAGCGGATGATCCCGCCCGCCGAGTATCCGTATCTCCATGAGCATGGCCGGCAGCACTTCACCGAGGGTCCCCATCGCGAGGTAAGCGCCTTCCAATTCGGCCTCGACCTCATCCTCGAAGGGCTCGAGAAGATCCACGACGCGACCTGATCTCGGTTCGCGCCGTTGGACGAAAGAGCGTAGCCGGCGGCAATCGAACCCGCGCTTCAATCAGCCCTCAGGCTTAGCGCTTCGCTCGTGATCTCCGGAATGCGACGATCGCTCTTCAGCGGCCAAGCCGTGTCCGGCGGCGGATGCCTAATCTCCGCTGTGTCGCCTCGTCCTCCTGCCCGTCCTTGACCGCACCCCAGACAAACAGCGCGCCGACGAAAACGATCGGAACGAACAGGAACAGGAGCACGGCCACCGTGAGAGCGATGTTCACACCTCCATTCTCCCCTCAGCCGTCGTTTCTAGTCATGCGCCACCCCGTATCCTCAATTCGCAAGCGATGACCGAGCCTCTGCGTTGGGGACTGATTGGCACAGGCGGAATCGCCGCGACCTTCGCTGCCGACCTGATGTTCAGCGAGTCAGGTCGAGCGACCGCGGTCGGGTCTCGCCGGATGGATTCAGCGAACCGGTTTGCCGACCGGTTCAACATTCCCAACCGACACCCGAGCTACGAAGCGTTGGTGGCCGATCCTGACGTCGATGTCGTGTACGTCGCGACTCCGCACCCCATGCATCACGCCAACGCGCTTCTCGCACTGCATGCCGGCAAGCCGGTGCTCGTTGAGAAAGCGTTCACGATGAATGCCACGGAGGCCGAGGATCTGGTGACCACCGCGCGCGCCGCGAGCCTCTTCCTGATGGAGGCGATGTGGACACGGTTCTTGCCCCATATCGCCGAAATTCGCCGGCTGCTTGCAAGAGGTGCCCTCGGCGAGATCGTTGCGGTCACCGCCGACCACGGGCAATGGTTTGCGCGGAACTCCCAATTTCGACTGTTCGCTCCCGAGCTCGGCGGAGGCGCCTTGCTCGACCTCGGCGTCTATCCAGTTTCGTTCGCGTCGATGGTCCTGGGGAAGCCCGACCGCATTGTGACGCTCATCGACCCGGCGTTCACAGGGGTCGACGGACAGACGTCGATGCTATTCGGGTACCCGAGTGGCGCCCACGCCGTCTTGACCTGCACCCTCTCCGCCAAGAGTCCGACCCGCGCGGCGATCGTCGGCACGGATGCCCGCATCGAGATCGACGGCGACTTTTACGCGCCGACTTCCTTCGACTTTATCTCGCGAGCCGGCGAGCGGACCCGCTTCGAAGCGTCGCATCAAGGCCGCGGTCTCTGGCACCAGGCGGCGGAGGTGGCCCGGTGCCTCCGGGAAGGTCTTCTCGAGAGCCCTCTGATGCCGTTGGACGAGAGCGTCGAGATCATGAGGACGATGGATGTTGTCCTCGCCCAGGCCGGCGCGAACTAGTCTCGGCCTGGTGCGGCAGAGCCCGTTGATGCGCACAGAACCGCGGGCGCGTCGCTCGCTGTTCTGGTCGGTTTCAGGGGCGCTGGCGACCCTCGCAGCCACGTCCGCATGTGGCGCCTCGCATGGTGGAAGCGCCGTGCCACCTCCGGCCAGGCTCAACCGGATTCTGCAGACGTTGACGCAGGTGCAGCGTTCTGGAGCTGTTGCGTTGCTCGAGACGCGCGGTGGTGAATGGCGAGGCGCGGCGGGGCGCGCGGCCGGTGGGAAACCGGCCGCTGTCGGCGATCGCTTTGGGATCGAGAGCGTCACGAAGACGTTCGTCGCGGCCGTCGTCCTGCAGCTCGTCGACGAGGGTCGACTCTCGCTGGCCGACACGATCGACCGGTGGCTGCCGCGGCGGGTTCGCGATGGCCGGCGCATCACGATTCGCGAGCTACTGAACCACACGAGCGGCCTCGCGCAGGGGATGCCGACCGAGTTCCAGCCACAGCGCGAACAGCCACCGCTGCTCTTTCGGCCGGGCTCGTCGGAGTCGTACGCGAATTTCAATTACGCAGTGCTGGGCGCGATCATCGAACAGGTGACCCACCGGCACCTGGATCGCGTCGTAGGGGATCGCGTCTTCGAGCCACTGCACTTGACGGCCACGAGCTTCGGGCCGACACACGCGTCAGGTGCGGCGCCGCCCGCCTGGCTCGGAGTTCCCGAGGTTCGTGCTGTTCCGGTGACCGGCGACGTCGGCATCGTGTCGACCACAGCAGATTTGGCGACGTTCTACTCGGCGCTGCTCGGCGGCAAGCTCGTGCCGAGGGCCGAACTTGCGGCGATGGAGCGAACCGTCGGAGCGGGGACGGATCCGCAAGCGGGACTCGGGCTCTTTCGATCGTCTCTGCCGTGCGGCATTGCCTGGGGACACGGAGGGAACGACAGCGGGTACTCCGATCAGGTGTTCGCTTCCCTAGACGCCTCGACGGTCGTCGTCGTCGCGCAGAACACCCTGAACGAGACTGCGACGAGTGCAGCAGCCGCGGCGATCTTCTGCGCCGCCCGTAAACGCGCCGGGAGTTAGTCGAGGCGGCGGGAATCGAACCGCGAGACGTCCGCACGCAAGGCGGTTATAGAATTCTGCCGCCCAGATCGCCGGCCCAGGCCCTGCGATCCCAGCGTCCACGCCATCCGACCCCGGGGAGGTCACGCGATGAGCAGCCGACTTCGGCGTTCCCTTGTTCTGACGACCCTGCTGGCCCTCCTGCTCGCGGCATCCGGCGCCGCGGCGACGACCGGCGCGGCGGCCAATCCGCCGAACACAAAGGTCTCCGGCATCGACGTCGACACGACGACGATCCCGCAGCTCGAGCAGTTTATGAACTCGCACCGGATCAACTCCGTCGAGCTGACGAACTTCTATCTCCGACGCATCCGCCAGCTCAACCCGGAGCTCAGCGCGGTGATCACGGTCAGCCAGACGGCCCTCGCCGACGCACGCGCGGCCGACGCAGCGCGACGCAGCGGCGACCACCGCCCGCTGCTCGGGATTCCGATCATCGTCAAGGACAACATCGACACCACCGGCATGCCGACGACAGCCGGCTCCTGGGCACTCGCCGGGAGCACGCCCGGCGACGCGTTCATCGCGCAGAAGTTGAAGACCGCCGGCGCGATCATCATCGGCAAGGCCAACCTGTCCGAGTGGGCCAACTTCCGGTCAGGCCCGTCCTCGAGCGGCTGGAGCGGCATCGGTGGCCAGACGAACATGCCCTACGTCCTCGATCGCAACCCGTGCGGCTCGAGCTCCGGCTCCGGCGTCGCCGCGGCCGCTGATCTCGCGGTCGCAGCCGTCGGCACGGAGACGGACGGCTCGATCGTCTGCCCGTCCGGCGCCAACGGCGACGTCGGGATCAAGCCGACACTGGGGCTGTGGAGCCGCGCAGGCGTCGTCCCGATCAGCGCCAACCAGGACACGGCCGGTCCGATCGCCCGCAACGTGACCGACGCCGCGGTACTCCTCGGCGCCGCGACCGGGGTCGATCCGAATGACGCCGCGACCGCCGATCAGGCCGGGCACGCGTTCACCGATTACACGCAGTTCCTCAACGATCACGCTCTCCAGGGCAAGCGGATCGGCGTCTGGCGCGCCGGCACCTATGACCCGGCGTTGGTGGGCTCGGTCGTCGAGCCGATCCTCAACAACACGATCGCCGCGCTCAAGGCCGAGGGTGCGACCGTGGTCGACCCGACGGACATCGACCTGTCGGCGACTGCCAACGAGTTCCCAGCGCTCCTGTGCGAGTTCAAGACCGACATCGCGACGTACCTCCACACGTACGTCCACGGTACTAACCCGGTGTCGGGCCAGCCGTACCCGCAAACGCTCGCCGACCTGATTGCCTTCGATGCCGCCCATCAGAACCTCGAGGGACCGTGGAACGATGCGATCTTCGAAGCCGGCGACGCGACGAACGGCCGGGACGCCGGTTGCGCTGCCCTCCGGCAGGCGACGACGCCGCCGGTTCAGGCCGCGATCGACCAGCTCATGGCTGCGAACCACCTCGACGCGATCATCGCCCTGACGAACGGCCCGGCGTGGCCGACGAACGGCGATCCGAACCTCGGCGATCTCAACGGCCACTTCGAGTTCTTCGTGGGCTCGTCGACGGCAGCTGCGGTGTCGGGCTACCCCGACATCACGGTGCCCGCCGGCTACGACGCGGGACTTCCGCTCGGGATCACCTTCATCGGTCGTCGCTGGGCGGAACCGACGCTGCTCGGCCTCGCCTACGACTACGAGCAGGCGACGCATGTTCGTGTCCCGCCGCAGTTCATCCCGACGATCGGCGACGCGCTGTTCCCCGGCGTCCCAAACCCGCTGGCTCTGATGCGGGCACAGCGGCCGCAGGCGACCCACAATCAGCGCGACCTCGTCGGACGCTTGCGGTAGGAGGAACATAGAGGAGACGACGAAGCCCGGCCTTTCGGCCGGGCTTCGTCCTGTTGGCCGCCTAGCAAACGGGCGAAAAGTGGAAGCGGCGGGAATCGAACCCGCGCAAGGTTCCTCTCGGCGCGACGCAGGCCCTCGATGCTCAGCCCGGCGTTGTCGTAGGCTCCGACCGTGACGACGGCCACGTTCATCCGTCCCGATGGGAAAGAGAAGGTGACGGGCTCCGGTCGGTACACGGCCGACCTCAATCTCACCGGCCAGCTGCACGCGAAGCTCCGCTACGCGGATCACACGCACGCACGCATCGTCGGCATCGACACGACGAAGGCTCGCGCCCTGCCCGGCGTCCTCGCGGTTCTCACGCACGAGGACGTCCCGGACGTGCGCTACGGGATCATGGTCAAGGATCGCCGCCTGTTCGCGAAGGAGCGCGTGCGTTTCGAGGCCGATGCCGTCGCCGCCGTCGCCGCGCTGACGCCCGAGATCGCCGCTGAAGCGGCGGCGTTGATCGAGGTCGAGTACGAGCCGCTGCCGGCGGTTTCCGAGATCGAGGCGGCCGCGTCCCACGGCGCGCCGCTGATCCACGAGGAGTGGGCCTCCTACGAGGGCGACGACGAGATGGGCCGCGAACGCAACGTGCTCGGCTACTCCACGATCGTCAAGGGCGACGCCGCGGCCGCGCTCGCGGCGGCCGATGTCGTCGTCAAGGGCCGCTACCTCGTCGACGCCTCCCAGGGCGCTCCCATCGAGCCGCGGGCGATTCTCGCCCAATGGCAGGGCGACCGCGTGACCGTCTGGTCGTCGACGCAGGTGCCTTTCGCCGCGCGGAGTGGAGTCGCACATGTCCTCCAGATTCCCGAGTCCAACGTGCGCGTGATCGTGCCGCTCCTCGGCGGCGGGTTCGGGTCGAAGTGCGACTTTCACTTCGAGGGTCACGTCGCGGCCCTCGCGCGCGCCGCCGGCCGGCCGGTCAAGCTGGTCTTCACGCGCGAGGAGGAATTTGTCGCTCCGGATCACCGTCGCGAGGGGATGGTGATCGAGCTCGAGAGCGGCGCGAGGTCGGACGGGACGATCGTCGCCCGCCGCGGCACGCTCGTGCTAGACGGCGGCGCCTACTGCGGGGAGGGCGGCTTCTTCGCCCAGCTCGCCGCAATGCATGCCTGCGGTCCGTACGAGCTCGACAACGTGGACGTCTCGTCGACGCTCGTCTACACGAACAACCAACCATCGGGCTCGATCCGCGCGCCGACCGCGCCTCAGGTCTGCTGGGCGGTCGAGCAGCACACCGACGAGCTGGCCGAGGCCCTCGGGCTCGACCCAATCGATCTGCGACGGCGCACGCTCCTGGACGACGGCTCGGTCAGCCCAACCGGGCAGGTCTTCGGCAAGCTCGGGCTCAAGCAGACGCTCGAGCGTGCGGTCGAGCTGATCAGCGCGGACGGCGAGCCGGCCGAGGGCGAGGCGGTCGGCGTGGCATGCGGCTGGTGGCCTTCGTTCGGCGTCCCCTCGGGCGCGTACGTGAAGCTGAACGGCGACGGCACCGGCACGATCGTCACCGGCGCGCAGGAGAACGGGAGCGGCGCCGTGATGGGGTTGCCGCTCCTCGTCGCCGAGGAGCTCGGGATGCAGCCCGGCGACATCTCGATCCTCTACCAGGACACCGACGCAGGCCCGTGGGACATGGGCTCGTCCGGGTCGCAGACGACGTTCAACAACGGACGCGCCGTCGTCGAGGCCGCCCGCGAGGTGCGCGACAAACTGCTCGACCTCGCCGCCGAGAAGCTCGAGGTGGCGCGCGAGGACCTCACGCTGGCCGACGGAGCGGTGAGCATCGTCGGTGCTCCGGATCGCTCCGTCTCGATCGCAGAACTTGCCGGCGAGGGGACGGCAATTCTCGGCAAGGGTTCGGGAGCCGTGCCGGAGAACCCGCCGGCGGAACCGGGCGAGGGCTGCCTCGGCCGCCTCGGCATGGAGTCCTTCCTCGAGCCGCAGCTCTTCACGCACGCGGTTCGCGTCAAGGTCGACCGCGAGACGGGTGTCGTGCGCGTCCTCCAGGTCGCCGCCGCACATGACTCGGGCACGATCGTGAACCGAATCGGAGCGGACGGGCAGGTCTACGGCGGCGTTGTCATGGGGATCGGGCAGGCGCTCTCGGAGCGCACGCAGTTCGACGACCAGGGCCGCCAGCGCAACCCACACCTCCTGGACTACAAACTCGCGACCGCCTCCGACGTACCGCGGATCGACGTGGACTGGATCGAGAACCCGGCCGAGAACGGGGGCCCGCGCGGCTCCAAGGGAGTCGGCGAGCCCCCGAGCGTGCCGACGGCGGGCGCAATCGGAAACGCGATCGCGAAGGTCATCGGAGCGCGCGTCCGCGAGCTTCCGATGACTCCCGAGCGCGTCTGGGCGGCCGGCTCGTGACGGAGTCGTACATCGCTGCCGAGTCTGTCGAGGGCGCACTCGCGGCTCTGGCGAACGGCGCGCGTCCCGTCGCAGGCGGCACCGACCTCGTGGTGGGCGCGCGCCAGGGCAAAGCGCCGCTCCCCGACAGCATCGTCGCGATCCACCGCCTCACCGAGCTGCACGGCGTCGCACTGGACGGAGACGCACTGCGCCTGGGCGCCCTGACCACCCACGAGGAGATCGCAGAGAACACACTCGTTCTCGAACGCCTGACCGCGCTTGCGGACGCGGCCGCGATCGTCGGCTCGCACGCGACCCGAGCCCAGGGCACAGTCGGCGGGAACCTGATGAACGCCTCGCCCGCGATGGAGATCGGCGGCCCGCTGATGTGCTTCGGCGCCGCCGTGACCCTGCGGTCGCAGGGCGGCGAGCGCTCGGTCGCGGTCGCCGACCTCTTCGTCGGCCCCGGCAAGACGATCGCGGAGCCGGACGAGCTCCTGACCGAGGTGGCGGTGCCGCTTCCTCCCGAGGCGACCGGGAGCTGTTACGCCCGCCTCGAGTACAGGCAACAGATGGAGATCGCGGTCGTCGGCACCACCGCGATCGTCACGCTCGCGGGCGACCGCGTCACAGCGGCCAAGCTCGCGATCACCGCCCTGGCGCCCACGGTCAGGCTCGTGCCTGCGGCGGAAGAGGCCCTGGTCGGCTCGGACGGCGGGCGCGCCGCCGCCGAACTGGCGGCGCAAGCCGCGGCAAAGGCGAGCGACCCGATCTCCGACGTCCGCGCCTCCGAGGCGTACCGGCGCGCGATGACGGCGGTGCTCACCCGCCGCGCGATCGAAGCAGCCGTCGCGCGCGCCCGGGGCATCCCCGTCCCGGTCCCTGCCAGCCGCTTCCTGCACGCAGCCGGATGAGAATCCCGCTCACCTTGACCGTCAACGGCGTCGCGTACCCGCTCGAGGTGGAGCCGGGCACCACGCTTCTCCGCGCTGTCCGCGAGCGCGTCGGCCTCACCGGCGCCAAGGAGGGATGCGACGACTCGGAGTGCGGCGCCTGCATGATGCTGCTCGACAACCGGCCGGTCAACGCCTGCTCCTACCTGGCACTGCAGGCAGAGGGCCGCGCCGTCACGACCGTCGAGGGCCTTGCCGCCGACGGCGGCCTCTCCCCCTTGCAGGAAGCCTTCCTCGAGCACGGCGGCGTCCAGTGCGGGTTCTGCACACCCGGGATGCTGATCTCGGCGACGACCCTCCTCGCCAAGCTACCGCACCCGAGCGAGGAGGAGGTCCGCATCGGCCTCTCCGGCAACCTCTGCCGTTGCACCGGCTATGACGGAATCGTCAAGGCCGTACTGAGCGTCGCCGCTGCCGGGAAGTGACGAGTGAAGGCGGCGGGAATCGAACCCGCGCAACACTTCAGCCGCAATGCTTTCCGCGTACCGCGTCTAGCTGGGTCGGCTGACAAGGCACCAATGATGCATGGAGCCTCTCTCACCCGCCCCGCGTCGGACGGTTAGGCCACGCCCTCGCGCGCCACGAGAACGATCAGAGCCGCGACGCGAGGGCCGAGGGAGGAGGCCCAGTCCGTGCCTCCTCCCTCGCGAGCAGATGCCTACCCGACCGGTGTGCCGTGCGCGTATGTCGCGCCCGACACGACGGCGCAGTGGAACGCGAAGCCGAGGTCAACCTTGCGCGCATAGCCGTGCGCCACGGCATCGTCGATTGCCGCCTCGGTCGTCAGGTGGGTGACGTGAGCGCTGTCCTTGAACAGGACTTCGACCACTTCCCAGGCCACGTTGAAGTCCGCGCCGCCGGGCGGATCGACCAGATGGTCGTGTCCGGGAAGCGCGAAGGGATTCGTCCCGTAGACGGACGGCTCACCCGGATCGAACGGAGCGTTCCCGGTCGCCACCGCGGCCACGTCGAGATCGTGATCGGGACAATTGCCGGGAACTCCCTCGCAGTTGAGGTGAACGCCGAAGTTGGTGCGCGGCGGGTACTCCACCAGGTACAGCGGCGAGACCGCGTTGGGACTCGTGTGCGTCGGGAACGGCGACTTGACGGGCGTCGAGAGGTAGATCAGGCTTCCCGTCTCAGCGTTGTAGGCAGGCTCGATCGACGAGTTGCCGACCATACGCTCGCCCGACGGCGGTCCGGAGTCGCCGAACACCGCCGGCACGGCCGCCGCGGCAGCGATTGCCGCTACTGCCACAGCGAGCGGAAAGGTGCGTCGCAGCTTCATGAACTCTCCCCTCCTTCTTAGAGGCAGGACCGCGACCACGCGCCCCCCGGCGAACCTCCGCAGCTCCCGACCTGCCGGTCGGCGCCGATTATCTCTTCGCCTCTCGATCCGGTCAACCCTCCCGAAGAGCACCCTGGCGGCTGCTCGCCATTGACGGTTCGCCGGTCGGGTCGCGCCGTGCCGGGCGCGCTGCGCGCCTGGCCGATCGAGATCGGTCGGCCAGCCGACGGCCCGGGCGCGCGTGGGCGCCGCAGCCTTGCCGCCGGCGCTCGGCCACAGGGCTGTCCACCACGGCCGCGGGGAGTGGGCGCTCGACGGCGTTCGCCTGCTCGCGCCGAGGAGGGGAAGAGCCCGTCGACCAACGCTTTCGATCGACCGGCTCCGAAAGCGGTTCTACTGAGCCGAAGGTGTGCATGGAGGCGGCGGGAATCGAGCCCGCGAAACAGTCCCACCGCTGGGCGCAACCATCCGCGCTGAAGCCCAGTCGACAGGCTTGCGAGCAGGCACCATCGGCGCCTCACAACGCTCCTCCACTGGAACCCTTCCCCACACAGGCGCGACCCACATCAGCAAGAGCACCGACCGCGGTTGCACAGAACTACCGGCGCAGAACCGGATCAACAACCGCCCTCTCGCCGCCCAGGAACTCGCCTAGCCGGTGCGGGAGCGCCTCATCTCACGGTCGATGTCCGCCTCGATGATCGGTCGATGCAGGCTTGCGGGCCAACTGCCAAACGCCCGCCAGGCGTCGATCGCGAGCAGGAAGCCCCAGATCGCCGACACCCAGGCAGGCCACGGCATGCTGCCATCCGTCGACTGACCGGTCAGCGCCCAGATCAGCCAGAGAGCGCCGTTGACCGTCACGTAGCCAACAGCGTCTTGGACGAACTTGCGCTTCCGCTTAAGAGTGGCAATCGCCGCCTCACGCAGCACCCCGTCATCGGGGGCCGCGACCGATGCCGCCTCGTCCGCCCCCTGCCCATGGCCGCTCGTTGGGACAGTGACAGTCATCGCAGCCCACCCTCCAATCGACTCCGACTGACACCATCTTCGGCCAAACCCCACCACAATCCATCAGGGCGGCCGCTGACCCCGACTGCCACGATCTACCGAACCGGCCGATTGACCGCTCCAGAAACCCGGAGGGACGACGGCTCCGGCTCCAGCTTAGCGTTGCATCTTCCCTTGTTGGCGCGGCGGCGTCTTGCTTACGTGGACCTCGAGGCTGCCGACGGCCGTGTTGCCGGCTTTGTCGGTGGCGCTACAGATGACTTTCGTGGCCCCGATCGGGTACCGGTGAGGCGAGACGGGCGTGCAGGTTTCGGGGATCTCTCCGTCGACTGCGTCGAGCGCGACCGGATAGAAGGAGAGCACTCGGCCATGCCGGTTCGTCGTCCGCGCGTGCACCGATTCCGGCAAGCGCAGATCCGGCGGTGTCGTGTCCTTGATCAGTTGCAGCTGGCTGAGGACGATCGGCCGCAGAAACCGGCCGAGCGCGACCCCGCCGTCGTGGTTAAGGTGCACGACGTCTTTGAACAACCAGGGTTTGCCGGTCACCGTCGGGCCCCAGTCCGCCACGACGAGCTGGGGCCAGCGGGCTGGTGCTGCACGGATCTGGTCGTCGATCGAAAGCCAGACGCCCTCTCCTTCCTCGAGAGTCACCCAGACGACGCGTTGGACGCCATTGGCGAGCAGGGCCCGCATCACCTCATCGAGTCCGGCCGAATACGTGTCGGCGGTGTCGTTATAGCCGACGTCGATCACGACGATCGGCCCGAGCTCGGTCCCGAGCTGCTGGATCACGTCGAGGGCGCTTATCGGGTTGACGCCGGGGGCGTACGGGCAGCCGGCGACGACGAGCTTGCGGCAGCCGAAGGCATAGCCTCGGACGTCGAGTCCGGCGGAGAAGTCATGCAAGGGGCCGGGATCCCAGAGCAGCGCGGTGCCGACGGAGTCGGTGATTACCGTCACGCGCGTCAGCTCGGCACCGGAGGCGGGCACGATCAGCACGGCGTACGCCAAGACCGACGCGAGTATGGCCGTCGCACGCACCCACGCTCCCTTGCAGGCCGTGGAGGGCACGCTCATTACGGCGGGAGCACCACCTTCAGGGTCGCAATGGCTGCGCCTGCCTGAGCGTCATATCGTCCACAAGCCTATTCCGACGAGCGCTGGAGATCTATTGCCGCGTCATCGCTACGCACAGTCTGCGCGTCACAACGCCTCTACCACCAGGAGACTTTGCCCGACCCGTGCTCAGCACATCCGCGAGGCCCCTGACCCGGCTGCAAAGAACTACGCTTCACCGCTGCTACCCGGAAGCGAATGGAAGGGGGATTCTGAAGGGGGAAACCCCAAGGTCTCCCACCTTGAAGAGATGGAGGCGGCGGGAATCGAACCCGCGTCCGCGGACGCACCGGTCAGAACGTCTACAAGCGTAGTCCGCGCTTTGATCTCGGCCGCCGGCCGGGGGCGGACACCCTACCGACGGCCCAGCCATCCTTCAGTGTCGCGCTTTGGGCGATTGGCTCTCCCTCCGCGCCGAGCCCGTTTGTTGGCGCCGCTACCCGAGCCACGGGCCCAACTCGGAGCGACGTCGCTACCTAACTAGGTTAGGCGGCGAGTGCGAGATCGTTCTTCGCACTTGCTTTGTTGCCGGTGGATTTACGAGGCCTACCGGCGACCTCGGCTTGCAGCTCTGCCGGAGAACCGACCACGTCGAAACCAGGTCGCCCCCGTATGTTGCAAGGATTGTAGCCGCTGCTCTCTCCGGCTAGCGACGCCGGAGGCGGGCCAGGTTCGGAGCGACAGGCGGGCGGCACGATCGCCACGGTCGCCTGCGTCTAGAGAGCGTGCTCCAGCCGACACTCGTCAGCGTCTCGCAGCCCGACTGAGCGCACGACGAAATGCACTCCGTCGATCCCTTCGAGCGAGAACTCCGCCGCTGATCCTGGCGAGACGTCGAGGACGAACTGCGGGCTGTTCCAGCGTGCGTACTGATCCGCGTCGATGAAGAACCTCGCCCCGCCGACCTCTCCGAGCTCGAGGTCGCCCGGCCCGAGCAGCAGCTCGCCGTCGAGCAGACAGATCGGGGAGCTGCCGTCGCAGCAGCCCCCCGACAGGACCAGCATCACCTTGCCGTGCTTGGCCTCCAGGCGCTGGAGCACCGCGATCGCTGCGTCAGTGGCGACGACCTGTTCGGCCATGCTTCATGCCTCCTAGAAGAACCCGAGCGGCTTCGGGTCGTAACTCACCAGCAGGCACTTCGTCTGCGTGTAGTGATCGAGCATCATCTTGTGGTTCTCACGCCCGACGCCCGAGACCTTGTAGCCGCCGAAGGCCGCGTGCGCGGGATAGAGGTGGTAGCAGTTCGTCCACACGCGGCCGGCCTTGATCCCCCGGCCCATGCGGAACGCCTTGGTGGCGTCTCGAGTCCAGACGCCGGCACCGAGGCCGTACATCGTGTCGTTCGCGATCTCGAGTGCCTCCTGCTCGTTCTTGAAGGTGGTGACCGCGAGCACCGGGCCGAAGATCTCCTCCTGGAAGATCCTCATCTTGTTGTGGCCCTTGAAGACGGTCGGCTCGAAGTAGTAGCCGCCGGCCAGCTCGCCATCGAGCTCTTTGCGCTTGCCGCCGATCAGCAGCTCTGCGCCCTCTTCCAGGCCGATCTTGACGTAGTTCTCGATCTTCTCGAGTTGCGCCGCCGAGACCTGGGCGCCGACCTGCGTCTCCGGGTCGAGCGGATGGCCCTGCTTGATTGCTGCGATCCGGGCCAGGCACCGCTCCATGAACGGCTCGAAGATCGACTCCTCGATCAGAGCGCGTGACGGACAAGTGCAGACCTCGCCCTTGTTGAAGGCATAGAGCACGAGGCCCTCGACGGCCTTGTCGAGGAAGTCGTCGTCCTCTGCCATCACGTCGGCGAAGAAGATGTTCGGCGACTTGCCGCCGAGCTCCGTCGTCGACGGGATGATGTTCTGCGCCGCGTACTGCATGATCAGCCGGCCGGTGACGGTCTCACCGGTGAAGGCGATCTTGGCGATCCGCTTGTTCGTCGCGAGCGCTTTCCCGATCTCCGCGCCGGGCCCGTTGACGATGTTGATCACGCCTTGCGGGACGATCTCCTCGATCAGCTCGGCGAACTTGAGGATCGACCAGGGAGTCGGGCTCGCGGGCTTGAGCACGACGCAGTTCCCGGCTGCGAGTGCGGGTGCCAGCTTCCACGCTGCCATCAGCAGCGGGAAGTTGAACGGGATGATCTGACCTACGACGCCGAGCGGCTCGCGGAAGTGGTAGGCGACGGTGTTCTTGTCGAGCTCGGAGATCACTCCCTCCTCGCCTCGGATCACGGAGGCGAAGTAGCGGAAGTGGTCGGCAGCGAGAGGGATGTCCGCCGCGAGCGTCTCGCGGACAGGCTTCCCGTTCTCCCAGCTCTCGGCGACGGCCAGCATCTCGAGGTTCTCCTCGATCGCGTCGGCGATCGCGTTCAGCACTTTCGACCGCTCGGTCGTCGAGGTCTCGGCCCACTCGTCCTTGGCGGCATGGGCCGCGTCGAGTGCGAGCTCGATGTCCTCGGGGGTCGAGAGCGGGACCTCGGTGAACGGCTGTCCCGTCACCGGGGTGAGGTTTTCGGCGTAACGCCCGCCGATCGGGGCGACCCAGAAGCCCCCGATGAAGTTCTCGTAGCGCGTCTTCAGCTCAACCGGACTGCCGGGACTACCCGGGGCTGGATAGAGCGCCGCTCGCTCGATGGTTGCCATGGCATCTCCTTTCGAGAACCGACTCGGCCGCACGGATTTGCGGCCCACGGGCGAGCATCGCCCCACCCGCGCCGCGGAGCATCGGAAGATGTGCCGATCGTGCTACGGGAAAGCCGCAGCTATCGCCGCGACTTGAGCGCGCGCTCCATCTGGCGGTCCGCCTCGCGCTGGGCGATGTCGCGCCGCTTGTCGCGCTGCTCCTTGCCCCGCGCGAGCGCGAGCTCGACCTTCGCGCGCCCGTTCTTGAAGTAGAGCTTCGTGGGCACGAGCGTCAAGCCGCGCTGCGCGACCTTGCCCGCGAGCGAGGCGAGCTCCTTCTTGTGCAGGAGGAGCTTCCGGTCGCGGTCGGGATCGTGGTTCGCGATGTTCCCCTGCTCGTAGACCGAGATGTGAGCGCCGACGAGCCATGCCTCCTCCCCGCGGATGTCGGCATATGCCTGCTGGAGCGAGGCGCGGCCGTCCCGCAGGGACTTGACCTCCGTGCCCGTGAGCACGAGCCCTGCCTCGACGCGTTCGAGCAGGTGGTAGTCGTGTCTGGCCCGCCGGTTGTCGACGACGAGCTTTTCGCCTGATCTCGCCACGAGGGCGATTGTGCCTACGACCCGGAGGTCGAGGCCATCCAGCCGAGAGCCCCGACGAGGCTCACGATCGGCACGAAGGCCAGCGGAAGGGCGACGGCCAGGGAGAGCATCAGTCGCCCCCCGCGCCGATGATCGTGCCGAGCGCCGCCAGAACCAGGAGGGCCAGGAGGATCAGTCCGATGAGGAGTCGCTTCTTCATGTCGCCGAGTCTCGTCTACTAGACGGACGAAGTCGTTACGGTTTTCCCTACCTTCGCGGGCGGCCTGCATGTGAAAGCTCGACCTTCCCCTCCGCCTTCTCGATCTTCTCGACGAGGACCGAAATCGGGTCTCCCAGGCGGAAGACGCCCCCACCGCGGCGCCCGATGAGGGCCGTCCCCAGCTCGTTCAGCTCGAAATAGTCTCCCGCGAGGCGCCGAGCCGGCAGGTAGCCCTCGAATACCTCCCCGAAGCGGACGAACAGCCCCGAGCTGATCGCCCCGACGATCTCGCCCTCCCAGGGCTCGTCCCAGCCGCGCTCGAACAGCTCCGACTCGAGCAGCCACGCCAGGCAGAGCTCGTCGGCGAGGTACTCCACCTGGGCGGCCTCCCGCTCGCGGGCCGACGTGTGCTCCGCGAGTCCGTGGAGGTCGCCCGGCCCCGGATCGTCCGAGACGCCCAGCTCGCGAAGGAGCGTCCTGTGGACGACCAAGTCGGGGTAGCGGCGGATCGGCGACGTGAAGTGGCAATAGGCCCGGCTCGCGAGGCCGGAGTGCCCGAGGTTCTCGGGGTCGTAGCGGGCCTGCTTGAGCGAACGGAGGATAAGGGCGGGAAAAGCCTCTCGGCCACGGCCGGCCCGCGAGACGTACTCCGTCACCGCCTCGCTCGCCGAGGCCGCGACAGCCGCCGCGGTCACGGGTGTCAGCTGCTCCGGGGCGGCCGCTGTGGGTACCTCGAGGTCCGCCAGCTTCTTCAGCAGCAGGTCGACGGCGAGGGGGTCGGGTCGTTCGTGGACGCGGTAGAGCGTCCCCCGCTTGCGGGTCGAGAGCAGGCGCGCGACGGCCTCGTTGGAAGCGATCATCAGCTCCTCGACGAGCCTGTGGGCCGTCGGCTCGGACTCGTTCCAGGCGCGGGCGACGCCGCCGTTGCCGTCGAACTCGAAGTTGGCCTCGGGGCTCTCGATCCGCAGCGCGCCCCGCGCGAAGCGCCGCTCGCGCATCCCGGCTGTCAGCCGGTCGGTGAGCTCGAGGGCGGCCGCGACCTCGGGCTCGGCGTCGCGCCGCTCCGCCTGCGCGTAGGTCAGGCGCGCGCGGCTCCGGATGATCGAGCGGTAGAAGCTCGGCTCACCGGACGGCGGCAGCTCGACGGTCACGCACAGCCGATCCTCGTTCGGCCGTAGGCTGCAACGATCGTCTGCGAGCGCCGGCGGCAGCATTGGCGCGGCGCGGCCCGGCACGTAGGTCGTGAAGGCCCGGCGCGACGCGCCGTGGTCGAGCGGCGACCCCGCGGGGACGAAGGCGGACACGTCGGCGATGTGCACCCAGGCGCGGACGCCGCCCTCCTCCTCGCGGACGGAGATCGCGTCGTCGAAGTCTTTTGCGGTCTCGGGATCGATCGTGAAGGTGAGGAGATCGCGCAGGTCGACCCGCCCGGTTAGGTCTGGGCTCGGCAGGTCGTAAGGCTCGAACTCGGTGCGGGCGCCGGCGTGGACGAGCAGCCCCTCCAGCACCACCTCGATGTCGTTCGCCTTGCCGAGCACCTGCTCGAGCCGCGCGCGTCCCCGGCCGGTGCGCACGACGACGAGATCCCCCTCCCCCACGTCCCCGAGGCCCTTCCGGTCGAGCACGACCGCGACGTTCGGCACGAAGAACGGCTCGCCAACGACGAACTTGCCGCGCCTCGCCACCTCGACGACGAGGCGCCGAGGAGTGTCAGTGCCCTTGCCGGTGATGCTGCTCTGGCATTGCTGGCAGGGGCACTAAACCCGGAGGAAACGGCGGATCGTGAGGCCCGACCCGGCCGCCCCGAGTAGGAGCCCGGTGCCGAGCAGGATCAGGGCGTTGAGCGTGAACGAGAGCGCGTTCACGTCGGAGCCGGCGTTCAGCGGCCCCGTGTGCAGGAGGGACGGCAGCGCGACCTCTTTGCCGATGATCAGCAGGATCACCGCGCCCAGTGCTCCGGCGACGCCGCAGAGAAGGCCTTCGAGCATGAACGGCCCGCGCACGAACCAGTTCGTCGCGCCCACGAGCTTCATCACCTCGATCTCACGCCGGCGGGAGAAGATCGACAACCGGATCGTGTTCGCGATCAGAAGAGTCGAGGCGGCGAGGAGTAAGACCACCGCGATGATGAAAAACACTTCGATCACCCTCGCGAGCTTGAGCACGCGGTGCGTCGTCTGCTTGCCGTAGTCGACTTTGTCGACCCCGAACGTCGGATCGGCCTTGAAGAGCGCCGCCACCTTCTCGACGTCCTCGCCCTTCTTCGGCACGACCGTGAGCGCATTCGGGAACGGGTTCGTCGGCAGCGCACTGACCTCTTCCGGATGCTTCTTGCGCATGATCTGGAGGGCCTCTTGCTTGGAGACGAACTGCACGTTCTTGACGAGCGAGCTGCCCGACGCGACGCGGGCGACCGCGTCCATCTGAGACTGCGTCGCTTCCTTTGCGCAGGTGTCGCTCGTGCAGTAGTAGACGTGTACGACGAGCTCGCGCTTCACGTGGTCGCTCCACGAGACGACCCAGCTGCCGAAGGCGATGAAGAGGCCGAGCAGGAACATCCCGATCAGGACGGTCACGGTCGCCGCGAGCGTCGTCGAGAGATTCGCGCCGAGCGAGCGGAGCGATTCCGCGACGATCAGCTTCAGCCGTTCGATCAAGCCGTCTCCACTAGGACTCGTAGCCGCCGCGGCGCTCGTCGCGCGCGAGTCGGCCATGCTCGAGAGCGATCACGCGGCGGCGCATCTTGTCGACCATCTCGCGGTCGTGGGTCACCATCAGGATCGTCGTGCCCGCGCGGTTGATCCGGTACAGCAGCTGCATGATCCCGACGGACGTGTCGGGGTCGAGGTTCCCGGTCGGCTCGTCGCAGACGAGGAGAGGCGGGTGGTTGACGAACGCGCGAGCGATCGAGACGCGCTGCTGCTCGCCGCCGGAGAGCTCGTCGGGCAGCGAGTTCATCTTGTGCGAGAGGCCGACCATGTTCATCACCTCGGGCACCTTGCGCCTGATCGAGTTCGCGTTCTCGCCTTGAACCTTGAGCGCGTAGGCGACGTTCTCCGCTGCGGTTCTCGAGGGGAGCAGCTTGAAGTCCTGGAAGACGCAGCCGACATTGCGGCGCAGGAGAGGCACCTGCGAGCGCCTGAGACGGGCGAGGTCGCGACCGCCGACAATGATCCGGCCGCGCGACGGCTCGAGCTCCTTGAGCAGCAGCCGGATGATGGTCGACTTGCCGGAGCCCGACGCGCCCACGACAAAGACGAACTCCCCCTTGTCGATGACGAAGCTGACCTCGCGGAGCGCAGTCACGTCGGGCTCGTAGATCTTCGTGACCGACTCGAACACGATCATCGACGACGGCCCGGCGACCGGCGTCTCGTCGACCGCCTGCACTTCCGCGAGCACGACGGGCGAAGTCTCTTCTTCTGTCTGGAGGGGGGTTACGTCTTGCACAAAGTCTCGAGTGGGCGCTGCGGGATTGCTGCGCGCACCAGCTTGAAAGTGTGGCCAGTCTAGCGGACGGCTCAGAGGACCTTTCCGGCTGCTTTGGCCAGCAAATAGGCGTGGATGAAGCCGTCGAGGTTGCCGTCCAGTACGCCCTGGGCGTTTCCGGCCTCGTAGTCGGTGCGGTGATCCTTCACGAGCTGGTACGGGTGCAGGACGTAGCTACGGATCGGGTTGCCGCCGAAGCCCATGCTGACCACCCCTCGCTCCTTCGCCAGCTCCTGCTCCCGTTCCTCCTCGGCGAGCTCGGCGAGCCGTGACCTGAGGATGCGCATCGCCGTCTGCTTGTTCGCGGTCTGGGAGCGCTCGTTCTGACACTGGACGACGACGCCGGTCGGCAGGTGCGTGATGCGCACGGCCGAGTCGGTCTTGTTGACGTGCTGGCCGCCGGCGCCCTGCGCACGGTAGGTGTCGATCCGCAGGTCGTTCTCGTCGATCTCGATCTGTCCGTCCTGCGCGAGGAACGGGCTCGGGATCACCTGCGCGAAGGACGTGTGCCGCCGGTGCGCCTGGTCGAACGGGCTCAGGCGGACGAGCCGGTGCTTGCCGCGC
Source organism: uncultured Actinomycetes bacterium (assembly GCA_963711545.1). GTDB lineage: Bacteria > Actinomycetota > Thermoleophilia > Gaiellales > Gaiellaceae > 3-1-20CM-4-69-9. The sequence goes on from CAVQEP010000005.1 coordinate 279,074, forward strand.
TCCGCACGGAGGATGCCGTACGCGTTGTCGCCCTGAACCGTGAACGTCGCGGACTTCAGGCCGGCTTCCTCCCCCGGGCTGGCCTCCACGATCTCGGTCGCGAAGCCGCGGTGATCGGCCCAGCGCTCGTACATCCGCAGAAGCATTTCGGTGAAGTCCTGGGCGTCGGTTCCGCCGACGTCTGACTGCAGCGTGACGACGGCGTCACCGGAGTCGTACTCCCCGCTGAAGAGCGCCTCCTCCTGGAGGCGCTCGAGCTCCTGGCGGAGCGGCGTGATCGAGGCGGCGATTTCCGCCTCCATCTCACCATCCATCGAGTAGAGCTCTCGTGCGTCCTCGTAGTCGCGGGTGAGCTGCTCGTAACGGTCGAGCTTGCGCGTGACGCGCGCGTGCTCGGTGGAGACCCTCGCCGCGTGCTCCTGCTCGTCCCAGAAGCCGGGCGCTTCCATCTCGGTCTCTAGCTCTTGCCGGCGTGAGGCGAGCGAATCAGGGTCAAAGATAATCACGGACCCAGGCAAGCTGGGCCCTGATCTCCTCGAGCTGGTCGCTCAGGGGCTGCGTATGCTCCTCGGCCACTCGACGATCGTAGCCAACGTCATCGCGCGCGACGCCCGTGGACGACGCCTTTGCGGCTCAGCCGCGACAGAAACGGCTCGGCTGGAGACCCGTGAGGACCTCGAGGCCGCGGTGCACGTTCAGCTTGAAGTCGAGGCTGACCGCGCCCGCCCTGAACGTGGTGAGTTGGATCATCCCGTCCTCCCGCTCGGCGACGCACCCCTGGAACGTGCGCCAGTACGGCGAGAACCGGACAGCGAGCCGGTATGCCCCGGGCGCGCCGACTCGCAGGAAGAGCCTCGTCGGAGACATCCCGACGACGGTCGCCTTCGCCGGGCCCGTGATGATCGGCTTCGCGCCCTCCACCTGGTACACCGTCACGTGCCGCCCGCGGAAGACCGGCCGAATGCCGGCGACCCCGCCCCTGACGAGCGCGGCCTCGGCCCGCGAGCTGTAATCCGGCGGCGCGTCGCTCAGGACGACGTAGCGGACGCCGAGGGATCCGAGCCAGTGGCGGTAGGCCACCGGGCCGAGGCTGCCGTAGAGCACGTCGTTCGTCGGGAAGTCGTTCTGCCGGTACCAGCCGCGGACGATCGAGATCCCGGCCTCCGGCAGGTAGAGCGCCGGCCAGTGCTCGAGTGTGTCGACGGCCTCCACGCGATAGGCAGGCGTGACGTGGCCCTTGAGGTACCTCAGCGCCGGCTGCCAGTACACGGCAGAGGAGCTCGGATCATTGGCGGCATGCCTGAAGTTGGCGATCAGCGGCGTGACGTTCCAGGTCGTCGCCACGACGAGCAGCGGCAGCGCGATCTTCAGCGGCCGCCAGCCCGAGACCGAGATCGAGAGCACGGCGAGAGGAATGGCCGCGTAGCGCAGCCGTTCGATGTTCGAGCCGAGGGCCGTCGGCAGCGCGTACGCCAGGACGCAGGCGGCGAGGTAGGCGAGGTAGATGCCGAGCAGCGGCCGCCCGCGCCGTCTGGCGACCAGGGCGCCGAGCAGGCAGAAGGCCACCGCGGGCACGAGCTCGGAAGTGTGGAACGGGAAGCGGCCGCCGTCGGGGAAGAGCCGGAGGACCGCGAGCTCGACGAGGCCGGCAGAAGTCACGACGACCAGCGGGACGACGAGCCCACGCGGGTGCGCGAGCCGCGTCACGGCCACGCCGGCCAACATCACGACGAGCAGCGCGAACGCCAGCGGGCTCGCGGCAAGTGTGAGGACGACCAGGAGGCCGAACCGCCACCGGAATCCCTGTTGCAGTGCCCAGAGGCTGAGCAGAGCGAGAGCCGCGCCGAGCGCGAAGGGAAACGCCGCCGAGAGGACGGTGCCTGCCCAGACGACCGCGAACGTCCGGCTCGACCAGCGGGCCGTGAGGCCCCACTCGTGGCCGACAACGACGGTGAAACCGATCGCCGCGGCCGTGATCGACGCGAGCGCTAGCACGTTGACCCCGAGGAGCGCCGAGAGCGGGTAGTACAGGACGCTGTACGTGATGAACGAGTAATGGCCCGCGTACCAGAAGTTGTTCCAGAGGATGAAACCGTGCTCGAGGAAGAGCGTCCGCTGGTAAAGGTGCGCAGCCAGATCGTTCCCCGGAGGGCCGAACCACAGGAGAATCGCGGTCACCGAAGCGGCCAGGCCTCCTGCGAGGAGCGCCTCGCGCCTCAGTGACCCCGGCAGCACGCCGGTCGTCATGGCGCTATCCATATCAGGCCGGGCCGACGCCCCGCGTCAGGCGCCGTGGCACTTCTTGAACTTCTTGCCGCTCCCGCACCAGCAGGGATCGTTGCGGCCGATGTTCTCCCGCTCGGTCTTCACGATCGGCCGGGGGGCACCGGCGGTCGTCGTGCCTCCACCCGACATGGCCAGCGTCGCAGTGGCTGCCCCGCCCACTGCGGCGCCGTCTCCGCCGCCGGCGGCCGCGATCGCCTCCGCGCCGGCCAGCGACTCGTGCGCGTACTGGAGCCCGCCGCCGTTCACCGCCGCCGCCTGCTGCGCACGCTGGAGCTCGTCCGCCTCCTCGGGCGCCAGCTGCGCGTGGAAGAGCGTCACGACGACCTCCTCGTGAATCGCGAGGCCGAGCTCCTGGAACATCAGGTGCCCCTCGTGCTGGTACTCGACGAGCGGGTCCTTCTGCGCCATCGCGCGCAGGTGGACACCCTCCCGTAGGTAGTCCATCGAGTCGAGGTGCTCGCGCCAGCGCTGGTCGACGACCTGGAGGATCACGAAGCGTTCGAGCTCGCGCATGAGCTCGGGTGTGAGCTCCTCCTCCTTCGCCTTGTACTCGTCGCGCGCGTCGAGCTGGAACTCCTCGATCAGGGAGTCGCGGCTGATCTCGCCGAGGTCCTCGCGCAGCTCGTCGACGGTGATCTCGGTCTCGTACAGAGCCGTCATCTGCTTGACGAGCGCCCCGAGGTCCCATTCCTCGGAGTACTCCTCCTGCGTGAACTGGCGCACGTTCTGCTCGACGACCTCGTCGATCCAGTTGAGGATGTCCTCCGAAAGGTCCTTACCCTCGAGGACGTTGCGGCGCTGCTCGTAGATCACCATGCGCTGCCGGTTCATCACGTCGTCGTACTTGAGAACGTTTTTGCGCGCGACGAAGTTCTGTTCCTCGACCTTCTTCTGCGCGCCCTCGATCTGGTTCGAGAGGATCTTCGCCTCCATCGGCTGGTCATCGGGGATCTTGAAGCGCTCCATGATGCGCTTGATTCGGTCGCCTGCGAACAGGCGGACGAGGTCGTCCTCGCCGGAGAGATAGAAGCGCGACTCGCCCGGGTCGCCCTGACGGCCGGAACGGCCGCGGAGCTGATTGTCGATCCGCCGCGCCTCGTGACGCTCGGTACCGAGCACGTAGAGGCCGCCTGCCTCGATCACGCCGTCCCCCAGCTTGATGTCGACGCCGCGGCCGGCCATGTTGGTCGCGATGGTCACCGCGCCTCGCTGGCCGGCGTCCTTGATGATCTCGGCCTCGCGCGCGTGCTCCTTGGCGTTCAGGACGTTGTGCGGGATGCCGCCACGCGTCAGCAGCTCGCTCAGGTACTCGGAGGTCTCGACCGCGATCGTGCCGACGAGGACCGGCTGCCCTTTCTCGTGACGCTCCTTGATGTCGCGCATGACCGCCTCGAACTTCCCCTCCTTCGACTTGAAGATGAGGTCGTTCCCGTCGTCTCGCGCGACGGCGACGTTGGTGGGGATCTCTACGACGTGCAGGTTGTAGATCTCGACGAACTCCTTCTCCTCGGTCTTCGCCGTGCCGGTCATGCCGGCGAGCTTCTCGTAGAGGCGGAAGTAGTTCTGGAGCGTGATCGTGGCGAGCGTCACGTTCTCCTCCTGGATCTTCACGCCTTCCTTGGCCTCGATCGCCTGGTGTAGGCCCTCCGACCAGCGGCGGCCTTCCATGATCCGGCCCGTGAACTCGTCGACGATCTTCACCTCGCCGTCCTGGATCACGTAGTCGACGTCGCGCTTGTAGAGCGACTCGGCCTTCAGCGCCTGGTTCAGATGGTTGACGAGCTGCGCGTTGCGCGGGTCGTAGAGGTTCTCGATCCGGAGCGCGCGCTCGACGGCCTCGATCGAGGCCTGGCCCGGGGCGACGGTCTTGTGCTTCTCGTCGTACTCGTAGTCCGCGTCGGGATTGCCGCCCTTGAGCAGCGGGTCGTGTGGGATTCCCTGCAAGCCCCGCGCGACTCGGGCGAAGTCGTAGTAGATCTGCGCGGCGGTCTCGGGCTCGCCGGAGATGATCAGCGGCGTCCGCGCTTCGTCGATGAGGATCGAGTCGACCTCGTCGACGATCCCGTAGGCATGGCCGCGCTGCACGACCCCGTCGAGGCCGACGGCCATGTTGTCGCGCAGATAGTCGAAGCCGAACTCGGAGTTCGTCCCGTAGGTGATGTCGGCGTCGTAGGCGGCCTTCCGCTCCGCGAAGGGCATCATGTTCTCGATCGCCGAGACCGTCATCCCCAGCCGCTCGTACACGCCGCGGTTCCATTCGGCGTCGCGCTGCGCGAGATAGTCGTTCACCGTGATCAGGTTGACGCCCTTCCCCTCGAGCGCGTTCAGGTAGAGCGCCAGGCTCGCGACGAAGGTCTTGCCCTCGCCCGTCTTCATCTCGGCCACGTCGCCTTCGTGGAGGACGATCCCGCCCATCAGCTGGACGTCGAACATCCGCTGGTCCGACTCGCGAACGCGCGCCTCGCGGACGGCTGCGAAGGCGTCGAAGAGGAGCTCCTCGAGCGTCTCGCCGTTCTCGAGCCGCTGCCGGAACTCGGCCGTCTTCGCCAGCAGCTCCTCGTCCGAGAGCCCCTGGAACTCGGGCTCGATCGACGTGATGTAGGCCGCCTGCTCGGCCAGCCGCTTCATGCGCCGGCCCTCGCCGAGGCGGAGAACCTTCTCGAAGGATCCGAGCTGGGACGACATCGCCGGACCTAGGGTACCGGCTGCCCATCGTCCTTCTTCAGGCCCTATTCACCGAATGATTAGATCCCGCCGTAGGGTCGAAGTCATGCGGAGGGCGTTCCTGGTGGTCGCCTTCGCGCTCTGGCTCGCGACGCCGGCCCACGCCGCCACGCGCATCATCTACGCAAGCGACTGGACGGGGCCGACCGAGCTCTTCTCGACGCGTCCCGCGGGAGAGGCCGGCAGCCCGCACTACTGCGACCGCAGGCCACCACGCCTGCTGCTCGAGGACGCGAGGGACGGGCTCGTCACCTACGTTCTCGACGGACAGGTCGACCTGCGGCGAATCTCCGACGGAGCTGACGCGGTTGTCGCTCCCGCGTCACTGGCACGTTTCTTCGAAGGCGGCCTCGCATACGCGTACGGTGCCCGCGTCTCCATCGTGCCTTTCGACCAGCTGCCGCTACGCGCGTTCTGATCGCGCGTCAGAGCGAGTCGACGCGGACCTCCCACAGCGAGCCCTCGAGACGCGCGGCCCGGATGACGGCATCACCGGTGGCGAGGGCTTCGAGCTCCGGCATCGTCCCGAACGAGCGATTCCCGTCGACGACGAGCGTCTTCTCGTCTCCGTTGAGCACGAGCTCGATCTCGTCGCCGCCCGGCTCGGGGAGCTCCATCACCCGCAGCCGGTGGGCAGCGACCGCCCACGTGTCACCGTCCCGTCGCACGGCGGTCGCGCGGTAGGGCCTGGGTATCGCCTGCTCGATCGCGTCAGCCAGCGGAGTCAGGTCTCCCTCCCCCTGTTCGACCAGCAGCGACCCGTCGGCAAGCGCCACGAAGACCGCGCTCGACCCTGACGCGTCGGGTGCCTCGGTCGTGGCGACCGCGTCGTACTGCCGCTCCCGCGGGACGCCGTGGATGCCCGTCTCGGGGATGACCCCGGTGAACAGCGGGCCTGGGCTCCGCTCGACGAGGCCTCCTTCCTCTGCCAGCCGCTCGTGCAGCGGCTTCGACCGTCGAAAGAGCCCCAACTACCCGGGCTCGATCAATCCGTAGCCGCCGTCCCGCCGACGGTAGATGACGTTGATCTCACCCGAATCGTCACTGCGGAAGACGAAGAAGTCGTGCCCGACCAGCTCGAGCTGCAGCGCGGCCTCCTCGGCGCTCATCGGCTTCATCGAGAACTGCTTCGTCTTGACGATCTGCGGGCCAGCCTCGTCTTCTTCGGGCATGTTCATCGGACCTCCGGGCGGGATGCCGTTTCCACGAACCTGCTTGTCCCTGCGCTTGCCGCGGTACTCCGTCACCTGCCGCAACAACTTCTCCGTCAACTGGTCGATCGAGGCCTTCATGTCGGACGAGGCCTCGGTGACGCGCAGCGTCGGGCCCTTCGTCCGAACCGTCGCCTCCGCCACCTGATTCGCCGCGATCGAGGGGTTCTTCTCGACGCTCAGCTCGAGCTCCACCTCCGTCTGTGGGTGCAGCTGACGGTCGAGCTTGCGCAGCTTGTCCTCGGCGTACCGACGGATCGACTCGCTGACCTCGACGTTCTTACCCTTCACGTGTAGTCGCATCGGGTCTCCTCGTGAGCCGGAAATCTCACACTAGCGGATGCGAATCGTGCGAGCGAACGTCACGACTTCCACATGGCCGGCGCCGCCGCGACGGAGAGCCGACGCCGCCGCGTTGACTGTCGCCCCGGTCGTGAACACATCGTCGACGAGCACGACCCGTGCAGGCATCGCCCCCTTCGGCACGAAGGCGTCGGCGACGTTGCGACGCCGCGCCTCGCGGCTCATTCCGCGCTGCCGCGACGAGGAGCCCCTCCGCGCGAGGAGCCCCGAGAACGGAAGCTCCCAGGCGGTCGCGAGGGCCGCCGCCAGCCGCTCGGCGGCATGGTGGCCGCGCTTCAAGCGCCGGTCCCGATCCGCCGGAACCCAGCAGATGGCGGCTGCCACGGGCCTCGGTAGCACCTCGGCGACGACGGCGGCGGCCCAGTCGGCGAGACGCCGAAGGCCTCGTTCCTTCCAGGCGGCGACGATGCGTCGCACCGGGTCGTCGTACTCCACCGCAGACCTCGCGCGCGCGAAGGCAAGCCGGCGACCGCTGCACTCCGCGCAACACCGGACCGGCCACGCCGTCGGCGTGCCGCACCGCTCGCAGAGCGGCGCCACGACGCGGCGAAGGGCTGTCCGGCACTGCGCGCAGACCTGCGCGCCGGGGCGAGCGCAGACGAGGCAGCGCTGAGGCAGGAGGAGATCCAGCAGCATCCCTCCACGCTAGGAGCAGAGCTGTGCCGCGATCGTGTCAGTCGGGTGAATACTCGGCCCGCTCGGGCAAGCCGCCCGCGCGGCGCATCCGGTTGTCGGCCTCGAGCAGCTGCGCCAGGTCGCCGACGTCGTACCAGTGCCCCGGGAAGCGATAGGCGTACACCGGCGCCCGCTTGTGAAGCCAGGCCACGAAGTGACCGGGCTGGTCAGGTGGGTTCCCCTCCTCCAGGTACGTCGCGACCATGCGGACGTGCTCCCGGTCGTAGAGGTACGTCGCGGTCGCGCACAGAGTCGTCGGCGGATGCTCGGGCTTCTCGACGAAACCGATCAGCCTGTCGTTCTCGTCGACGTCGACGATCCCGTACCTCTTCGCAAGCTCGACGTCGCCGACGTCGAGGACGGCGATGCAGCTACCGTCTCGCTCGCGCCAGTAGGACTCGTAGTCCGCCAGGGAGTAGTCGAAGAGGTTGTCGCCGGCGACCACGAGCAGGTCGTCCTCCAGGCCGACGAAATCGATGTCGCCGATGGCGCCCAGCCGGTCGTCGTTCGAGGAGGTGCCGTCGTTCCAGATCCGTACGTCCTTGTTTTGCGCCCAGGCGATGAAGTCGTCGGCGAAGCGAGCGTTCGTCACGAGGTGAACCTCGTCGGCGCTCGTCTCCTCGATCCGGTCCAGGATCCAGTCCACCATCGGCCGCCCGCCGACGGGCAGGAGCTGCTTGGGGATCGAGTCGGTGAGCGGGCGCAGTCGCGTGGCGTAGCCTGCTGCGAGGATCAGCGCCTTCATACGAGAGCGGCGAGCGACTCCGCGTAAGGCGCGTGGTGGACTCCGTGCTCGGTGACGATCGCCGAGATCAGCCCTTCGGGAGTGACGTCGAACGCGGGGTTCCGCGCAGGAAACCGTCTCGTGACCTCGGCGGCGGGACGCTCCTCGATCGGAATCTCGCGGCCACTCGGCGTGGACGTGTCGACCGTCGAGGTCGGCGCGACGACGTAGAACGGAATCCCGTGATGCGAGGCGAGTACCGCGAGCCCGTAGGTGCCGATTTTGTTGGCCGTGTCTCCGTTCGCCGCGATGCGGTCGGCGCCCGTCACGACGCAATCGACGTTACCAGCGGCCATGAGCGCGGCCGCGGCCGAGTCGACGACGACCGCATGCGGGATGCCGGCCGACTCGAGCTCCCAGGCCGTCAGCCGGGCTCCCTGCAGGAGCGGCCTGGTCTCGTCGACCCAGACGTGCTCGAGCAGCTCCCGTTCCCAGGCCGCCCGAAGCGCTCCCACCGCGCTCCCGTAGCCTCCGGTCGCGAGCCCGCCTGCGTTGCAGTGGGTCAACGCCCGTGTCCCGGGCCGGAACAGCTCGGCGGCGTGAGCGGCCATCGAGCGGCAGCGCTCCACCTCGTCGGCGTGCAGTGCGCGGGCGTGCTCGGGCGTTGGCTCGTCGAGCATCTGCTCGAGCGCCCAGCGCAGGTTCACTGCTGTCGGCCTCGTGGAAGCGAGCAGAGCCGACGCCTCGTCGGCGCCCACCCCCGTCTGCGCCGCGAGCGCGAGCCCGTAAGCAGCGGCGACGCCGATCGCCGGCGCTCCACGGATCGCCAGCTCGCGAATCGCTTCCGCGAGCTCGCCAACCGAGCGGCATTCGAGCTCCACGACCTCGTCGGGCAGGCGGCGCTGGTCGAGGAGGACGACCGCGGGGCCGTCCTCCTCGTACCGAACGATGTCGTAAGGCTCGAGGACCCTAGGTCCCTTCGTCCCAGGAGGCGAGGTACTTGGCCTGCTCCTCGGTCAGCTGGTCGATCGTGACGCCCATCGTCTCGAGCTTGAGCCGGGCGATCTCCTTGTCGATGTCTTCGGGGACGGGATACACCTTCCGCTCGAGCTCGGCCGCGTGCTGGATCGCGTACTCGGCAGATAGCGCCTGGTTGGCGAAGGACATGTCCATCACGAGCGCCGGGTGCCCCTCGGCGGCCGCGAGGTTGATCAGGCGTCCGTCGCCGAGCAGGTAGAGCCGCCGCCCGTCCTCGAGCGTGTACTCGTCGACGAACGCGCGTGCCTCGCGCGTCTCGGCGGCGAGTGCCTTCAGCGCGGGGATGTCGATCTCGACGTTGAAGTGACCCGTGTTCGCGAGGATGGCGCCGTCCTTCATCCGCTCCATGTGCTCCTTGCGGATCACCGACTTGTCGCCGGTCGCCGTGCAGAAGATGTCGCCGATCGGCGCGGACTGCTCCATCGGCAGCACCTCGTAGCCGTCCATGGTGGCCTCGAGCGCCCGCATCGGGTCGACCTCGGTGATGATCACGTGGGCACCGTGCCCCTTGGCCCGAAGCGCCACGCCGCGTCCGACCCAGCCGTAGCCCGAAATGACAAAGCGCTTACCGGCGAGCAGGACGTTGGTCGCGCGGATGATCCCGTCGATCGTCGACTGGCCCGTGCCGTACCGATTGTCGAACAGATGCTTCGTCTGCGCGTCGTTGACGGCGATGACCGGGAAGCCGAGCGCACCGTCGCGCTCGAGCGCCTTGAGCCTGATGACGCCGGTGGTCGTCTCCTCGGTGCCGGCGATGATGTCGCCGAGCTGCTCACGACGAGCGGAATGGAGAACGCCGATCACGTCGGCGCCGTCGTCCATCGTCAGCTGCGGCTTGTGATCGACGGCGGCCTCGATGTGGGAGTAGTAGGTGTCGTTGTCCTCACCCTTGATCGCGAACACCGAGATGTCGTACTCGTCGACGAGCGCGGCCGCCACGTCGTCCTGCGTCGAGAGCGGGTTCGATGCGCAGAGCACCACGTCGGCCCCGCCTGCCTGCAAGGTGCGGGCCAGGTTCGCCGTCTCCGTCGTCACATGGAGGCACGCCGAGATCCGGTAACCCAACAGCGGCTGCTCGCTTGCGAAGCGGTCGCGGATCGCGGCGAGGACCGGCATCTGCCGGTCGGCCCACTCGATCCGTCTCACGCCCTCGGACGCGAGCGCGAGGTCCTTCACGTCATGTCGTTTCGTCGTTGCCATTCAGTCCTTCCGGTAGGTGTCCCTGCGAGTGATGCTGTCGCATCAGGCGACGAGCAGGCGCTCGTGCTTGCGCTGCTCCCAGTCGAGAGCATGGAGCTGCGCGCCGGCCAGCCACGTCACGACGGCGGCCCGCAGATCGGGCTCACGGTCGAGCCTGGCTGCAAACGCCACGTCGCTGAGCTCGACGTCGTAGCGGCGCCGGAGCGCCTGGAGCGAGCGGAGCTGGTTCAGCTCGAGCAGGCCGTACAGGCGATACCCGGCCGGGCTCCGGCGCGGGACGACCAGGCCGGCGGCCTCGAGATAGCGAAGCATTCGCGGCGACCACCCGGTGTGGGCGGAGGCCTGCCCGACGGTCAGCTCCTGCACTCCGAGACCTTAACACATCTGTGTCAAGGATTAGGCAGCAGGCGCCGACGCACCAGATCGAGGCTCTCGGCCCTCGCCCCGCCGGACCGCAGGTAGGCCTCGGCGCCCCCGTAACGGCGCCCGACCTCGGCGAGGATGCCCACCATCGTCCGGCCCGCCGGCACGGAGACTCGCCGCCGACGCTCCCGCTCGCGCTCGTCCGCGGCCCCGTCGATCCACTCCTGCTGGTACGGGGCAAAGCTCTCGTCGCTGAGCGCGTGATCCGCCGCGATCGCCTCCTCTTCCACCGGGAGGAGCGACAGCATCAGCGCGACTGCCAGGCCCGTGCGGTCGCGCCCTCCGGCGCAGTGGATCACCACGGGACCCTCCGTCGCCGCGACGGCGTCGACGACGGCCCCGTACTCGGTTCCGTACGTCTCGAGCAGCCCCAGATACGCCGCCCGCATCGACGGCCAGCTCCACGAGTCCGGGACGTCGTCGGGCGTGATCGGGACGTGCAGGACCGGGAGGGGCGCGTCGCCGGGCTCATCCTCGCCGCGCTCGCGCCGGCTCCGCAGGTCGATGACGAGCTTCGTCCCGTAGTGGGCGAGGGCATCCCACCCTGCCCTCGTCAGATGCCGGACCGAGTCGGCACGGACAATCGACCCGAACCGCGTCTCCCCGCCGCCCAGGATTGGCAGCCCGCCGAGATCTCGCACGTTCACACAGCCGTCCCACGCGAGGACGCGCACCTTGCTCAAGGCGTGGAGGTGCCCTCCCGCCCGTAGCGGTCCTCGAGGCGGACGACATCGTCGAGCTGCGATGTCGACACCTCCAGGATCGTCGTGTCTTCGAGCGCGGTCACGCGATGGACGGTACCGGGCCGGAAGCGGAAGCATGCACCGGCGCCGACCACCTCCTCGTTGAGGACAGCGTCCCCGGCCGAGCCCAGCTCGAGCTTGGCACGCCCGTCGTGGACGAGCCACGATTCGTCTTTCTCACGATGGAATTGAAGGCTGAGGGACTCGCCGGCCTTGACGAACAGCACCTTCCCGACGTAATCGTCCGACTCCGCCCAGATCAACTCGTGCCCCCACGGTTTCTCCACCTTGCGGGGCTCGACAGCCCAGGGGTCGAGGCCTGTCAGGTTGGGCGAGTCGAGGCTCACCCGGCGACTCTAACCCCGGTTGCGGGCCAGAGTCGGCCGGAGCTCGGGATGAGCAGCGTAATGCTCCTCGGCGCGCTGCAGATCCTTCGGCGTGTTGACAGTGATCCAGAGCCCTTCGTGCCGAAAGGCGAGCAACTTCCCTTCGGCGGCGAGCTCGGGAAATGTCGACTGCTCGTGGTCGCCGCGTTCGGGCAGCCGTGCGAGCGCCTCGTCGTCGAGGACGTATACGCCCTCGTTGACCCAGTGCGGCAGGCGCGGAGCCTCGCGGAAACCGGTGATGCGATCGCCGTCGGCGAGGTCGACTACGCCGAACTGGGACGTGAGAGGCGCCACGACGATCGTCGCGGCTCCCCCACCCCGCTCGTGCGCCTCGAGGAGGGCGGCAAGGTCGACGTCGCTGAGCTCGTCGCCGTTGAGCGCGAAGAGCGGGCCTCTTTCCTCGCGGTGCTGGACCGCGAAACGGAGCCCTCCCCCGCGTCCGAGGGGCTCGGGCTCCGCGACGGCGACGACGTCGGCTCCGAGCCCCGACAGCTTTGCCTCGAACAGCCCGGATTGGCCGTCGGCGCAGCTGACGATCACGCGCTCGACGCCCGCGCGAACCAGTTGCTCCACCTGATATTCCGCGAGCGGGTGGCCGGCGATCGTCACGAGCGCCTTCGGCTGACCCTTCGCCGCATCGCCGAGCCGGGACGCCTGCCCGCCGGCGAGGATGATCGCCTCCACTAGCGCGGAGCCTTCAGCGCGGCACCTTCGTCTGCGAGTCCTGTTCAGCCGTTTCCGGCAGCGTCTCGAATGCCGAGCTCGCGCGGCCGATGCCCTCGTACGCGAAGCCCACACGCCGGGTCTCGGCCGGGTCGAGGAGGTTCCGGCCGTCGATGATCAAAGGCCGGGACATCGATTCTCGGACTTCCGGAGACGCGAGCCCGCGCAGCTCCTCCCATTCGGTGACGATCACGGCCGCGTCGGCTCCACTGACGGCCTCGAGCACCGAGTCGAACAGCACCGCGCCCTTCATCAGCTCACCGGGCCGTGCCACCGGATCCCAGGCCCGGACCTCCGCCCCCTCCGCGAGCAGGCGCGATGCGAGGACGAGCGACGGAGCCTCTCGCATGTCGTCGGTGCCGGCCTTGAACGCGAGGCCGAGCAGCGCGACCTTCTTCCCGCGGAGCTTGCCGAGGTGCTTCTGGAGCTTCTGGATCACCCGCCGTTTCTGGAGCTCGTTCACCTCGATCACGGCGGCCAGCAACTGGAAGTGATAGCCGGAGTTCGACGCGAGCTGCTTCAGCGCCAGCGAGTCCTTGGGGAAACACGAGCCGCCGTAGCCGATGCCCGCGCGGAGGAAATGTGGGCCGAGCCGGTGATCGAGGCCGACCCCGCGCGCGACCTCGACGACGTCGGCGCCGACCGCCTCGCAGACGTTCGCGATCTCGTTGATGAAGCTGATCCGCGTCATCAGGAACGCGTTCGCGGCGAGCTTGATCATCTCCGCGGACGCCACGTCGGTGCGCACGACCTCCGTCTCGATCTCCTGGTAGAGCGCTTCGACCGCGATCCCGTCGTCCTCTTCGAACGCTCCGATGACGATGCGGTCGGGATCGAGGAAGTCGTGAACCGCATTCCCTTCGGCGAGGAACTCCGGGTTCGAGACGTAGCCCACGTTTGCCAGGCCCCGGGCTTCGAGGGCCGTGCGCACCTTGTCGCCCGTCCCGACCGGCACGGTCGACTTCATGACCAGGATCTGGCGGTGCGCGACGCGGGGCAGGTCGTCGAGGGCGCTCCAGACGAAGGAGAGATCGGCGTCGCCGGAGTAGGTCGGCGGGGTCTGGACGCAGATGAAGAGGGCGTCGGCCGCGGCCAGGTCGGCCGGGTCGAGCGTGTAGCGAATGCGCTCCCGGTTGCGGGCGAGCACCTCGGGCAGGCCCGGCTCGTGGAACGGCATCCGTCCCGCCTGGAGCGCCTCGATCCGCTCGGGCATGACGTCGCGCACGATCACGTCGTGGCCGAGGTCCGCGAAGCAACTCCCGGTCACCAGCCCGACCCAGCCCGCGCCGAAGACACCGATCGTCCGAGTTTCAGCCATGCCGCGAAAGGTTACTTGGGCAGCGGAGACAGGCCGCGCGCGATCGCGAGCATGGTCGAGTTCGAGAGCGAGTCGAGAATCGTGTTCACGACCCAGTAGGTGGCGCCGTTCTGCCGGAGCACGACCATGTGGAGGTGCGCACCGGAGTAGTAGAAGGAGAACTCGCGGCCGCCGATGCGGTGCAGGTAGCTCGCATCGGCCAGGACGGGCGCATCTGTCCAGTCGGTCTGCTCGATGCCCCAGTACTCGTTGGCGCCGGTGCGGAACGTGAGCCTGACCGCGTTGTGGCCCTTCTTCATCGTGTGGACGTGGACGGGTGACTGGTAGTCGAGCCGTGAGTTGCGCTCGATCAGCCGGGGCACCTCGAGCCTGAACCGAACCCGCCGGCGCACGCCGAGGAGGAGCGAGCGGGTCATCGCGGCGTTGGGCACCACCTGCGGCGGCTCTTTCTTCGGCGTCGTGTCGACCGGTGCCGACGCGAGGGTGCCGTGGAAATTCTGGCCGACCACGACCGTCGTCATCGCCCCGTTCGCGAGCAATGCCATCGGGCCGGCCCCGAGAGGCGTGATTGCGGCGTCCCCGAACAGATTCCCCAGTCGAACCGCGGCTGCGCGCGCCCCCTTCTGGGAGCGGTCGTAGTAGACGGTGGTCTGGAAGAAGTTAAAGCGGGGCGCGTTCTGCGGCTTCCCGCTGGTCGGAAGGACGATCTGGTAGCCGCGCTGGCCGAGCTCGTAGGCGGCGTTCGCGGCGGAGCCCGCGACCCCGTTGCCGTTCAGCACCGTGATCGTCACGTTCTTCGGCAGCGGCGCCTTGGACCGTCGCTTGATGCCGAACGCGACGTCCCGGGCCTTCTCGGGTGAGTGGATGTCAGGCTGGACGAAGGCCCGGACCGCATTGGTGATGTTCGCCGGCGCCGTCGTGAGCTCCGAGTAGCCGGTCAGCCCCTCGATCCTCGACTGGAAGATGTGACCGGGCGGCAGGGAACGGGCGAAATAGACGTAGTCCTTGATGGTCTGGAGGTCGAGCGGCTTGTTTCCCCCCCGCCCGATGACCACGTTCTTCTCGACCGCGTCGATGATGTCCAGCACGGTCTGCAGGCCGAGCGAGCTCGTGATCTGCTGCTTGAGCGCCTTCAGGAAGAGCTGCTGACGGACGACGCGATAGAGGTCCGAGTCGAGGTGACGGAAGCGCACGTACGCGAGCGCCTGCATGGCGCGCAGCTTCTGGTAGCCGGGCTGGAGGTCGATCGGCGTCACGTCGGGGCAGGTCTGCGCGTCACAGAGGTAGCGGTGGTCGACGTCGATCCACACGCCGCCGAGGTTGTTGACCAGGTTCATGAAGCCGCGGAAGTTGACCGTGATGAAGTAGTTGACCGGCAGGCCGGTGAGGCTACGAACTGTCTCGAGGCTCCCGACCGAGCCGCATTCGGCGAAGGCGGCGTTGATCCGGTCGTCGTGAACAGGGCGCCCCGGGCACCTGATCGGCACGATCATGTCCCGGGGGAAGGAGAGGAGTGAGATCGAGTCCGTCTGGGGATCGGCCCGGACGAGCATGAGCGTGTCGGAACGGCCTGTCAGGTCGGCCTGAAACCCCTTGCGCTTGTCGGTGCCGATCACGAGTGCCGTTGTCGGCTGTCCGGGGATGGCGACATCCGCCGCCTTGGCGGCGGCCTTGTCCGCCTTCGTGTGTGGGGCCACGCTCTCGATGAAGTGGTGGGCTCGCAGGTACGCCGCGCCGGCCGCGCCCCCGGCGACCATCAGCGCTGCGACGACGGTCCAGAGCGCGACCGAGCGGACGATCCGCCAGGCGCCGCGAGGAACCGGGTCCGGCTGGCGGTACCGCCGCATCGGCGTGTGAACGCCCGGCGGGAAGATCGCGCGGCCGTTGCCGTTCACGGCGGCGCCGCGCCCGATTCCTCTCTTGAGCGTGGTCTTCATACGGTCCTGAAACAGCGCGGCGCCCAGTGGAGGGCGCCAGCCGCTCCCGAGGATAGCCGACCTCCCGGCTATCCCAGAGAGGAACCCAACAGGTCGGAGCTCTATGCCTTCAGGCGGTTTGCAACGAGCACGGCCAGACGGTGCTCCAGGGAATCGGGGATCGGGCGGAGCGGCCGGCCGAACGACATCACGAGGAGCATCGCCAGAGCCCGCCCACGGCCGGCGAGGTACATGCTGATCCGCCCCGTGATCGTCGCTGCCGGCCCCTTGATCACGAGCCGGACCCGTGCGGACTTGAAATGCGGCGCGAGAGCCGGCCCGGGAACGGTCCCGCTCGACAGGACTCGCACCCGAGCAGTTGCCGACGTGCTGCGAACGCCCTGCTGGAACCCCTGGGTGATGCAGCGGATCAGGGGCTGCGCGGAGATCAGGCGCCACGCCGTCCCTGCCTGCCGAGTGTCTTGGAGGATCATCGAGCCCGAGGCCACGACGCTGCCGTTCCGGCTGAAGCTCGGCTGCTCGGCGCTCCCTGTCTCGACCAGGCTCGACAGGTCGGGGTCCTTGCAATCTTTCGGCGCCAGGGAGGCACTGCTGTCGCCGGCCTCCACCCGCCAGTCACCGGCGCCGAGATCCGACCTCTGAACCCTGATCCTCTCGGCCCACGCCTGGTCCGCGGCGTTGTGGCGCTTCTGCGGGTCACTCGGCTTCGTCGCGGCCGCCGACGCCGTTCCGGCGAGGACCGCGATAGCTAGGAGGGCGAGGGCCAAGCGCCCGGGCATGCACCTTCCATCGGCCTCAGGTCGTGAGTGCTTCCTCCCTCGATCGAGGCACATAGCCGAGGTTCGGGCCGAGCCACCGCTCGAGCTCCTCGACAGGACGGCCTTTCCTGGCCGCGTAGTCGGCCACCTGGTCGGGTCCGACCCTACCGACGGAGAAGTAGCGCGAGAGCGGATGGGCCAGATAGATCCCGCTCACCGCCGCGGGGGGCGTCATCGCGAACGACTCCGTCAGCTCGAGCCCGGCTCGCTCAGCGCCGAGAAGGTCGAAGAGCTTCCGCTTCTCGGTGTGGTCGGGACAGGCCGGGTAGCCGAACGCGGGCCGGATGCCGCGGAACTTTTCGGCGAGCAGCTCCTCCTGCGAGAGCGCCTCGCCGGGCTCGTACCACTCCTGACGCGCCTGGCGGTGAAGGAGCTCGGCGAATGCCTCGGCGAGGCGATCGGCGAGCGCCTTGGCCATGATCGCGCGGTAGTCGTCGTGCTCCGCTGCGTAGCGCGCCGCCAGCTCGTCGGCGCCGTGGATTGCGACGGCAAAGGCGCCGATGTGGTCGCCCGACGGGGCGACGTAGTCGGCCAGGCTGCGGTTTGGGCGGGAGTCACCGTAGTCGGATTGCTGCCGCAGGAACGAGAAACGCGTGCCCTCGGTGAGCGCGATGTCATCCCCGTCCGCATGCGCCGCCCAGTAGCCGTAGACGCCCCGCGCCTGCAGCAGCTGGGCGCGCTCGATCTCGTCGAGCAGCTCGAGCGCGTCGTCGTAGAGCTCGCGCGCCGCGGGTGTCTCGAGGATCGCCGGGAACTTGCCCTTCAGCTCCCAGGCATGGAAGAAGAACTGCCAGTCGATCAGCTTGCGCACGGACGCCAGATCGGGCTCCACGAGCCTCGAGCCCAGGAACGGCGGCTCGCGGAGGTCGTCGAACGGAACGCGCTCGCGGTTGGCGCGCGCGTCGGCGATCGGGAGCAGCGGCTTGCGCTCCTTTTCGGCGTGCTGCTCGCGCAGGCGGTCCTGGAGCTGACGGTTTTCGGCGTCGAGATCCGCCTTGCGCGTTTCGTCCAGCAGGCTCGACACGACGGCGACGACACGTGACGCATCGAGAACGTGGAGCGTCGGCTGCGAGTACTCCGGCGCGATCTTGACCGCGGTGTGTTGCTTCGAGGTGGTAGCTCCGCCGATCAGGAGCGGAAGCGTCAGCTCGCGCCTCTCCATCTCCTTCGCGACGTTGACCATCTCGTCGAGCGAGGGAGTGATCAGACCGGACAGCCCGACGATGTCGCAGTCCTCTGCGAGCGCGGTGTCGAGGATCCGGTCCGCAGGCACCATCACGCCGAGATCGATGACCTCGTAGTTGTTGCAGCCGAGCACGACGCCGACGATGTTCTTGCCGATGTCGTGGACGTCGCCCTTGACCGTGGCGAGGACGACGCGTCCCTGAGAGCGGCGTCCGCCTCCGCCCTCGGCCCTCTCCTGCTCCATGTACGGCTCGAGGTAGGCGACTGCACGTTTCATCGCGCGCGCGCTCTTCACGACCTGCGGAAGGAACATCTTCCCGGAGCCGAAGAGATCGCCCACGATCTGCATGCCGTCCATCAACGGCCCCTCGATCACGTCGAGGGGGCGGGCCATCTGCTGCCGGGCCTCCTCGGTGTCCTCCTCGATGAAGTCGACGATGCCGTGGACAAGGGCGTGCGAGAGACGCTCCCCGACCGGGGCTTCGCGCCAGGACAAGTCGAGCTCCCGTTTCTTCCCGCCCGACTGGACGGTCGACGCGTACTCGACCAGCCGTTCTGTCGCGTCCTCGCGGCGGTTGAAGATGACGTCTTCGACACGCTCGAGGAGCTCTGGAGGGATGTCCTCGTACACGGCCAACTGACCCGCGTTGACGATCCCCATGTCCAGGCCGGCGGTGATCGCGTGGTAGAGGAAGGCGGCGTGCATCGCCTCGCGAACCGCATCGTTGCCGCGGAACGCGAAGCTGAGGTTCGAGATCCCGCCGGAGATCTTCGCGCCAGGGCAGTGCCGCTTGATCTGCCTGATCGCCTCGATGTACGCCCGCGCGAACTCCGCGTGCTCCTCGATTCCGGTTGCGACGGCGAGGACGTTCGGATCGAAGATCAGGTCCTCGGCCTCCCAGCCGTCATCGAGGAGAAGGTGGTACGCCCGCTCGCAGATCTCGACCTTGCGTTCGACCGTGTCCGCCTGTCCCAGCTCGTCGAACGCCATCACGACGACGCCGGCGCCGTAGCGCCTGATCCGCCGCGCCTGCTCGAGGAAGGGCCGCTCCCCCTCCTTGAGGCTGATCGAGTTGACTACACCCTTCCCCTGCAGGCACTTCAGACCCGCCTCGAGCACGGTCCAGCGGGAGCTGTCGACCATGATCGGCAGGCGGGCCACCTCGGGCTCCGTGGCGAGCAGGTTCAGGAACGTGGTCATCGCCTGCTCGGAGTCGAGCAGGTCGGCGTCCATGTTCACGTCGAGGATGTTGGCCCCGCCTCGGACTTGCTCGACTGCGACGGCGACCGCCTCCTGGAAGTCTCCCTCCTCGACCAGCCGGCGGAAGCGGGCCGAGCCGGTGACGTTCGTGCGCTCGCCGACCATGACGAAATTGGCGTCGGGGAAGATCCGGAACGGCTCGAGCCCGCTCAGCCGCGTCACGTGCTCTCCGCTCGGGACACGTCTTGGGGTCTGACCCCTGGTCGCGTCCTTGATGGCCTTGACGTGGTCCGGCGTGGTGCCGCAGCAGCCGCCGACGATGTTGACCAGGCCGTCCTGGGCGAACTCGCGCAGCGCGCGGCTCGTGTCCCTGGGCTGCTCGTCGTGCGTGCCCATCTCGTTCGGAAGGCCGGCGTTGGGATGGCATCCGACCCAGGTCGGCGCGACCCGTGCCAGGTCCTCGACGAACGGCCGCATCTCGGCCGCGCCGAGGGAGCAGTTGACGCCGACGACGAACGGCCTCGCATGCTCGACCGAGAGCCAGAACGCGTCGACGGTCTGCCCCGAGAGATTCCGGCCGCTGCGGTCGATGGCGGTGAACGAGATCCAGAGGGGCAGCTCCGGCGTCTCGTCGAGCGCCGCGGCGATCGCCGCCTTCGCGTTGAGCGTGTCGAAGATGGTCTCGATGAGGAGGAAGTCGACGCCGCCTTCGGCGAGCCCGCGGACCTGCTCGGCGTAGGCGTCGCGAACCTGGTCGAACGTGTGCGTCCTGAAGGCGGGGTCGTCTACGCGCGGTGAGAGCGAGAGCGTGACGTTGAGGGGGCCGACGGAGCCGGCGACGAAGCCGCCGGCCTCATCTGCCGCTTGCCGGGCCAACCGCGCGCCTTCGACGTTCATCTCGTGGGCGTGCGCCTCGAGGCCGTAGTCGGCCTGCCCGATCGTCGTGGCAGTGAACGTGTTCGTCGTCGCGATGTCAGCGCCGGCGGTGAAGTACCGGCGGTGGATGTCGAGCACGATCTCCGGCCGCGTCAGGTTGAGGAGGTCGGGATCGCCCGCGACGTCCCGCGGATGGTCACGGAACCGCTTGCCGCGATAGGCAGCCTCGCCGCGGACCTCACGCTGGATCAGTACGCCCCACGAGCCGTCGAGCACGGCGACGCGCTCCTTGAGGATTGCCTCGAGTCGTGTGCGCGCGTCGTGCATCACCGCTCCGTTCTGCCTGAAGAGATGCCGCCTTCCTCGAAGACGCGCGGGCTCTTTAGGCGTTTGATAACCCGGTCGCCAAGCTGCCTGTCAAAGCTTTCCGGGTGTCTGAGCGTAGCAAAGCAGTGCCGGGCGAACACGCGGCCCGCCGGCCGCCTGTGCCGTTCTATTCGGCGACCAAGGCCGGCCGGGCGCGACCCAGCCTCGGGGCTGCGGGCTTCGCGAGCTGGCCCTCGGCCCACAACGCGGCAAGGCCCGTGCGCGGCAGGTCGACGATCCGGTCAAAGAGGAGATAGCGGGGCTCCCACCGCGGCTCGAACTTCACGTTGAAGCGGTAGAGGCTCTCGATCTGGAAGTACGCGTCTGCAACCCCGAGCAGCCGGCCGAGCAGCCGTTCACGAACACAGCTCGGCTCGCGCAGGAAGCGCGCGAACGCGGCGAAGTTCAGCGAGAGCTCGGCGATGCCTCGCTCCCTGAACTGCTCGACGGCCTTGACGATCATGTACTCGGTCAGGCCGTTCGGTGTCGAGACGTCCCGTCGCATCATCGAGAGCGAGAACGCCGCTCGCCCGTAGCTCGGGACGAACTGCAGGAGCCCGCGGGGCTCGCCGGCCCCGTCGTACGCGACGAGGACCACCGTCTCGCCATGATGGTCGCCCCTGAGCGAGTCGAGCGCCATCGAGAAACCCCGCTCGGGCGCGCCGCGGCGCCACTCGGCGGCAAGCCGCTCGAGCCGCGCGCATGCTCCCTCGGAAAGCGTGCCGAGCTCATGGAGCTCGACGCGGTAGCCCGCCTTCTCGAGCCGGCTCACCGACTGCCGCACCTTGCGGATCGCCCGGCCCTCCAGCGAGAACCGAGCCGTCTCGACGATTGCCTCGTCGCCGAGGTACAGCCCCTTCAGGCCGGCGCCGGCGAAGAGCGATGCCGTCTCGCTGCCGGCGCCGATGACGCCCAGCTTGAGCCCGCATCGGTCGGCGAAGCTGCACGTCGCCCTGACCAAGCTCGGGAGCGCGTCCTCGGGCCCGACTGGATCGCCCGAGACGAGCAATGTCCCGGCCTCCACTCGATAGGCGAGAAAGGCACGGCGGTCGTGGCTGAAGAGGTACTGCGTGTCGCTGCGGAGCTTGAAGAAGGCGAGGGTGTCGGAGCCGTGGGCGCGCACGAGGGCGGCGGCCGTCCGTCTCGACTCCGGACCCGGAAGTGCCCGGCTCCGCGCGGGCCGGCGGAAGAGGAAGTACGCCGCGCCGAAAAGGATCAGCAGCCCTGCGGCCTTGACGAGCAGCGGCAGGACTCCCGTCTCGTCGTAGTACGCGATCGATCCCTGGTTCCAGAGCATAAGCCCCATCGTCTCCCGTGCGACGACAGTCGGGGGCGTCGCGTCGGGTGCCGCGACCCACAGCGCGGCGAAACCCGCGAGCAGAGCGCCGGCGGCGACCGTCGGGAGGCGCAGGACGAGCGCGCGCAGCGAACGCGCGTCCGAGCGAACCGGGAAGGCCGCCCTCCCGTGCCAGACGATGACGGTGAAGCCGAGGCAGAGCAGACCCTCCCTCAGGTCTCCTCGCGCCAACTCGACGGCGGCAACGGTCACGAAGACGGCGAGCGCCAGCGCCCAGGCGCTGCGACGGCGGCCTTGGAGGCTCACGGCCAGGAGCGCCAGGCCCGCCGCCGCCGGGACGGCGAGGGAGTGGTAGACGGGAAGCGAGCTGAGCGGCCGGAGGTGGAAGAGCAGGTGGCTGCGCCACGGGCCGTCGAACACGGCCGAGACCGCGTTGGCGATCGCGGCGAGCAGCGCGAGCACCGCCATCAGCGACGGTAGAGAGTCGAGGCGGCTCACATCCCGGAGCGGCTGCGAGCTGCGGTGGAGCCCGACCTGCCAGGACGCCGTATCGCGCAGCGAGGGAAAGACGTCGCGCCAGTCCTTCGCGATGAGCCAGAGTGCAAAGGCCGGCAGCGCGAGCGCTCCGGACGAGTGCAGGTGTAAGAGGCCGAGGCCGATCGCTCCGAGCCAACCCGCAGCCACGGCGAGCCCGAGGTGCCACTCGTGGATCCGGCGGCCGAGCACGAACACCCTGGGCCCGAGCCGATGGCGTTCGAGCCGCAGGGGCAGACGGCGCCTAACCATGCTGCGTCTCATAGTCGACCCCTGCGAAGGCCCACGTGACACCCATCCGGGTGGATCTCCCCTCCCCTATCCTCGACCCGAGACGGTGAGCTGGTTCTCGGCGTGCTTGATCCGCTGCTCGAGCTGCCAGCGGTCGGCGGTCGACTCGCCACGCTCGACCTTCTCGAGCTCGCGCTGCGCCGTCTCGAGCTGCTCGCGCGCTCGGCCCTCCTCGATCTGATCGGCGGAGACGGCGTCGTCGACGAGCGCGATTGCCCGATCGGTCTCCACCTTGAAGAAACCGGGCCCGGTCGCGTACTCCTTGACGTTCTCGCTGTCGCGATCGAGATACACGCGGGTCGAGCCAGCCTTGAGCGTCGCGATCAGGGGCGCGTGCCTGGCAAGCACGCCGATCTCGCCTGCGGCCCCCGGCACCACGAGCATCTCCACCTCGCCCTCGAAGACTGGGCCGTCCGGCGTCACGAGGGAGAGATCGAAGAGCTTCTTGCCGTCGGCCATCAGGCTGCGGCGCCCGCCGTCTCGGCCTCTCGCTCGCCGGACAGGCGCCGGCCCTTCTCGACGGCCTGATCGATCGTGCCGACCATGTAGAAGGCCTGCTCCTGGAGGTCGTCGTGCTTTCCGTCGATGATCTCCTGGAAGCCCTTGATCGTGTCTTCCGTCTTCACGTATTCGCCGGGCGTGCCCGTGAACTGCTCCGCGACGAAGTTCGGCTGTGAGAGGAAGCGCTGGATCTTGCGGGCCCTCGCGACCACGAGCTTGTCCTCGTCGGAGAGCTCGTCGATTCCGAGGATGGCGATGATGTCCTGCAGGTCCTTGTAGCGCTGGAGGATCTCCTGCACGCGCGTCGCCGTCGCGTAGTGCTCGTCCGACACGATCCCCGGCTGCAGCGCGCGCGAGAACGAGTCCAGCGGATCGACCGCGGGGTAGATCCCCTGCTCGACGATCGCGCGGGAGAGCACCGTCGTTGCGTCGAGGTGCGCGAACGTGTTCGCAGGCGCGGGATCGGTGAGGTCGTCTGCGGGAACGTAGATCGCCTGCACGGACGTCACCGATCCGGTGCGCGTCGAGGTGATGCGCTCCTGCAGCTGCCCCATCTCGGTTGCGAGCGTCGGCTGGTAGCCGACCGCGCTCGGCATGCGGCCGAGGAGCGCCGACACTTCGGAGCCCGCCTGGACGAAGCGAAAGATGTTGTCGATGAAGAGGAGGACGTCCTGCCCCTCGTCGCGGAAGTACTCCGCCATCGTCAGGCCGGACAGGCCGACCCTGAGGCGAGCCCCCGGCGGCTCGTTCATCTGGCCGTAGACGAGCGCCACCTTGTCGAGCACGCCCGACTCCTGCATCTCGAGCCAGAGGTCGTTGCCCTCGCGCGTGCGCTCGCCGACGCCCGAGAAGACGGACACGCCGCCGTGCTGCATCGCCACGTTGTGGATGAGCTCCTGAATCAGGACGGTCTTGCCCACGCCTGCCCCGCCGAAGAGGCCGATCTTGCCGCCCTTCACGTAAGGAGCGATCAGGTCGATGACCTTGATGCCCGTCTCGAAGATCTCGGTCGTCGGAGAGAGATCGCGGAACGCGGGTGGGTCGCGGTGGATCGGCCAGCGCTCGCCGTCGGCGGGCGCCTCCTTCTCGTCGATCGGCTCGCCGAGCACGTTCCACAGCCGGCCGAGCGTCACGTTGCCGACCGGAACCGAGATCGGCTGCCCCGTGTCCTCGACCTCGAGCCCGCGGGCCAGCCCGTCGGTGGAATCCATCGCCACCGCCCGAATCCGGTCGTCGCCGAGGTGCTGCTGGACTTCGGCGATCAGCCCCCGCGCCTCCTGGCCGTCCCGCTCCGGGATGTCGATCCTGAGCGCGTTGTAGATCTCCGGGAGACCCTCGGGGAAGACCGCGTCGATCACGACGCCCTTGATCTCGATGATGCGACCGGCTTTCTGGGCAGTCTTCTCTGGCATGGGTCTCCTGGCGGTGCGGTGAGAGGAACGGTGCTTGCGGAAGCGCATCGGGCTCCCGGCGCACAAAGTGTATCGGGACTCGGCCGACATCCCGGCCCCAGCTGTTCAGAGAGAGTTGGGAAAAGAGCTAGAGGGCGAGTTCCGCGTGCACGGTCGCCTGGTCGCGGGCGGACGCGTCGCGGAGGAGCTTCAGCTCCTGCTCGGTCGAGCCCAGAGTGCCGGCCTGCGTGCCCGAGACCGTGGCGCGGTGGCCGCCGCTCGAGCCGAGAGTGCCGACTGCGGCGCTGAGGCCGACGGTCGCGACGACTGCAGCCGCCGCGGCCGCAACCTGAAGCCGGCGGGCGACGGCGCCACGGCGGCTGGGAAGCACGATCGGGAAGTCGAGTGTCTCCAGAGGAGCCTCCCGCAAGGCGCGCGCGGTCTCGGCGGCCCCCGCCGCGTACGCGTTGCACTCCGCGCACGCGCGGAGATGAGCGTCGACCCTCGCCCGCCCGACCTCCGACAACTCGCCGTCGAGACCCGCCGAGACGGAGGCCCGGATCAGGTCACAGTCAGTCGAGGACAGCTGCCCCACAGTCAGTCTCACTTCAGTTCTGACGGTTCCCTATTGGGGAAGTTAGTTCACTCTTTCTTCGTCACACGATACGAAACCTGCATCGGCCGCCTTCAGCTGAACGTGACGAGCGCATCGTTCATCCGCAGCGCCCCTTCCGTACACGGCTGGCGGCCCCGGAGGCCGATGAACGGGCAGCCGAGAACCCGGAACCGGCCGTTCGTGACCACGGCCAGGGCCGTGCCCAGCCACCGGTAGCACGCCGCCCTGGCGGCGCCGGGCATCGTCCCGCACCGTTCGATCAGACGTACGCGTTGCGCACCCTTGGCCGTGGCGAGGTTCTGTACGTTCACGCCGAAGAGGCAGTTGGCACCGTCGATCCTGCCCAGGCGCGCGCAGATCCGCAGCTGCTGGAACGGGTCCGTCGAGGTGATCAGGGCCGCCGCGCCGACGCAACCGGCACGCTGCTCGCCTGCGAGACCGGCGCAGAGCCGACGCACGCCAGTCGCATTCGTCGGGGGCGTCTTCGGCGGCAGCTCGAGGAAGTAGCGGTACCAGCATGGACGGACGAACGATCGGATCTGACTGCGGCAGACGACCCGCGCGGACGTCTTGGCGTGCTTCGGACGCTGCGCGCTGTCACGGCCGGCGATAGAGAGCCAGTAGTCGTGGAAGGCGCCCTGCGCGCAATCGGGCGCATCGTTCGCGGGGAGCGTGCGGCACGCCCTGATCCCGAACGCGAGCTGTCCGTGGTACAGGCGCATGTACGCGTGCCCGAGCGTGTGGACGCACGTGTACGAGCGGAATCGAGTCGGCGCGCGCATGCACAGCTTGACCGCGCCGTCGGGGCCGAGGCGCCCGATCTGGTTCCCGAGCGTCATCACCATGCCCATCCCGAAGCCGGCAGAGCACCCGGGGTCGTTCGAGCGCGGGAGATAGCGCTGCAGGTTCGCGAGTGTCACGTGGTTCTTGCGCGCGAACATCCGGCCGACCACGTGCATCATCATGTGGCAGTTGTTCTCGAGATAACCGCCCCCGGCCCGAACCTTTCTGTCGATTCTCGGCAGCTCGTTCGCCGGATCCTTCGACTTCTGGATGTCTGCGAAGAGACGCGTGACGTAGCAGTTCCAGACCTTCGCGTCGCCGCGGAGCAGGCTGCACCTGGAGAGGAACGTCGTCGACGGTCCGTAGTTGTCGTTCAGGAGGATTCCGCCCTGCGGCGGCCCGGCTGTCGCCGCAAGCGGAATCGTGAGTGCGGCAAGGGCGACGGCGAGGCAGAGTGGGAGCCGCGAGCGCCTCATCCGGCGCCCGCGCAAGACCGAGTCACGTGCCGGCCCACGTCCATTGGGACGTCCGTTCGGCCGCTCGGTTTGCGGCGTGGTGACTTAGCTCGCCGCGCTCTCGGCCGCGTCGGACAGCTGGAGCGGCTTGACGATCTCGGCGAAGTGGCACGCACTCGGATGACCCTGGCCCCGATCGATGAGGGCCGGCTCCTCCTCGGCGCAGATCGGCTGCGCCTTCCAGCAGCGGGTGCGAAACCGGCAGCCGGAGGGAGGGTTCGCGGGATTCGGGACGTCGCCCTCGAGCACGATCCGCTTGCGCTTGCCGCGCTGGGCCGGGTCCTCGATCGGGATCGCCGACAGGAGCGCCTGCGTGTACGGGTGCGACGGACGCTCGTAGATGTCCACCTTCGCGCCGATCTCCATCACCTTTCCGAGGTACATGACCGCGACCCGGTCCGAGATGTGGCGAACGAGCGAGAGGTCGTGGGCGATGAAGAGATACGTGAGCCCGAAGTCACGCTGCAGCGACTCGAGCAGGTTCACGACCTGCGCGCGGATCGAGACGTCGAGCGCGGAGACCGGCTCGTCGAGCACGACCATCTGCGGGTTGAGAGCGAGAGCGCGTGCGAAACCGATGCGCTGGCGCTGCCCGCCCGAGAACTCGTGCGGGAAGCGGTTGGCGTGCTCGGGGCTGAGGCCGACCGTCCTGAGCAGCTCGTCGATCCGGCGTTTTCCCTCCTGGCCCCTGTACTGGCCGTGCACGCGGAGCGGCTCGGCGACGATCTCGCGAACGGTCATCCGCGGGTTCAGCGACGCGTAGGGATCCTGGAACACGATCTGAAGCTCGCGCCGGATGTCGCGCATCCGCCGCCGGGACAGCCCGGTGATGTCCTGGCCGTTGAAGATGATGCGACCCTCGGTCGGGTCGAGCAGCTTGATCACCGTTCGGCCGAGCGTCGTCTTCCCGCAGCCCGACTCGCCGACGAGGCCAAGCGTCTCGCCGGCCCGAAGGCTGAGGTCGACGCCGTCGACCGCGTGGACCTGCCCCACCCGGCGCTTGAAGATCCCCGCCGTGATCGGGAAATGCTTGACGAGCCCCTCGATCTTGAGGATCTCGCGGCCCTCGTGGGCGCGCTCGTGAATCTGCTCCTCGGCCGGGGCCTGTGTCGTCTCGCTCATGTCGCGGCTCCGACGGGCTCGTGGAGATGGCCCGTGCGTCCTTCGAGCTCCTCGGGGAAATGGCATGCGGTGAGATGAGCCGAGCCGCCGACCGGACGAAGGAGCGGCTCCTCCTCGCGGCAGCGGGCCCGACCCTGGGAAAGGAAGCAGCGGGGGTGGAACGGGCACCCGGGCGGCCGGTTGATGAGGCTCGGGGGCTGGCCGGGAATGGGCCGGAGCCAGTCGTCCTCGGCGTCGAGACGCGGGAGGCTATCCATGAGCCCGATCGTGTAGGGATGCCGGGGCGACTCGAAGATGGTGCTGACGTCGCCGAGCTCGACCACCTTTCCGGCGTACATGACGATGACGCGGTCGGCGAGCTCCGCGATCAGGCCGAGATCGTGCGTGATCAGGATCGTCGCCGCATGGGTCTCGTCCTGGGCCTTCTTGAGAACCTCGAGGATCTGGGCCTGGATCGTCACGTCAAGCGCCGTCGTCGGTTCGTCGGCGATCAGGAGAGACGGCGCGTTTGCGATCGCCATCGCGATCATCGCGCGCTGGCGCATCCCGCCCGAGAACTCGTGCGGGTACTGCTCGTAGCGCCGCTCGGGATTGGGGATGCCGACCGTCCGCATCAGGCCGACCACCCGCTCCTTCACGTCCGCGTCCTTCTCGTGGGGATGATGTGTGCGAATCGCCTCGCCGATTTGGGCGCCGATCTTGAGCACCGGATTGAGGGACGTCATCGGGTCCTGAAAGATCAGGGCCACCTCGTTGCCGCGGATATGGCGCAGTTGCTTCTTCGAGACCTTGAGGAGATCGGTTCCCTTGAACAGGGCCTCGCCGCGCACGATCCGTCCGGGAGGCTGTGGGATCAGCCCGAGGATCGACATCGTGCTGACACTCTTGCCCGAGCCGGACTCCCCGACGATGCCGAGCGTCTCGCCGGGAAAGAGGTCGTACGTGACGCCGTCCACGGCTTGAACCACGCCGTCCTCCGTGGAGAACTCGACGACGAGGTCTTTGATCGAGAGGAGTGCGTCAGGCACGGACGCGGCGC
The DNA here is from genome assembly GCA_963711545.1 of uncultured Actinomycetes bacterium. Taxonomy (GTDB): domain Bacteria; phylum Actinomycetota; class Thermoleophilia; order Gaiellales; family Gaiellaceae; genus 3-1-20CM-4-69-9. Next base: position 307,360 of record CAVQEP010000005.1, read on the forward strand.
TGGGTGGGATCGAGGGCGTCGCGGAGCCCGTCGCCGATGAAGTTGATACAGAGCACGATGATCACGATCACGACGCCCGGAAACGTCACGAGCCACCACTTGTCGATGCCCTGGTCCGTACCCTCGTTGAGAAGCGCCCCGAGGGCAGGCGTGGGCGGCTCGATTCCGAAGCCGAGGAAGGACAGCGTTGCCTCCAATAGGATCGCGACGCCGATCGTGAGCGTCGCCGCCACCACGATCGGTCCGATCGTGTTGGGCAGCATGTGGCGGAACATGATCCTCGTGTCGCCGGCGCCGGCCGCGCGGGCGGCCTCGACGTACTCCTTCTCGCGGAGCGAGAGGAAGCTTCCCCGGACCACGCGGGCGATCGGCGTCCAGATCAGCGCCGCCAGCAGGAACGCCAGCTTCGTCGGGGTGCTGTGTCCTAAGAAGCGCGCTGCCGTGAGCAGCACGGCGAGCAGGGGTAACGTCAGGAAAAGGTCGGTCAGCCGCATGAGCAGGTTGTCGGCCCAGCCGCCGTAGAAGCCGGCGAGCCCGCCGATGATGGTGCCGATGAGGGTCGAGAGGATGCCCACGAAGATTCCCACACGGGCGGACGTGCGGATCCCGAAGAGTGTGCGGCTGAAGGAGTCGCGACCGGCGCTGTCGGTGCCGAAGAGGTGCTTGGCGCTCGGCGCTTCGCTCAGCGCGTTGAGGTTGATCTCCTTGTAGCCGTAGGGCGCGATCACGTTCGCGAACAAGCCGCACCCGAAGATGAGCAGCAGAGCGACCACGCTGCTCAGTGCGAGGCGGTGCCGCACGAAGCGGCGCCGGGCATACGCCCACTGGCTTCGCGCCTGGATCTCGAGCCCTGACTCGTACGACAGGGCGCCGGCGTCGAGAGTCATCGCGCGCGGGTCCCCGGGGAGCTCGGAGTCGGGCGGCGCTACCGCCAGTGCGCTCGGATCGCGAATCGGTTCGTCAGTCATAACGGATCCTCGGGTCGAAGACCCCATAGAGGATGTCGGCGATCAGGTTGAACGTAATCACCATCACCGCGACCACCATCAGCCAGGCCATCACCGGGTAGGGATCGCTGGCCTGGAGCGCGTTGATGAAATAGAAGCCCATGCCGTCGAGCGTGAAGATCGTCTCGGTGACGATCGCGCCGGCGAAGAGAGCGCCGAAGTCGATTGCCACGACCGTCACGAGCGGGATGAGCGCGTTGCGGAAGGCGTGCTTCATGATCACGCGGCGCTCGAGCAGGCCCTTGGCGCGCGCGGTCCGGACGTAGTCGGAGTTGAGAACTTCCAGCATGGACGCGCGCATGTAGCGGCTGTACTGGGCGATGCTGAGGACGCAGAGCGCGATTACCGGGAGCGCAAGATGCTGCACCCGGTCGATCAGGAAGTGGAAGCCGTGGCCCGCGTTCGTGGGGGACGATAGCCCGGACGTGTAGAAGACGCGGATGTTCCACTTGAGATAGATCTGCACGACGATTACCTGCAGCATCAGGGCGAGCCAGAACACCGGCGTCGCAAAGCCGACGAAGCTGAGGGTCGTCGCGGTGTAGTCGAACACCGAGTACTGGCGTAAGGCGGAATACACGCCGATCGCCACCCCGAAGATCACCGAGATGACCAGCGCGCTGAGAATGAACTGCAGCGTGTGGCCCATGACCCGCTGCAGGTCGGGCCAAATCGGACGGTTGCCGAACAGCGTCGTCCCGAACTTCTTCGTGACTGCGTCGCGGACCCAGATGCCGTAGCGGACGATGACCGGCCGATCGAGGTTCTTCGAGTGCTTGATGGCCTGGAACTGCTGAGCGGTGATGTTCGGGTTGGCCCTGAGCCGGCCCAGCGGATCGCCGGAGACCGAGACGAACGTGAAGATCAGGAAGCTCGTCGCGATCAGCACCGGGATGCTGTAGAGGATTCGTCGCAGTATGTAGGTCAGCATCGGGTCACCACATTATGAACGAGTCCCGCCCCGGGTGAAGGGGGCGGGACTCGTGCAATTCGGAACGCGAATCAGGCTCCTATTGCGTTCCTTAGCCCTTCGACCAGGCCTCCGCGTTGAAGCTCGGTCCCTGGCTCGAGGAGTTGTCGACCATGCCCTTGACCGACGTCTTGTAGACGAGGTACGTCGGGCGCTGGTAGAGCGGAACCATGGGTACGTCGTTGCCCATGATCTTGCCGACCCTCAGGATCAGAGCCAGGCGCTTCTTGTCGTTCAGCTCCTGATCCGACTTGGCGAGCAGGTTCGTCACGGTCCGGTTGCAGTACTCCGTGTAGTTGCTCGCGTTGCCGCACGAGAAGATGCTGACCACGTAATGCGGATCGACCGTGACGAGGTACGTGAACATCGCCAGGTCGAAGTCGTGGTTCGGCAGCTTGCTCCCGAACAGCGTCCCCGCGGGCACGAACGCGTTCCTCAGCTGGATGCCGGCCTTGGCGGCCTGATCCTGGAAGATCGTGAACGCGAGCGCACGCAGAGCGTTACCCGTCGTCGAGGCGAAGTCGAACGCGACCTTCGTCCCGTTGCAGACGAAGATGCCGTCACTGCCCTTGGCGCACCCGTGCGCCTTCATGATCGAGTCGACCTTCGACACGCTGAAGTTCCACTTGGCGAAGTCCTTGTTCGCCACTGCATACCCCGCCTCGCCCTTCAACCGGACGAGCGTGTTCAGCGGGCCGATGCTCGGGTTCAGCGTCCCGTACAGCGCCTTGGCCGCCGCATCACGGTTCAGCGAGGTCAGGAGCGCCTGGCGCATCCAGGCGTTCTTCGCAAGCGGATTGCCCTTGGCGCCCTGCTCGATCTCGATGTGCTCCCACTGCAGGCCGACGTGCGAGACGACTTTCAGGCCCGCCTGGCTCTTGAGGTCCGCCAGAGCCAGCTGCGGCTGCGGGTAGATCGCGTCGACCTCACCCGAGCGGATCGCCTGGATCTCGGAGTTCGTGTTCGTGATGAAACGGAACACGATCGAGTCCAGCTTGGCCTTCCTGCCGAACCAGCCGGCGTTGTTGCGGGTCAGCGTGACGCCAGAGCCGCGGTCGAACCGCGTCATCAGGAACGGCCCGTCGCTGATCGGGGCGTTGCCCTTCTTCGGGTTGCAAATGCAGTCGTTCCAGACCGTCAGCATGTCCGTGCCGGCCAGCGCGTGCTGGGGCAGGACGTAGCTGAAGAGGCCCTTCCAGGCTGCGAAGTTCTTCCTCCACGTCACGGTCACGACCTTGCCGTTGCCCCTGACGCTCGAGATGTCCTCCCAGCCCAGCGGATCGATGTGATCCTTGTTCTTCGCGTCCTGGGTGGTCTGCCACGTGAACCTGAAGTCCTTGCCGGTGACCGGCACGCCGTCGCTCCACTTGGCGTTCTTGCGGATGTAGTACGTCACCCGCTGCGGCTTCAGCTTCAACGTGTATTTGCTGATCAGGTCCGGCTTGTACTTGAAGCCGGGCGTAAACAGGAACGCGCCGCGGATCACCGGCGTCTGGAACACGACGTTCCAGAACGCGTTGCAGTCCACGTCCAGGATCAGGTTCAGACACCAGTCCGGACCGCCTCCCTGCTCCGCTCCGAAGACCAGCGTGCCGGCGTTCTTCGCCGAAGCACCATCCGGTCCGCTAACCCTCGCCGAGCCGGTGGCCGCAAGCGCGAGCGCTGCGAGCACCACCCCGGCCAAGAGCCAGAGCCTACGTCGATGCATCTACTCCCTCCGTTCGTTCTGGGACTGCGGCCGCAGCCCCACTTCGCCCCGCCCCTCCGAGCGGGCCGCATTCTGACAGACACAGAGACGCTTTACACGCCCGATTGTTAGGGAACTCTCATCAGGCCGGAAGGCGGCGCCGTCCGGGATTCGGGGTCTTCGCCGGCTAGCCCATCAGAGCGTCGGCGCCGGCGACCACTTCCAGGATCTCCTGGGTGATCTCGGCCTGCCGGGCACGGTTCATCGCGAGCGTGAGGTTGTCGATGAGCTCCCCGGCGTTCTTCGAGGCGTTTCGCATGGCGGTCATGCGCGCGCCGTGCTCCGAGGCGGCCGACTCGAGCAGAGCCCGGTACAGCTCCGTCTCGAGGTAGACCGGGAGGAGCCGCGCCAGGATCTCCTCCGGCTCGGGCTCGAAGATGAAGTCTCCGCGCGAGGCGTCCTCCTCCCGCTCCTGCTCGTCAGTCTCGAGCAGTTCGGCGGAGAGGGGCAGGACGTCCTGGACGGTGACGCGCTGGACGAGCGGCGACTCGAAGTGGTTGTAGACGACCACGACCCGATCGACCTCCTCGTCCGTGTAGAGCTCGGTCACGCGATGCGCGACCGCCTGCGCGTCGGCGTACTGAGGCTGGTCGGTGAAGCCCGTGAACTCACCCGAGAGCTCCTGCCGGCGGAACCGGAGCGAGCCGGCTCCCTTCCTCCCGACGGGCACCCACAGGACATTCTTGCCCTCCGCCCGGAGCTGGCGGTCGAGCGCGAGGGCGCGGCGCAGGATCTGCGAGTTGAACGCGCCCGCCAGGCCGCGGTCGCCGGTGAGCGGCACGATCGCCACCGAGCGCTCCTGCTCGCGCTGCTGGAGGAGCGGAAGGCCGCGCACCGAGGCGCTCGCGCGGGCCGTCCCCGACATCAGCTCCAGCATGCGGTCCGCATACGGGCGCATCGCCTCGATCCGGGCCTGCGCGCGCCGCAGCTTCGCGGCCGCGACGAGCTCCATCGCGCGCGTGATCTTCCGCGTGTTGCGGACCGACCGGATGCGGCGCTTGATGTCCTGGACGGAGGCCATCAGTGGCCCGGCCAGTTCTGTTGTCGGAATAGGGCTGGACGGGCCACTAGCTACGAGACGAGGCTCGCTTCCTCCTTCACGTCGAAGCTCTGCTGGAGCTTCTCGATCTCCGCCTCGAGCCTCTTCGCGACGTCGTCGGACAGGTCGCCGCTGTCGCGGATCTCGGCGAGGATCGAGCCCTCGGCACGGAGGTGCTCGCGCAGCTCCTCCTGGAAGCGCGGCACCTGGCCGACCGGGATCTCGTCGAGGAAGCCGTTGACTCCCGCGTACAGGGCGACCACCTGCTCCTCCATCGGCCAGGGCTGGTACTGCGGCTGGTTCAGCGTGGCGACCATCCGCTCGCCACGGCCGAGCGCCTTCTGCGTCGCCTCGTCGAGCTCGGAGCCGAACTGGGCGAACGCCTCGAGCTCACGGTACTGCGAGAGGTCGAGGCGGAGACGCCCGGCGACCTTCTTCATCGCCTTCGTCTGGGCGCTCGAGCCCACGCGTGAGACCGAGATCCCGACGTTCACCGCCGGACGGACGCCGGAGAAGAAGAGGTCGGACTCGAGGAAGATCTGCCCGTCGGTGATCGAGATGACGTTCGTCGGGATGTAGGCGGACACGTCTCCGGCCTGGGTCTCGATGATCGGAAGCGCGGTCAGGGAGCCTCCGCCAAGCTTGTCCGAGAGCTTGCACGCGCGCTCGAGGAGGCGCGAGTGCAGGTAGAAGACGTCGCCGGGGAAAGCCTCGCGACCGGGCGGGCGACGCAGGAGCAGCGACAGCTGCCTGTACGAGTCGGCGTGCTTCGAGAGGTCGTCGTAGATGCAGAGGACGTGGCGGCCGTTGTAGAGGAAGTACTCGCCCATCGCGCAACCGGCGAACGGCGCCATCCACTTGATCGGAGCGGCCTCCTGCGCCGCGGCAGAGACGATCGTCGTGTACTCCATCGCGCCGCGGTCGCGGAGGAGCTCGTACACCTGCGACACGGTCGACGCTTTCTGCCCGATCGCGACGTAGATGCAGACGACGTCCGTGTCCTTCTGGTTGAGGATCGTGTCGACCACGATCGCGGTCTTCCCGGTCTGCCGGTCGCCGATGATCAGCTCGCGCTGACCGCGCCCGACGTTCGTCATCGAGTCGATCGCCTTGATGCCGGTCTGCAGCGGCTCCTTCACCGGCTGCCGCGCGACCACGCCCGGCGCCTTGAACTCGAGCGGACGCGTCTCGGTCGTCTCGATCGGGCCGCCGCCGTCGATCGGGTTGCCGAGCGGGTCGACGACCCGGCCGAGGAGCGCATCCCCGACGGGCACGCTCGCGACCTTGCCCGAGCGCCGCACCGGCTCGCCCTCCTTGACGTGCTGCCACTCGCCGAAAAGCGCGATCCCGACGTCGTCCTCCTCCAGGTTGAACGCGAGGCCGACGACGCCGTGCTCGAGCTCGAGCATCTCCATCGCGACCGCGTTCTCGAGCCCGTACGCGCGGGCGATGCCGTCGCCGACCTGGAGAACGGTGCCGACCTCGGAGAGGTCGGTCTCGACGTTGTAGCTCTCGATCCGGTCCTTCAGGATCGCGGTGATCTCTTCGGGGCGTAGCTTCACAGGTGTCCCTCCCAGTAATGCTGTCGAGTTTCTGGGTCGCGAGCACCAAGCCAGAGGCCGCACTCGGCCGCAGGCAAGGCTCTAAGCCTTGATAAGGACGAGGGTGGGGTCTGGCGCCGCGTGATCGCGGGCCAGAAGCCGGCGTGTATTGCTGGGAGGGACACCTAACTCCTTGTGACTAGTTCTTGTCGTAGTCGTTCGAGCCGGCCGCGCACGGACGCGTCGACACGCAGGGAATCGGCCTGGAGCACGAGACCGCCGATCAGGCTGGGATCGACGTGGCGCGTCGCCTCGACCGAGCGGCCGGTCGAGGCCTCGATCTGCTCGACGATCTCGCGCGCGTCGTCGTCGGAGAGCTCGTAGGCGGTCGTCAGGTCGAGCTTCACCCTTCGCTCCTCCGCCGCGACCAGGCGGTCGAGCTCGCGGGCGATCTCCTCGATCTCCCCGATTCGCCCCTTCTCGGCGGCGAGGAGGAGAAAGTTGCGCACCAGCTCGTCCGCGCCTCCGAGCATGTCCTCGAGAATGCCGGCCTTTGCGGCCGGGTCGAGCTGGGGACTGCGCAGCACGCCCCGGAGCTGGGGAACGTCCCGGACCGCCGCGGCAAAGTCGCCGAGCTCCTCATGGACCACCGTCAGCCGGCCCTTCTCCTTCGCAGCTTCGAAGAGCGCGCGCGCATAGGTGCGGTGGACGACGGCTATCTCGTGGTCTCCTGCTCGAGCGCAGAGAAGTCGAGGTCCTTGATCGCGTCCTCGATCAGGCGGCGGTGGTCGGCGCCATCGAGCACCTTCCCAGTCACCTTGGTCGTCGCGACGAGCGTCAACTCCGCGACCTCGGCGCGAATCTGCTGCAGCGCGCGCTGGGTCTCCGCCTCGATCTGACGGTGCGTCTCCTCGAGCCGCCTCTGCCGGTCGGCCTCGGTCTCGTCCTTGACGCGCTGGCGCTGTGCTTCAGCGTCCTTGCGCGTCTCGCTCAGGATCTGCTCGGCCTGACCGCGTGCCTGGCCGATCAGCGAGCGGTGCTCCTCCAGCAACCTGTGCGCCTCGTCCCGCGCGTCGTCCGCCTCGTCGAGGGACCGCCGGATCCGCTCGCGGCGCTCGTCGATCGCCTGTTGGATGTAGCTGAACGCGTACCTCTTCAGGACGAAGAAGGTGATCGCGAAGCAGACGATGGTCCAGACCATCAACCCGAGCCGGACTTGGATCAGCGGGTTCGACGCGACCAGCATCAGACCAGGACGTACGCGAGGATCGACCCCAGGAGCCCGTAGAACACCACCGCTTCGGTGAGCGCGAAGCCGAGCCACTGGATACCGGTGAGCTCGCCGCGAAGCTCGGGCTGGCGCGCGACCGACTGGATCATGGAGCCGAAGATGTTCCCGATGCCGACGCCGGCACCGAGCGCGCCGAGACCGACGCCCAGAGCAAGACCGATGGCCTTGCCGGCCTTCGTCACGTCGCCCGAGGTTGCTGCGAGAAGAGCATTCACGTTTGTTCCTCCTTTAGTGCTGAGGCTCGATTGCGGAGCCGATGTAGATGGCGGACAGGGCGGCGAAGATGAACGCCTGGATCCCGACGACGATGACCACCTCGAAGACGTAGAAGAGCGTTGCGGGAATCAGGACGGGCAGCAGCGCCAGTGACTGGAAGATGAAGATGAGGCCGAGGAAGGTCAGGATCAGGATGTGGCCCGCGAGCATGTTCGCGAAGAGCCTGACGCTGAGTGAGATCAACCGCATGAACTGGCCGAGGATCTCGAGGGGCACGATCAGAAGCAGCAGTCCCTTCGGCGCCTCGGGGATCCAGCTCTTGAAGTACCCGACGGCTCCGTTGTGCCTGACGCCTTCTATGTGCGTGAACGCGAAGGTCAGCAGGGCGAGTGCCAGGGTCACCGAGAGGGAGCTGGTCGCCGCGTAGATCCCCCAGGTCGGAATCCCGTGGTAGGTCTCACCCGTGATCGGAAGCGGGATGAAGCCGAGCAGGTTCACGACGAGGATGAACATGAAGAGCGAGGCAACATAGGGGAACCATCGCGCGATCGCCTTCGAAGGCAGGCCCTGCTCCGCGATCTGCGTCTGGGTGACTTCGTAGATCTGCTCTCCGATCGTCTGGCGTGCTCCGGGCCGCACACCCAGGCGAACGCGCATCAGCAGGATGCCGAGCCCGATCGTCATGAGGGTGCCGAGCATGAGGTAGACGACGGCCTTCGTGATCGACAGATCCAGGGGCCCGAGATGGATCGAGACCCACTCGTGCTGCTCGAACTCCTTCGTCGGGTCGAACGTGCCCCGGGCGAAGGCAGCCGGGGGGAACGACAGCGCCAGGACCGCGAGCGCGAGGAGGCGGGCCTTCATCGTCCACCCGCGAAGTAGGTGACGAGCGAGAGCCCCAGCTCCAGGGTGTAGGCAAGGGCGTAGACCAGCGCAGCGGCCAGCGCTAGGCGCGGGCTCGACGCCGCAGCCGCGAAAAGGACCACGAGAAGCCCCAGCAGCTTGAAGAGCATTCCGAATGCCTGCATTCCGGAGGCCGCGACGTTACCTGTGCCCTTCCTCGCGCGCCGAAGCGCGAGATCGAGGCCGTGCATTCCGATCCAGAGAGCTGCCGCGAGCGCCCAGCCGGTGAGATCCCAGCCGACGATGAGGAACAGGACGAGGGCGAAGAGAATGACGGTGGACCCCGCGAGCGCGGGCAGAATGTGCCCCGGCTCCGGCCGCGGCGTGGCGAGCAGGCTCGGGCGCATCAAAGAACGTCCCGATAACGCCGGTAGACGACGGCTACCGCGAGTGGAAGCCCGACCACCGCGCCGATGAGGATCCCGATTCCCGCCGATCCGGCCAGCCAGCCGAAGAGAAGACCGAGGGAAATAACGGCGAGCAGGACGCCGAGAAGCAGTCCTCCCGCCCCGGCGGGCTCGAACGAGGCGCGGGTCACGGCGTCCATCCGCGCGGAGCATAGCACCGCTTGTAACAGGTTAAGACCGCTTGACTGGCCGAAAACTGCCCTACTTTGTGGCGCACGATCGGGGTCAGGCCGTCTTCCGCTGCCGCGCGCGCGCCTGCTCCTCGCGCCTCCGGATGATCGGATTGGCGAGTTTCACGATCTCGAGCAGATAGACCATGTACACCGACGCGGCGAGGGCGACGAGCCCGATCAGCGAGACCACCAGCATCCGCCACGGGTGCCAGACCCCGTGCTGGTGCGGCCGGATGAAGCGGAGAGCGAGCGCGGTCGCGGCCAGCGTCCCGCACCAGAGCCAGATGTAGGTCGCCGCTCGGCGCTGCGAGAAGCCGATGTCGACGAAGCGGTGGTGCAGGTGGTGCCTGTCGGCGCGATAGACGGGCTGCCGGTACTTCAACCGCTTCGCGACGACGAACGACGTGTCGATAATCGGAACGGCGAGAACGAGGAGCGGGAAGAAGAGGGTGACGATCGAGGCCGTCTTCAGCAGCCCCTGCAGCGGGATGGTCGCGAGGACGAAACCGAGAAGCATCGCGCCGGAATCCCCCATGAAGATCCGAGCCGGATAAAGGTTGTGGCGCAGAAAGCCGAGCGAAGCGCCGAGCACGACCGCCGACAGGATCGCGGCCTGCAGCTCGGGCCTCGGCAGCGACAGCGCGATCAGCGTGAACGTGAAGGCCGAGATAGCGGAGACGCCGGCAGCGAGCCCGTCGAGCCCGTCGAGGAAGTTGACCATGTTCATGATCGCGACGATCCAGAGCACCGACAGCGGCATCCCGACCCAGTGCGGCAACGAGTGGATGCCGAGGATCGGGAAGGTGAATCGGTGCACCCAGATGCCGAAGCCGACCGGGATCGACGCAGCGGCGACCTGGCCCCCGAGCTTCTCCCACCAGCGCAGGCCCCGGAAGTCGTCGACGGCGCCGACCGTCGTCGCCACGGCGGCGCCGAGGAGCAAGCCGCGCGTCTCGCCCGACAGGTCGAGGAACGCCAGGGCGGGGACGAAGATCCCGAAGAAGAGCGCCAGGCCGCCGAGCCGGGGAACGGCGCTGCGATTCAGCCGCCGCCCGCCGGGCCGGTCGACGACGCCGAGCAGTCGCGCCATGCCGCCGACGGCGGGAGTGAGCAGGACGACGATGGCGGCCGCCAGGAGCGCGCCCCAGATGATCTCGAGATGGTCGGCGAGGGTGTGCAGCATCAGGCGAGCGCCAGGACGAGCCCGACGACGAGCAGGACGAAGAGGACGAGCATGAAGGCGACCGCGATCGCGGTGAGGATCCCGGCGCGCCGCGCGAAGTCCTCTTCGGGCGCGACCTCGGTCCAGTGCTGCCACCGCCGCGCCCGCCGACGGTTCCGGACCTGGCCGAGTTTGTGGCTCAGAGCCACGAGCTCTACTTCGTGCCGTACAGGCGGTCGCCTGCGTCGCCGAGGCCGGGGACGATGAAGCCCCGTTCGTTGAGGCCACGGTCGATCGCTGCGACGACGATCTGGATGTCCGGATGGTCGCGCGTGATCCGCTCGATCCCCTCGGGCGCGGCGATGATCGCGATCAGGCGCACCGACGTCGCGCCCGCGTCCTTCACCGTGCGGATCGCCGCGGCGGTGGAGTTGCCGGTCGCGAGCATCGGGTCGAGCAGGATCACGTCCCGGTCGGCGATGTCGGCCGGGAGCTTCGCGTAGTACTCGACGGGCTCGAGGGTTTCCTCGTCCCTGTACATCCCGATGAAGCCGACCCGCGCGCTCGAGATGAGCGAGAGCACGCCGTCGAGCATCCCGACTCCCGCCCGCAGGATCGGGCAGACCGCCACCTTCTTGCCGCTGATCCTCGGGAAGCGCCCGACCTCGAGCGGTGTCTGAACCTCGACGTCCTCCGTGGGCAGGTCCTTCGTCGCCTCGTAGGTCAGGAGAAGCGTGACCTCGTTGACGAGCTTGCGGAAGTGGACGGTCGGCGTCTCCCGGTCCCGTAGGTAAGAGAGCTTGTGCTGGACGAGTGGGTGCCTGACCTCGACGACCGTGCCGCTACGCGTCTCAGTCACTGTCACGACACGTAGGTGGTCCAGCCGCGGAACCCCGGGTAGAGCGGCCGCTTCGCGCACAGCGCGTCGGTCCGCGCGCGGAGCGCAGCGAGGTCCGGGGACTCGCCCAGTGCGCCCACGATGATCCGCCCGATCTCACGGAAGTCCCCGTCGTCCATCCCGCGCATCGTCGCGGCGGGTGTGCCGATGCGGACGCCGCTCGCGACCGTCGGCTTGCGCTCGTCGAAAGGCACCGTGTTCCGGTTCACCGTCAGCTTCACCTCGTGCAGGCGCTCCTCGGCGTCCTTGCCCGTCCAGTCCGTCGCGCGGAGGTCGAGCTGGAGGAGATGCGTGTCGGTGCCGCCGGTGAGCACGTCGAGCCCACCCTCCATCAGCGTGTCCGAGAGCGTGTCGGCGTTCCGGCGCACCTGGGACTGATAGTCGCGGAACGCCTCGGTGGCCGCGATCTTGAAGCACGTCGCCTTCGCGGCGATCGTGTGCTGCAACGGCCCGCCCTGCATCCCCGGGAAGACGGCGCGATCGACCGCCTGCGCGTGCTCCTCCCGGCAGAGGATGAACCCGGAGCGCGGCCCGGCCAGTGTCTTGTGTGTGGTCGAGGTGACGAAGTCGCAGTGCTCGACCGGGTTCGGCTGCAGCCCGGCCGCGACGAGACCGGCGAAGTGGGCCATGTCGCACAGCAGAAGGGCGCCGACCTCGTCGGCGATCTCGCGGAACTTCGCCGTGTCCACCGTGCGTGGATAGGCGGACCCGCCGCAGACGATCAGACGGGGCCGGCTCGCGCGAGCCTTGTCGAGCACGTCGTCGTAGTCGACGACGTTCGTCTCGCGCGAGACGCCGTAGTGGGCGATCGTGTACAGCCGGCCGGAGAAGTTCACCTTGAGCCCGTGGGTCAGGTGTCCGCCGTGCGAGAGCTCGAGCGAGAGGATCGTGTCCCCCGGCTCCAGGGCGGCCATGTAGACGGCCATGTTCGTCTGTGCTCCCGCATGCGGCTGGACGTTCGCGTGGTCCGCGCCGAAGAGCTCCTTCGCTCGGTCGATCGCAAGCTGCTCGATCTCGTCCACGACCTCGCAGCCGCCGTAGTAGCGCCGACCGGGATACCCCTCCGCATACTTGTTCGTCGGCGTCGAGCCGACGGCCTCGAACACCGCCGGCCAGGTGAAGTTTTCGGACGCGATCAGCTCGATCTGCCCACGCTGCCGTTCGAGCTCGCGACCGAGGAGTGACGCGATCTCGGGGTCGAGCTCGTCGAGGCCTGCTGTGGTCAGCTGCTGAAAGGTCTGCTGCGCGACGGCCATTGCACTCCTCTCCCGGTGGTCACGTGGATCGTACTCCCGAAGCCAGTCGGCCCAGGGCGTCGGCAGCCGGAAGAGCGCCCTCACGCAGCACCCGCGGCTCCGTGCCGGTCAGGTCGATCACCGTCGACGGCGTTCCCGGAAGCTCGCCCCCGTCGAGAGCGGCGCCGGCTCCGCTCCTGATGTCCTCCGGAACGTCTTCGAGGCACCGCGGATCGGGCTCGCCCGGATGATTCGCGCTCGTTGCCGCGACGATGCCGACTCGACGGAGAACCTCGCCGCCCGGGCCGCTGAGGCCGGGAACGCGCACGCCGATCGCGTCCGGATTCGGCCCCGTCAGCCACGAGAAGCGTCGCGCCGGGTTCGGGACGATCAGCGTCACCGGGCCGGGAAGCAGCGCCGGCATCATGGAGCCCGCCGGCCCCTGCAGCTCCGGGATGCGCTCGAGGAGCTGGTCGATGCTCGCCGCGACCAGTGCGGTGGGCCGGCCCTCGTCCCTCCCCTTGAGCCGGTAGAGCCGCTCAACCGCATCCTCGTCTTCCGGATCGGCGGCAAGGCCGTAGACGGTGTCGAACGGGAGCACGACCGGCTCCCCGGCCCGAACGGCCTGTACGGCTGCGTCGATCACCGGCTGCCTTCGACCACGCGCTCCCGGCCGGCAAGGTCGGGAGTGACCGCCACGTGCTCGTAGCCGAGCGACCTCAGCATGCCTGCGACCTCGCCGGCCGCGCCGTCGCCGACCTCGAGGACGAGGTGACGCGTGCGCGCGTTTTTCGCGATCTCTTCGTGCAGCCCCGCTCCGACGAGCGCGCTGCGCGGCTCCCACTCCCGGATCTCCGGCTGAAGCGAGCCCCAGTCCGACGCGGCGACATAGGGCGGATTCGAGACCACGAGGTCCCAGCCCTCCGACGCGGTCTCGATCCCGCCGACACGGACAAGGACATGCAGGCCGAGCCGGTCGGCGTTCTCGCGCGCGAGCGCGGCTGCGTCGGACGACGCGTCGACGGCGGTGACGCGCGCGCCGGGATGCTCGTCCGCGATCGCGAGCCCGATCGCGCCGGTGCCTGTGCCGAGGTCGAGCACACGCGGTTGCGGCTCGCCGCGGAGGAGCGCCAGGCACCTCTCGACCACCATCTCCGTCTCGGGACGCGGGACAAGGGCGCGGGCATCGGTCTTCACTGTCAGCCTCCGAAACCCCCACTGCCCGAGCACGTAGGCCAGCGGCTCGCGCCGCGCGCGGCGCCGGACGAGCTCCTCGAGCGCTTCCGGCACATCTCGTCCGCGCTCCGCATACACCGCGGAGCGCGAGGTGCCGAGCACGTGCGCGAGCAGGAGCTCCGCGTCCACGAGCGGCGAGTCGACTCCAGCCTCGGCAAGACGCGCCTCGGTTGCGCGTAACGCCTCCGCGACGGTCATTCGCCGAGCGCTCGACGACGCTCTTCGGCGGCGAGCGCCTCCGTGAACTCGTCGAGCTCACCCTGCAGCGCGCGGTCGAGCTGGTGCGCGGTGAGCTTGATGCGGTGGTCGGTGACCCGGTTCTCCGGGAAGTTGTACGTCCGGATCTTCTCCGCACGCTCGCCCGAGCCGATCTGCGAGCGGCGGGTCGCGTCGAGCTCCGCCCGCTGCCGCTCACGCTCGAGCTCGTACAGGCGCGCGCGCAGCACCCGCAGCGCCTTCTGCCGGTTCTGCAGCTGGCTCTTCTCGTCCTGCATCGCGACCACCAGGCCGGTCGGAAGGTGCGTGATGCGCACGGCGGAGTCGGTTGTGTTGACGCTCTGTCCGCCCGGCCCGGTCGAACGGTAGACGTCGATCTTCAGGTCGTTCGGATCGATCTCGACCTCGACCTCCTCGGCCTCCGGCATCACCGCGACGGTCGCCGTCGACGTGTGGATCCGCCCCTGAGACTCCGTCTCGGGGACGCGCTGGACTCGATGCGTGCCTCCCTCCCACTTGAAGACCGAGAACGCGCCCTCGCCCTTGATCGCGAACGTCGCCTCCTTGTATCCGCCCGCCTCGTTCGGGCTCGAGCCGAGCACCTCGACGTCGAAGCCGCGCCGCTCGGCGTAGCGGGTGAGTGCGCGATACAGATCACCGGCCCAGAGGGCGGCCTCGTCGCCGCCGACTCCCTGCCGGATCTCGACGATCACGTCCTTGCTGTCGGCGGGGTCGGTCGGCGCGAGGGCGACGCGAAGCTCCTCCTCGAGCGCCCGCGCCCGTTCCTCGAGCTCGGGGATGAGCTCGCGCAGGTCGCCGTCGTCGCGCGCCGCCTCGAGGTCGGCCGTGACCTGCCGCCACTCCCCTGCGACGCGGTTCGGGCCCTCGAGCTCCTTCAGCTTCCGCCCTGCCTCGGCGGCCTGCCGGTGGTCGTTGTAGACGGCAGGGTCCGACAGGCGCTCCTGCGCCTCGTGATAGGAGCGCTCGAGCTCCTCGACGAGCTGTTCGACGCCGCCGGCCATCGCCGGTGCCAATCTAGCTCTGCAGGCGTGCGCTCAGGGTGATCTCGGGGACGCCCGTGAGCGCCTTCGAGACCGGGCAGTTGTCCTTCGCCTGCTGAGCGGCCTCGGCGAAGGCGGCGTCGTCCATGCCGGGGACGCGACCGTCGACCTCGAGGGCGATCTTGGTGATGCCCTCTCCCGGCTGGAACGTGACAGTCGCGGAGGTGTCGAGCTGCTCCGGTGCGTGGCCGCCCTGGGCAAGGCCGTGCGAGAGCGCCATCGAGAAGCAGGTCGCATGGGCAGCGGCGATCAGCTCCTCCGGGCTGGTGAGGCCGTTCGGCTCCTCGGAGCGGGACGGCCAGCTGACCTCGAGCCCGCCGACAGCGCCGCTCGTCACCGAGTCGACGGTGCCGCTGCCGCTCATCAGATCTCCGTGCCAGGTCACTTCCGCCTTGCGCTCAGTCGCCATCGGTTCCTCCCTCGAGTGTCGCATTCACGGTCACGGCGGCAGTGCCCTCGATCAGGGCCGAAAGCGGGCAGCCCTTGCTCGCCGCCTCCGCCGTTGCCTGGAGATCCCCTTCGCTCACTCCTGTTACACGCGCGCGAGCGTCGATCTGCGAGGAGACGATCCGGTGCGAGCCGTCCTCGACCTGGTCGAGCGTGACCAGCGCGGTCACCTCGACCTTCTCGGCGACGGTGCCGTTCCCCGCCAGCTCCCCCGCGAGCGACATCGCGAAGCAGGCCGCGTGCGCGGCGGCGAGCAGCTCCTCGGGGCTCGTCTTGCCTTCGGGGTTGCCGATCCGTGTCGCGAGTGAGTAGGGCAGGCCGCCGAAGGCGCCGCTGGCCGCGGTGATCGCGCCGCCACCGCGGGCAACGTTGCCCTCCCAGGTCGCCGCCGACGTGCGTTCGACTCTCGGCACGAAGAGAAGGCTATGCGGCATTGCACTCGCTGCGTGGCAGTGACTTCCGAAATGGTCGCGTCCGGCGGCCCGAGCCACCCATAACTCGAGGGACGCGTCCAAGGGACTGTCCCTTAGACCTGTCTCCAGTCGATGCGCCTGACGGCCGGAGGTTAGTGCAAGCGCAGCCGCACTAACCGCAGGCCGAACTTACGCGTGCGGGGACGGCGAAGCCGCCACCGCGCGCGGACCATCCGAAAGGACAAGGCAGACCGATGGAAGTGCGCGGGCTGGGCCCGAGCACGTTACCCGCGAAGCGGCGTACCCAGATCCGAGCAAAAGCGCAGCTTTTGCTCGGGGTGTCAGGCCATGACCTCGACCTTGCGCGCGGCCGGATCGGTGCCCTCGAGCGAGAGCACCTCCTTGAGCGCGCGGATCGAGACCTCGAGCTGGTCGAGGGACGGCTCGCGGGTCGTGAGCCGCTGGAGCCAGAGGCCCGGAGCCAGGATCGTCATCAGGATGCGGTTCCGCTGGTGCTTGCCGGCGAACCTGATCAGCTCGTACGCGATACCTGCGATCACCGGCAGGAGGAGGATCCGGGTTGCGATCAGCCAGTACCAGGCCGGACGGCCGAAGAACGCAAAGACGAAGATCGCGATCACCATCACCCAGAGGAGAAACGCGGTGCCGCAACGCGGGTGGATCAGGCTGTGGCGCTGCACGACCTCGGGCTCGAGCGCCTCTCCGGCCTCGTAGGCGTTGATCGCCTTGTGCTCGGCAGCGTGATACTCGAAGACGCGCCGCAGGTCCGGGAAGAGCGAGATGAGGAACAGGTAGAGGACGAAGATGGTGACGCGAATGGCGCCCTCGACGATCACGAACCAGCTGGTGCGCTTGATCCCGATCCAGTCGGTCAACAGAGCCGGAGAGACCTTGAAGAGCAGGACCGCGAAGCCGATCGCGACCGCGAACGCGAAGAAGAGCTGCGCGCGCGTCAGCTCCATCTGGACCTCTTCGCCGTCCTTCCCCTCGGCCTGCGCCTGGTAGTTGGCCGAGATCGCCAACGCCCGGAAGCCGATCGCCAGTGACTCCCCGAGCGCGATCACGCCGCGCACGACCGGCAGCCGGAAGGTCCGGTGGCGCGCCATCGGCGACGAGATCGGCTGGTGGACCTGGGCGATGTCCCCGTCAGGCTTGCGAACGGCGACAGCCCAATTCGACGGGCCGCGCATCATCACGCCCTCGAGGACCGCCTGTCCCCCGACTGTCGTCATGAGAAAGGGCCGCTAGCCGCGGCGGGCGCCGCCGGCCTTCTCGAGCCGGCGCTGGAAGCGCTCGACGCGTCCGCCCGTGTCGACCAGCTTCTGCTTGCCCGTGTAGAACGGGTGGCAGTTCGAGCAGATCTCGACGTGAAGCTCGGGCTTCGTGGAACGCGTCTGGAACGTGTTCCCGCAGGAGCACGTCACGGTCGCAAGGACGTAGTCGGGGTGAATGTCAGGCTTCATCTGGAGCCAGGATAGCAGCGGCCGTATGGGCTGCGACGTTGCCTCCCGAGACGACAGCGGCGACGGTCTGGCCGGGCTCGATCTCCACGGCGCCGGACATCAGCGCGGCCGCCGTCGCCGCGCCGGCGACCTCGCAGGCGAGCTTCATCCGGCCGTACATGAAGCGGAAAGCCTCCTCCAGGGCCTCCTCCGAGACCAGGATCGACTCGACCCCGAGATCGAGGCAGACCCGGACGCAGTTCGCCCCGGCATACGGGCCGTTGAGACCGTCGGCGATCGACTTGGCCTCGACCGTGACGGGCTCCCGTGCCTTCAGGCTCGCGTTGAGAGCGGGCGAGCGCTCGGGCTCGACCGCGACCACGCGGGTGTCCGGACTCAGGCCCTTGACCGCGGTCGCGATCCCGGAGACGAGGCCGCCGCCGCCGACCTGGACGAGCACCACGTCGGGCGGCGCCGGCGCGTCCTCGAAGATCTCGAGCCCGACGGTGCCCTGGCCGGCCATCACGAGCGGGTCGTCGTAGGGATGGACGAGCGTCCGGCCGGTCGACTCCACGAGCTCCTCGAGCCGCTCGAATGCGCTCGGGATGTCGGGCGCCTCCGTGTCGATGGTCGCGCCGTATCCGCGGGCCGCGTCGATCTTCATCTGGCTGGCGGTCTGCCACATCACGACCAGCGCGTCGATTCCTTCCACGGCCGACGCATACGCCAGCGCCTGCGCGTGGTTGCCGGCCGAGATCGAGATCACTCCGCGCCGCTTCTCGTCCTCGCTCAGCGTCGCAAGCTTGTTCAGGACGCCCCGCGGCTTGAAGGATCCCGTGCGCTGGAAGAGCTCCGCCTTGAAGCGGACGTCGGCACCGATCTGGTCCGAGAGTGTCGCGGAGCTCAGGAGAGGCGTCCGGTGCAGGCGGCCGGCGATGCGCTCGCGCGCGCGGCGCACGTCGTCCAGCGAGAGGAGCGCGTCCGTCGTTGCCACGACGGGGATCGTACGCGTTGTGAGCCGGGGCCCTAGTACTTGCCCTTGCCGCAGCCGGCGAGCACGAGGGGCACGAGCGGAAGCGCGAGGAAGATCAGTCGGTGTCTCATTGAAGGGTGTACGCGGCGCACCATGACGCGGTTTTGGCGGCTTGCGACCCCGGGCCCGAGGGCCAGGGCCGGAAGGTCGGGTGTCAGCGGCCGCCGGCGCCCACGGCCGCCGCGCGCTCGAGGTTCTTCAGCGCTGACCGCGTGTGTTCGCACATGAATGCCAGCGACTCGGCGACGTCCGCGTCATCGATGTGGTCGAGCGCAGCTCGGGCGGGGTTCAGCCTCGACGCGGCGTTCCATGGTCCGACCTCCTCGTCGCGGACCCGCGTCACCTGGCCCAGCATCGCGGCATGGGCCAGCCGCGCCAGATCCGCCACGTCGCCGGAGAACACGACGGGCGGGCAGAGCCGATTCTTCTCCTGGTCGGGGGCGCCGGTCGACTCGACGAATCCGATCGTGGCGGCGCACCAGGGTAGGAAGCCGACGGCCACATACTGGATCGTGATGCGGCCCGGCTCGAACACCGGCCGCGGAACGGTGTGACGAAGGCCTGCGGCCGTGCAGTCGACGTAGACCTCGTGCCGGCCGCCCGGAATGTCGCCCGCTTCGGTCGTGATGCTCGTCCGGCCGATGCACCGAACCCGCCTCGCCCGCACGACGTGCTCGATCGTGCGGAGAGCGTCGATTTCGCGCGGGCTGACCGTGGCGCCGCGAAACACCAGCGGCTCGACCGAGGGGTCGATCCGCACGAACAACGCAGCGTCCTCGAGCCGTCGCGCGAAGTCACGACCGTCCTCCGCCGCCCCCGCCGTCTCGACCCAGCGTGCCTGGAGTCGCATGTACGACCCGACCAGATCGAGCGGCTGAGTGAAGTTGCGGTCGAACTGCCACGGATCGCGCCCCCGTATCCAGCGGATGCAATCGGGGTCGACTCCCGCCTCGAGCAGCCACACGCAGGTGTCGATCGCCGTCTTTCCGGCCCCTATCACCGTGAAGCGATCCGCAGGCTCGGCGAGATCGACAAGGTCGTTGGGCGGGACGAGCTTGACGCCCGGGTCGACCGTGAATCCGGGAACGTGACGCGACGGGATCTCCGACTGGACATAGCTCGCATCCACGAGTCTGCGCCTCGGCTTTATGACGGTCTCTGAGCCGTCGAGCAGCGAGGCAACGAGGTGGCCGTCCCCATTTCCGCCGCGGTACTCGCTCATGCCGAAGAACCGCACCCTGCCCGTCGGCAGTAGGTGCTCGTCGAGCACACGCGAGTAGTAATCACAGATCTCAGCCGCACTCGCACGCTCGTAGAACCCCGCGTTCGGCCCGTGCTCGTCGATTCGGTCGTTCCCGAGCGGCCGCGATTCGACGCCGTAGTACGCGGAGGGCTGGTGAAGGCGGACGAACGGATAAGCATCCAGCCAGTGGCCGCCCGGCCGGTGACGCCGGTCGACTAGCACGACCTCGGTGTCCGTGTGCGCGAGCAACGTGTCGGCGAAGGCCATCCCCGAGGCACCGGCTCCAACAACCATGTAGTCGGTCTCGATTTCGCGCACGCCCCGAAGGCTACGGCTTCACACCGCCGGCCTGGCCTCGCCGATCCCAAGTGCCTGCGCGCTCGAGAGAGCGCTGGCTCTCACGTCCTCAGACGCTGACGCCTGCGGACTGCAATGGGGTGAAGCATGGGCTCGAGTCCCGTGGCTCCCATGTTTTACGCCCTGCGTTTCGAGGCGAACTCAGCGCTTCGGGCGCACCGTAATGCCGACCGCGCTGCTCGTCGTGACGGCGCCCGCGTTGTCGGTCGCGCGCGCGGTCAGGACGTGTGTCCCCTGCGGGACGTTCCGCCATGTGAACGAGTAGGGCGCGGTCGTGTCCTGGCCCAGCAGGGTCGTGCCGTCCCTGAACTCGACCTTGGTGACGTTGCCGTCCGGGTCGGTCGCCGTCGCAGTGACGGTGATCGTCGGCTTCCACGCGAAGACGGCGCCGTCGGCCGGAGAGGTGATACCGACCGAAGGCGGAGTGTTGCGCTGACCGTGATCGTGACGGCCGCACTCGTCGTGGTGCCGCCGAGATCGTCCGTGGCGCGCGCGGTAAGCGTGTAGGTCCCGGGCGTTACGCCGCTCCAGGTGAAGCCGTACGGCGCGGTCGTGTCCTCGCCCAGCTTCGTCGTGCCGTTGAAGAACTCGACCTTCGCCACCGTGCCGTCAGAGTCGGACGCTGTCGCCGCGAGATCCACAGTGGCGGGCGACGAGAACGTCGCGCCGTCCGCAGGCTGCGTGAGCGTGACCATCGGCAGCGAATTGGCATGGACGTTGACCATGCTGGCGACGGAAGGCACGCCGTTCGCGTCGAGGATGAAGAGCATGTAGTAGCCTGGCGGTGCGATGTTCGCGTTGGCCGGGGCCGTCGCCGTGATGCTTGTCGCGCCGGCGGTGAAGGACAAGGGGACATAGCGCTGCTCCATGTTGTTCGAGTGCGTGACCGCGCCGAGCCGGACGAGGGCGACCTTGCGGATCGACGCGGGGTTCCCGGTGGCGATCACCATGGCCGCGCCGTAGGTCGTGGATGCCGGCGCGGCGTCGATCGAGGGGCGCGGAGCGAGCGTACCGTCGGCCTGGAAGAGGTAGGGCGGCGAGAAGATCTCTGCGTTCTTGGCGAGATAGCCGACCTGATCGCACGTACCGCAGATCCCGCCGCCGGCGGAGAGGACGCGCCCGTCGGGCAGCAACAGCGCAGTCGAGTGGTACTGGCGCGTGATCTGCATCGCAGCCAGTGTCCGCCACTGACCTGTGGCGGGGTTCCACTGCTCGGCCGGATAGACGCCCGCGTTGAGGTCGACGAGCGCGGCACCCGAGGAATTGCCGCCGGTTGCCAGAACGGTCCCGTCGGCGAGGACGGTCAGGTTGTGCTGACGGCGGCCGAACGCCATCGGTGCGGTCGACGAGACCTGAGGCGTGGCCCCGTTGAGGTCAACCACCCGCGCGTCCGTCGTCGATGGGCCGCCGCCTGCGACGAGCATCTTCCCGACGTCGAAGAGCGCATGGCCGCCATAGTCGCGGTTGATTGTGTCTCGCTGGCCGAGCGCCTGCCATGTGCCGGTGCCCGCCGTGTCGAGCGTGCGCAGCGTCTGGTCGGGCCCGGAATAGAAGGTCAGGCCGTTCGGGGCGACGTCCATCCACGGATAGAGGGGCAAGCTGAGGGACGCGGTGCTGAGTGCACGCAGGCCGCCGGACAGCATCCGGACCTCGGGCGTATCGACGCGGCCCGAGGTGATGAGCATCTCGCCGTTGTTCAAGGGAGTGACGGTCGGATACCAGCGCCCGGCCGCCATGTTCGGGCCGAGGCTCCACAGGTTCGTCGCGGGGTCGAAGAGGTGGGTCTGGACGATGCCGTTCAGCTGCTGGTCCTTGTTCCCACCGGCGATGAACATCCGGCCGTCGACGAGATGGGCCAGCCCGCTGCAGAAGATGTTGTAGCCGGTGTCGACGGTGACCGGCGTTTGTGTGCCCGTCGCCGGATCCCACACGGTCGCGCGAGTGTGGTCCTGCACGGGATACGACTCGGTCGCGTTGTCGCCGATCGAGTCGTAGGCGAGAACTTTGCCGTTCGGCAGCAGGGCGACGTTCACGCCGACGACCGGCCAGTCGACGACCGGGCCCCACTGCCCCACGTCCTGGGGCGCCCCGGCGACGGCGGCAGCGGCTGCCATCGCGTCCGACGCGGTGACAGCGCGCGTGTGAGCGTCGAGCGCACGCTCCTGCGCGGCCGTGTGCACGACCGCGTCCTCCGCTGCGTGGCCGGCGGGAGTCATGATCCCGTCGTGCGCTCCGGCGCCCGGCGCGACAAGCGCGGCCATGACGACCGATGCGACCAACGCGACACCACACGTCGGGACAATGTGCCGCAAGCCTCCTCTCCGCAGCGTGGCCCGGACCGTATGTTTCGCCGCCGGCGTCATCTACTGGCCTTAGGTCGAGGATCGCAACGTGATCGGCGCTGTTGTCTATTGTCTATCCCGGCAACGACCCGTGCTTCCACCGATCGGAGCGTCCAGGTTCCGGCGAGGGTCTGGCGAGGAGGTGCCGAGAGTCATGGCCGTTAAAGAGTCACGGCTTCCGCTGAATCCGTGAGCGTTCTTCCACAGCCCGCCGTGGGCCATCCGTGCGCCGT
>CAVQEP010000006.1:0-13066 GCA_963711545.1 uncultured Actinomycetes bacterium
GGGCCGGGTCGACTATCAGGTGCTCGCCCTGCGGCTCGAGCCCGAGCATCGTCCGCAGGAGCAGCAGCGGCGTCCCGGTCGACCAGGCCTGCGGGCTGCAGGCGGTCGGGTACTGGACCGGGTACATCGTCTGCGGTGCGCTCGTAGCCGCCGAACGCCTCGGGCAGGCGCCCGTCGAAGAACTCGGCGGCATCGAGGATCCCGGCCGCGATCACCGCCGCCTCGTCCTTGAACCCGTACCGGCGCAGCCCCCAGGCGATGAACGAGTTGTCGAACGGCCAGACCGTGCCGACGTGGTAGCCGATCGGGTTGTAGCGTCCTTCTCCCTCGGCCAGCGTGCGCACGCCCCAACCGGAGAAGAGCCGCGGGCCGAGCAGGTGCCGGGCAACGGCCTTCGCCTTCGTCTTGTCGACGATGCCGCTCCAGAGGAGATGGCCGTTGTTCGAGGTGAGCGCGTCGACCTGCGCCCCGTCGGGGTCGAGCGCGAGCGCGAAGTAGCTCGCCGTCCTCGACCCAGAAGTCCCGGTTGAAGCGCCGCTTCAGATCGGCGGCTTCCTTCTCGAGCCTGTCGGCGAGCGCCGCGTCCTTCCAGACGAGCCGTGCCAGGCGCGCGCCGCGGAGCTTCGCGTCGTACGCGTACCCCTGCAGCTCGCAGGTCGCGCGCGGGAAGCCGGGAATCCGGCCGTCCCGATAGGAGATCGAGTCCCAGGAGTCCTTCCAGCACTGGTTCTCGAGCCCCGTCTCCTCGTTGCGGCGCTTGTACCAGACGTAGCCGGTGCCGCCCGGGATGTCTGCGTACTCGTCGATCCAGTCGAGCGCCGCCCGCGCCTCGACCTCGAGCTCGCGCACGAGCGCCCGGTCGCCCGTCCAGCGCTCGTACTCGTCGAGCAGGACGACGTAGAGCGGCGTCGCGTCGGCGGTGCCGTAGTAGGGCGAGTGCGGGCGCTCCTCGAACGCGGTCAGCTCGCCGTAGCGCATCTCGTGCAGGATTCGGCCCGGATCCTCGTCGCGGAAGTCGTCCAGGCCGACGCCCTGCCAGTCGCCGAGCGCGCGCAGCGTCGTCGCGGCGAGCTCGGACGTGAACGGAAGCGCCTGCAGGCTGGTGAAGATGCTGTCCCGGCCGAACATGGTCATGAACCAGGGGAGACCGGCAGCCGGCAGGCTGCGCCCGCCGGCGATCAGCGGCGAGAAGCGCAGCGCCGCGAGGTCGACGAGGCTGCGGCGGTAGGTCGCCTTCAGCGGATCCGAGTCGCACTCGAGGCGAGGAGCCGAGGCAGTCCAGCGGTCCAGGTCACGCCGCATCTGCAGCTGCGAGCGTGTCGAGGCCTCGACCTGCCGACGTGCAGCTGGGTCTCGGAATAACGACGGTGAGGACGTCGAGATCCGTGCTCCACTTGTCATGAGGCCCGATCCGGATCTTGAAGGTGAGGCCGTTCTTGTCGACCCGGGCCGGCTCCGACGACGAGATCGCCGTCGAGCGGCCGAACGTTCTGCGTTCGTAGGCGAGCACGAGCTTGCCGCGCTCGACCCGCGCGGAATACTTGCCCTTCTTCTCCAGGGCGTCCTTGACCTCGAACAGGTCGGCGAAATCGCAGCCCGCTTCGAGACGGACGCTCAGGTCGACCGGCTCGCCGGCATGGTTGAGGATCGTCAGCTCCTCGTGGAAGCCGTTGCCGACCGCGCGCCGGCGAATCACCGACAGCTTCGCGTCGACGTACACCGTCCCGGTGCCCGGCACGAGGAAGAAGCGCGTCTCGAAGTACTGAAGGTCGTCCACCGAGAGCGGGTTCATCCGCTCGCCGTTGACCGTCAGCACCCACTTCGACAGGAACCGCGTGTCGTATGAGAAGAGGCCGGTGGGATCGGTGGCAGACGCCTCGATGTCCCCGCGTGTGTCACTGACGACGAACGTGTTGCCGTCGAGGATCTTGACCAGGCCGTCGCTCATTTCGCCCCCCGGCCCGAGGGACGCGGGAACAGCCGCTGAACCAGCACGAGCAGCTTCGGATCGCCCTGGACGGTCACCTCGCCGCGCAGCCCTGCCGCCATGAAGTTCAGCTCGCCGGCGACGGCTCGGTCGAAGAACGCCTTATCCGCGCGCACGACGCAGTCGGCGGCGGCGTTCCGCCGCGACACGCGAACGTCCCCCTTGTCGATTTTGAGCAGCCAGCGCTCGGTTCGCTTGCCGTCGACGACGTCGAAGCGAGCGCTGCCCTTCGCCTTCCTGAGCAACGGCTCGTGCCCGCGGCTACCCAGCTCGGCGAAGAACTCCGCCGTCGCGTCGCGCGTCATCGGTTCTCTGCCGATTCGGAACCTGCACTGATCGTCATCGCGTCTCCTTGTTGTTCTTTTCCGTTCCCGCGTGAGGCGAAATCCGTTGTTTCGCTCCGGCCTCGACCGCCGTCGCCTCGAGGAGCGTGAGCCCGAGGGCCGTCACGTGTTGGAGGAGGCCCTGGAGTTCGGTCTGGTCGCGGACCGGCCCGGTGAGCGCGGTCCTGCCCTCTTCGCGCGTGAGGGTCATGCCTTCGAAGGTGACCTCCATGTCGTCGCTCAACTCGCCTTCGACGACCAACCGATAGTCGCGAGTGGGCATGAAACCCATTGTGGCAGCGCCGGCAGGCCGTTCACGTCGGGTGCGCGTCGCTCACCCTGGTGATTCCTCTTGGTCGAGCAGGCCGAGCGCGGTCGCGCGCGCGACGGCGTCCGGCCGGGCGTGAGCCCCGAGCTTGCGGTAGAGCGCTCGGATGTGCGTTCGGATCGTGTTGGGCGAGAGAAAGAGCTGCTCGCCGATCTGGCGGATGGTCAGTTCGGTGGCCAGTAGGCGGAGCACCGCGAGCTCGGCCTCGGTCGGTGCTTCGAGCAGTTCCCCGCTCTCTGCGTGGACTATCGCGGTCGCGAGTTCCGCTGCAACCTCGTCGGCCAGGGTGGGGATGTGCCCCGCGTCCGGGAGTTCGGTGAGCGCCTGCCGTGCCTCGCGCATCGTCGCTTCGGCCTCGTCGAGTCGCCCGCGTCGCGCGCGGACGCGGGCGAGGAGGACGAGCACCCACGCGTGGTAGACGGTCGCGATCTCGTCTCTGAGGAAGTGCTCTGCGTACGTGAGCTCGTGCTCGGCGTCTGCGAGTTTGCCCTCGCCGGCCAGGACGGCACCGGTGGCGGCGGCTGCATTCGCGCCGAGCCAGCTTCGGCTGGTGCCGATGCCGCCGACGATTGCCTTCGCCTTGTCGGCGTGGCGTCGGGCGGACGGGAGCAACCCGCGCTCGACCGCGACGAGTGCGAGAGTCGAGCGGGCAACCGCGTGGCTCGGTGCTCGTCGCTCGGCGTTGGGATGCTCGAGCACGCGCAGCGCTGCCCGCCATGCCTTGTCGAGCTCACCCGCGAAGTAGAGGGCGCGTGAGTACCCGGCGAGGGCGGCGGTGAGGAGCTCGTCTGTGTCCTCCTGAGCGAGCTCGACCGCGCGGCGGCCGTCGCGTACAGCCTGTCCGACACCCGCCTCGGCGGTGGTTGCGCGCACCATCCGTATCGCCACCTCCGAGTAGACGTTCGAGCCATCGGGTTGCGTCGCAAGTGCCCGCTCGGCCAGCTGCAGGAAGCGGCGCTGCTCGATGGTGCTGTGACCGACGAGCATTGCGGCAGTTGCTGCGGCTACCGCGAGGTCGGGATGGGTCGCGACTTGGTCGTCGGGCAGCGTGTTGATCCAGCGGAGGAGTGTCCGCGTTGCCCCGCTTCGGATGAGGTGCAGGTGGTAGTCGTTGAGGAGCTGCGCGACGGAATCGTGGTCGCCCGCGGCGGCCGCGTGCTCCATCGCTTCGACCGCCAGCCCTCGAGACCTGAACCAGGCGGCGGCCCGCTTGTGGATCCGCTCTGCCGCACCGGGCTCGATCGAGGCGAGGCGAGCAACGGCGAACTCGGCGAGGAGCGGGTGGATCCGGAACCAGCCACCCCGCTCCAGCCGCTCGAGGAACAGGTTCGATCGTTCGAGCTCGGTCAGGACGGACACAGCATCTGAGCGCTCGAGCACGTCCGCACAGAGCTCGGCGGTGAACCGCCCCAGCACCGCGATCTCCTGGAGGAACAAACGGAGATCGTCGTCGAGCGACGCGAAGACCTCGTTGCTCAGGTACTCAGCGACGAAGCGGTGCGTACCTCCGAACTCGCGCACGGCTCGTTCCGGATGGTCGACGCTCTGCAGCCAGAGCCCGGCCAGGACGAGCGCGGCCGGCCAACCCTCGGCGCGTTCGTTCAGCAGCGCGATCTCTTCTTCCCCGAGCTCGACTCGAAAGTGCTCAACCAGGAGCTCGCGTGCCTCGGCGACGGTGAACGCGAGCTCACCCGAGCGCACTTCTTTCAGCTTCCCGTCGGCGCGGAGCTGCGCGAGCCGCAGCGCCGGATCCGCCCGCGTGATCGCGACCATTCGCGCGTTCGCCGGCAGCCGCTCGAGCGCATAATCGATCGCCGCCAGGCACTCCGGCTCGGCCACGACATGCAGATCGTCCAAAACGATCACCACCGGGTCCGCGAACGCCGCCAGACCGTTGATGAGCGCATCGACGGAGCGTTCGCTCAGGCTGCCCGACACGCCGAGCTGCTGAAGCGCTGCGCGCCCGAGCCCTTGCCGGACCCGGTCGACCGCGGTCGCGATGTACGTCCACAACCGGATCGGGTCGTCGTCGCCGGCGTCGAGGGTGACCCAGGCGAGAGCGGCGTCGAGGCTCTCGCACCACGCACGCACCGCGGTCGTCTTGCCGTATCCGGCCGGTGCGGCTACGAGCGTCAGCGCAGCCTCCCTGCCGTTGTCGAGCGCCTGCCGGACGCGCGGCCGCTCGACGCGGCGACGCGAAGCCGGCAGCGCCAGCTTCGCCTCGGCCAGCGGCAATACCAACCCGCCGCCGGGCGAGGCGGGACCGGCATGCCTGTCGCGCTCCCGGTGCGCTGCTGTCTTCGCCATCACAGGCGACATGTTCGCAGAGACGACGAATCGGGCGTTCGCGATCACCCGAGTGAAAGCCGCTCTGCAGGCAAGCAGCGGTCGGCGGTCGGCGTAGCGTCGGTGTCGTAGATGAGGGCGTCGCCACGACGATGCACGCTGTCCCGGTGGAGGCGAGCATGGCGACGCAAGAGCCACAAATGGGAGGGATGTCGCATGACGCAGTTGAAGACAGCTCCCGCGGGGCTCGATGAAGCCACTGACGCGGATGTACTCGGTCCCGTCGACTGGATCGTCGTCGAGTTCCCGGGCAGCAGATTTCGCGGTGAAATCGCGCCGCTGTTGCAGGATTTGGTCGACCGCGATCTCGTGCGCGTGCTCGACCTGCTCGTGCTGAAGAAGGACCCGGACGGGACGCTGGAGGCGTTCGAGCTGTCCGACCTGCCGGGCAGCGAGATCGGCGACCTGCGGGCGCACGAGGCGGACGTCGTCCACTTGCTCAGCGAGGACGACGTGACCAAGCTCGGCGAGGCGATCGAGCCTGGAAGCTCGGCCGCCGTGCTTGTGTGGGAGAACAAGTGGGCGGCACCGTTCGGAATCGCGGTTCGCCGGGCGGGGGGCCAGCTCGTCGCGAGCGGTCGCATCCCGACGCAGGCGCTGCTGGCCGCGATCGAAGCCGACGCCGAAACGGAAGGAGCCTGAGATGCCACTCGCACGCAGACGGATGAGACGCGCCGGCGTGGTCGGGCCGGCGCCGGTCGCCCGTGCAGCGGGCACCGTCGCGACCGTCGCCGTGGTCTCCCACGGCGTCAACCGGCGGCACGACCGCCGCGACGATCGCCGCGGCCGCCGCCGCTGATCGCGGCGCCGCGGAAATGCCTGGGGAGAGCTTGCAAAGGCGAGCTCTACCAGGCTCCGGCTCCCCGGTGGCGATCCAATCGCACGCGTTCGCGATCACCCGAGTGAAACCCGCTCCGCAACCACACGGCCCTCAGCGGTCGGCGTAGCGTCGTGTCGTAGACACAAGGACGAGTCACCGTGCGACGGTCGCACGGGACGACGGCTAGGAGGCGATGCAAGTGAGCACTGTGGTCGAACCCACGAGAACAGCTGACACGGTCCCGCTCGACTGGGGCGAGTTCTATTACACGAACTGCCCGCTCGTGTCGGCGAGCAACATCGATCAGGAGCTCGGTTGGGTGCGGGAGGAGCTCAAGAAGATCGGTGTGACGTACGCGTTCCTGCGCTCCGAGCGCGTGAACAACTGGTACCCGCACTACATCCACAACATGGACAACCTGATCCGCGCCGGCGGCTGCTTCCCGGCGATCCACGCGAACGCGGACATCCGCCGCACCAGGCTGATCGGCCTCACGCATGTGATGCCGGAAGGCGGCTGCATGCTCGTGCGGGCGAGGGACGGCATCCATCGGATGAAGGACCTCGAGGGCAAGAGGATCGGCCTCTCGAAGAGCCTGAACACGATCAAGAACGACTGGTGGCGCTGCCAGGAGGAGCAGGGCATCGAGCTGATGCTGATGCTCAACGACATGACTCGCGACGACGTCGAAATCGTCGAGTTCCCGTATCCGGACGACTGGTACGACAAGCCCGAGATGCTGGAGCCGATGTACAACCCGTCGGAGCTGTGGCTGAAGCGCGACCACAAGCACGACCTCGCGTTCCGGCCGCTCGAGACGCCGCTGCTCGAGGGCAAGGTCGACGCGATCTACACGCAGACCGGTCCGTTCCAGCACATCCAGGAGGCGACGGGGACGATCAAAGCGATCGAGAACCTCGCCGACTACCCGGACTGGACGCTGCAGGGCGCGAATATCCCCGCGACGTTCACGGTCAGCGACGTCGTCTGCGAGGAGCACCCCGAGATCGTCGTAGCGATCATGAAGGGCATGATCAAAGTCGGTCGCTGGGCGAACGAGCACAAGCACGCCGCAGCGGCGATCCTCGACAAGCAGACCTACTACCTGGACGTCGAGGACACCTACCGGAACATCCTGCCGGTCGACCTGGTGCCCAACCTGTCGCCGCAGAACCTCGCGGCGATCGAGATCAACAAGGACTTCATGCTCGGACACGGCTACATCGAGAACGACTTCGACGTACACGAGTGGGCCGCGCCGGAGTTCTTCGAGCGGGCTGCCGCGGAGCTCCTCGAGGAGGAGTGGAAGAAGCGCAGCATCGCGAAGCTCCCCGCACCGGTCTCACTCGAGGACTCGATGCAATTGCGACTCGGGTAGCGAGGAGGATGCGATGACCACCATCACACACGCTGATCGGCCGATCGCCGAGCCGCGGCAGACGAAGCTCGGGCTCTACGTCACCGCCAAGGAGGCGTACGACATGTGGCAGGCGGACCCCGAGGGCGTGAAGATCCTCGACGTCCGCACTCCCGAGGAGTGGGTCTTCACTGGCCACCCGCCTATGGCGACGAACATCCCGTTCGCGTTCTTGGCCTACGTCTGGGACGACGAGAAGAAGGGCTTCCCCTGGGAGCTCAATCCCGACTTCGTCGAGCTCGTCAAGGCGCGGTTCTCGCCCGAGGACACGATCCTCGTCTCCTGCCGCTCCGGCGGCCGGGCGGCGATGGCGATCAACATGCTGGCCGCGGCCGGCTTCACGAACGCCTACAACGTCCTCGACGGGATGGAGGGCAGCCGGGTCGACGACCCGGACAGCGTCTTCCATGGGATGCGGCTGAAGAACGGCTGGAAGGCCTCGGGCCTGCCGTGGACGTACGACCTCGATCCCGGGCGGATGGCATTGCCCGAGCGCGAGACCGGAACGCTCCACCCCGGCAACCCCGAGGACTGACCGTGAATGGGGCGGTGGGGCTCTCCCCACCGCCCCCAATGAAGGAGGAGTCATGGCCGAAGGAATCGGCGAAGTCCTGACTTACGCGGTCGGCGTGGCGATCAGCCCCGTGCCGATCATCGCCGTGATCCTGATGCTGTTCTCGGCCCGTGCCCGCGTGAACGGGCCGCTGTTCCTGGCCGGCTGGCTCGTCGCCCTGGGCGTCGTGAGCGTCGTCGCGTACGCGCTGGCGGACGCGGGCGACGCCGCGACCGACAGCACCGCGAGTGACACCGTCTCGTGGGGGAAGGTCGCGGTCGGCGTTCTGTTCCTCCTGATCGCCGCACGCCAGTGGCGCAGCCGGCCGGCTCCGGGCGCCGAGCCCGCGATGCCGAAGTGGATGGCCGGTATCGACTCTTTCTCGCCGGCCAAGGCGTTCACGCTCGCCCTGCTGCTCGCGGGAGTGAACCCCAAGAACCTCCTCCTCTCGGCCGGTGCCGGGGCGGCGCTCGCCCAGCTCGGTCCGACGACCTCGGACGCGGTCGTCTCGCTGATCGTCTTCGTGGTCCTCGGCAGCATCACGATCGCCGGTCCGGTCGTCTACTACCTCGTGGGCGGCGACCGCGCAAGGGCGGCGCTCGACTCCATGAAGGGATGGCTCGCCGTGCACAACGCCGCCGTGATGACGGTGCTCTTCCTCGTCTTCGGCGTCAAGCTGATCGGCGACGGGCTCCCGGGGCTCGGCGGCTGAGGCGAACGACATGCGAGGCCAGCTCGCCCGATGAGCACGGCTCCCCGCGCGAACGTCGCGACCGGGCCTGTGGGCCGGGCGCTCAGGACTCCGCGCGCGGCCGCCGTCGCAGGGATCGCGTTCTCGGTCATCTTCACGGTCGCGCTGCTCCTCGTCCGCACGGCCGTCCCATCCGATCCGAACGACGCAGGGCGCTGGCTCACGGACGGCTCGCGCCGCGGCGCGGTGCTGTTCGCTCTCGGTCTCGTGCCGTTCGCAGGGATCGCGTTCCTCTGGTTCGTCGGCGTCGTGCGCGACCGCGTCGGCGACGCGGAGGACCGGTTCTTCGCAACCGTCTTCCTCGGGAGCGGATTGCTATTCGTGGGCACGCTCTTCGTCGCCTCGGCGCTCGCGATGGGGCTCGTCGCAAGCGCCGGGGACAGCGCCGGCAGCCTCCTGTCGTCCGGCGCGTGGGAGTTCGGGCGGCGCACCACCTTCGAGCTCACGACCGTTTATGCGATGCGGATGGCCGCGGTGTTCACGATCGCGACCTCGACCATCCTCCTGCGCACGAGGCTGGCGCCTCGGTGGCTCGTCGCCTCCGGCTACGCGATCGCGATCGTGCTCCTCGTGGCCGTTGGCTTCTCGGCCTGGGTCGAGTTCGCGTTCCCTGCCTGGGTGCTCGTCCTGAGTGTGTACGTCCTCGTCGCCGGGGCCGGGTCAGGGGTTCTGACTCGTTGAGCGTAGCGGCCGGCGACGATCAGCACAGGCGCACTCGAGTCCATGACCGCGAGCACCTGCTTGACCTTGTGATTGTCACGGGCCTTCTCGAGCTGCGGCGCCACTCGCCTCGAGGAGCGGCGGGCGATCCAGAAGAGCGCCGAGTCGCCGAGGATCGCCCCGAGGCGCCCATCGCGATCACTGGCCAGAGCTCGAGCGTGCCCTGCGCGGCGGCGGTGGCCGCCGCGTTGGGCGTTGTCTCGCCCGGGAAGATCGGCACGACTGCGTCGAGAAAGACAAGCGCGAAGACCGCGAGGCACGACCGAGTCGGCTGGGAGCCGTCGATCAGCGACAACCCGTCCCCGCCTCCGACGAGGTTGAGCACGAAGGCTGTGCACACGATCGCGACGACGCCGACTCCGCCGGCGGCAAGGAGGCGTCGCCGCATCGGCTGAAGCTTCCACCGGGTGTCGAGTCGCCGCAGGATGCTCATCACGGTCGCTCCTCCTCTTCGGGCGGGCGGCGGGATCGTGCCCGCCGCCCGCCCACGCTTCTACTGCCGCGCCAGGTGGACGCGGAGCTCGGCTTCGTCGTCCTTGATCAGCTCACCGCTGACGTCGACCGTGACCTGGTCGATCGTGCCGGTGAACGCGAACGGCGAGGTGTAGTCCGAGGTGACCGGGGAGCCAGGGTTGGCGCCGCAGGCCAGGGCGCCGGGGTTGATCATGAACGGCGTCGTGACCGGGATCTCAGCAGCCGCGACGAGCTCGCCGTCGACGTAGAGCTGCCCCGTACCCGGTGCTCCCTTACCCGCTTGCAGGTCGGGCTTACCGGTGGGCTCGAATTCGAAGCGCAGCTCGTGCTTGCCGGGTGTGATGCCGTTCTCGGAGTGGACACCGTAGAGGCCCCGGCCGACGTAGTTGTGCACCCAGTGCAGCTTCTCGTCCTTGATGTAGAGCGAGTAGCCGCCTGCCGCGGTGCCCTGGCAGAGCAGGACGCCCTCGGCGCCGCCCTCGGGGATCTCGACCTCCGCGGTGATGCTGTGCGGCCGGTTGAGGATCCTCGGCCCGGCGAAGAAGGGGATCGACTGCGTCCCCGGCCGGTAGGTGTAGTGGTCGCGCGGCAGCGCGACGAGCGGCTTCTCCGAGACCATGCGTGCGAGGCCGCTGCCGTCGATCGGCATGACGTCGTACTTGCCCGCTTCGACGTACCAGGTGCCGATCAGCTCGATCAGCTTGTCGCGGTGCTCGGCGGCGACGTTGTGGTTCTCGGCGATGTCCTCGGCGACGTGGTAGAGCTCCCAACCGGTCGCGTCGAGCTCGACGAGCTTCTCGGCCGGGATCGCCTGGCCGAAGCCGAAGCCGGCCTCGGTGAACGAGGGGCCGGGCCAGGGGCAGACCGCCCGCCAGCCGTCCTTGTAGATCGCACGCGAGCCGAGCATCTCGAAGTACTGCGTCCTGCGTCTGCTCGTCGCCTGCGGGTCGTCGAAGGTGTGGGCGAAGCTGACCCCGTGCAGCGGCGCCTGCGTGACGCCGCGGATCTGCGTCGGCGGTTCGATCCCGAGCGCGGCGAGCGCGGTCGGGACCATGTCGATCGCGTGCGCGTACTGGGTGCGCACCTCGCCCTTGGAGCCGATCCCTTTCGGCCAGCTGACGATGAACGGGTCGCTGACCCCGCCGCGGTAGGTCTCCCGCTTCCAGCGCCGGAACGGGGTGTTGCCCGCGAAAGTCCAGCCCCACGGGTAGTGGTTGAAGTGGTTGGGGCCGCCGATCTCGTTGATCGCCTTCAGACTGTCTTCGACCGACTCCTGCGCGTTGTTGAAGAACTGCGCCTCGTTCGTCGTACCAGTCGGGCCGCCTTCGGCGCTGGCGCCGTTGTCGGAGATCACCATCACCAGCGTGTTCTCGAGCAGGCCCTCCTTCTCGAGGTAGTCGAGCAACCGACCGAGGTGGTGGTCGGTGTGGCTGAGGAAGCCCGCGAACACCTCCATCATCCGGCTGTACAGCTTCCGCGCCTCCGCCGGCTGGGAGTTCCAGTCGGGGACGTCCGGGTCGTGCCGGGAGAGCTCTGCGTCGGCCGGGACGATGCCCAGCTCCTTCTGGCGTGCGAACACCTTTTCGCGGTAGGCGTCCCAGCCGTCGTCGAACTTGCCGGCGTACTTGTCGGCCCACTCCTTCGGCACGTGATGTGGTGCGTGCGTGGCACCGAAGCACAAGTGCAGGTAGAACGGCTTGTCCGGATCGACCTGCTTGCTGTCGGCGATGAACTCGATCGACTTGTCGACGAGGTCCTCGCTCAGGTGGTAGCCCTCCTCCGGTGTGCGCGGCGGCTCGACCTGGTGGTTGTCGTAGACGAGGTCGGGATACCACTGGCTGGTGTCGCCGCCGAGGAAGCCGTAGAAGCGCTCGAAGCCGCGGCCGAGCGGCCAGCGCGTGTACGGCCCTGCCGCCGTCTCCTCGTTCGACGGCGTCAGGTGCCACTTGCCGACCATGAACGTGTTGTAGCCCTGCTCGACGAGCATCTCCGAGAGCAGCCCGTTCTCGAACGGCATCACACCGTCGTAGCCCGGGTAGCCCGATGCGAGCTCGGTGATGCACGCCATCCCGTTGCTGTGATGGTTGCGCCCGGTGACGATGCACGAGCGGCTCGGTGAGCAGAGCGCCGTCGTGTGCATGTTCGTGTACCTGAGGCCCTGGTCCGCGAGCCGGTCGAAGTTCGGCGTCTCGATCGGGCTCCCGTAGCAGCCGAGCTGCCCGAAGCCCGTGTCGTCCATCACGACGAAGAGCACGTTCGGCGCGGCGTCCTTCGCCCGCATCTGCGCCGGCCATGCCGGACTTGACTCATCCGCCGTCCGCCCGATCACACCGGGAAACGGTTCACCCTTCCTGTACTCGACAATCGGCATGTCCCTACTCCTCTCATCAGCGTGCGAGGACGGCTCTCCGAAGTCGAGTCTACGACTCCCTGCGCCGCCGGCAGACCGGCGGCCCGGAATCACTCGGGTGAACGTCAATGCACGCTGCGCGACGGCCCCTCGATCGCCGTCGCAGGGAGAGCGCCCGTCGTGTTCGTGCTCATCCGGGTGAAGCTCCAGCGGCGGAGCCCCTCGGGCAGCGGCATCGCCGAGAATCGCGGTAATGGACAGCTGGAGCCTCGCGATCATCGCTGCGTTGGTGCTCGGCTACGCGGGGCTGTCGCGGCGCCTCGAGCGGACAGTGCTCACCGCGCCGATGCTGTTCGTGGCCGCCGGCCTCTTGTTCGGGACCGAGGTGCTCGGCTGGCTCGACCTCGGGATCGGGAGCAGCACGGTGCGCGCGCTCGCCGAGGCGACGTTGACGCTCGTGCTCTTCACCGACGCCTCGCGCATCGACCTCGCTGCGCTGCGGCGTGAAATCGCGCTGCCGGCGCGCCTGCTCGGAATCGGGCTGCCGCTGACGATCGCCGCGGGCACGGTGATCGCCGCCCTGCTCTTCACTCAGCTGACCTGGCTCGAGGCGCTCGTGCTCGCGATCGTGCTCGCGCCGACGGACGCGGCCCTCGGGCAGGCCGTCGTCACCGATCCCCGACTCCCCGGGCGGATTCGCCAGGGCCTGAACGTGGAGAGCGGCCTGAACGACGGCATCTGCGTCCCCTTGCTGTTCATCGCACTCGCGGCCGCGGAGGCCGACGAGAACGCGATCACTCTTCACCACGCCGTCAACCTGGTGCTCGAGGAGATCGGCTGGGGCCTGGTCGGCGGCGTCGCCGCCGGCGCACTCGGCGCTATCGTCCTCGGCTTCGTCGAACGGCGCCGGCTGGTCGCCGACGAGTGGCTGCAGGTGATCCCGCTCTCCGCCGCCGCGCTCTCGTACGGGATCGCCGCCCCGCTCGGCGGCAGCGGC
>CAVQEP010000007.1:0-15828 GCA_963711545.1 uncultured Actinomycetes bacterium
CCGCGCTCGTCATGCTGCCCGACGCACAGGGCGGCAAGCCGCTCGTCGCCACGCTCGGCCTGTCGGTCGAGGAGGCGGAGCGGCATGCAATCACCGGCCCTCCGGACGGTCGGCTCGCGCGCTCGATCACGATGTCCTACACCTATCCCGAGCTCGAACGGGACGCCAAGCCCGGCGAGGGCGTCATCCACGCGGGTCTTGCGGTCCCGCTTCCGGGCGACAGCTCGACGCTCGGCTACCTCACGGTCTTCACGCGTAGGAACGGGCACGACTACGCCGACGAGGACGTGCGCCAGCTCGAGACGCTCGCCCTCCGTGCCGGGCCTGCGATCGAAAATGCGCGCCGCTTCCGCGAGGCGCGCCAGCTCGCCGACCTCGATGCGCTGACCGGCCTCCACAACCGGCGCTACTTCCACGAGACGCTGGCCCGCGAGTGCGCCCGCGCGCACCGCTACGAACGCAAGCTGGGGCTGATCGTGTTCGACCTCGACGACTTCAAGGAGATCAACGACCGCATCGGCCACCTGGCCGGCGACACGGTGCTGGCAGAAGCCGCCGAGCGCGTGCGCGACGTCGTGCGGACGGCGGACATCGCCTGCCGCGTCGGCGGCGACGAGTTCGCGGTCATCCTCCCGGAGTCGTCGCTCGACGACGCCGACCAGCTGTATCGCCGGATCCAGAACGCGATCTCGTCGCGACCGCTCGGCCAGGGCGGCAAGCTCTTCCTGTCCGCGGGCGTCGCCGAGTTGCGCGCGGAGGACGATCCCGTTGCGTTCTTCCAACGTGCGGACGACGCGCTCTATCGCGCGAAGGAAGCCGGCAAGGGTCGCGTCGTATCGGCGAACTCGCCGCGCCTCGGCCCCGCCTAAGACGTCAGCGCGAGGAACGGCAGGTAGTTCGTGAGGTCGACATCGCCCATCTCGGGCATCTGGTCGCGCCAGCAGATCGCTTCGGGGAACGCCGCCTGCTGCGCCGATGCAAGCCAGGTGGGATAACGGTCTTCGCGCGCCTGCGCGACGAGCGCCGCCCGGATCGCCTCGCGCACGTTGCCGAGCGGAAGCGCACCGAGCGGCAGCGGAGGGCCGATCGGCCGCACCTGAACCGTGCCGAGCGGTGACCAGACAGCACTCCAGCGGCCCGACAACAGCCTCATCAGACGCGGCGGCGCCGAGGATTCGACCGCATAGCCCGACCGACGGCCGCCCAGCCACGGCGCGCCGACCTTCGCCTGCACGAGGCGGGCCTGCAAGTCGCCGTAGGTGTCGTGGAAGTCTGTGATCTCGCGCGCGCTCGGGCCACGCACCCGGAACTTGCTCTCGATCCGTGCGCGTCGCAGCTCGTCGCCGATGATTCCGCGCGCCATGGAGAGGTTGGCCCGGGCGTCGGCGATCGCGGTCAGATAAGCGCCGCGCGAACCGCCGAAGCGGGCACTGATGATGGAGCGCTCGGCTGCGAGGATGTCGCCGTAACCGACCTGCGAGGCGCGCTGCGCGACGACGCGCGCAAAAGCGTTCGAGAACGCGAGCTCGGGATCGCCTGTGAGCTTGAGAATCGGGTTGATCTGCGACCAGCGCACGGCGGCATGGCCGAGCTGGCAGCGCAGCCCCGGCGACAGGATCAGCTGCCCCTCGGTGCGCGAGCGCACGAATCCCTTGCCCGGCGGCGCGAGGGCCGTTGCACAGACTCGGACTCCTCGCCCAGAGATAGACGCACGCCGCTTTCGGCTTCGCCGGGTCGTGTTCCCCTGGCGTCGTCGTCCACTCGGCCCAACCCCAGGACCAGATCGAGCTGAACTTCATCTCCTTGGCGACGTATCGCGCCGCGAGCGCCTGCCACTTCACCGTGCGGAACCAGGCCTTCGCCTCGAGGCCTTCGCGGCCGCCGGTTCCTTTGGAGGTCTGGAACCCGAGGAAGATGCCGAGCTTCGAGACCGGAATCCCGGCCTTCGTGAAATCGAGGATGCCGTTTCGGAACGCCTGCCGGAGCGTGCGGCTGCCGCGAATCGGGCCCTGCCTGTAGATCAGGGGCGCCGGAAAGTAGACCTCGCGCACGATCCCCGCCACATCCGCGACCTGCCGCCACCAGTCGCCGGCAGTGCCATCCGTGTACGGGGCACGGTTGACGAGCAGCCACGGCTGCGCGCCGCGCTGGCGCAGGGTCTGCAGGAAGAGGAGCACGTTCGCGCGGTACTGCGCGTTCGTCTTCGACCACGGAACCGCGAGCCACGACCCGAAGAGCTCGTTCTCGGCGATCACCGGGTTCGAGCAGTCCATCGACTGCGCGGCGTACTCGTAGAACTTGTTCGCCTTGTCGACGATCGTCGCGGGGTCAGCAGGCGCACTTGTCGTCCCGACGCGCCGATTGAGATACAGATCGAAGTACGCAGTCTGAGCGCCGGCCGCACGCAGCTTGGGCGGATAGAGCAAGTTGGACGCGAGCGCAGTTACGCCCGGTTTGGCGAAAGTGCTCCAGAAGGGAACCGAGCCGTCGGCGAAGTCGAGCCAGAGCGGCGTCTTGGTGAACAGAGAGCAGTTCGCCTGCAACTGCTGCGCGGGCGCGCCCTTTCCGCCGGCGAGCGCAAGCGCAAGGACGGCGGCGACGAGGACCCCGAGCCTCTTCACGCGTCTAACAGTAGCCGCGAGGCCGGGCATTGCCCGGCCTCGCTTACGAACAGTTAACGGCTGGAACTAGGACGGGTCTTTGTCGAGCGGGGAGTCCACTTCCGGGATCTCCTCTGCCTCGATATCGCTCTTGGGCGTGCCGCCGTCCTCGACGCCAGGCGTGTTCGCGCCGTCGCCGAAGGCGCCGCCATCCAGCCCGAGCGAGTCGAGCCCGATGCCGTTGCCGCCGTCGGAGTCGATCTCCTCCAGGGCAGCGAGCAGCTGCTCCTCGGTCGCCGGCCGCATGTACGCGGACGCGGGCACCTTGTCGGAGGGACCGATCTCGATCCCGCGGTACTGCTTGAGGCCGGTGGCCGCCGGGATCAGCTTCCCGATGATCACGTTCTCCTTCAGCCCGAGCAGCCGGTCGACCTTGCCCTCGATCGACGCATCCGTCAGCACCTTGGTGGTCTCCTGGAACGACGCGGCCGAGAGGAAGGACTCGGTGGCGAGCGATGCCTTCGTGATCCCGAGGATCAGCGGCTCGAACGTCGCCTGCTCCTTCTTCTCCTTCTTGATGCGTGCGTTCTCACGGTCGAGCACCGTCTTGTCGACGAGCTGACCGGGCAGCAGATCGGTCTGGCCCGCGTTCTCGACGCGCACCTTCTTCAGCATCTGGCGGACGATCAGCTCGATGTGCTTGTCGTGGATCTCGACGCCCTGCGACTTGTAGACCTTCTGCACCTCGCCGATCAGATAGAGCTCGGTCTCGGTGTAGCCCTTCAGGCGCAGGAGATCGGCCGGGTTGAGCGAGCCCTCGTGCAGCGGATCGCCCGGCTGCACTTCCTGTCCCTTGGTCACGAGCAGTCGCGTCCGGCGCGGTAGCTGGATCGCCTTCGGCTCCTCGTCCGCCTTCAGGTCGAACGGGATGATCGTGAGCTTCGGGCCGCGGTCAGTGGGCTCGATGTCCACCTTGCCCGCAACCTCGGCGAGGGTGGCCGCACCCTTCGGGTTGCGCGCCTCGAAGATCTCGACGACACGCGGCAGGCCGTGCGTGATGTCCGCGCCGGCCACACCGCCGGTGTGGAACGTGCGCATCGTGAGCTGCGTGCCCGGCTCGCCGATCGACTGCGCGGCGATGATGCCGACCGCGTCGCCGATCTCCGCCATCTCGCCGGTGGCGAGGAAGGTGGCATAGCAGTGACGGCACACGCCGAACTCGCTCTTGCACTTCAGCACCGAGCGGACGGGCATCTTCACCTCGTCGACGGCGTCACCGAGCGCCTCGATGATCTCGTCGAGGACGAGCGGGGTCAGCTCCTCGCCCTTCTCGGCGACGACGGTCTTGCCCGGCTTGCCACTCGAGAGCGGCTTGTGCACGTCGGCCGCGAGCGTCCGCCCGAACAGGCTCTTGTTGAGCCCCTCCGGTACGTGGATCGGAAGCTCGATGAAGTCCTTCGTCTTGCAGTCTTCCTCGCGGATGATCACGTCCTGCGAGACGTCGACGAGACGCCGCGTCAGGTAACCCGAGTCGGCCGTGCGGAGCGCCGTGTCGGCGAGACCCTTGCGGGCACCGTGCGTGGAGATGAAGTACTCGAGCACCGACAGGCCTTCCATGAAGTTGGCCTTGATCGGGCGCTCGATGATCTCGCCCTTCGGATTCGCCATCAGGCCGCGCATACCGGCGAGCTGGCGGATCTGCTTGGAGGATCCACGCGCACCGGAGTTGGCCATCATGTAGATCGGGTTCAGCTCGAAGAAGGTCCGCTCCATCGCCGCGGCGACGGTGTCGGTGGCCTCCGTCCAGATGTTCACGATCGACTCGTGGCGCTCCTCGTCGGTGATCAGGCCGCGCTCGTACTGCGCGACGACCTTCGCCACGCGCTCCTCGTACTCGGCCAGGATCTCTTCCTTGTCCGGCGGGATCACGATGTCGTTCTTCGAGATCGTCACGCCGGCCTGCGTCGCGTACTTGAAGCCGAGGGTCTTGATCATGTCGAGCACGCTGGCGATGGAATGCGCCCCGTACTCGTGGACGAGCTCGGCGATGAACGCGTCGAGCTCACGCTTCGGCAGCGTCCGATTGATGTAGTCGTGCAGCGGGTCCTCGGGGTCGTAGTCCGCAACAGCCTCGGCGAGCGCACGCTCGACCTCGGAGTTGAAGATCACGCGGCCCGGAGTCGTGAGCAGCAGGTCGCCGTTCCAGCGGAACTCGATCGGCTGCTGCAGCTTCACCTGCTCTGCGTCGATCGCGTGCTCGACCTCTTCCTCGCTCGCGAACCGCTTGGGCCGCGGCTCGATGTCCTCGAGCTTGGTCTTGTCGAGGTCGGTCCCGCAGTACGTCAGGTAGTACGTGCCGAGCACCATGTCCTTCGTCGGCGTGGCCAGCGGACGGCCGCTCGCCGGCGAGAGGATGTTGTTCGACGACAGCATCAGGATGCGGGCCTCGGCCTGCGCCTCCGCCGAGAGCGGGAGATGCACGGCCATCTGGTCGCCGTCGAAGTCCGCGTTGAACGCGTGACAGACGAGCGGATGCACCTGGATCGCCTTGCCCTCGACGAGCTTCGGCTCGAACGCCTGGATGCCGAGACGATGCAGCGTCGGCGCGCGGTTCAGAAGCACCGGATGCTCGGCGATGACCTCCTCGAGGACGTCCCAGACCTCCTCGGTCATCGAGTCGACGTACTTCTTCGCCGCCTTGATGTTCTGCACGGACTTCCGCTCGACGAGCCGGCTCATGATGAACGGCTTGAAGAGCTCGAGTGCCATCAGCTTCGGCAGCCCGCACTGGTGCAGCTTCAGGCTCGGGCCGGAGACGATCACCGAGCGGCCGGAGTAGTCGACGCGCTTGCCGAGCAGGTTCTGGCGGAACCGGCCCTGCTTGCCCTTGAGCATGTCGGACAGCGACTTCAGCGGCCGGTTGCCAGGCCCGGTCACCGAGCGGCCGCGGCGGCCGTTGTCGAACAGCGCGTCGACGGCCTCCTGCAGCATCCGCTTCTCGTTGTTGACGATGATCTCGGGCGCGCCGAGGTCGAGCAGCCGCTTGAGGCGGTTGTTCCGGTTGATCACGCGCCGATAGAGGTCGTTGAGGTCGCTCGTGGCGAAGCGGCCACCGTCGAGCTGCACCATCGGGCGCAGCTCCGGCGGGATCACCGGCACGGCCTCGAGGACCATCCACTCGGGACGGTTCTCCGAGGTGATGAACGCATTGACGACCTTCAGGCGCTTGATCGCGCGCTGCTGCTTCTGGCCCTTGGACGTGGCGATCGTCTCGCGCAGCGACGCGGCCTCGGCCTTGAGGTCGAGGTCCTTGAGCAGGTCGCGGATCGCCTCCGCGCCCATGCCGCCGCGGAAGTAGACGCCGAATCCGTACGGCGAGCCGAAGCGGTCCTTCAGCTCGCGGAAGAGCTGCTCGTCGTTGACGATGAGCTTCGGCTCCAGGTCCTTGAACAGGAGCCACGTCTGCTCGAGCCGGTTGACCGAGTCGACCGAGGCCTCGCGCGCGTCGCCGCGGCGGGACTCGATGTCGAGATACATCTCGCGGACCTTCAGCGCCCACTGGATGATCGCGTCGAGATCCTCCTTGCGGATCTTCCCGTCCGTCCGGAGGCAGAGGTCGTTGGTCAGCTCGCGGATGTCCTGTTCGCCGTCCCACGTGTCGACGACGTCGGCGAGCAGCCCGTTGCCGAGGTCGCGCGAGCGGTCGAGGTTCTTCATGTCGACGCCCTCGACGAGCTTCGCGTCCTCTTCGGCGATCTCGTCGCCGTCGAGGAGCGCATCGAGGATGCGGTTGATGTGCTTCGAGATCGCGCCCTTCTTCGCGCCGGTCGCCTTCGCCTGCTGCTTGAAGAGCGGATCGAGCCCCTTCAGGATCTGCTCGGCGGCCGCGGCGACGTTCTCGAGCTCACGCGGAGTGAGCTTGCGGTCGTCGCGGATCGCCGCGTTGCGGACGAGCTCGCGGATCTTCTTCGAGTCTTCCGTCGTGATCTTCCCGACGAGGTCGGGGAACATCTTGCCGGCGAGCTCGCGTGCTTCCTCGAGCGTCGGCATCGCCTGCTCCTCGGCCCAGTTCGAGAGACCGCGCGCCCAGAAGTCGTCGTCCTCGTCGAAGCCCTTGTCCCTGCCCTTCGCGAAGTAGTCGCGGCGCCGCTTGAGGCGGTCCTCGAGCGCGGCGAGCGCCTCTTCGCGGTCGACCTCGATCCGCTCGGCCTCGGCCTTGACCTTGTCCTCGAGATCGTTCAGGTCCTTCTTCCGCGCAGCGACGTCGACCGCGGTCACGATCGAAGCGGCGAAGTACAGAACCTTCTCGAGCTCGCGCGGAGCGATGTCGAGCAGGTAGCCGATGCGGCTCGGCACGCCCTTGAAGAACCAGATGTGCGAGACCGGCGCGGCCAGGTCGATGTGACCCATGCGCTCGCGACGCACCTTCTGCCGCGTCACCTCGACGCCGCAGCGCTCGCAGATGATGCCCTTGTAGCGGACGCGCTTGTACTTGCCGCAATAGCACTCCCAGTCCTTGGTCGGACCGAAGATGCGCTCGCAGAAGAGACCGTCGCGCTCGGGCTTGAGCGTGCGGTAGTTGATCGTCTCCGGCTTCGTTACCTCACCGGAGGACCAGTCGCGGATCTGCTTGCTGGACGCAAGCCCGATGCGAATGGCGTCGAATTCATTGATGTCGATCAAAGCGCTCCTATCTCTCCCTTAGTCCTCTAGTTCCAGTTCGCCCTCGGCAAGAGCCGGGGCTTCTTCCGGTTCGGCCTCTTCCGGGCCGTCGCTTGCGTCGGAGACCTCGACGTCGGTCAGGTCGCCGAGCGTCTCGTCGTTCGGCAGCGCGATCTCGCCGTCCTGGTCGACACGCTCCTGCCCTTCCTCGGCCTCCTCGGCCGTGGGCGGGCGTCCGACTGCGCGGAGCGATCCGGGCGACAGGTCGATCCCGAGCTCCTCCGCCGCGCGGAGCAGCTCGTCGTCCTCCTCGCGAACCTCGACCGTCGTGCCCTCGTCGGAGAGGACGTTGACGTCGAGCGCGAGCGACTGCATCTCCTTGAGCAGCACCTTGAAGCTCTCGGGGATGGACGGCTCCGCGATGTTCTCGCCCTTGACGATCGCCTCGTATGCCTTCACGCGGCCGACCGTGTCGTCGGACTTGATCGTGAGCATCTCCTGCAGCGTGTACGCGGCGCCGTAGGCCTCGAGCGCCCACACCTCCATCTCGCCGAAGCGCTGGCCGCCGAACTGCGCCTTGCCGCCGAGCGGCTGCTGGGTGACGAGCGAGTACGGGCCGGTCGAGCGCGCGTGGATCTTGTCGTCCACGAGGTGCAGCAGCTTCAGGATGTACATGAAGCCGATCGTCA
Organism: uncultured Actinomycetes bacterium; assembly: GCA_963711545.1. GTDB lineage: Bacteria > Actinomycetota > Thermoleophilia > Gaiellales > Gaiellaceae > 3-1-20CM-4-69-9. Next base: position 7,952 of record CAVQEP010000007.1, read on the forward strand.
CCTTCTACTCGTAGGGCGCGCCGGTCTTGCCGTTGAAGAGGCGCACCTTGCCGGACATCTTCCGCCCTGCCGGCCGCTTCTCGTCGACCAGGAACCCGATCGGCGAGTCGGGGTTGTCCTTCACCCACTTCACGAGCGCCTCGTCGACGTCGACCTCGGTCGCCCCGTCGAACACCGGCGTCGCCACCGGGTGCGGGTTGTCGGCGGCGATCGGCTTGGACGCCAGCCCGTTCGGCTCGGCGCCGTTCTCGGCGAACACGCCGTGCGCCGCGGCCCAGCCGAGGTGTGTCTCGAGGATCTGCCCGATGTTCATCCGGCTCGGCACGCCAAGCGGGTTGAGGATCACGTCGACGGGACGGCCGTCCTCGAGAAACGGCATGTCCTCCTCGGCGACGATCTTCGCGATCACGCCCTTGTTGCCGTGGCGGCCTGCAAGCTTGTCTCCCTCCGCGATCTTGCGCTTCTTCGCGACGTAGACGCGCACCAGCTCGTTCACGCCCGGCGACAGGTCGTCGCCGTTGTCGCGCGAGAACGTCTTCACGTCGATGACCTTGCCGCCCTCGCCGTGTGGGACCTTGAGGGAGGTGTCGCGGACCTCGCGCGCCTTCTCCTTGAAGATCGCTCGGATCAGCTTCTCCTCTGCCGTCAGCTCGGTCTCGCCCTTGGGCGTCACCTTGCCGACGAGCAGGTCGCCCGAGCCGACCTCCGCGCCGATGCGGACGACCCCACGGTCGTCGAGATCCTTGAGCGACTCCTCCGAGCGGTTCGGGATGTCGCGCGTGATCTCCTCGTCGCCGAGCTTCGTCGAGCGGGCGTCGATCTCGTACTCGTGGATGTGGATGGAGGACAGGACGTCCTCCTTCACCAGCCGCTCCGAGATGACGATCGCGTCCTCGAAGTTGTAGCCCTCGAACGGCATGAACGCGACCAGAAGGTTCGCGCCGAGCGCGAGCTCGCCCTGGTCGGTCGAGCTGCCGTCGGCGAGGACCTCCTCGGCCTTGACCTTGTCGCCCAGGCCGACGGTCGGCTTGTTGTGGATGAGCGTCCCCTGGTTCGACCGCATGAACTTCGTCAGCGGGTACTCGTCCTTGCCGTCCCTCGTCTCGACGGTGATGTGCTCCGCGTCGACATCCACGACCGTGCCTGGGCGCTGTGCGAGCACGACGTCACCGGTGTCGATCGCGGCGCGGTACTCGAGGCCCGTGCCGACGATCGGAGCCTGGGTGATCATCAGGGGCACGGCCTGCCGCTGCATGTTCGCGCCCATGAGCGCACGGTTGGCGTCGTTGTGCTCGAGGAACGGGATCAGCGCCGTCGCCACCGAGACGATCTGCGCCGGCGCGACGTCCATGTACTGGATGTCCTTCGGGTCGGCAGTGACTGCCTCCCCCTCACGCGAGCGGCAGAGCACCTGCTTGTCGAGGAAGCGCCCGGTCTTCCCGTCTATGGGCGCGCTCGCCTGCGCGATCGTGAACTGAGCCTCCTCGGCCGCGTCGAGATAGACGATCTCGTCCGTGACCTTGCCGCCCGTGACCTTGCGGTACGGGGTCTGGATGAAGCCGAACTCCGACACGGTCGCCATCGACGCAAGCGAGCCGATCAGGCCGATGTTCGGGCCTTCGGGGGTCTCGATCGGGCACATGCGCCCGTAGTGGGTCGGGTGCACGTCGCGCACCTCGATCGGCGCGCGCTCGCGAGTGAGGCCGCCGGCGCCGAGCGCCGAGAGGCGCCGCCTGTGCGTCAGGCCGGCCAGCGAGTTCGTCTGATCCATGAACTGGGAGAGCTGAGAGGAGCCGAAGAACTCCTTCAGGGCCGCCACGACCGGCCGGATGTTGATGATCGTCTGAGGGGTAATGGTGTCGACGTCTTCCGTCGTCATGCGCTCCCTGACAACGCGCTCCATGCGGTAAAGGCCGACACGGAACGCCTCCTGGATCAGCTCCCCGACCGTGCGCAGCCGCCGGTTGCCGAAGTGCTCGTACTCGTCGAGCTCGGCCCGGATCGGGTCGCGGCTGAGGCCGATCGCGTCGGCGGCGTAGTCCTTCGAATCCTCGGGCACACCGAGCTGCGTCGGCAGGTCGACGAGGCGCTTCACGAGCGCGAGGATGTCCTCGGTCGTGAGGACCCGCGTGTCGTCCGGGACGTCGACGCCGAGGCGCTGGTTGAGCTTGTAGCGGCCGACCTTCGTGAGGTCGTAGCGCTTCGGGTCGAAGAAGAGCGCCTTGAGCAGGTTCCGCGCGTTGTCGAGCGTCGGCGGCTCGCCCGGTCGCTGCTTCTTGAAGACCTCGATCAACGCCTCTTCCTCGCGCGTCGAGGTGTCCTTCTCAAGTGTGTTGACGATGTAGATCGAGTTGTCGAAGAGCTTGAGAATCGCCTCGTTCGAGGACGTGTCGAGCTTGAAGCCCGTCGACGGATCCTCTTCGGGCAGGGCGCGCAGAAGGGTCGTGATCGGCAGCTTTCGCTTCCGGTCGATCCGGGCGTAGACGATCCCCTTCTTGTCGATCTCGAGCTCGAGCCAGGAGCCGCGCGACGGCATCAGGTTGGCGGTGAAGACCTGCTTCGTCGCGTCCTTGGGCTCCATCAGGTACGCGCCCGGACTGCGGACGAGCTGCGTCACGATCACGCGCTCCGTGCCGTTGATGATGAAGGTGCCCCACTCGGTCATCATCGGGAAGTCCCCCATGAAGACCGACTGCTCCCGGATCTCGCCCGTCTCCTTGTTCACGAAACGGACGGTCATCGTCAGCGGGGCCTGGTAAGTCTGGTCCTTTTCACGGCATTCCTTGATCGAGGCCTGGGGATCGCCGAACTTGTAGTCCCCGAACTCGACGGCGAGGGTGCCGGTGTAATCCTCGATCGGCGAGATGTCGTCGATCGTCTCGCGAAGACCTTCGTCCAGGAACCACTGAAACGAGGCCTTCTGGATGTCGATCAGGTTCGGAAGGTCGAGAACGTGCTTTAGACGCGAGAAGCTGGTGCGCGCGCTAGGCGCAGCGACCTTGGTGGTCAAGAGATGAAGCCTCCCTTAGAGATGTGTTGCGAAGAAGAAACGGCGGGCAGACGGGCGTGGACAGGCAGAAGAGCGGCGCAACCCGTGAGGGTACCCGATCTCCCCGCTTCCGCGCAAGGCTACCCAGACGGAATCCGCCGTTGCTACCCCGAAATGGTAGCGCACCCCGCAACGAGTCGCCAGGAAAAAGGCGCCTGAGCGGGTGGGCGCCCTCTTCCTGGTTAGACCCTTAACCAGCCCGTGAATCTAGTCGCCCTGATTCGGCCTCGCGACCTTCAGGTTGCGGAGTTGGAAAGTCGACGGGGCGGTGCTCGTCGTCGTGGTCGTGGACGAGCCGCCTGAAGGCGTCGCGGAGCACATCAACGCGTTGACGTGGACCTTGCCCGCGAAGGTCAGCGTCACCGGCTTTCCCCTGAGGCTCCGGGCGGCGTTGTTCGCCTTGTCCACGGTCACCGTAAAGCTGGTCGCCGGCGCGGTGCCCTGCAGCGAGACGTTCTTGCAGGCCTTGCCGGACTTGCCCTTCGTGGTCGTCGTCGCCGACGTCGACCCGCCCTTCCCCTTCCCCCCGTTGTCCGCGAATGCGAACGAGGCCGCGAAGCCGGCGACCGCGAGCGCAACCGCAAGTGCCTTGAGTTTCATGCTGCTTTCCTCCGATCCAGTGAGTGCCAGCAGAGGGTCGGGCCCGATTTGGGCTCCCGATCCTGGAGACGCCAGTTCCTGTTTCGACCTGCGGTCTGCCTTTTAGATCCCCCGAACGAGGCGACCTGGCCGGAGAATGCCGACGGGGCCTCTCAGGCCCCGTCGGCAGCGGATCCGTCGTTCCTCGCCTACTTGACCTCGACGGTCGCTCCCGCTTCTTCGAGCTGGCCCTTGATCGAGTCGGCCTCGTCGGACGCCACGCCCTCTTTGACCGGCTTGGGAGCCGAGTCGACGAGATCCTTGGCCTCCTTCAGGCCCAGCCCGGTGATCGCGCGGACGACCTTGATCACCTGGATCTTCTGGCCGCCTGCAGCGGTGAGGACTACGTCGAAGGACGTCTTCTCCTCGTCTGCCGCGCCGTCCCCGGCCGCCGGGGCACCGGGAGCGGCGACGGCGATCGGCGCGGCGGCCGTGATGCCCCACTCGTCCTCGATCTTCTTCTTCAGCTCGACGAGCTCGAGCACGGTCATCTTGCCGAGCTCGTCGAACACCTTGTCGGTGGCGCTAGCGGCCATCTACTGGTCCTCCTCCTCTGTCTTCGTTTCGGTTTCCGTGTCTTCTGCGGGGGCGTCCTCTTCGGTCGGCGAAGAACTTTGTGGCTCTGAGCCACTTGCCTCCGCCGCGGCCGCCTCGGGCGCCTCTTCGGTCGGCGAGGGACTTTGTGGCTCTGAGCCACTTGCCTCCTCGACGGCCGCTTCGGGCGTGTCTCCCTGGTCTCGAAGCTGCTCGATGCGGGCGTCGATCAGGCCGTACAGGTCCTGCAGCGGCGCCGTGAACAACCCGACGATCCCGGTCAGCGGGGCCGTGATCGCGCCCAGCACCTGGCCTCGTAGGACGTCCTCCGGAGGCAGCTTGGCGAGCGACTCGATCTCTGCGGCCTCGATCGGCCGTCCCTCCAGCAGACCACCTCGGATCTCGAGCACCCTCGTCTCGCGAGCGGCGTCCACGAGCGCCTTGGAGACGGCGACCGGGTCGCCGTCCGACTCCAGGAAGGCGATCGCGGTCGGCCCTTCGAGCAGTGCGAGCAGCGCATCCGCGCCGGCCGCCTCCGCGGCCCGCCTGGTCAGCGTGTTCTTGACGACCGCGAAGCGGGCGCCGTGCTCGATCAGCTTCGTCCGCAGGTCGTCGATCTGCGGCATGGTCAGCCCGCGGTAGTCCGCCACGACGAGCGTCTCCGTCGTCCGGAGCCGCTCCGTCAGGTCGGCGACGACCTTCTCCTTGTCATTCTTTTTCACCTACTCACCTCCCTCGAACGAATCGAGCCCGCACCAAGCGGGCTCGCTGAAAGGAGGCGTTAGCCTCTTCCACCGATCCGCCTCGGCTGGGCTTCCGGCGTCCTCCAGTCGAGAACGCCTGCCAGCTGTCTTTGGCGACGGGCTGTGTGTGCTAAGCCGAAACCGGTTCCTTCATCTCCTCGAGCTCGTCGACGATGCCACGGGTCTTCTGCGTGTCGACGTGAATCCCGGGGCCCATCGTCGTCGTAAGGGTGATCTGGCGGATGTACCGGCCCTTGGCGGCCGCGGGCTTCGCGCGCACGATCTCGTCGATCAGCGCCGCGTAGTTCTCGGCGAGCTGGCGCTCGGCGAAGCTCTTCTTCCCGATCGACACGTGCACGTTCGCGCCTCGGTCGGTGCGGTACTCGAGCTTCCCGGCCTTGGCATCGCGCACGGCCTTCGCCACGTCCATCGTCACCGTGCCCGTCTTTGGGTTCGGCATCAGCCCGCGCGGGCCGAGGATACGACCGAGCTTGCCGACGCTCCCCATCTGATCCGGGGTCGCGACCGCCACGTCGAAGTCGGTGAACCCCTCCTCGACGCGCTTCGCGAGGTCGGCGGACCCCACCACGTCCGCGCCGGCGTCCTGAGCCTCCTTTGCCTTCTCGCCTTCGGCGAAGACGGCCACCCGAGCCTCCTTCCCGGTGCCGTGCGGCAGCATCAGCGTTCCGCGGAGCTGCTCGTCGGCATGGCGCACGTTGAGCCCGAGCCTGAAGTGCACCTCGACGGTCTCGTCGAACTTGGCGGTCTCCATCTCCTTGAGCAGACGGATAGCCGCGACGGGTGAGTACTCGTGCTCGCGGTCGATCGAGCCGCGGGCGTTCCGATATTGCTTGCCGTGGGCCATCAGAGGACGTCCGTCTCCACGCCCATCGACTGCGCGGTGCCGGCGATGATCCGCATCGCCTGGTCGACGTCCCGGGCGTTCAGGTCCGGCATCTTCGTCTCCGCGATCTGGCGAACCTGGTCTCGGCTCAGGCGTCCGACCTTCTCGCGGTTCGGCTCGCCGGATCCCTTCTCAACCCGCAGCGCCTCCTTGATCAGCACGGCCGCCGGCGGGGTCTTCGTGATGAACGCGAACGAGCGGTCTTCGAAGACCGTGATCTCGACCGGGGTGATGCGGCCGTTCTCCTGCTGCGTCTGGGCGTTGAACGCCTTGCAGAACTCCATGATGTTGACCCCGTGCTGCCCGAGCGCGGGACCCACTGGAGGAGCTGGGTTGGCCTGCCCGCCAGGGATCTGGAGCTTAATGAGTGTCAGGACTTTCTTAGCCATGTCGCGTCAGTCCAGTTTCTTGACCTGGTCGAAGGTGAGCTCGACCGGCACCTGCCGCTCGAAGATATCGACCAGGACCTTGAGCTTCTGCTGGTCGGCGTTGACGTCGACGACCTCGCCGTCGAAGTCCGAAAGCGGACCGGAGGTCACCTTCACCGACTCGCCGAGCGAGTACTCCACCTGCGCGCGAGGCCTGTCGCCGTCGCCGCGGCCCGTGTGGAGGATGCGGTCCACCTCGCTCTGCGCGAGCGGGACGGGCTTTGCCCCGGCGCCGACGAAGCCGGTGACGCCCGGGGTGTTCTTGACCACGGTCCACGCCTCGTCGGTCATGTCCATGTTGACGAGCACGTAACCCGGCAGGACGCGCTTCTCGGTCTGGACCTTCTGCCCCTCCTTCGTCTCGATCACCTGCTCGGTCGGGACGACGACCCGGCGAAAGCGAGGCGCCTGGTTCATGGACATGATCCGGTGCTCGAGATTGGTCTTCACCTTGTTCTCGTGACCCGAGTAGGTGTTGATGACGTACCAGAGGAACATCGTTTACAGGAGGACGTCGTGGACGAGTCGCTTGAAGACGAGGTCAGCGCCCCAGAGAAAGACGCCGACGATGATGCAGGCGATGAGGACGACCACGACTCCCTGGATCAGCTGCTTCTGGGTCGGCCATTCGACCTTCTTGAGCTCGGCCCAGGACTCGAAGACGAAGCGACGGGAGCCGGTCCCTGGAATGGTCCGAGGCTCGCGGGCCGGCTGCGTGCGGGCGTCGGCGGGGCCGGTCGCCTTCCGCGCCGGCGCGGAGGGTGCGGCAAGGGCGGCCTCTCCGCCGGGCGTCATCTGCGCCCGCCGGGCACGCCGCTGCGCACGGGTCTGGCGCGCCATCAGCGCGTCTCCCGGTGGGCCGTGTGACGGCCGCACCAACGGCAGAACTTCTTGACCTCGAGCCGATCGGGTGTATTCCGCTTCGACTTCGTGCTCATGTAGTTCCGCCGCTTGCACTCATTGCAAGCAAGCGTGATTTTGTCTCGTACTCCGGTGGCCATTTCCGTTGCGTGGTTAGAGGAAAGCGCAAGCTGAAGCTAGGCCCCGAGCCTGCGCGGAAGCGCAAGTGTAGCGAGGATTCGCCGACCGCCGTCCCCGGTCTCGGGGCCCGCAGTAATAGCGGCGGCAGGACTCGAACCTGCGACACGCGGATTATGATTCCGCTGCTCTAACCAACTGAGCTACGCCGCCTCGCAATCCCGAGTGTAGCGTCACCGATGCGCGGCGCTCCAGGGAATTGCCCCCGTGTCGCACTCGCCGCCGGCGGTCTTCAGGTGGATGTCGAACGTGCCGGAGGCGGCCTCTCCGGCGAACGCTCCGGCGAGAGCCAGGTGCGTCGGGTCGCTATCGCCCTCGTCGATCGTGAACGCGTGGTTCTGGTCGATCGCCCACGGCCCCGAGTCCGCGACCGAGACCTGCGATCTCCCGAGCGGAGGACAGTCGCCGGCCCAGTCGACCCGGAGGCCTGCGATCGTCCGCCCGTCGCCCTGCACCTGGAACCGGACATTCGCGCCTCGATACGCGCCGGGCCGCGCCAGCGCTCCGGCAGGGAGCGGCGCCGGCCCACGGTGCACGACCTC
>CAVQEP010000008.1:0-373693 GCA_963711545.1 uncultured Actinomycetes bacterium
GGGCCGCCGCGAAGAAGAGTGCTCGCCTCCTCTCGTGCCTCGTGGCCGTCATCGGCGAACCGTGAAGGTGCTCTGACCGAGCAACTGGCCGTAGTTGCCCTGGCTGCGGCTGCCGAAGCCAGGCCAGACGAACCACCGATAGGCCCCCGGGGTCAGGCGGTAGGTCCGGCCGGCAAACTTCCACGTCCTCGTGAGTGCGAACCGCGTTCGGGTCGGCCACACGCTCAGGATCTTGGCTGCATTCTCGAGGGCGGTGCTGCTCAGGCTCTTCCCCGATTCTCTGAACAGCTGGACGTTGTAGTAGTCGGCCTCGCCGACGACCTGCCAGGCGAGAAGTGGTGGGGCCTTGACGGTCGCGCCTTCGAGCGGATGCGTCAGTTTGAGCGCGAGGGGCGTGACCAGGATCGCGAGCCCGACGGATCGGTTCCCCGCCTTGTCGAAGCTGACGACGACGTACCGGTACTCGATGTCGTTGGCCACCCCCTTGTCCGTGTACTTCGTCGCCTTTCCCGTGTAGACCCGGGTGCCCAGGTCCGCCGAGCCCGGCGTGGAGCGAGAGACGGTGACGTGATCGAAGTCGGCGTTGCTGGGTAGCTTCCAGCTCAAGGCAACCGATCCGTCGCCGGGTCGGGCGCTCAGGCTCGCAACGTTGTCGGGAGGAGTCACGTCCGGCTTCGGGAGGGCCGGTGCGCCTCCGGGTGGGCGGGCCAGCACGAGCACGTCCATGTTGACGCCCGCTCTGTTCCCGTACTTGTCCGTCGCGTAGAAGTGGACGAGCGTGTGCCCGAGGGGCAGGAAGGCCGGCATGTCGCTGGAGATCGCCGGGCTCGGATCGATGAGGTCGGCGGCCGTGATCTGGGTCGACGCCTCGACGAGGGACGGATCGCCGGCCGGGATTCCCTCGGGCGTGGTTGCGTAGAGAGTCAGACTCGGAGGGGCCGAGATGACCGGGGGAGTGCGGTCGGCGACGGTTACCTTGAACGTCGCGCTACCGATGTTTCCGGCGCCGTCACGGGCCGTGCAGCTGACCGTCGTGCTTCCGATCGGGAACGTGTTCCCCGATCCGGGCGAGCAGGTCACTGCCGGGATCGGCCCGCTGACGAGGTCGACGACCGTAGGCAGCTTGAACGCAACGGCCGTTCCAACGGAGCTGTTGGCTTCGTAGACGGGGGGCGCGGGCATGTTGCTGAAGTTCGGTGGGGTCGTGTCCACGACCGTCACGTTGAAGGACTGGGCCGCGCTCGTGTTCGCGGGATTCGCGTGGTCGCTCGCGGTGCAGGAGACCTTCGTCGTGCCGAGCGGGAACGTGGCGCCCGAGGCGGGGCTGCAGCTGATGCTCGGGCTCGGATCGACGTTGTCCGTTGCCGTGACCGTGAAGCTCACCCCGGCACCGGCAGAGCTCGTCGCCTCGGCCGTGCGGTTCGAGAGACCGGCCAGCACGGGCGAGTCTTGTCCGAGACCGTGATCGTGAACGAGGCCGTCGCGCGATTCCCGGACGAGTCGGTCGCCGTGCACGTCACCGTCGTCGTTCCCAGTGCAAAGGTGCTGGACGAGGGCGGCGAACAGCTGACCGAAGGAGCCTGGTCGACATTGTCCGTCGCGGTCGGCAGCGGGTAGGCAACGATGGCCCCTCCCGGTCCCGTCGCCGCGACGGTCATGTTCGCCGGCACGTTGCTCAGGACGGGTGGCGTCCTGTCCCCGACCGTCACGGAGAAGGTCTTGGCCGCGCTCGTGTTCGGCGGGCTCGCGTGATCACGTGCGGTGCAGCTGACCGTGGTCGTACCGACGGGGAAGGTGCTCCCCGAGCCCGGCGAGCAGCTGACCGTGGGACTGGGATCGACCGCATCCGTAGCCGTCGGCAGCGGGTAGGTAACGACCGCGCCGGCAGAGCTCGTCGCCTGAGCACCGATGTCTGGTGAGAGCCCGCTCAGCGTCGGCGCAGTCGTATCGGCGACGATGACCTTGAACGTCGCGGATCTCGAGTTCCCGTGCGCGTCAGTTGCGGTGCAGTGGACCGGTGTCGTCCCGAGCGGGAAGGTTCCGCCCGATGCGGGCGCACAGGTCGGCGTGACTGGACCGTCCACGAGGTCGACTGCTGACGCGGTGCCGTAGGTCACCGTGGCGCCGGCTGAGCTCGTCGCCTCTGCCTGGACGTCGCCCGGCACCGAGAGGTTGGGCGGCGTCGTGTCCACAACCGTGACGGTGAAGGACGTCTGAACCTGCTCACTCGAGCCCGAGGTCAAGTCGGTGGCTGTACAGGTAACCGTCGTCACCCCGAGCGGGAACGAGCTTCCCGACCCCGGGATGCAGAGGACCATCGGATCTCCCTCCTGGTCGGTCGCCGTGGGTTCGGTGTAGGTGAAGATCGCCCCGGCGCCGGAGGTCGCCTCGACCGTCGCATCGGCGGGGATCGTCCCTGCAACCCAGGCTGGAGGATCCGCGACCGCGCTAGGTGTAGCGAACACGAGGAGGGTCGTGAGCCCCGCTGCCAGTGCCAGGCAAGCGGACCCGAGCCGGTGGCCCCCCAGACCCCGCATCGGGTTCCATGATGCGACTCAGGGCTCGACGGGCCTACTGGCTATTCGGCTAGATGAAGTTCCGCGTCGCTTCCGGGTGCGGGCTGGTAGAACCCTCCTGTGAGCGGCCCGAGGGTCACCGGCCTCACGGGGCAGACGTTGCTGGACGTGCCCGCCGTTTGCCACGACTGCATCTGGTGGCAGACGCGTCCCGGCCGGAGCACCGACAAGCGGAAATGGATCGAGAAGGCCGAGACCGAGTGGGGGCCGTGGGGGACCGTCTACTACGACGCGACGGCCGCGTGCTCGGATCGATGCAGTACGGGCCGGCCGAGCTCTTCACCCGTGCGGCCGGCCTGCCTGCGGGCCCTCCGTCGGACGACGCGGTGCTCGTCACGTGCGCCTATATCGTCGAGGCCTCGAGCCCATGGGTGATGCAGTCGCTCTTCCTGGCGGCGATCGGCGACTCGCGCGACCGGGGGGCGAAGCGCGCTCGAGACCTTCGCTTACCGGTACCGCGAGGGCGAGTCGCAGTACGAGCGTTTCCAGGTGCACAAGACGATCTTCCCGGCCGACTTCCTCGCGGACTTCGGCTTCCGGACGCTCAGGCGTGCAGGGCTCGTGGAGCTGGCGCGGCTCGAGTTCGGGGGGCTCGTGCCGGTCTTGGAGGGGAAGCGGGAGAAGGTGATCCGGGTCGTGAAGGAGGCCTTCGCCCCTGCCCCCGTGCCGCAGCGACCCTAGCGGCGGAACGTGGCCTGGTACCAGCCCGGGCCCTTGCGGACGAGCTCCCAGCCGTCGGCAAGCAGCAACGTAGTGAGCCCGTCATGCGCCGCAACCGATGCCTCGGTGCGCTCGGGAACGTCCTTGCCGGGAGAGCGGAAGGCGGGTGACTCGGCAAGGGCGAGCGGCTCTCCGGCGTCGTCGAACACGCACGCGTAGAACCGGGCCTTCCGGTAGCCGCGCCAGAACACGACCTGGCACATGACGCCCTGGTCCGGAGGGCGTGGATCGACCGGTCGAGGCCGATGCGTCGGCTCCCCGGCGGGAACGGCCGCCGGGAGCGGGTGAGCTTCACGTCGAGGTTCCACGGCGATGGCTACTAAATTGTAGGGACGCCATCAGTCCCGTCATCCCCTGAAGTGGGAGTTAATAGAGGCCCAACGTGCCGAGACGGCGCTCGCGCGCGAGCGCGAGCCTGAACGCCAGCGAGCCGACGAACAGCGTGATCACCCCCCACGGTGCGAGCACGGCGACGGCGTGGGGGACGACTGTCCAGCTTTCGCCTCCAAGCACGGCATCCCGCATCGCCTTCAAGGCGACGGCGAGCGGATTGAGCTCCGCAACGGTTGCGACCCAGCCCGGCAGGAGCGAGAGCGGGAAGTATGCGCCGGACGAAAGCGCGAGCAGCGACGCCCCGATTCCGATGAAGCCTTCGCCGCGCCGGAAGGTCAGGACCGCTGCCGCACTGATCAGTCCGAGCCCCCACATGACCGGCGCGAAGAAGAGCAGCACGATCGCGGCGGGCAGGATGCCGTCGCTCGAGAAGTGGAGCCCGAATATTGCCGCCACGGCGCCGAGGAAGACGGCGGTTCTGATGGGTATGTAAACGACGTCGAACATCGCCGACCCGAACTGGATCGTCGCGGTCGCGGTCGGGGTGACGAGGAGGGCCTCGAGCGTTCCGATCACCTGCTCCGTCCGGATCGCGGTCGACACGCGGGCGAGCCCGATCTGGACGAAGACTCCCAACGCGATCCCCACTGCGGCGAACTCGAGGTAGGTCACGCTCCTGCCGCCGAAGGTCGGCAGCTGGCTGGTATCCACGAGCTTCCCGATGAAGTAGAGGAAGACCACTTGGAATGCGAGCCCGACCCAGTCCGACACGAAGCCCATCCGGTAGCTGAGCAGCGTGACGAAGTCACGCCGGATGAAGGCAGGGAGCTTCGCGAGCTCGCCGCGGACAGCGTCGACGCGTCCCGCCTCGGCCTGCGCGATGCTGCTCATCGGCGCACCGTACGCGTGAGGTGGAGAAATGCCTCTTCGATCTCCGAGCGCTCCTGGTGGCAGGTGAGGATGTCGACGTCCGCCGCGGTGAGCGCGGCGATCGCGTCGCCGAGGACAACATCGTCTGCGAGTGCGAGCACGTAGTTGTCGAGACCTCCCTGGGCCGCAATCGTCCCGTGCTCCGCGAGCGCGTCCTGCAGCCGTACCGCCAGCTCGGGCCCGGGCGGGCCGCCGTTCTGAATCCGCAGGAGATACCGCCGCGGGATCGCGTGGGCCATCAGCTCCGGGACGGTGCCGGAGAAGGCCACCTCCCCTTCGCGGAGGAGCGTCACGAGGTCGGCGAAGCCGCGGATTTCGTCGATCCGCTGCGTCGTCCACAGCACCGCCGTGCCCTCGTCCGCCAGTGCGGCGACGAGCTCGCGGACGACGTGCGCACCCTCGGGGTCGAGGTCATGAGTCGCCTCGTCGACCAGCAGCACCTCGGGACTTGTGAGCAGCGCGCGCGCGATCGAGAGACGCTTCTGCATGCCGTGGGAGTAGCTGCCCACTCTCAGGCGGGCTGAATCGGCCAGGCCGACCGACGCGAGAGCGCGATCGGCGCGCTCGAGCGCCTCGCGGCGGCGCATGCCGTGCAGTCGCGCGAAGAAGGCGAGGTTCTCCCGTCCTGAGATGCGGAGATAGAACGAGCGGTCGCCCGAGGGGATGAAGCCGATCCGGCTCTTGAGCTGCCGGCCGCCCGGGGTCGTCCCGAGGAGCCGGATCTCCCCGTCGCTCGGGCTGACGAGCGCCGTGAGGATTCTGAGGAGCGTTGTCTTACCGGCTCCGTTGGGGCCGAGCAGGGCGTGCACCGTGCCCGGATGAACGTCGAGCGAGACGCCGTTCAGAGCGACCTTCGCGCCGAAGCGACGGGTCACGTTGCGGACCTCGACCGCTGGAAGCGCCGCGCGGCCGGCGTCCACCGGCGGCGCGACGCGCGATGGTGTGCTCGCCGTTGTAGTCATGACCGCGCTTCTCCAATGATTCGGGCCGCCGCTCCGAGGGGCAACTGCCCGATTGGCTAGGTCTTTCGGCCGGAGGCTGCGGCACGATGGGACGGTGAAGAGCATTCCTCGCAGACCGTCGAGCGACGCAATCTGGGAGGGCGTGGACCGCCTCGTCGACCGCGCGCCGACGCTCGCCGATCTCCGGAGCCATCGGATCGAGTTGCTCGCCGCTCGCCGCTGGCGTGCCCTGGGGCGGGCGGTGCCGGATGAATTCGTCGAGCTCGAGCGAAGATCGGCTCTCCATCGACTCGTCGTCCCGCGGCTACTGGAGCGTGTCCGCGAGGCGTACGACGGCCCGATGATCGTCCACAAGGGGCCGGAGGTCGCGGCGCACTATCCCGATCCGATCCTGCGGGACTTCGGGGATGTCGACCTGATCGTCCCCAATGCGGAGGAGGTGCAGCGGGCGTTGATCGCGGCCGGCTTCGAGGAGATCGGGGATCCGGCTCTCTATGTCGACATCCAGCACCTACGCCCGCTGCGCTGGCCAGAGCTGCCCCTTCGCGTCGAGATCCATTCGCGTCCGAAGTGGGTCAGCACACTGGCTACTCCGACGACAGACCAGCTCTTTGCCGCCGCAGTTCTCTTCCACGACGACGATCGACGGCTTCCTGGCGTTGCCGCCCGAGCATCACGCGTTGCTCCTTGCCGCGCATTCGTGGGCGCACGAGCCCCTGCGGATTCTCCGAGACCTGATCGACATCGCGGCAGTGGCCGCTGCGGCAGATCAGGAGGAGCTCAGTAGGATCGCCGGCGACTGGGGCATCTCGCGTCTGTGGAAGGCGACCAGTGCGGCCGCTGATGGCGTTCTCAGGGGAGGTCGCCGTCCGCTCTCGGTGCGTGTCTGGGCGAGGAACCTATCGCTCGTTCGTGAGCGGACGGTGCTCGAGAATCACCTCGAGCGCTGGTTAAGCGATTTCTCGATCATGTCGTTCGGCCGCGCTGCGTCGACTCTGCCGGCAACATTCAGGCTCGAGCTTGCTCGGAAGGGAGACGAGAGCCGGCGCGACAAGCTGGCCCGCTCGAAGCGGGCGCTGAGGAACGCATTCAGACGACGCTCCGAACACGACGAGCCTCCCGACTGATACACCGATCAGCAGATCGCGTGGCGCCGCTGCATCATCGAGATCGACGAGACGTGGTTGTTTCGCGCGAACCGCAGAGACGATCACGCTGCCGACGGTGCGCTGAAGCGAACCCTTGCAGCCGACCACGGACGCAGGCCAACTGCGCTCGCAGTTCGGACAGGCGCCCCGGCCGCGAGACCTGCGTTCGCAGCGTAATAGTTGCTGGTCGTGTCAACGCCGACGACCGACTTGCCGGCATACGTCGACCCGAAGCGGACGCCCCAGGAGGCGATACGTCGCAACGAGCAGCCGCTTGACGCTTGGCGGCGACTCGCCGGGGGCTTCCGTAGAAGCCTCGACTGGCCCGGGGCTCGCCGATGTCACGTGGCCGATCGACTTGCCGAGAACGATCGCAGCGGATTCCCGCTGATCGGCGCCTGCATCGGCGAAGCGGACGGAGGTCGCATGTCGCCGTCGATGTCGCGCAGAGGGCGCCGTGTCTTTGCCGGAACGAAGCCAATCGCCTTTGCTCCGCGGACAAGGTGAAGGTCGTTGCCGCCGATTGCAAGCTGACCGGGCCCACGGTCCCCGTAGTTGACGGATCCACAAAGCCGGTCGCCGCATTGAGGTCGGTGCTCCCGCATGGCGATTCCTTGAATGATGTTGTACTGGTACTCAACGCCTCGAGTGCATTGCCGGCTCGGCCCGTACATGTTAGCCGAAGACGGCGACGTTTGAGATCGTCCCGTCTTCGTCGAAGTGAAACCCTTGTGCGGCTGAGTTAAACGCGAGTCGAATGTTGGTGAGATTCTCGCCACGGTCGTTGCGAAGAAGAGCGTGTAGAACCCACCTTCGGTCGTCGCCCCGAAGAAATTGTTCTCGACGAGGACGTTCTTCGGGTTCCCTCCACCGCTTATCTGGTGGAAGTAGATGTCGAAGTCCGAACAGTCGCGGAAGGTGCTGTTGCGAATCACGAGGCCGTCTGCTTCCTGGACGAACAGGCATTCGCCGTGTTGTGCAGGGACGACCGAGGGATCGATTCGTATGTCGTGAAAGAGAACGTGATCAATGACCGTATTTTTGCTCGGGGCGGTGTCCGCTGCGCCGATGGTCGGGCTATTCGGGCTCAGGAGGAGGCCGCCAACTCTGCCGCCGAGAAACGAGACATTCGTCGTGGTACGGAGATAGAAGAGCTTCATCGTGTCATTGCGAAAGGTGACGTCGTGTGTCCCGCTGGCGAGGTATGCATCCGCCAGGGTCATTCCACGCACCTCGAAATTCCCGGCACCGTTCGAATCCGTCCTCAGCTCGCCAAGCGTCACGCTCGCGCGTGGAGCCGGCTGGAAAATGACGGGCTGTCCTGCGGGGCGTGGGGCTGAGATGAGCTGATCCCCGTACGACCCCGCTCTGACCTCGACGGCAGCCCCAGAGGGCGCAACGTGATACGCACGATTGAACGTTCGGCAGGGTCTCGACGTCGTGCACGGATTCGAGTCGGACCCGTCGAGAGCGATCGCGAACCCGCTCTTCGTCTCTGCTCGGGCGCCCCATGGGGCGGTAGCGACTAGCACCGCGATCAGGCTCAGCCCGACGGCCGTCCACACGAGTCGCGACGCGTTCGGTCGGCGACCTCCTGCTGACGATATCCATCGGGTTGCAAGCAAGGTTATCCGGCGCATTCCTGTCCCCGGCGGTATCGCCAGATCATGTAGGGCCACTGTCCTTCACCAACGGTATCTCTTGTCGATCTGAGCCCGTCATCGTGTCGATGACGGCGTCGAAGACCTTTGACAGGCGTTCGGTCAGGGATCGGCGCTCGAAACGCTCCAAGAAGTCGGCAGGCGGAGGAGTGTCGGGCGCGACGGGCTCATTGAGCCGTTCCTTGATCGCCCTCGCCATGCAGTCGGCCGCGGAGGGCGGGCAGACAGTCGCATTGCCGGTCGCCGCCAGCAAATCACGAGCGTCGCCCTCGGGGACGGCAGCAAGGATCGGTCGCCCGGACGCGATGTATTCGTAGGTCTTCCCGGGCACGATTCGGGCGCGCGAGCCGGGAGCGACGTCGTGCATCGGGAGGAAGAGGAGATCTGCCGCCCGTATGAACGCGAGTGCTTCTCGGTGAGCCAGGTACCCATGAGCGTGAACGTTCGGGTAGGCGATCGCGTCTCGATCGCTCTCCGATAGAGGTCCAACGAGATGCAACTCGATGGTGCTCGCCAAGCCGGGCTCTTCCTCGATCAGCTTCCCGAGCGCGTCGAGCAGAAAGAGGTGCGAGCGAGTGCTCACGTCCACCCCATTGAGGTGTCCACCGAGCTGGCGACGAAGTCGACGGAGCCTACCTAGCCGGCCTGCAAGCTCAGTGTGCAGCTCGCCCATATGGACGATTCGGAACCTATCCGGCGAGGCGGTCGCGATCCGGGCTTCGAAATCCGCGGCGTCGAATCCGTTCGGGATCGAGACAACTCGGTTTTCCAGCTCGGGAAAACTCCGCCCGAGCTGGCTGGCTGCCTCCGGCGTGTTCATCACCACTGCCGCGGCGCTACCCAACTCCGAGCGCATACGCCGCATCTCGAGGTGCCGATGGACACGCGTCGGATAGACCTGCATCTCGTCCAGCGCCCACGGGTCGCGAAGATCGGCCACCCACGGTACTCCCCGTTGCGCCGCCGAGGCGGCCGCGACGCCGGTGGACTCGAACGGAGACATCGACGTGAAGACGACGTCGGCTTCTCCCACGGCCTTCGTGGCTTGAAGCGCTCCTTGGGTCCACCAATTCGACCACGCCCCGGTGCGACGAAGCCAGCGTTCACGCCGGCCACGCCAACCCTCGCTCTCGCTTGGTTCGGGGCCTTCGACGCGGTGCATCTCGAGCCCTGCTGGGAGCTCGCTCTCGAGCGATTCGTCGGGCAAGCCGAAGTCGCCGTAACTCTCGAGTGGGCCGGTGACAACGATCGGCTCGTATCCGAACGAGGGGAGGTAGCGCACGAATTTCAGCGATCGCTGAACTCCCGCGCCCCCCGCCGGTGGGAAGTGATACGCGATGACGAGGACTCTTTTCGGCCGTTTCGGTATCGACACTTGGATTCGTTCGGTTTGATCTGGCAGTGGACAAAGTGACTCATGACTGATGCCAGCTGACAGTGTGCCCGTGCGGCCGGGAAAATGGCGCCCAGTGTCCACAGCCCCCTAGACGGTTAGTATCGCTCGACCTGTCTAGCCAAATGACGTCGGGGAACTCTCGGTTTGTCTGAGAGGGCCCCCACTCGAACTCTGATCTTCCACGGGTTGCGGCGGAGTCGCTGACGTGCAAACTACGACTCGGGTCTATCGATCTCACCATGCCTAAAGAGTCTCTGGCTCCATCACCCCCCGATCACAATCCCGGCGCAGAGCCGGCGCCGCTTCACGATGGCTTCCTGCGATCCGCTCGTCACTTCCCGGAGCGGCCCGCCCTACAGGCGGACGGAGTCTCGCTCTCATATCGGGAGCTGTCCCGCCGAGCAGGGCAGATCGCGGCAACCTTGGAGCGGCATACGCCGCGGGGTGGGGCGCCGATCACGGCCGTGTTCGCGTACCGGACGCCGACTGCATACGCGGGCATCCTCGGCGTCCTCCTTCGCGGCCATGGTTATGTGGCCCTCAATCGAACGTTTCCTCCGGGCCGTAGCCGCGGCATGATGGAGAAGGCCGACGTCAGGGCTCTAGTCGTCGATCGGGGCTCGTCGGAACAGCTGGATGAGCTTCTGTCTGGGCTCGATTATCCGGTTCTTCTCCTTCTGCCGGACCACGACGACGTTTCTGATCTGCAGGTCAAGTGGCCGCAGCATCGCGTCCTTGGCGCCTCCGAACTCGTCGACGATCCACACTGGCGTCCGCCTTCGGTCGATCCCGATTCGATCGCATACTTGATCTTCACCTCGGGGAGTACCGGAACGCCAAAGGCAGTTCAGGTCCCACATCGTCATGTCCGGCGTTACGTCGACTTGATGGCTGAGCACTGGAGCATCAGTGAGCTTGACCGGCTCTCGCAGACGTTCGACATGACCTTCGACCTCTCGGTCACCGACATGTTCCTGGCCTGGGAGCGGGGGGCGTGTTTGTGCTGCCTGCCACGGAATGCGCTCATGAAACCCGGCAAGTTCATCCGTGATTCAGAGTTGACCGTCTGGTACGCCGTTCCGTCGGTCGGGCTCTTGATGAAGAGGCTCGGCATGCTGAAGCCGAACAGCTATCCGACGCTAAGGCTCGTGCTGTTTTGCGGCGAACCTCTTCCTCAGGAAATTGCGGCAGCATGGGCCGAGGCCGCGCCGAATGCGGTCATCGAAAACGTCTACGGCCCAACCGAGGTGACGATCAGCTGTGCGCTCTACCGCTGGGATTCGACGAAATCACCGGCGGAATGCGAATTCGGGGTCGTCCCGATCGGATCGATGTACCCGGGCATGGAGGCGCTCGTGGTAGACGAAGAGCTCCGCGAGGTCCCGCCGGGCGAGATCGGCGAGCTCTTGGTTTCCGGTCCTCAGGTCACCCCCGGATACTGGCGCGATCGGGCACGGAGCGAGGCCGTGTTCGTTCGTCTGCCGGACGACGAGAAGACCTACTACCGGACCGGCGATCGTGTGAGGCGTTCGGTCGAACACAGTCCGATGACGTATCTTGGGCGCGTCGACTTCCAGGTGAAGATCAGTGGCCATCGCGTGGAACTGGGCGAGATCGAAGCGGTGCTTCGCGAGCTCACCGGCAGCAGCGAGGTCGTGGCGCTTGGGTGGCCCAAGACCGAGACCGGCTACTCCGGTGTCGTCGCCTTCGTTCGCGCCGAAGAGATTGAAGAGGGTGCGGTAAGGACAGCCATGTCGGCTCGACTTCCCGATTTCATGGTTCCGAGGGAGATTCGGATCATCGACGAATTTCCGCTGAACGTAAACGGGAAGTTCGACCGCAACGCCCTTTTCGGGATACTGGAGAGAACCTCATGACCGTTCCTGCTGCGAGCGAGGTACGACAGGTGGTCTTGACCTTCCTCGCAACAGGGCTCGACCGACACGGCATCGACGCGGAAGACGTGCCGGAAGACTTCGACCTTTTGACCGAGGGCGTTGTCGATTCGTTCGGCCTCTTGGATCTGATCGGCAACCTCGAGCAGACGTTCGGTGTCGAGCTCGATTTCGAGGACGTCGACGCGGACGAACTGACCGTCTTTGGTCCGTTCTGCCGTTACGTCGAGACCAGGGTCGAGGCGAGTCCTGAGTCGTCGAATGGCGCTAGTCCTACGTCGGCGGCCCCGGAGCGTGCCTCCGCGCCTTCGAGTTCGCTCACGCGCCCCAGTTTCTCGACGGGCCGGCGGCCGACTCTTCTTCGCCGAAGGGTCGGACGCGCAACGGTGAGCGTGCATCGAGGCTACGCTCGGGCGCGAGACAAGATCTACTCCCTGGCCGTGTCTGGCTCGTTCGGCTCGTTCGGTCATCGAACGGTGCTTCAGTTGCCGATTCGGGTGAGTGGAGAGCACCGGATCGCAATCGGGAGCGACGGCTTCGTTGGCGCGAGCTCCTGGCTTCAAGTCCTCGAGACGCCAGGTGAAGACAGCATCGCCATCTCCATCGGGAACGGGGTCAGCATCGCCGGCCTATGCGTGCTCTCGGCGGTCGGCGCGATCCGGATCGGCAACAACGTCTCATTCGCGCGCAACGTCTACGTCGCCGACCACACCCACCTGTACGACGACCCGGCGCGTCCCGTCCTGGAGCAGGGGGTCACGGCTTCGGAGGCGGTGGAGATCGGCGACGGCGCCTGGCTCGGCGAGAATGTGCTGGTTCTCCCGGGTGTGCACATCGGGAAGGGCGCAGTCATCAGTGCGAACTCGGTGGTGAACCAGGATGTTCCGGATCACTGTGTGGCTGCGGGGTCACCTGCTCGAGTTGTTCGCTATTTCGGAGCTCAGCCGAGCGACGGCGGCTCACCGGCCTGACGGCCGAGGGACCGCCGGATGTTCCTCGCTTCAGAGCCGTTTCTCCTATTCGACGCCTTCCGCGTTCCCTATCGGATAGTGGATGCCGCCGAGCGCCGGCAGGACGAGGGAACCCTGAGCGGGATGGGGCTGGTTCGGGCAGTACAGGACGACGCACCGGGCAAGGCGCTCTATTACTGGAAGCCCTCACAGGTCGGACACTCCGCAAGTGCCCAAGGACGTCGCTTCCTGAACGGGTCGCCCATCTTCTCTGACGTCCTCGGTCTCGAGGACTCGAGGGCGCGTTTCGCGGCCGCCGGGGAGTCGTGGACTCCGGAGACGTTCATCTTGGACGAACGTGGCGGTGCGGCTTCTGCCGTCTGGCGCGACGGCCGCGGAAACGCGTTCCTGCCCTTTGACCCGAATCTGGCGATCGAGGCCTACTGGAGTGAGTCCTATACGAATCGTCTCGGAGTGCATCTCCCCTCGCCGAAGAGACTGACTATGCAGGCGTACTATCGAGTGCGTCCTTTGCTCCCGAGAGGCCTGCAGATCGCGCTTCGTCGGGGATTCAGCCGGATTCAGGCGCGGACGCGCTTTCCGGGTTGGCCGGCGGAGACTGCTCTGCACGATCTCTACGAGTCCCTGCTGGGGCTGCTTTCCGATGTGGCCGGCGAGGCGATTCCCTCACTTGCGCCCTGGCCGTCGGGAAAAGATTGGGCGCTTTGTTTGACACACGACGTGGAGACGGCGCGTGGTTACGAACAGATAGGGCTCATGCGCGATCTCGAACGCCGGCTCGGCTACCGATCATCGTGGAATCTCGTTCCGATGCGGTACGACGTCGACGACGCGACCGTCGCCGATTTGCGCGGCGAGGGTTTCGAAGTGGGCGTCCACGGTCTCTATCACGACGGTCGTGATCTCGAGTCGGAGCGCCTGTTGCGCGAGCGTTTGCCCGCTATTCGCGAGTACGCATCTCGTTGGGGGGCCGTCGGCTTCCGATCGCCCGCGACCCACCGAGACTGGCGCCTGATGCCGCTACTCGGGTTCGAGTACGACTCCTCCTCGCCTGACACCGATCCGTACGAGCCGCAATCGGGAGGATGTTGCACCTGGTGGCCGTTCTTCAACGCGGATCTCGTCGAGTTGCCGATCACACTCGTCCAGGATCACACGCTCTTCGAGATTCTCCGGCGTCCTGACGAGCGGCTCTGGGTCGATAAAGCCGCTTTCCTCGAGGAGACATGGAATGGCCCTCTTGATCACCCATCCCGACTACATGCTCGGGGACGAGCGTCTCGGTGCCTATGAAAGGTTTCTGAAACGGTATGCAACCGATCAAGATGTCTGGCGCGCTCTACCGCGGGAAATCAGCTGGTGGTGGCGCCGACGGGCGGGCTCTGGGCTCGTTCGCGACCGATCTGGATGGCGTATCGAAGGACCGGCCGCTTCCGATGGTGAAGTAGTGCTGCGAAAGCCTGAACGCGCCTAGGCATCGAGCACTGCAAGGACGGACTCCCCTGCAGTCACCCGGTCGCCCGGTTGGACGAGAACTCTTACTCCCGTCACGGTCGGGACGACTACGTCTACCTGCGAGCCCAGTCGGATGACGCCGATGCGTTGTCCGAGTGCAACTTGCTCGTTCTCGCCCACGAAGCTGGCAATCTGCCGTACGAGGCGCGAGGCGATCTGAACGACCGCCACCTGTAAGCCGCCGTGCTCGATGATGGTCGTCGCGCGTTCGTTGCGAAACACCATCTCAGGGTCTCGAAGCGAGCCAAAGAGACCTGGGAAGTGGCGGCGGAGGACAATCCGACCGGCGATCGGCGCTCGGTTCACGTGCACGTCGAGGAAGCTCATGCCGATGCCGATGACATACGCGTCCTCGCTCGTGAGGGGTGTGCCGGTCAACTCCTGAAGGGCGTAGTCGCGTCCGTGCTTCGTTGAGACCGGGACACGCCCGTCCTCGACTTCGCGAACGTATACGACCTCACCGTCTGCGGGGCTGACGATCACATCTTCGCGTGCCGGAGGCGAGCGCTCGGGGTCGCGATAGAAGCGATACGCGAGAATCGCGAGCGCTGCAGCGAGTGCGAGAGCTGCGACTAGAGCGGTTCGAGCCAACCACGGAAGCGCGACCGCCATGCCCAGCAGCCACACCAACGTCCCGGCGCCGGCCGACAGGAGAAGCACCGAGATCGACACTCGTCGCAGGCCGAGCTGCCATTTCGCGGTGAGTGGCAGGGCTACGCCGAGAGCGACGAGCGATCCGACGGCTGCAGCCAGCAGCATCAGAACCCCCGCTTGAACGCCAGATAGGGGATCAGGGCTAGCTCCGCGAGCCCCGGCAGCGGGTCCTCACGGCTGAAGACTGCCTCCTCATCTGCCTGACGCAACGAGCGCACGTACGAACGAAGGTCGAGCCGGCCGGCGAAAGCATCAACGATTGCCGTGGGAAGGTCCGTGGCAAGGCGGATCCACCGGACACCCACACGTGCGCGCTGCACTGGAACCTCATGGCCGAATTGATCGGCCATCAGCATTGCCGGAAAGTCGACTCCGGCTTTCCGACCGAGAGTGTGATAACCCCACGTCCGTGCGTTGACGTCCAGGAGCTTGTAGAGGCCGTCGCGTTCGTCGAGTTTGTATTCCAGCTCGACGAGCCCGTAGTAGTCGATCGCGCGAAGGAACCGAGTCGAAAGCTCCTCGAGGACGGGAAGCTCGATCGTTTCGACGTATGTGCTCGCGCGTCCGAACTCCGGCGGATGCTGTCTTCGACGCCGCGCAACCATGCTGCCGACAGAGGATCCGTCCTTGAACAGTGCGCAGTAGGCAAACTGACATCGCCCGTCGCCGGGTATGAGTTCCTGCACCATGACCTCGCCCTGGCCAGTCAGTGCCCGCGCTCGAAGGAAGAGCTCCTCGAGCTGGTCCAGGTTGTCTGCTCTCCACGCCTTGTCTTTGGTTGCGTACACGA
The DNA here is from genome assembly GCA_963711545.1 of uncultured Actinomycetes bacterium. Lineage (GTDB taxonomy): Bacteria > Actinomycetota > Thermoleophilia > Gaiellales > Gaiellaceae > 3-1-20CM-4-69-9. The sequence goes on from CAVQEP010000008.1 coordinate 15,552, forward strand.
AGTGTTCCTTGATCGCAGGCTTGATCGCGAATGGCCCGTCGCCTGTAATCGCCCGTACCTCCTCGACGTTCGCCGGATACCAGGTGCGCGGCACCGGGATTCCGAGCTCCTCACCGAGACGGTAGGTGTTGCGCTTGTCCCAGGCGGCGGCGACCTTGTTCCAGTCCGGCGTCGGCACGCGATATCGCTCGGACAAAAGTTCCCGGTTTCGAGACAGGGCCGCCACGGTCTCCTCGCGCGTCGGGAAGAGGACCCAGCCGTCGAGCTTGTGACGGGAGCCGAGCTCGAGCAAAGCATCGATCGCCGCCTGCTCGTCGCGAAGGCTCTTGACGCGGATCGCACGCGTTGCATAACGCGAGTACCGCGCAATCGAACGCTCGTCGTCGATGACGAAGACCGGATAGCCAGCCTGTCCGACGCTGCGAACGATGCCAAGGCCTTGATAATCCCCGCCGATGACGACGGCCCCGGGGCGCGTCGGAAGGGGCGTGCTGGCTCGCTTCCTCATTGCGGCAAGGGCAGCGTGCGGGCGTCGGCTACCTCGACCCTCAGGCCACCCGCCTCGAGCGAGGCGTCTACCGCTTCAATCATCCGGACGACATCGAGCCCGAGGTCACGAGATGATCGGGGGCTTGTTCCGCGTCGGACTGCCGCGCAGAAGTCGCCAAGCTCGAGCAGCAGCGGCTCGGTGACGTCGACCTGCTTCGAGACGATGTCGCCCGTCCGGTACGTGAGCCGATATTCGCCAAATGTCTGCGGGTCTCGCAATCTCACCCCGGAGTCGAACACGCGGACGGGTTCCGTGCTCACGTCGTCGTAGACGACCATCTTCTCCGAGCCGACGATCGTGGTCCGCCTCAGCTTGCTCGGTGCAAGCCACGAGAGCTCGACGTGTGCGATCGTCTTTGACCCGAATTCCATGTTGATGAACGCGACGTCCGGGATATCCGGGATCACACAGCCACGGCTGAGCGCGGTGACGTGCGTTGGCGTCTCGTCGAGCCAGTACCTCAGGATCGAAAAGTCGTGAGGACCGAGATCCCACGCGACACTCACGTCCGATTGATGCAAGCCGAGATTCACCCGGCTCGTGGAGATGAAGTAGATGTCCCCAAGTTCCCCGGAGAGGATCAATTCGCGAATGGTGTTGACTGGAGGGCTGTAAAGAAACGTGTGCCCCGGCATGATCAGGCGTTCGTGCTCGTCCGCCAGGTTGATCAGCGCGAGCACCTCGCCCGATGAGACCGCCAGGGGCTTCTCGACGAATACGTGCTTGCCGGCCCGGATCGCCGCCGACGCAAGTGGGAAGTGAGTCGAGACCGGCGTAGCGATCAAGACGGCTTCGATTCGCTCATCCCCGAGGATCTCGGCGAAGTCTGTCGTGGTGGTCACAGAGGGGTAGCGGAGCCCGATCTTGTGCAGGAGGTCCTCGCGCAGGTCACAGACCGCCAATAGGTCCGCATCCGGCAGCTCCTGCAGGTTCCGCACCAGATTCGGCCCCCAGTACCCGAGCCCGACGACCGCCGTCCGCACAGGGACAATCCCTTGGCCTTCCCAGACCGCCACTACGCCGTCACCTTGGGTCGCAGCAAGACGAACGGGGTGCGTAGGAGGAGCCAGAGGTCCAGCGCGAGTGACCAGTTGCGTGCGTACGCGACGTCGAGATCGAGCGCTTCCCCGAAGGTCGAATGCGCGCGTGCTGTGACCTGCCAGAGGCCGGTGACGCCTGCCGGGACGCGAAAGCGCTCGAAATGATGCGGTTCGAAGTTCTCGACTTCGTACTCGAGGCACGGCCGCGGCCCGACGAGCGACATGTCGCCGCGAAGGACGTTGAGCAGCTGCGGGAGCTCGTCGAGACTCGTCTTCCGCAGCCAGCGACCGGCGCCCGTCACTGCGTCTGACCGCTCCAGCTTGTACAGGCCATTGTCCGTGGGAGTCGCTTTGGAGTCCATCGTCGTTTTGATGAACTCGCGATGCAGCGAGTCGTCCGTGTCGACCTTCATCGTCCGAAACTTCACCGCCGTGAACGACCGCATGTCCTGTCCGATGCGGGTCTGCCGGAAGAAGACGGGGCCGGGAGAATCACGTTTGATTCTCCAGGCCGCGAAGGCAAAGAGTGGCGCAGTCACCAAGAGCAAGATTGCCGCCCCGAGGACGTCCATCCCTCGCTTGATCTTGCGTGAAAAGGGGAGCAGCTTTGGCGATGGGAGACCGATGAGTGGAAGCCCCTCGACGTCGTGCACCGTGACGTTCGGGCCAATCACGTCGAACAACCGTGGCACGATGTCGATCTGCACGTCGAGCCTCTTGAGTCGCGCGACCAGCTGGGCAGTTCGCTCTGGCCGTTCACCGGAAAACGCGACGACCACACGTTCGATGTTCAGATCGACGACGGTCTGCTCGAGCGCGTCCGGAGTGTTCAGGATCGGCTTTCCCGCGAGATCTTCCCGCAGCTCACGCGGGTCGGCATCCACGAAGCCGACCAGGTTGATCCCGTACTCGGGATGCTGCATGAATTTGCGCGCAACGAGTTGCCCGATGTCGCCGGCGCCCACGATCACCGTGTTCTGGCGGTATGCCGGGAGTCGCCGACAGATGAAGCGCGCCACGGCGCGGCTGCCGCTGACGAGCACGATTGATAGGGCCCAGAAGGTCACGACCTTCGGAAGCTCGGGATGCGCAAGCCCCGTGAGCTTCGTCCCCACATAATGACCCAGACGCCGACCGTGATCAGATGAAGCACGCCCACGAAGTCGTCAAGCGTCGTGTGGTCTGTCCGCTCCTCGTCGCGGTCGTAGAGCTCGTAGAGCTTGGCCGCGATGATCCACCCAGGAAGAGTGGCGAGGAAGAGGACGTACTCTCCGAGCAACGAAAGCTCGGCGCCGGTGTGACTATCTCTCGTCCCGAAGATCGCGGCAGTGACGACAAAGGCGCCCACGAGTCCGACGGCGTCGGCGCTCAGGAGCGCTCGGCGGACGAGCCATCCGCGTGTTCGAGTCGATTGTCGAGAGCCAGAGCGACGTGCTCCGCTGTCAGCGGGAGCATCGAGGTGTTGAGATGTGTCGACTGCGCTCACGTGGCAAGGCCGGTGATCGGCCGGCTTCAAAGAGCCTATGGCGGGTTGGCCTGACCGAGTAGGCCAGAGGGCTAAAACCAGCCGCCAGGCGGGGGGCTAGCCGTATGGATAGGTTGTCCTATCCCGAGGACGCGAGCGTGCCGCTCCGCCTGCGGCTGCGCTGCATCGGGCGGCCGTCAGGCAGCGATCAGCAGGCGCCCAAGGTCAGCGGACCGAGAGAGCTCCATCCAGAGCCGGTGTTGCTGCAGATGGTTACCCCGCTGACCGAAGAGCCGGCTGCGTTCTCGATGTTCATCGGCTGGCCGAAGACGTTGCCTCGGACCTCGAACCCCTTGATCGTCTCGCCGCTGTCCGCGCCGGAACTGAACCGCGTAGTAGCCCGCTGTTCGATCCCCGATCCCATGGTTGCCGAAGTTGTTGTTCAACAGATGCACGTCATCCGGGTTCTGTTCCCCACTGATGCCATGCAGGTAGATATCCATGATCGCGCAGTTCGAGAACTGTGAGTTCTTCACCGTGATGTGAGAAACGCCCTGGATGAAGAGACACTCGTCGTGCTCACTGGGCGTGTTGTCGCGCGTGATGTCGTGGAAGTTGACTCCATCGATGACGATGTTCGAGACGCGTGGCTGGCCGGTGCCACCGTTTCCTACGGTCGGCGTGGGGACGCCGTTCCCCCCGGAGCAGCAGACTTCGCCGCCGATCACCTGAACGTTCTGTGCGTCCCGGATATAGAAGTCCGGGCCTTTGAAGCTGTCGTTCTTGAAGATGAGGTTGTAGCCGGACTACCGGAGCTCGAGCCGTTGAGGTACATCCCCATCTGGATTCCATCGACTTCGACGTTCCCGACGCCGTTAGGCCGGAACTCGCCCCACGTGACGCCGGCGCCGGAGGCCGGCTGGAAGATCACCATGCCGGGGCTCGTCGCGCCGGACAGACTCACGTTCGAGTACGAGCCGGCCGCCATGACGACGGTTCCGCCGCCCTTCGCCGCCGCCGCGGAATAGGCGGCCTGAACCGACGAGCACGGTGCGGTCTGCGAGCACGTCGACCCGGAGCCGGACGGTGACATGTAGAACGCTCCGGTGGGGCCTGGCGACGGTGCGGAGCAGGTGCTCGTCGTCACGCTTGTCGACGCCTTCACGGAGCGATTCCCCGCGGCGTCGTAGGCGTCTACCGACAGTGTGTACGTCGTTCCGCAGGTCAGGCCGGAAAACGCATAGCTCGTCCCGGCGGCGCTCGCGGTCAGCGTTCCGTTGAGATAGACGCCGTAACCGACGACGCCTACGTTGTCCGTCGATGCGGACCAGGCCAGGGAGACACCTGACGCGGAGAGGCCGCTCGTCGCCAGGCTCGTGGGCGCGGACGGCGGTGTCGTGTCGGGGCAGGAGGCTGTGCTGACGACCCTGGTCGCCTGTGATGAGCGGTTTCCGGAAGCATCGAATGCGTCGACACCGACGGAGTAGCTGGTGCCGCAGGTAAGGCCTGTGAAGGTGTAACTCGTCTGAGTCGTAGTCCCTGCCGAGGCGGTGTTCCGATAGAGGTCGTAACCGACGACGCCGACGTTGTCGGTCGACGCGACCCACGTGAGCGTGACGCTCGTAGCGGTTGCTGCGCTCTGATTCAGAGCCGTAGGTGTCGTCGGGGCCTGGGTGTCGGTGCAGGCGGCCGTCGACGCTGTCAGCGAAGCCTTCGTCGAGTGATTTCCGGCGGCGTCGAACGCATCGACGGTGATCACGTGGCTCGTTCCGCAGGGCACGCCGCCGAGCGCGTAGGACGTGCCTGCGGTCGTCCCGCTGGTAGCCCCGTCGAGGTAGACGGTGTAGCCCGTCACGCCGAGGTTGTCCGTCGAGGCGGTCCAGGCAACGGAGATCGCAGTCTGACTCGACGCGGCGAGGTGGAGAGACGTCGGAGTCGACGGCGCCTGCGTATCGGACGTGGTGGTGGTCGGCGTGGTGGTGGTGGTCGGCGTCGTGGTGGTGGTCGGTGTCGTCGTGGTCGTGGTCGGCGTCGTGGTCGTGGTCGGCGTCGTGGTCGTGGTCGGCGTCGTGGTCGTGGTCGGCGTCGTGGTGGTGGTAGTCGGTGTCGTCGTGGTCGTGGTCGTTGTCGTCGTCGTTGTCGTGGTAGTCGGCGGCGGCGTCGTAGCCGGCGGATCGATTCCGTACGCAGAGAGGGGCGCGTCCGCGTACGTACGGTCCCGGTCGACCAACGCGTCGGCAGGGATCCAAGTCCCGTAACCGCGCTCGTCTCCGACGGCGCGCTGCCGCCGCCGTCGCGGAAGCCGAGCGCACCGGATCCTGCCGGAGAGAGGATCGCGACCCAGTAGGTCGTCCCGGCCGAAAGCGTCACCTGGGGCACCAGCGGAACCTCGTTCCACTGACCCGCTGCCGGCACCGCCAAAGATCCCTGGGTCAAGAGGGCGCCTGGATGGCCGGAGGAGTCGGCGTAGATTCCGGCCATGAGCTTCGACGACAGAGAGGTGGGCGCAACATAAGCGGCGATCGATCCGAGCAGGCCCGAGGTGAGAGGCGACCGTTCGGAACGCCTCGGCAGTGCCGGCTTTGTTCGAGTCGCTCTTCGGTCCGATCTGAGCGTTGCCGAAGAGGGTCAGATCGGAGCCCGAGCACGAAGCCGTCGAACCGGTGGCGTCTACGGCGGGCGACAGGTTCCCTGACCGGTCGAAAGCTTGGACAGAGAAGTGATGGGACGTGCCGCATGTGAGCCCGGTGAACGCGTACGTCGTCGAGGCGGTCGTTCCGACCTTGTTGCCGTCGGCGAAGAGCGAGTAGCCGGTGACACCGACAGTGTCGGTCGCGGCCGTCCAGGCGATTGTCACCGTCGTGTCGCTGAACCCCGTCTGGCTGACATTGGTCGGCGCGGTGGGTGGCGTCGTGTCGGAGCAGGGGCTGGTCGTCAGGATGTAAGGCGCTACCGGCGAGCGGTTCCCGATTGCGTCGTATGCATCCACCGACACCGAGTACGTCGACCCGCAGACGAGCCCCGTGAACGTGTACGAAGGCAGCGCCGTAGTGCCGATAGGCACTCCGTCGCGGAACAGGTCATAGCCGGCGACGCCGATGTTGTCCGTGGACGGCTTCCAGGCAAGCGTGGCGTTCCACTCGCCGGCCGCCGACTCCGTGAGTGCGGTCGGGGTAGTGGGCGGCTGAGCGTCCAGACAAGGCTTGGTCGCGATCGTCAAGGTCGACTTGGGCGAGCGGTTGCCGGCGAAGTCATACGCGTCGACGGCCGCCGTGAAACTCTGACCACACGGAAGGCCCGAGAAGGCGTAAGAGGACCCTGGGACCGAAGTGATCTTCACGCCGTTCAGGAAGACGTCGTAACCTGCGACACCCACGTTGTCGTACGGGGCCGACCAGGAAATGGTCGCGCTCGTCTGGGTCGCGCTGGGCATCGTGAGTCCGGACGGAACTGCGGGCGGCGTCGTGTCCGGACTCACCGGAGTTGCCATATCGGTAGCGATCTCGCCGGTCGAGAGGGCACGGTTGTAGACGCGTACCTCGTCGATGAGGCCGCGGAACCACTCGCCCCAGACGCTGTTCCCGCCGATCCGGAGTGGGTTACCCGACGTCGGCATCGGTCCCGACGCCGGCTTCGTCGCCACGAGCGACCCGTTGACGTAGAGCTTGACGTTGGCACCGTCGTAGGTTGCGGCGAGATGGCTCCAGGTCCCACTCGGGAGGGGCGAGCTCGACCCGTAGGCGATTCGCTCGGAGCCGCCGACGTAGGCGATCCCGGCCGGCCCCGTCAGGCTGGAGTTCGAGTACAGGCCGTACGTGAGGTCGAGCGACTGCTCCTTGATCGCGACGGTCCTCCAGGCGGTTCCCGCTCCTTTTGCAGGTTGCACCCACGCTTCGACCGTCATCGCCGAAGACAGATCGAGGGACGACGAGTCCGGGACCGTGACCATCGAGCTCGAGCCGTCGAAGGAGAGCGCCCGGCCGAACTTGCCGGCGGAAGTCCAGCTCGTGTTCTTCATGCTCCCGGTGTTGCCATGACCTGACGCGTCGGCTGTTGTCGTCCCCGAGCCTTCGTTGAACGCATAGGCAGCTACGAGGCCAACCTGTGAAACAGGCGTCGTCGCTGCGCGACCCACATGGCCGGCTCCCGCAACGAACGCCGCGACGATCACGATCAGCAGGACGAAGCGAGGCCGCGACAACCTGCGTGCGGCCTTGCGGCGCGTGGTTTTTCGGCTGGCGGCGTCAGATGCACGGCGGCGCACCTGAGGGCCGCCGCCAGCCCGAAGTGATGGTGAGTGAAAGGGTTGACATCGGTGAGGAGGTCGCAACCACTACTCGCCGCTCTTCGACAATCCCGCTTCGGGGCTTTAGCCCCTCGTATGGGGGATGCACGTCGATATGTGCCTGAAACGGTGGGGCAGGCATACGCGGGCGATGCGTGAAGCGCCTGTTGAGATGTCCGAACGCGGGGCGACGCGCTCGATACTGGGCGGCCTTGAGCGCGGAACCCTAACCAAGGTTTCGGACGGAATGCAAATTCCCTTCATTTGCGGACAGAAATTCACTTCGACATACGCGGACGTGTCCGGAGTTCACTGTGGGACCCGGAGCGGAAAGATTCGTCAGCTTTTCGGTTAGGAATAGGTAGATTTCTTGGGTACTCGGGACCGCAGCATGGGCGCGGGCTGGTCGCGGAACGAAGTCCGGCGAGCCTCGGGGAGACACCGATACACGAGGGCGACGTCGCAGGATCAGCACGCTGCGATCACGCGATCGACTGCTCCGCGTTACCGTGATGCTGTGAAGACTGTCGACATCGTCGTCGTTTCGTACAACAGCCGTGCCATGCTCCGTGGCGGCGGTGGAGGACTCGCTGGAGCTCCGGAATTCAATGTGATTGTTGTCGACAACGCCTCGACAGACGGAAGCCTTGACTCCGTCCAGACCTGCCGATCACGCGTATTGCGATGCCGCGGAACGGCGGGTTCGCGTACGGCTGCAACGCCGGCTGGCGCGCAGGAGGAGCTCCATACGTGTTGTTCCTGAATCCCGATGCTGCACTCGCTCGGTCGGGACTCGAACGTCTGCGTTTCGACGCTCGACGAGCATGCGGACTTCGGCCTCGTCGCTCCAAGAATCGAGCACGCTGACAGCGGGCTCGATACTCCACTTCGACGTTTTCCTCGTCTCCGATCGACTTTCGCACAGGCGCTCTTCCTGCACCGGCTCTTCCCGCGGGCGCAGTGGGCCGACGAGGTGGTTCGTGATGCCGCGGCGTATGAGCGTCCCGGAACTGCAGAGTGGGTGTCCGGCGCGTGCATGCTCGTGCGTCGAGAGGTCTTGAAAGCTCTGGATGGCCTGGACGAAGGTTTTTTCATGTACTGCGAGGACATCGACCTCTGTCGACGTATCTGGGCGGCTGGCTACATCGTTCGCTACGAGCCGAACGCCGTCGTTGTGCACGCCGGGGGAGCTTCGGCCCCGCGGGCCGGCCTGCTTCCGCGACTGGCAGCGAGCCGGATCCTGTATGCGCGGAAGCACCGAAACCCGGTTGCAGCAATGATCGAGCGGGCCGGCGTGGGGCTCGGAGCACTCACGCACGCGCTGCTAACGACCGGCGGGCCTGCTGTCCGGGCGGGGCACGCGCGGTCGCTCCGTCTCGTGCTCTCACGCTCACCGGGCACCTAGCCTTGTGACTAGCGGTCCGCGGCCCGAAGTCGGCTATTCTGGTCCATCGGCCGTCGTTGTGCCGCAGGAGCCTCAGTAGCATCTCGAAGTAAGCGTGTGCGGGATTTGCGGAGTGGTTCAGGTGGGCGGCGAGCCGCGACAAGTGGTCGGCCCTGGTGTGCTGGACCGAATGACAGACGCGATGATCCATCGCGGCCCGAACGATCGGGGGACATTCGAAGACCCGGGGATCGCACTCGGTGTGCGTCGACTCAGCATCGTCGACGTCGCCGGAGGTCACCAGCCATTCACGTCTGAGGACGGGTCCGTCGTCGCGATCCAGAACGGCGAGCTCTACAACCACGAGCTGATCAGGGCCGGGTTGATCGAGAGCGGCCACCGCTTCGCGGTCTCGTTGCGACACCGAGATTCTGCCGCATCTCTACGAGGAGGCCGGCGCCGATTTCCCGGAGCGCCTCCGGGGGAAATTCGGAATCGCTGTCTGGGACGGACGTCGCCGCCGCGCGGTAGTCGTACGCGACCGCCTGGGGGTCAAGCCGCTCTACTGGTCTCGGGCACGCGATCTGGTCGTCTTCGCGTCGGAGCTGAAGAGTCTCCTCGCTAGCGGGCTCGTGGGCTCGGAGCTCGACTATTCCGCGATCGATGCCTATCTCGCCTTGGGGTTCTTCCCGGCCCGTCAACGCCGCTGGCGGGCGTGAAGAAGCTCGAGCCGGGAACACGGCTCGTCGTCGACGATCATGGCGTTCGCACGGAGGCGTACTGGACCTATCCGGCGCCGGCGCCGGACGACAGCCTCGACGCAAGGGAGGCCTCGGAGCGCGTTCTCGCGAACCTTGGAGGAGTCTGTTCGACTTCGTCTGATGAGTGACGTTCCGTTGGGGGCGATGCTCTCGGGCGGGCTCGATTCGAGCTTGATCGTTGCGCTGATGGCCCGGGCGGTCACGCAACCGGTCAAGACATTCTCCGTGGGATTCGTCGAGGCCGGCAGTGCGAACGAGCTCGAGGACGCACGATCGGTGGCGCGGGCGTTCGGGACCGACCACCATGAGCTCGAGTTGTCTGTGGCGGATGCAGTTGCGCTGGAGGATCTGGTCTGGTTTCTCGACGAGCCGCTCGCCGATCTCTCCGCTCTCGGGTTCCTTGCGCTGTCTCAGCTCGCCTCACGCCATGTGACGGTCGCCCTTTCCGGCCAGGGTGCCGACGAGCTGTTCGGTGGTTACGCCCATTACCGCACGACAGCGCTGATGACGACATGGTCACGAGTTCCAAGACCGTTTGCCCGCACCGCACTGCGCCTGGCCCGGGTGGGGCCCATGCGCGCCCGCCGCCTGGCACGCACTCTTGCGAACGGCGACCCCGTTGAGCTGTTCCTCTCTAGCCGCGGCTGTCTGAGTCCCAACGAACGACGCGAACTAGCTGTGGGCCCACTTGCCGCACTGGACGGCATGGCGCCGACGCGCGCTGTCCGCGACCGTCTCGGAACCCGGCGGATGGACCCACTCTCGACGAGCCTGTATCTCGACGGACAGCTGGGTCTTGTCGACGACATGCTTCACTACTTCGACAGAGCCTCGATGGCACACTCGTTGGAGGTTCGCGTTCCGTTCCTCGACCACGAGCTCGTCGAGCTGGCCAGCGACGATTCCGCCTGAGCTCAAGGTCAAGAGGCTGACGACGAAGGTCATTCTCAGGCGCGTTGCGCGGGGCCTCGTGCCGGATGACGTCATCGACCGGCCCAAGGTCGGCTTCTTCAACGCAGCGGTCGATTCATGGTTCCGTGGCCAGGCCGACGGCGCGATCGCGGATTACCTTCTCGGGGCGTCACCAAAGTACGCGCAGTTGCTCGATCGCAAGGGTGTCCAGGCGATCGTTGCGCAACACGCCGCCGGTCGTCGAGGTGCTGCCGGGCCGCTGCTTGCGATCCTCATGCTCGAAGTCTGGCTCTCGTCGTTTCTTCCACGCGCCCTGGGGCGCCCGGAGCCGACACGCGAGCGGATCAGGATCAGCGCGTGAGTCAGTCGCTGACGTACGCGGCGATCAGCCCGGTTCGAAACGAAGAGTCCAATCTCGCTCGACTCGCCGACTGCCTGTGTGCTCAGACTGTGCGGCCGGCCGCATGGGTCATCGTCGACAACGGGTCCGAGGACGGCACGGTCAGGCTCGGGCGCGACCTTGCGCGCCGCCATTCCTGGATTCGTGTTGCCAGTGCGGCCGGAGAGTTGAATGCCGCGCCCGGTGCGCCCGTCGTACGTGCGTTTCATGCCGGCGTCGCAGTCCTCGACGAGATTCCGGACGTCGATGGTGAAGCTCGACGCCGACACCTCGTTCGCCGAAGACCACTTCGAGCGCCTCCTCGCGGCGTTCACCGCTGACCCCAAGCTCGGCATCGCCGGGAGTGTGTGCCTCGAGTACGAGCGCGACGCCTGGCGCCCGACGTATGTCACCGGGCCTCATGTGCGCGGTGCCGTGCGCGCTTATCGACGAGAGTGCCTGGAGGGTCTGCTGCCATTGCCCGAGCGCATGGGTTGGGACAGCATCGACGAGCTCAAGGCTCAGGTTGACGGGTGGTCGACTCGCCTTATCCCGGACGTTTCGTTCCTGCACCACCGCAAAGTCGGTGAGCGCGACACCGGTCGCGCTTCTCGCTGGCGCGCCCAGGGAAGCGCGGCTCATTTCATGGGTTATCGATTCGGCTATCTCGTTCTACGCTCGCTCTATCAAGCTCGGCGTGACCCGCGGGCTCTGGCGATGATCACCGCCTATCTCGGCGCGGCGCTGCGGAGAGAGCCGGTCCTGCAGGATGAGCGAGTGCGGGCGCAGCTCAGGAGACAGCAGCGGCTCGCGGCTTTGCGCCGGCGGGCACGCGAAGCGGCCGGGCGGGTGGATCGAAGTCCGATACAGGAGCGCCACGGGTAGTAGGCCGAACCGCGGCTGAGCCCGCTCTTTTCAACCTCTTGGGTGGGCCCCTAGCGGATGACTCGAAAGTCGGGGTGTCGCCGAGAGGCGCGGGATCCGAGCTAGTGCCCTTTCGGGCTTCCGGGCGGGCGCGACGGCGAGCGCGACCGAGCCAAGGCCCATGAGGATGAAGAGAATGAAGACCTCCTGGATGAATGAGAACGCATCGTAGAAGAACATACTGACGGCGTAGGCTGCGACCGCGGCGGCGAGCCCCGTGTAGAGCCATCCAAGTGGCGTCTCGTCGCGTTTGGCTCGTCGTCCGAGTCTTCGGGTGAAACGGCCGAACAGCCAGACCCAGCTAACGACGCCGACGACTCCCGTCTCGAGGAGTGTCCCCAGCCATTGGTTGTCGAGGATGAGCGCGTTCGCGACGCCGCGGTCGGTGATTCGTGTCCCGAATCCTTCGCCGAAGACGGGTCGTTGCCACCATTCGTGGAGGCCCGGTCCGAGGTCGGCGATCCTCCCGCTGCCGTAGCCGCCGGCGCCCGCACTCTGTTGGGCGATGAGACCGCCCTGCGGGAAGAACGACGACTTGATCGACCCGATCGTCCCCGGAAGCGCGATCTGCGCCGCGAGGACGAGCGGAATTACGAAAGGCCACAACCGCTTCATCTCTTTCCACTTGAGGAGGCAATACACGAGGCCGAGAACGAGCAGCATGACGAGGCTCGTGCGAGAGCGGGTGGCGAGAGTTCCGACGAGCAGAATCACGACGGCAAGCCGCCAACGTGTCTGACCGGTCCGCTTCACGAGGTAGACGGCCAGCGGGATGAGGAGAACGAGCCCGGCGCCCATCGCGATCGCGTGCTGCGCTGAGCCGGAGGCACGAAGCCGATATCTGTGCACGTCGCTCCAGGAGAGCCCGTCGAAATGCAGGAGCGGCACGACTCCTTGAAGATGATCGAACACGTTGAAGCCGGTTCGGCTCTCGACGGTGGTGAACACAGCCACGATCGCGCCCGCGGCGACGAAGAGCTTTGCGACCACGTCGATCTCGGACTGGGTGCGGACAACGCTACGAATGAAATAGAGAACGATCAGGAAGCTCGCGAAGAAAGAGAGCTTCTTGACGACCTCGGTCGTCAGTGCCCCGGCCCGCGTCGGGTTCAAGAGTTCGGAGAGGAGCGCGCTCACGACAAAGAGCGCGAGAGGGGCCTCGAGCCCGGTGCGCTTCAACCGCACACGCGCATCGATCAAGAGAGACGTCAGCCATACCAGTGCGACGAATGCGACGAGCAGGCGATACGGCTCTAGGTTGAACGGGAGGTTCCCGGGCATCGTGTACCGGCGAATCGGAATGAAGAGAATGACCAGGACAAGGGCCCCGAGGAGGCTGCGCCATTCGAGGAGCCTCGAGGTGGCCACCGCGATCACCGCAACTGCGACGATCAGGGGTGCAAACAGCTTTGCCGATGAGCCGCTCGCGATCGCGGTCGAGAAGGTCAACAGGGTCAGTATCAGTGCGGTCGGAGCCAGGAGCGCGCGCCGCTCCATGCTTCCGAGAAGTGCCCTCACGAAGCTAGGCCGCGTCGGAGGCGGAAGATCTCTGCGCGACCGGCATGTCCACGCTTCGAATCCGCGGCCGCATGTTCTCGAGAACGAACGCGAGAGCGCACACCGCGATCAGCACTGCGAGAAAGACGACGAACGGCAACTTCATCGAGCGTCCCTTGAAGAGCGCCGCGTACTGCGCGGTTCTCACGACGCTCACGCCGACCCTGTTATCCGACGCCGTTGCAGATCGTTCCTGCTGCCGGTGGATATACGTGAGCAGAGCGGATGTCTGCCGCCGGGCGAGCGAGATCGCCGCGGACGGAGAATTGCCAAACGCGGCGATGCTGATCAGAGGCAGGGGCTGCTGGTTCGTCTGGTCGAGCACGGGTGCTACCTGGACCGTTCCGTTCACCGGGCCGCTGGCGAGCAGAAGACGTCGCACCGGATCGGTGGTCGCAAGTTGCGAATAGACGATGGCAAGGCTCGTGAAGCGTCCGGGGTCCGCCGAGGAAGGCGCGTTGAGCTGGCCCCAGGGGAAGCCGGGCTGAGTGACGAACAGCGTCGAGTAGCTCACGTACTGCTGTGCCTTCCGATACTTGAACACTGGGCTGCCCGAAGGATTCACCCGCACGTAGGAGATGAAGGCCAGGAGTAGAGCGAGCAGCGCTCCCGCCCCGACGAGTGCGCGGAATCGCCACAACACGCGGAAATGTAGACCTGCATCCATCAGGAGCCCGTCGTTCTCACCGTCTTCAACGCTCGTTGCCGGCGATCCCGAGTTCACCCCGGAGATACATCACCGCTGCCTCGGTCCGGTTGGTGACTCCGAGCTTGCGATAGCTGGATGCGAGATGGAACTTCACCGCGTGGACGGTGACGTTGAGCCGATCCGCAACCTGCTGGTTGGTCAACCCCAGAGACGTCATGCTCAGCACCTCGCGCTCGCGCGGCGAGAGCGACGAGACCTCATGGGGGTCGCTTCGCGGGTTCTCGTGAAGCATGTGCTGATGGTATGGAGGCAATCAGCGGCTGCCTACGGCACCTTGGGCCAGCCTTGGCGAAACGTGCCTAGCCGTTGGGCTAGGCAGAAGATCTGGCTTTCGACCATTGGCGCGAGCGCCAGCGGCCTCTACCGTGACGCACATGACGCCGGTGTCACCGCGCCAAGGAACCGAGGTCCGGCCGCGGGTCGGCACCGAGCTCCGTCTCGCCTCGAAGCCTCCAGTCCGCATCGCATCGTTTCCGCCCGTCATCGACGAGAATCCGTACCAGCGCCTGCTTTACGGCGGTCTGGCCTCTTACGGCTACGAGCTCGAGCGTGACAATCGGTTCAAGATCGGCTGGCTGATACGTAGGAGGGGTCGTCGTACGATCCTCCACTTCCATTGGCTGCAGGGCTACTACACCTACGCTGGGCCGACGCGAGGCGTCATCACCACGATGCTTTCTTGGGCGCGCCTCTTCCTCTTCGGAGGGAGACTCCTCGTCGCTCGCGCGCTTGGCTTCCGCATCGTCTGGACGGTTCATCAGGTGTACCCGCACGAGTCCAAGAATCGGACATTGGATCGCGTCGCATCGTTTGCGATGTCCCGCGCGAGCTCGATCCTTCTCGTCCACGACTCCGAGACCGCCGCTAGGGCCCGGAGGGAGCTCGGGCTCGATCGCGAACGAGTCTCGGTCGTTGGACATGGCTCCTACGTCGGCGTCTACCCAACCGGCCGACCACGTGATGTAGTACGAGAGGAGCTTGGCCTCGAGACCGGGACGTTCGTCTTTCTCGCCTTCGGCCATGTGCGGGCGTACAAAGACATCGAGCTGCTGGTCGATGCATTCAGCGCCACGAGAACCGTCTCTACCAAACGCTGCGTTGATCATCGCGGGCGTTGCGATGGACGATGAAGCAAGCTCCGCCATACGTGTGGCGGCGGACGCAGACGACAGGATTCATCAGCATCTCCAGTTCGTGCCCGATGAGCGCGTTGCGGAACTCTTCGACGCGGCCGACGTGGGCGTGCTAGCACGCGGAGATGGCGGCACGTCGGGCGCGCTGATTCTCGCGCTCTCGCTCGGTTTGCCCGTGATCGCCGCACGGGCGCCGCTCTATGTGGGTGTGGTCGGGGAGGAAGGCGCGGGACGCTTCTTCGAGCCCGGCGATCGCTCATCGCTCGCCGCGGCATTCGAGGCGTTCGGCTCGGAGGGCGTGAGCGCCACGTTCGAGCGCCGCGCGCTTGCATCCGCTCGGGCCGCGAAACTGCGGTGGGAGGACACTTGCGCCGTCACTGCGGGGCTGCTCGACGAGGTTTGTCCATGAAGCGACGCCAGGCCGAGGTGCTCCTCGTCTGCTCCTCGGGAGGCCACCTTCTTCAACTACTCGCTTTGCGCCATGCTTGGGAGGGCATCCGCTGCACCTGGGTGACGGAAGGAACGAGCGACGCACGATCGCTTCTCGCGCAAGAGAGGGTCATCGTTGCCCATTGGCCGGCCGAGCGCAGTCTGGCGATGCTAGGCCGCAACCTCTTGCTGGCGGTCCGAGTGCTTCGCGAAGTGCGGCCCAGCATCCTCATAACCACCGGCGCTGCGCTCGCCGTCCCGTTCGTCTGGATTGCGCGTCTGTTGGGAGTCCGAATCGTGTATGTCGAGAGCATCACCCGAATCGAAAGCCCCTCCCTCAGCGGGCGCATGATTGCGCCCGTGGCCCATCGGGCGTACGTGCAATGGCCGGAGCTCGTGCACGCGCTTCACGGCGCTCGATACGCCGGCGCTGTGTTCTCACAGAAATGATCTTCGTCACCGTCGGCTCGAGCAAGATTCCTTTCGACCGCCTTCTCGCCGCTGTCGCGGGGATCTCGCCGAACGTGGTGGTGCAGTCGGGTCCCTCGACCGTGAGCCCCGAAGGAGCGGAGTGCGTTCCCTTCATGACGTTTCCGGAGTTGACCGCTGCGGTCGAGCGTGCCGATGTGGTCGTCACCCACGCCGGAGTCGGCTCGATCATGGTGGCGCTCATGTACGGCAAACGGCCACTCGTCGTCCCCAGGCTTCGCCGATTCGGCGAAGCGGTCGACGACCACCAGGTCCCGTTTGCGCGTCGTCTCGCCGAAGAAGGGATCGTCGAACTGGTTGAGGACCCCCGTGACCTCCGCGCCGCCGTCTCGGGCGTCGCATCGAACGGCGCAAAGTTGCACGAGGACGGCAATTTGGTTCATGAGCTACGCAGCTACGTGCTCGCCCACATCGACCCCGGCCTTCCCCCCGAACGATGACGTCCTCGACCGACGCCATCCGCTCACGCGTGCTGCGTGGGATCGCCTGGAAGACGACCTCGGCAGTCTTCCTCCAGGTCTCCCGACTCGTCGTCGGCATCGTCCTTGCGCGGCTGCTTTCACCGCATGACTACGGACTCGCGGGCATGGTCCTCGTCGTCTCGAGCCTGGTCGCCATCTTCTCCGACCTCGCGCTCGGCGCGGCGTTGGTGCAACGGGAGAAGCTCTCCGAGTCCGACCGGTCGACCGTGTTCTGGACGAGCGCCGCTATGGGGCTCCTGTTCACGCTAGCGGGATTCGTGCTCGCGGGGCCGGTCGCGTCGTTCTTCGGCGAGCCCAAGGTGAAGCCGCTCTTCGCGGCCTTTTCGATCAGCTTCTTTGTGACCTCTCTTTCTTCGACTCAGGTGGCCCTTCTCAGTCGGGAGATGAACTTCCGCAGCCTCGAGTTGCGACAGATGATCTCGTACGTCGCGGGAGCGGTAGTCGGAATAGGGGCGGCGGTCAAAGGCTATGGGGCCTGGGCGATCATCGGACAACAGATCACTATCGCCGTCGCATCGACGGTCCTGTTGAGCATCTTCTCCCCGTGGCGGCCACGTCTCATCTACTCGCTGAGAAGCCTTCGGGACCTCGCAGGGTTCAGTGCCCGCGTTTTCGGGACTCGGCTCCTCTTCTACGCCAACCGGAACCTCGACAACATCC
The DNA here is from genome assembly GCA_963711545.1 of uncultured Actinomycetes bacterium. GTDB lineage: Bacteria > Actinomycetota > Thermoleophilia > Gaiellales > Gaiellaceae > 3-1-20CM-4-69-9. The sequence goes on from CAVQEP010000008.1 coordinate 32,711, forward strand.
TGATCGGCCGATTCATCGGATCCGCCGCGCTCGGGGCATACGCGCTTGCCTACAACGTGATGCTGATGCCGTTCAGCAACATCGCCTCACCGATCCAGGAAGTCCTGTTCCCGGCTTTTTCACGCATGCAGGACGACGTGCAGCGAATGGCAGGCGCCTGGCTCCGCGTCAACCGGCTCGTGGGGGCTATCTCGATCCCGGCGCTGATGGGGCTCATCATCGTGGCTCCCGACTTCGTCGACGCCGTACTAGGAACGCGGTGGCACGCGGCGATCCCCGTCATCCAGATTCTTTCCTGGGTGGGGCTCCTGCAGTCGCTGCAGCGCTTGAACTCGAGCATCCTCGAGGCCCGGAATCGAACCGGGGCGCTGCTGAAGTACGCCGTCATCGTCTTTTTCGCGAGCCTCGCGGCGTTCGTCGGCGGGCTTCACTGGGGGATCGTCGGGGTCGCGACCGGCTACGCGATCTCGAGCACGATCGTCGAGCCGTACTACACCTGGCTCACCGCGCGAGCCGTTGACCTCAGGCTGCGCGACTTCCTGGCCAGTATTCGAGGAGTCGTCGAGGCTTCGGTCTTGATGGCCGCGGGCGTCCTCGCCGTGCGACTCGGGCTCCGGGGCACGGGAATCGGGTCTCTCGAGCGGCTCGTGATCTGCATCGCGGCCGGCGGACTCCTCTACGTCCCGTTCTGTGTCTGGCGCGCCCGCGACGTCATCGCGGAGCTGCGTGCGCTCCGGCCGCGACGTTCGGTCGAGCCCGTCGTTGCCGTCGCGCCCTCGGAGTCCTAGCGGATGAAGCGGGCGTTCCTGGCCGTCTGTGCCGCAGCAGCCGTTCTCGCCGCCGGCTGCGGAGGCGGTCAGAGCGCTACGAAGATCCAGGCGCCGGCGCAGTCGCAGTCAAGAGGGGTGCCGGTCCTCGCCGACGCCAAGGCGACCGACTTCGCGCTACGTGATCAGGACGGGCGAGTGGTGACCCTCGCCGGCCAGCGAGGACGCATTGTCCTCCTGACGTTTCTCTACACGCATTGCCGGGACGTCTGCCCTCTGATCGCGGCCAATCTCAATGATGTCCTTCGCGGCCTTGGACCCCAGCGGCACGACGTCCGGGTGATCGCCGTCAGCGTCGACCCGGCTCGCGACACGCGCCGCGCGATCCGCGACTACGTGAAGCTCCACCGGCTGCTTCCCGAGTTTCGTTATGTGAGAGGTCCAGTCACCGCGCTCCGTCAGGTCTGGCAGAACTACAACGTTCTCGCGATGCCGCGGAACCAGGAGGTGGTCGACCACTCGGCGCCGACACTCCTCATCGATCGCGGCGGTCGCCCTCGCCTGGTCTATCCATCGAGCCTCGAGACGGGCCCAGTGCTGAACGATGTTCGGAGGCTTCTCTCGGCGCGATGAAGAAACGCGCGCTTCGTCTACGAGCCTGAGCCGAAGGCCGAGAACGGGCCGTCGTTGTAGCCAGGCCCGCTTGCCCAGGTAGCCGGGAGGGCAGTCAGCGTGGTTGAGGCACTCACTTCGACCTTCGAGGCGCCGCTCAGCCCGGTCTTGTCGCGGAACCTGATCGTGCCCGAGCCGACGGGGGAGAGGAGGGCGATCCAGTACGTCGCCCCGGAGGTGATCGAGGCGCTGGTCATCGTCACGTCGTTCCAGGCGCCGGCAGCCGGGAAGTTGAGTATCCCCTGCGAGACGAGTGTGCCCGGATGACCGAGGGTGTCGGTGTACACGCCGACGAGCACCTTCGATGCAGTCGACGTGGCGTCGATGTAGACACTGACTTTGCTCAACGTCCCCGATGCCGTGGCCGTCGTCTGTGATGCCTCCGCGAGCCCCTCGTTGTTGAAGTCGGTCTTCGTCTCGACGGCCTGATCTCCGAGAAGGACGCGGAGCGGCGGAGGCGCTGTGTTCGAAACGGTGACGGTCACGCCGGTGCTCGTCGTAGTGTTGCCGGCGCCGTCGCGCGCAACCGCTGTGAGGGTGTGCGATCCGTTCGTCGCCGTCGTCGTATCCCAGGTGATCCCGTAGGGGGAGGCGGTGTCCTCGGCTCCGAGGTTGCCGCCGTCGAGCTTGAACTGCACGCCGGCGACGGCGACGTTGTCGGCTGCCGTCGCGGTCACGCCCACCGCCGATCCCGAGACCGTGGCACCGGCCGCCGGTGCGGTAACCGAGACCGTGGGCGGCGTCGTGTCGCCGGCAACCGTGGCGCTCGCCTGATTCGAGGCCGGCCCGAGATTCCCGGCTGCATCTTCGGCGCGGACGAGGTAGTAGTAGGTGCCGGTCGCGACCGTGTTGTCGGTGAAGGTCGTCGTGCTATTCGAGCCGATCTGATTTGCGGGGGAGGGCGTGAATCCCGAGGTCGTCGAGCGATAGACGTCGTACTTCGTGACGGCGACGTTGTCCGTCGCCGCCGTCCACGAGAGCGTGACGGTCCCGGTTCCGGGGGTTGCCGTGAGGCCGGAAGGCGCTGTCGGCGCCTGAGTGTCCTCCCACGGCGCCGGGAAGCGGACGAACGAGGCGACCGACGGGACGCCGTTCCCGTTGAGGATGAAGAGCATGTAGTAGCCGGGAGGCGCGTTGTTCGCCGCGGCGGGCGCCTGGACCGTCAGCTGCCCCGAGCCGGCCGTGAACGAGACCGGGATGTAGCGCTGGTTCTGGTCGAAGGCATGGGTCACGGACGGCGTCCGGATGAGCGCCACCTTGGTGATGCTCGCCGCGTCCGGGGTCTGCACGGTGAAAGAGGACCCGTACTGGATCGTCCCCGGCGCGCCCGTGATCGTCGGCCGGGCTCCGTTGAAGAGGTAGGGCGGCGAGTAGATCTCGGCGTTGGTCTGATCCGTCGCGCCCGAGCCGGGCAGTTGGCCGCCGCCGGCCATCAAGACGCGCCCGTCGGGCAGCAGGAGCGCCGTCGAGTGGTACTCGCGGCCGTTCGTGAGGGATGCAACGGTCGTCCACTTCTCGGTCGCGGGATCCCACATCTCGGCCGGAAGGACGGCCTTCGTCAGGTCGATGCCGTCAGAGGCGCTTTCGCCACCGCTCGCGAGCACCTTGCCGTCCGGGAGCAGAGTGAGGTTCTCGTAGGCCCGCGGGAAGTTCATCGCGGTCGTCTCCCGCCAGGCAGGGCTTGCCTGGGTCATGTCGAGCACCGCAGTCCGTCCGTGGGCGGCGTAGAGCTTGGTGCCGTTGAAGTCGGGGTCGGCCCACGTGCCGGCCTTCATGATCTTGTCGGGCAGGTACATGACGGCGCTCATGCCGTCGAAGGGGCTCGTTCCGATCGTTTGCCACTGCCAGGTGCCCGGCGTGATCACCCGGGTGGTCGTGTCAGGCCCGACGTCGATCAGGCGTCCGTCCGATAGGACGAACATCTGTGGGTAGAGCGGTGACGTGAGCCGGGCGTTGGTGAGATCGGTCCAGGTGTTGGTGACCGGGTTGAAGACTTCGGGCAGCGAGTTCACCGATGAGTCCTCGAACGGATGAGGCTGTCCCGGCTGGTTCTGGACGATGTTGTCTCCCGCCAGGACGAAGACGCGGCCGTCCCCCAGCTCTGTCGCCGTCGGATACCAGCGGCCCACAGACATGTCCGGTGCCCGCGTCCACGTGTTGTTCGCCGAGTTGTAGATGGTCGTGTCCGCAAGTCCGAGGTCGGCCTGGATGTGGCCCCCGACGATCAGGTCCCGTCCATCCGGAAGAAGAACGTGCCCGGAACAAAACAGGTTGCGCCCATACGGGATGGGCGTGAACGTGTTCGTCGTCGGATTCCAGATTCGTTCGGAGTTGAGCGCCGCATCGAAGCCGTCGTAGGCGATGACATTCCCGGTGGGCAGAAGCGTCATGTGGACAGCGACGATCGGCCAGGCCGTCGGAGAGCTCCAAAGGCCGACCTGGCTAGGAGGCGGCCCCGAAGCGGTCGAGCCGGCGACGTACAGGGACGCCGGGCCGTCCTTATAGCTTGCGCCGCTGGTCCAGCTTCCAGGAAGCGTCGTCAGGGTCGCCGAGGAACTGACCTCGGCCGTTGCCGCACCCCCCTGGCGGTCGCGGAACTTCAGTTGTCCGCCGCCGTTAGGGCTGAGGACCGCGATCCAGTACACGGTGCCGTTCGTTACCGGGACGGCAGGAATCTGGACGTTGTTCCAGGCGGCCGCGACCGGGTTGTTGCGCGTCCCCTGGGAGAGGAGGGCCCCCGGATGGCCCGCGTTGTTCGCGTAGAGCCCGGCGCTGATGGTCGTCGCGGCCGAGCCGGCATCCACGTAGACGCTGATCTGGGTCGCGGTGCCCCCCGCCGTCGCCGTCGTCTGGAACGCTTCGGCAGTCCCGCCGGCGTTGAAATCCGATTTCGGTTCGAGCGTCTGATCCCCGAAGAGGAATGTCGCGGGAGGCGGCGCCGTGTTCGAGACAGTTACGGTGACAGCGGCCGAGGTCGTTGCGTTTCCGGCTGCGTCGCGCGCCACGGCGGTCAATGTGTGGGAGGCATTCGAGGCAGCGGTGGTATCCCATGAGACCGAATACGGGGAGGTGGTGTCCTCGGCGCCCAGGTTGACGCCGTCCAGCTTGAACTGGACGCCCGCTACGCCGACGTTGTCGGACGCATTCGCCGAGACGCCCACGGTGCCCGAGACAGTCGCTCCCCCTGCCGGAGCGGTGATGGCGACCGTCGGCGGCGCCGTGTCGCCGGTGACGATGGCGGTCGCTTCGTTCGACGGCTGGCTCAGATTGCCGGCCGCGTCCTCGGCGATGACCCGATAGTAGTACGTCCCGGAGGCGAGACCGGTGTCCGTATACGTCGTTCCGGTCGGTTGTGCGATGCGGTTAGCCGCGGCTGGGGTAAAGCCCTGGGTCTGAGAGCGGTAGACGTCGTAGCGCGTCACACCGACGTTGTCGGTGGAACCGGTCCAGCTCAGCGCTGCCGTCCCGAGGCTTCCAGTCGCCGAGAGGTTGGACGGGGCGCTCGGGGGCGTCGTGTCGCCCGCAGCCGCGGTTGTGAAAGTCCAGCTGACGGGGCTTGCGAGTGGCGTGCCGTCCGCTGCCTTGACGGCCGTAGAGACGGTCGCCGTGTACGTCGACGAGGCCGTGAGAGCAGCGGTCGGGGTCAGCGTGGCCGTGAGATTCGTCGAGTTGTATGCAACCGCCGCCGCGATCGTGCCGCTCGGGCCGGTGAGCGTGAAGCTCGCAGGCGTGATCGTGGTCGAGTCCATGGAGCGAGAGAACGCCGCCGTGGGCGCCACCGACGTCGCGACGCCCGTGGCCCCGCTGGTCGGGGTGGTCGAGGTGACGGTCGGCGGAAGCGGCGGAGCCCCGGCGGACGGCACGACTTCGATCGCCGCGACCTCCGGATCGTCGACTGACCCGTAAACCGACTTCACGCTCAGCGTCCCATTCGTCACCTGCACGCCGGAAATCGTCTTGACGAGCGCGACCCGCGGTCCGCCCGCCTGGGCGCAGATGTCGAGGTTCGCGATGTCCGGGGAGGTCGGCGTGTTCAGGACATCCATCCCGAAGATTCGCTTGCCGACGCATGAGCCCGACACTGCGGTGCCGTAGTAGAGCTCGACGAAGTGGAGCCTGACGGTGTACGTGCCGTTCGGAACGGCGATCGCGTAGGTGAACTGACCCCAGCGCTCGTTCTGGTAGAGCGCCGGGTCGTTCGTGCCCGAGATGCCCTGTGTGATCGAGTAGGTGCTGCCACCGGTGAACGAGCCGTCGGCCGTGTATGCCGCCCCGCTCACGGTCGTGTACGCGCTCCCGCCGGCGTTGATGCGAACCGGGTTTCCGGCCAGGGCCGCGGGTGCGGCGGAGGCCTCGTTGGAAGCGACCGACTGGGTTCCGCCGGAGACCGCCGTCACGACGTAGTAGTAGGTCGTGCCAGGCGACAGGTCGATATCCGTGAGCGAGGTACCTGTCACGAGGGTCGGGTTCACCCGGACGCCGAGGGGAAGACCTCCCTGACGTGGCGTGAGCGATCGATAGACGTAATACCCGTCGACACCCGGAACGGAGGTCCACGAGACGGTGACGCTGTCGGCTCCTGCGGTCGTCGCAGCGACGTTCGTCGGGGGTGGAGGGCCAACGCCCGGAACCGGGTCCAGCACGATGTTCGCAGCCGGGGTCTGCGGCAACGCACCCATGTCGGCGAGGATGTTCGTCGTCGTCTGCTGAATGCGAAGGTCGGGCTCACCGACGTTCTCTCCGTTCACCGAGAGCCCGCGATTCCAGTGGTTCGTCCCCGTCGTGACCACGAGCGCTCCACTCGGCGCCGTGTACTTGACGAGGCGGGTGGTGGCCGCTTGGTTCTGGACGTAGCCCGCGCCGTTGCCTGTCAGCAGCTCCCCTGTGACCGGGGAGCCCGAGAGGCTTGACACTCCGGCGGGCTCGAAGCCGTTAGCCACACGCGCGTCCCACTCCCACCCGACGAGGTTCGTCCCGATCGTGGTCGTCGTTCCCGGCGGCTGTGTATCGAGGCCGGTGTAGCGGTAGATGCGGTCCGAGCCCTGCGTCGCATTGACGACGAACGGGAAGTACGCAGTGTCGTTGTCGCCGATGTACATCTCGCCCGTGAGGGCGTTTTCGGGTTGATTCGGCCCGTTCGGATCCCGCCACGTGCTCGTCGGCGCAACCGGGTCGGTGGCACCTCCCTGCACCGACTTGTAACAGACCTCGGTCCGGTCCAAGGCACCGGTGGTCGGACTGGGCTCGAACCGGATCCGCCAGTACACCTCGTTCGAACCGCTGAAGAACAGACCGACGTGGGCGTCTCGCGCCTGCTGCATCGCGGTGCGCATGCCCGCCGAGACGTATTCATCGTGCGCCGGTGAGATGTACGCCTTCGCGTTCAAGAGGAGCGAGCCGCGGCGCTCGAGGTCACCGTCCGAGACGTAGGAGACGTCGTAGCCGGAACGCTCGAGCCACGTGACCGTGGCCTGCTCCGTCCGCGTGTACCAGTCGCGAAGCCCGGAGCGGGGCTGCTCGAAGGGCCGGTCGAAGGACACCTTCACGGCCCTGGGCGTATTGGCGACCGTGTTGGCGCCGCCGGAGTTGAAGTCGTAAAGAGACTTCCCGCCGTAGTTGTTGTACGCCTCGAAGGTCGTGAGCCCGGCGCCATAGATCAGATCCGGATGACGCGAATCGTTCCGGACGACGAAGAGGATCTGGTTGTCGTTGTTGTTGTCCGTACGCGAGATCCGCAAGAGGTAGACGCCCGACGGCCAGGCGGTCGTGGTCGTCAGCGTCGCCGAGGTCGACCAGTTTCCACAGTCGAGCAGGCCGGTGCTCGCCGTCGCTCGCGCAGGCCGGCTGCACCGTGCCCGGAACGCTCCGGATGGTCGAGAAGACACGCGCCTGTGTGCCGCCGTAGAAGCCGCTGCGATAGATGTCGATGTTGAAGGCGGAGCCGGAGTTGATCTTGAGGTCGATCGACTCGCCGGCATTGATGCTTTGCGCGGTCGCGTAACCCTCGATTCCCGCCGGCATTTGGACTGTGCTGCGGTTGTTCCAGCCCGTGTTGCCCGGGTAACAGTTCTCCTGCACGACGACGTTGCTCGACGAACATGTGCGAGCTACCGGCGTTGCCGCCACCACGAGCGAGTTCGCCGACTCGGTGCCGGCGACGATCGACCTGACCGCGTAGTAGTAGGTCGTGCCGTTCACCGCCGTCGTAGTCCGTGAATCCCGTGGCCGCCACGCCCCCGACCGGAGTCACAGCAGTGTTGACGGTGGTGGGGCTCGTGCCTCGGTAGACCGTGTACGTGCTCGCCCCGGCGACAGGCTGCCACGCGAGCTGCACGCTCGATGAGAGCGCGATCGCCGTCGGCCCCGAAGGCGAAGGCCCAGCTTGCGCAAGCGCCGGCACGGTGCCCGCCACAGCCGCAGCGACGGTCAATGCCAGAGCCAGGCGCAGCACTCGAGAGTGCCGTTTGAACCGCAAGGAGTGATGATCTCCTGCGGCTAACGCGCAGACAACTAGCCGGTGGGGTAGTCGAAGCAGTGTTTTTCGCTAGCCCCCCGAACGGCTAGTCCCAGCCCACGGGACGGTCTTCCCGGTCTGGTCTACAAGTGTCGTCCCGCCCCTTCTAGGTTCCTGAGACGGCGGCAAACGTCTGGCCGTCTGTGCGTGCAGCGGGAAGGGGAGCGATGACCAGAAGGGCAGTGGGAGAAACGGCCTTCCCGCAACTGCGAGGGGAGCAGGCTTGAGCGCGATTGCCGTTCCTCGCGAGATGCTGCACGACCCGCCGGAAGCCACCGGAGGGCTTCGGCGTATGCCGCGGAGCTGTCCGGCCTTCTTCGTCGTCCCGGCGTACAACGAGAGGGAGAACCTTCCGCGACTGCTGCACGACCTCGAGGCGCGTCCCGACCTTTTTGCCGAGGGCGGTCGGGTAATCATCGTCGACGACGGCTCGAGCGACGGCACGGACGCTTTTGTCGAGGGCTACCAGGGGCCTCTGGTCGTCGAGCTGGTCAGGCTGGGAGAAAACCAAGGGCCCGGTGCAGCTTTCCGCGCCGGCTTCGCCGCCGCGCTACGCAGCTGTCCGGACGAGGCGCTTGTCGTGACGCTCGAGGCCGATACGACGAGCGACCTCGACGCGCTCCCGGAGATGTTCGAGCGAGCCGAAGCCGGTGCGGAACTCGTGCTCGCCTCTGTGCACGGCGGCGGCCGGATGGTCAACGTTGGCTTTCTCCGGCGCGTCCTGAGCCAGGGTGCAGGGACAGTCGTAAGGCTTGCTCTCGGACTCGACGCGCGCACGGTCTCGTCGTTCTTCCGCGTCTACCGCGCCTCTCTGCTGCGTGCCGCGCACGCGCATTACGGGGACCGGTTGATCCTCGAAAGAGGGTTCGCCTGCAAGGCGGAGCTTCTCGCGAAGCTCGCCGGGCTCGGAGCTCGGATCGAAGAGGTTCCTGTCGACCTCGACGCAAGCAGGCGCGTCGGCGCCAGCAAGATGTCGATCCTCCCGACCCTCGCGGGTTACGGGCGACTTGTCGCACGCTCGCGAGCTCGGCGGGAGTCCGCCGCGGCATGAGCGAGCCTCGCGTCGCTGTGGTCGGCGGCGGCATCCTGGGTCTGACCGCGGCATATCGCCTTGCCCAGTCAGGCGTACGCGTGACCTTGTACGAGCGTTCGGAAGATCTGGGCGGGCTCGTCGGAGCGTTCGATTTCGGCGGCCGACGAGTGGACCGTTTCTACCACGTCGTCCTGCCTACCGACCACCGCGTTCGTGGTCTCGCGGAGGAGCTGGGACTCGGGGACCGCTTCCGTTTCCGGCCGACCGGTGTGGGGTTCTACGACGACGGCCGGCTGTTCTCGATGAGCTCCCTGAAGGAGTTCGCGACGTTCCCGCTGCTGCCGCCACACGATCGATTGCGCCTCGCCTATTTCGTCACGCGCTGCCAGCTCATCAACGACCACTCCGCTCTCGACGACGTTCCCCTGCTGGACTGGCTGCGGCGGCTCTGCGGACGCCGGATCACCGAGCGGCTATGGCTGCCTCTCCTCGATTCGAAGTTCGACGGGCAGTTCGACGATCTACCTGCCACGTACCTCTGGGCTCGTACCCGCCGAATGTCGAAGACGCGCGACTCCGCCGGCCGCGAGATCATGGGCTGGCTGGACGGAGGCTACGAGACGCTCATCGCAGCGCTCGCCGCGAAAGTGCGCGAGCTCGGCGGCGAGATCCACGCCGGCACTGCGGTCGACCAGATCGTCGGCTCGCGGGACGCCGCTTCCGGAGTCACCGTGGAGGGCAAGTTCAGGCCGTTCGACTTCGTGCTTTGCACGCTCGTGCCGTCGTTGGCCCGTCGTCTGATGTCTCGCGATCTGGCTGCCGTGGCTCCCGAGGATCACTGCCGGTATCTCGGGGTCATCTGCCTGTTGCTGCGGACGAGTGAGAGCGTCAGCCCCTACTACACGCTCAACATCACCGACCGGAGAGTCCCTCTGACGACAGTCGTGGAGACGACGCATGTGGTCGACCCCGAGCACGTCGGGGGCCACCTCCTCTACGTCTCCAAGTACGTCGATCCGGCGCACCCGGACATGCGCCGTGCCCCCCTCGACGTCCAGCACGACTACCTGCGCCACGCCCGCAAAATCTTCCCCGGGCTCCGCGACGACGTCATCGAGGACGCCGTCGTCCAGCGAGCGCCCGCGGTCGAGCCGGTTCACCTGCTCGGAGGTGCGAGCAGGCTCCCGTCGATGTTCCCGGTCTCCGGTCTCGCGCTGGCGTCGACTGCCCATGTCTACCCGGAGAACGTCAACGGCCAGGCGGTGATCGGCGTGGCGGACCAGGTCGTTATGGGTCTGCTCGAGCGGCTTGACTTCGAACGGAAGGCGGTCGCGTGAGCACTCCGGTCGTGGCATTGCGACCCCGTAGCGACCGCGTCGCCGTCGCGGTGAACACCGAGGCGGTTGTCTTGTGCGGGCTCGGGTTGCTCGTCCTCGGCCTCACACTCGCAACCTGGGGCACCTGGGGGGACCTCGGGCGCGATACCGGTTATGACCTCGTCGCCGGTTCCAGGGTCGCCCACGGACATCTTCCCTATGTGGACTTCACCTACTTCTACGGGCCGTTGGCCCCGTTTGCTCTCGGTCTCGTCGGTTTCATCGGCGGGTCGGGAATTGGCCCCGCGGTGGCACTCGGCCTCCTCCTGACCCTTGCCATCGTCGCAGCTACTTACGCACTCGCCCGGACGCAGGTCGGGCCGATCGGCTCCGCGCTTGCCGCCTCGGTCACGGCGGCGGTCGCCTTCTCGCCCACCAACCTCAGCTTCGTGCTGCCTCACACGTTCTCGGCGACACTCGCTGTGCTCGCGAGTCTCGGCTTCCTGCTCGGGCTCGCCCGATACGGCGCCGGCGGTCGAGAGCGCGCGCTCGTTGCGGCAGGGCTCTCTATTGGGCTCATCGGGCTAACGCGCCCGGAATTCGAGGCGGCTGCAGTCTTCGCGGCCGTGGTCTGGCTGATTGTTCGCGCGCGAGGCGGTGTGAGAGTGCGGCGCGAGGCACTTTTGCTCGGGGCCCCCGGGCTGCTTCTGCCAGCGGCTGTCTATGGCGCATTCCTGACCACGGTTTCGCCGCACACTCTCTTCCTCCAGAACCTTTATCCCGTCGAGACGCTACGTGCAGGAGGCAGCGCGATCATCCGCTCCCAGGCGCCCCTGACGGCTCACAGCGCCGCCGTCGTGCTCGGTTACACGGTGGCGTATGTCGCCGGAGTCGGCGTCTTGGTCGGTCTCGGCCTGCTTGCGGAGCGGCTTCCGCGCCGTGTCGCCGTTGCCGGTACGGGGGTGATCGTCGTTGTCGCCGCCGCAGCGATGGTAGTCCGGTCCGAGGCCGCTCGGACCGGACTGGAGTACGTCTACGGGTGGATCCCGTTCGGCGCAGCCGCCGCACTGATTCTGCTCGCCCGGCGAAGGCGGCTGGACGCCCGCGACCAGACGCTTCTCGCCACCGTCGCCGTCCTCTTCGTCCTTGCGGCGAAGACGTATTCGGGGTTCTTCTTCCTCGCGTTTCGCGCGCAGCCGGCGGTCTACGCCGCACCGTTCGCGCTTGTCGCACTCACTCGGCTCCATCTGGTCGAGCTCGCGCGCCGGCGTGCGCTTCTCGTGGCTGGGACCCTTTGGATTGCCGCACTTGCTGCGTTGGCAGTCGGCTTGACGCTCAAGGACGCCCATGCACAGAGCGTGACCGTCTCTGGTCTCGGAGGATCGCTTCGTGTTACCCCCGCCGAGGCGCCTGTCTATCAGGGCGCGATGTCGACCATCGCTGCTCGAACGAAACCCGGCGAGGCGATCCTGCTCGCACCCCAGCTGACTGCGCTCTACACACTCTCCGGCAGGAGCGACCCTCTCTCGACTATCTCGGTCCTCCCCGGTGCGTTGCCGAGGCAAGCGGACGAAAGATTTGCAATCGCTGAGCTGCGGGCGGCCGGAGTCCGCCTCGCAATAACCGACCGGCACCGCTTTACCGAGTACGACAAGACCACCTTCGGAAAGTCGTTCGACCGGATCCTCGCCGCCTGGATCCACCGGAACTTCACATACAAGGCGACGCTGAGGCCGCACGGCGACGTCGATCACACACTTGACGTCTGGGTCAGGAGGACAGCGTGACCAAAGTTGGAATCACCGGCGCCGCCGGCTTCATCGGGTCGCACCTCAGCGACCGTCTGCTGTTGGAAGGCGTAGAGGTCGTCGGCGTCGACGACCTCTCGCGCGGGACTCTTGCGAATCTCGGGCAGGCGCTTCCCAATCCGCTCTTTCGCTTCGAGCAGCTGGACTGCACGAATCGGCGGGAACTACGGGCCGCGTTCGACGGCTGTGACGCGATCGTGCACCTCGCCGCACAGAAGATCCCACGCTACGGCGGCGCACTGATGACGCTCGAGGCGAACGTCGCCGGAGTCAACGCGGCAGCGGGTGTCGCCCTTGCGCTCGAAGCCGACCTCGTCGTCGCGTCGACATCCGACGTGTACGGGAATGCCGAGCCGCCCTTCAAGGAGGACGGCAACCTCGTGCTCGGGCCCCCGACCTCCCGCCGGTGGGCCTACGCCGTGTCGAAGCTCTATGACGAGCACGTCTGCCTCGCTCTCGCGGAAGAGCGCGGCCTGAAGGTAACCATCCTGCGCTTCTTCGGCTCCTACGGCCCGCGGAATCATCCGAGCTGGTGGGGTGGGCCCCAGTCGGCGTTCATCGAGGTGCTGCTCGACGGCGAGACGATGGAGATACACGGCGACGGCCAGCAGGTGAGGACCTTCACGTACATCAGTGACACCGTCGACGGCGTCGTCCGTGCGCTTCGTACACCCGAGGCTCGCGGAGAAGTGTTGAACATCGGGGGCTCGACACCGTCGACGATCCTCGAGCTCGCAGCGGCGGTTCAGGAAACGCTCGGCTTGCCCCAGCCCTTGCGGGCACGCTTCGTCCCCTACGAAACGCTCCCTGGGAAGTACCAGGACGTCCGCTACAGGGTGCCGGACATGACGAAAGCTCGCGAACTGATCGGGCTCGAGGCCCGTGTTTCGTTGCGCGAGGGACTGGCTGCAACGGTCGACTGGCATCGTGAGCGTCGCGAGTCGATGGGAGACGCAGCGACCGGATGAGGCGTGCCGCAGCAGCCCTCGCCGCACTCGTCGCGCTGTCGGTCGGCGTCTCGGGGGCTTTGCCCGCCGGTGCCCCGTCGGCGCCGAGCGGCGCGACCGGAATCGCGCTGTCCTCGAGCGTTCAGCTCGCCTGGCAGAGTGTCTCCGGTGCGAGCGGTTACACCGTGTACCGCGGCACGAGTCCGACGTCGATCACGACGCGCCTCACAGCTGTCGGTGGTGTAGCCGGCACGAACTACTCCGACGCGACCGCGGCCAACGGAACGACGTACTACTACGCGGTCACGGCCGTGGCAGCGGGTGTCGAGTCGACGCCTTCGCTCACCGTGCAGTCGACGCCGCGCGCGCGAGCGTGCTCGATCGGAAGCCCGGTTGTGGTCGAGAACTGCTACCCGGGAAACTCGAACTGGAACGTGCGGAACACATCCACGATGCCCGCTGGGATCGAAGGCTTTGCGACCGCGCAGAGCATCAACAAGGGACAGTCGGTCGGGCTGAAGATCAACTCGGCTGCCACGACCTCGGTCAACATCGAGATCTACCGGAGCGGTTACTACGGAAACACCGGGGCTCGGCTCTTCTCGATCATTCGCGCGGTCCCAGGCGTCAGCCAGCCGAGCTGCATCAGCGACTCGAATACCGGCTTGCTGGACTGCTCGAACTGGTCGACATCGGCCACATTGACGACGACCACGAGTTGGCCGTCGGGCATCTACCTGCTCCGGATCGTTCGGAACGACAACAGCACGGACAACCAGATCATGCTCGTCGTCCGGGACGACTCGAGCCATTCCGACTTGCTGTACGGACCGGCGATGTCGAACTTCCAGGCGTACAACAACTACGGGGGCAAGTCGCTCTACGACTTCAACTCGATCGGCAACACCACCGTCTCCGGCACTCAGCGTGCAGTCAAGGTCTCGTTCGACCGGCCGTTCGAGCAGCCGAGATCGGGCTTGCGGGACTGGTACACCAACACTGAATTCGCGACGGTGTCGTGGCTCGAGCAGTCGGGTTACGACGTGTCGTACGTGTCGAACACGGACCTCGAGACGTCGCCCGGTCTCGTCCTGAACCACAAGACCTACATCTCCGCGGCCCACGACGAGTACTTCTCGAGCGGCATGCGGAGCGCTCTGCAGGCGGCTCGTGACAACCGCGTCAACCTCTTCTTCAGCGGGTCGAACGAGATCTACTGGCGGATCCGGTTCGAAGCGAGCCCTGTCTCCGGGGCCGCTGGGCGAGTCGAGGTCTGTTACAAGACGATTCAGGGCGGCGCGACCGATCCGGTCAGCTCCACGAGTACCTGGCGCGACCCCAGTGGGCCGAACCAGCCGGAGAACGCTCTCACCGGTGAGATGTACATCGGCGACAACGACACGACCTACTTCCCGATGACGGTCAGCGCAGCCCAGGGGGCCGATCCGATCTGGCGATACACGGGCCTGGCGAGCTTGGCAGCGGGAACATCGCAGACATTCGGCAGCAACCTCATTGGCTGGGAATGGGACGCCAGGGTTGCGAACGGCTCCGAGCCCGCTGGGGTCAAGACACTTGCCGCCTCCTCCGTGACCGGAGAGCTCGTGCAGAACAACGGCGCGAGCTACCTCCAGAACAGGCCGGCGACGGCAATGATGGTCAGGTACACGGCTTCCAGCGGTGCGCTTGTCGTCACGACGGGAACGAACCACTGGAACCGCGGCCTGGCGATGAACGCCTTCGGCGTCGGCGAGCCGAGTCCCGACATCCAACAGGCGACGACGAACATCCTCGCCGACATGGGAGCGCTTCCCGCTACGCCTGCGGTGGGCATCAGGCTGGACTCGAATGCTCCACCTTCCGTCGTCAGCGAGAGCCCTGCGGACGGAGAGACGGGCGTCGTCCGGTCGATCCAGCCCCAGGCGCGCTTCTCACGCGCGATGGACCCGTCGACGATCACGAGCTCGACCTTCACGCTCAAGCGGCCTGACGGCACAACCGTCCCGGCGACGGTCTCCTATGACGGCTCGACGGCGACCGCAACCCTGGCACCGAGCTCGGCCCTCGACTTCGGAACGACGTATACGGCGACGGTCTCGACGGCGGCGAAGGCATCCGACGGGACACCGATGAGCGCACCCGCGTCCTGGTCGTTCACAACGGTGGCAGCGGTACCGCTCCAGGTCACGTCGACAACGCCCGCGGACACCGCGACGAACGTCAATCCGGCCGTCGCGCCGAAGGCGGTCTTCTCGCGTTCGGTCGACCCGACCACGCTCACGACTTCCAGCTTCACGCTGACGGGGCCGAGCGGAGCGGTCGCGGCGGCGATCTCATATGACGACACGACCAAAACGGCAACGCTGACGCCGTCCACCTCGCTCGCTCTCGCGACCACGTACACAGCACGACTCTCCACGGCCGTTACTGCTTCCGACGGCGTGCCCCTCTCGAGCGCTGTGTCCTGGTCATTTACGACCTGGGCGAGTGCGCCTGCGCCGCCGACCGTGACGAATCAAAGCCCTGCGGGCGGAGCGACGGGAGTTACTGCAACCACCACGGTCTCAGCGACGTTCTCGCGTGCGATGGATCCGACGACGATCAGCGCGTCCTCCTTCACCCTGACACCGAGCGGCGGCAGCGCCGTTGCGGCAACGGTCGCCTACGACTCGTCTTCGAACACGTCGACCCTGACTCCGTCGGCGCCCTTGGCGTACTCGACGCAGTACACGGCGCGTCTCGCCGGTACCGTCGCAGCGGCAGACGGAACGACGCTCGCCGCCCCGGTGGCTTGGACGTTCACGACCAGTGCGCCGCCGCCGCCGCTGTCGGTGACCTCGACGTCACCGGCTTCCGGCGCGAACTCCGTGGCGCGCTCGACGACGATCACCGCGACCTTCTCTCGTGCAGTCGATGCGAGCACGCTCACGACGAGCTCGTTCACCGTCGCGCCGAACGGCGGGGCAGCCGTGGCTGCCACGGTTACCTACAGCTCGGCGTCCAACACCGCCACCCTCACGCCCAGCACGAACCTCGCCGGAGGAACCACCTTCACGGCCAGGATCGACGGAACGGTCAAGGCGGCCGACGGCTCGGCGATCTCGGCGCCGGTGTCGTGGTCATTCACAACCGCCGCCTGCCCGTGCTCGCTGTTCTCCTCGGCCCTTGTTCCTGCAACCGTGAACAACCCCACGTCTGACGGCCGGACGGGCACAGGCCCGTTCTCGTACGAGCTCGGCGTGAAGGTCACCGTAGACCAGCCGATGCAGCTGAGCGCCTTCCGCTTCTACAAGAGCCCGTCCGAGACGGGGACCCATGTCGGCAGGCTTTGGTCGGTCAGCGGCGCCGGCACCGGCACCTTGGTTGCTCAGGCAACGTTCACCGGTGAGACCGCTTCGGGCTGGCAGCAGCAGGCCGTCACAGGAGTCGTGCTCCAGCCTGGCACGACCTATGTCCTCTCCGTCAACGCCAACGCGTACTTCGTCGCCACCCAGGGCGGCCTCCAGACGCAGGTCGTCTCCGGGCCCGTTCGTTCTGTCGCGGACGGCCTAAACGGCGTCTTCGCCTCGTCCGCGGGTCAATTCCCGACCCAGAGCTACAGCTCGTCGAACTACTTCGCGGACGGCGTGCTCGTCCCGAGCGGCGACCCGGGCCCGTTCGCTGTCGCGAGCACGACTCCCACGACCGGGGCAACGGGGGTCGCGCGGACAACCAGCGTCACGGCACAGTTCACGCGCGCGGCTGATCCGAGCACCATCACGACGTCCTCGTTCGTCCTCTCGGGACCGAGCGGCAACGTTCCGGCGACCGTCGCCTACAACTCGACGTCGCAGACGGCCACGCTGACGCCGTCTTCAGCCCTCGCGTACTCGACGACGTACACAGCCCAGTTGACCACGGCGATCCGAGCTTCGGACGGCACAGCCCTCGGCTCTGCCAGCCAGTGGAGCTTCACCACCGTTGACCCGGTCAGGCCCCAGGTCGTGCGGACGGTGCCAACGGCGGGCGCGACCGACGCCGGAACCGGCACGACGGTCTCGGCGACGTTCTCGAAGTCGCTCGATCCGACCACCGTGAACACGTCGACGTTCACGCTCTCCGGCCCGTCAGGAGCGGTGTCGGGGACGGTCGTCTACACGGACTCGACGCTGACCGCGACGCTCACGCCGAGCGCGCCTCTCTCCGCGGGTGCGACCTATACGGCTCGCCTCGACGCCTCGGTTGCCGCCACTGACGGAGCGACGCTTGGAACTCCGTACAGCTGGAGCTTCAGCGTCCCCGCAACGCCGCCCTCACCCCCGACGGTTACGTCGACGTCGCCGGCTGCCGGCGCGTCCCTGGTTCCGCGTGACACTTCGGTGACGGCAACATTCTCACGCTCTCTCGACCCAACGACCGTCACGAGCTCCTCCTTCACGCTCACGGGGCCGAGCGGAGCGGTCCCCGCTGCGGTGACATACAACGACGTCACGCATACGGCGACGCTGACCCCGTCGTCCCAGCTCGCGGGGGGAGCCAGCTTTACGGCGACCCTCACGACGGCGGTCAAGGCGATCGACGGCACGGCGCTCGCGAGCCCTGTCAGCTGGGGATTCTCGACGGCCGCGTGCCCGTGTACGCTCTTCTCCAACGCCACGCAGCCCGCGTCGCAGCAGAACGCGACCGCGGACGGTCGATCTGGGCCGGGGCCGTTCTCGCTCGAGCTCGGCGTGAAGATCACTGTCGACCAGCCGACGACGTTGAGCGCGCTCCGCTTCTACAAGAGCGTCGGCGAGACGGGCACCCACGTCGGACGCATCTGGTCATCGACCGGAACGCTGATCACGAGCGTCACGTTCACGAACGAGACCGCGTCGGGCTGGCAACAGCAGCCTCTTGCGTCACCGCTGACTCTTTCGGCCGGGACGACGTATCTCGTCTCCGTCAATGCCAATGCCTACTTCGTGGTGACTCAAAACGCCCTCCTAAACTCGGTGGTCTCGGGGCCATTGCACACCGTTGCAGACGGAGCCAACGGAGTCTTCGCGATGGCCGGTGGGACCTTCCCAACCCAGACCTACGCTTCGAGCAACTACTTCGTCGACGTTCAGGGAAGCCCGAGCACGGTGACGGCACCGACCGTGACATCGACCTCTCCTGCCAACGGTGCGACAGGAGTCTCGAGGACCGCGCAGGTGACTGCGACCTTCTCGAGGTCGATGGACGGCACGACTATCTCGGGCTCGTCGTTCACTCTCACCGGCCCGTCGGGAGCTGTCCCTGCATCCGTCTCGTACAACGACACGACGCAGACGGCCACGCTCGTGCCGAGTTCGGCGCTCGCCTACGGCGCCGTCTACACAGCGCGGGTGGCAGCCACCGTTCGAGCGAGCGACGGGGCGAGTCTGTCGGCACCTGTCCAGTGGAGCTTTACCGCGGTCTCGGCCGTGCCACTCACCGTGACGCAAACGGTCCCGGCTGCCGGCGCCACGAACGTCAACGCCGCGGTCGTCGTCCAGGCCACGTTCTCGAAGGCGATCGATCCGACGACGGTGAACGGGTCGACGTTCACACTGACCGGGCCCAGCGGCGCGGTGTCCGGCGCAGTCGCCTACAACAGCACGACGCTGACCGCGTCGCTGACGCCGTCGGCCGCTCTCGCTTCTGGGAGCTACACCGCGAGGCTGGACGGGTCCATCACTTCGACCGACCAGGTGACTCTCGGCTCGCCGTACACATGGTCTTTCTCCGTTCCACAGACCCCGGTCGCGCTCGTCGTCGAGCTCCACGACTCCGGCAGCCGGGGCCACGGGAGTAATGCGGGACGCGGTCGTCACGGCCACGTTCAATCGAGACGTCGACCCGACTTCGGTGACGACGTCGTCGTTCCAGCTACTTGCGCCCGGCAACGTTGCCGTACCCGCTTCCGTTTCTTACGACGCAACGTCGAAGACGGCGACGCTTCGGCCGACGTCCCCGCTCGGTGACACCCTGGCCTACACGGCGACGCTGGCATCGTCGATCCATGCAACCGACGGCACCGCGTTGACCTCGATGTCGTGGACGTTCACGACGGGCTCCTGCCCCTGCTCCCTGTTTGCGAGCTCGCTCACGCCGACGGCGCTCCACAACCCGACGTCCGACGGACGGACCGGCACCGGGCCGTTCACGTACGAGCTCGGCGTCAAGGTGACCGTCGACCGCCAGGCTCAGTTGACGGCGATTCGGTTCTACAAGGACAGCAAGGAGACTGGCACGCACGTCGGACGCGTGTGGAGCTCGACCGGGACGCAGATCGGCAGCGTCACATTCGCCAACGAGACCGCTCCGGATGGCAGACAGCAGGCGCTCGCCTACTCCGATCACGCTCCAGCCCGGAACGACTACGTCGTCTCCGTAAACGCCAATGCCTACTTCGTCGTGACGCCGCGCAGGCCTCGCCAGTCTGTCGGCAACGGTCCGCTGCACTCGGTGGCGGACAACGCCAACGGGGTCTTCGCGATCCGACTGCAGGGCACGTTCCCGACCCAGTCGTACAACAACGAGCAACTACTTCATCCGACCTCGTCGTTCGATGAGCGTCACTCAGGGGTCGTATGCGGAGCCGCGAGTCGGCGTCGGGCCCGTTAGCCTCGCGCCGCGGCGGAAGCCGCTGTCCGGTGCATGGCTTCTGTCTGTGGCGATGGTCGGCTCGGGGCTCCTCACGTACGCGTTCCTCGTGCTCACGGCGCGCACGCTCGGCGCGAGCGACTACGGCCGGATCGGTGTGCTCTGGGGGGCGATGTTCATCGTGGCGATCGTTCTCTTCCGCCCGATCGAGCAGACGCTCTCGCGGACGATCGCCGACAGGCGCGCGCGGGGCGAGGAGGTCCGAAGCGTCCTGAGGGCCGCGGCCGCCGTCGCTCTCGCGATCGCAGCGGTCGGCGCACTCATCGTCGCGATCGGTTGGGAGGCGATCACCTCTCGGCTCTTCGGAGGCGACAACCTCCTGATGGCGATGCTCGTCTTCGGCATCGCGGCGTACGGCCTCTCGTATCTCGTTCGAGGTCTCGCGGGCGGTGCACTTTGGTTCGACGGGTACGGCATCAACCTCTTGGCGGACGGGCTCTCACGTCTCGCGCTCGGGCTTCCGCTCGTCCTGGTCGCATCGAGGAACGTGGCGGCGGCGGCGGTCGTCGGCGCCGGCCTCGTCGGGGCGCTCGTACCGCTTCGACTCGGGCGAGATCGGCTGCGACCGTTGCTCGAGCAGGGGTCGGGCACGCCCTTCAGGCTCGGTTCCGCGCTCAGGTTTGCGGCTCCCGCCAGCACGATCGCCGCGGCCGACCAGATGCTCGTGAACGGCGCTCCCCTTCTGGTGATGGTGGGCGGGAAGGGCGACGTCAGCAAGGTTGCGGGTGTCGTCTTCGCCGCCACCATGCTCGTCCGGGCTCCCGTCTACGTCTTTCAGGGGCTCGCCGCTGCACTCCTGCCGAACCTGACGCATCTCAGCGCGACGATCGGGAATGCGCGGATGCGACGCGACGTCTTCCGGGTTGCCGCCTATCTGCTGGCAGGAGGAGCAGTGATCACGGTCGTTGCGGCTTCGATCGGGCCGGCGGTGATGCACGTGCTCTACGGCTCCGATTTCTCAGCTTCCCGAACAGTGCTAGCACTGCTCGGCGCCGGGGTGGGGCTCTACCTGCCCGCTGCCACGCTCTCGCAGGCCCTCCTCGCCCTTGATAGCGGCAGAGCGGCGGCCTGGGCCTGGGCTGCGTCCGCGGGCGCTCTGATCCTTTTCTACGCGGTCATGCCGGGCAGCGAGCTCATGAGGGTCGCGCTCTCGTTCGCATTCGCGGTGCTCCTTCTCCTCATTTCCCTCGCCGCCCTTCTCGTGCGTCGGCTGGAGCGATCGTGAGGACTCCGGTGACCGTCGGCGTCGTCGGCCTGGGACGCTGGGGGCCGAATCTCGCGCGCGCTTTCGCCGAGCTTCCGGAATCTCAGCTGACGTGGCTTTGCGAAGCGAGGCCCGAGGCGCGGCTCCGTGCCCAGGCCAGGTACCCACGTGTTCGCGTCAGCGCCGACTACGACGAGCTGCTCGACGACGAGAACCTCGACGCAATCGTCCTCGCAACGCCGCCCGCCACACACTACGAGCTGGCGCTTGCAGCGCTAGAGGCCGACAAGCATGTGTTCGTCGAGAAGCCCCTCGCGCTGTCCGGCGCGCATGCCGACGAGCTCGTGAGGACCGCGGCCCGGCGCCACCGTTGCCTGATGGTCGGCCACGTGCTGCTCTTCCACCCGGCGATCAAGAAGCTCAAGGAGTTCGTCGACACCGGTGAGTTGGGCGACATCTACTACCTCTACGCCAACCGGCAGAATCTCGGAACCGTCAGGCGGGACGAGAACGCTCTCTGGAGCCTCGGAGCGCACGACGTCGCGATCCTCCTGTACCTCCTCGACGACCAGCCGATCGAGGTGGCGGCGCACGGGGAGTCGTATCTGCAGAAGGACGTCGCCGACGTCGTCTTCGGCTACCTCAAGTTCGCGACGGGCATCATGGCGCACCTCCACCTCTCCTGGCTCGATCCGCACAAGCTGCGGCGGCTGACCGTCGTGGGGTCGCAGCGAATGGCGGTCGTGGACGACATGGAGGCGGAACGGAAGCTCACCCTCTACGAGAAGAGCGCGGTGCCGCCGAGCACGGACAGTTTTGGCGAGTACGTGCAGGTCAGGTTCGGGGACATCGTCTCGCCTCGACTGCCGAGCGACGAGCCTCTGCGCCTCGAGTGCGAGCATTTCATCGCGGCGACGCGGGGCCCAGGGCGGGCTTTCATCGGGAGCCGCGAGGCGTCGGCGGTCGTGCACGTGCTCGAAGCGCTGCAGGAATCCCTCGACCATGGTGGAGTGCCTATCCACCTCGACAGCGTGGCCGAGATACCCGCGCAACGTGGGCCCCGGCTCGTCCACGGTCGAACGGCCTAGTCCCGGACGCGCGGGGGAATCAGCCGTGCCGGCGACCCGGCCACTGTCTCGCCGGCCGCGACGTCACGGGTGACCACCGCCCCGGCGCCGACCAGAGCGCCCCGGCCAATCCTGATGCCACCCAGCACAACCGCTCCCGACCCGAGGCTGGCCCGGTGCTCGACCACGGTTTCCAGCAGATCCCAGTCCTCGTCACCCTGGAGGCCGCCGCCCTCGACGGTTGCCCGGGGACGCTTGTCGTTGATGAACACGACGTTGTGCCCGACGAACACCTCGTCCTGAATGTCGACGCCCTCGCAGATGAAGCTGTGGCTCTGGATCTTGCAACGGCTTCCTATCGTCGCGCCGCGCTGTATCTCCACGAACGGGCCGATCCGCGTCTCGTCGCCGATCTTGCAGCCGTACAGGTTCGTAAACGGCCCGACGACGACCCCGTCGCCGAACTCGACGTCGTCGATCAGCCGATAGGGAGCATCGTTCGCCGGAGCATCACGCACGGTCGAAGAACTCGGCAATCGCTGCAACGACGGTTCCGACCGCTTCCGCGGTCAGCCCCGGGTAGATCGGTAGCGAGAGACCCTGGGCCGCCACGGTCTCCGTGACCGGGAAGGCGCCCGCGCGGTGACCGAGCAAAGCGAAAGCCCGTGAGAGATGCGGCGGCTCGGGATAGTGCCGTCCCGTCGCGATGCCCCGCTCGGCGAGAAACGTCCCGAGTGCCTCGGGCTGCTCCGTCCGAATGACGTAGAGGTGCCACACGGGCCGGCTGTCATCGACAGTCGCGGGCAAGAAGAGATCGCCTACGCCGGCGAGGGACGACGTGTAGAGCCGTGCGACCTCGCGCCGCTCATCGTTCCACGCGTCGAGGAGCGGTAGCTTCTCGAGCAGGACGATCGCCTGGATCGTGTCGAGCCTGGACGTGTAGCCGTCGAGCTCGTGGCGATACTTGGCGCGCTGGCCATGCTCGCGAAGCGCGCGCATCCGTTCTGCGAGGCCGGCGTCGTTCGTGACCAGTGCGCCCGCGTCGCCCATGGCGCCTAGGTTCTTCCCTGGGTAGAAGCTGAAGGCGCCCGCGAGCCCGGCGGCGCCGGCGCGAAGGCCCCCTCGCGTAGCTCCGTGCGCCTGGCACGCGTCCTCGATGATCTCGATCCCCGCAGCCGCAGCGACCGCTCGCAAGCCGATGACGTCGCACAGCTGCCCGTACAGATGTACCGGGAGGACAAACCGTGTGCGCGGGGTCACGGCCGCTGACGCGGCGTCCGGGTCGAGGTTGTAATCCTCCCAGCGGACGTCGGCCGGGACAGGGACGCCTCCCGCCTGCGTCACGGCCTCGAATGTCGCCGCGAACGTGTTGGCGGGGACGATCACCTCTTCGCCGCGATTCAGTCCGGCCGCGAGCAGCGCGAGCCGAAGCGCGTCGAGCCCGCTCGCAACTCCGACGCAGTGGTCGACTCCGCAGTATTCGGCCCACGCACGCTCGAATGCCGCGACCGCGAGGCCCGTTGATGAACCCGTTCGAGTCGATGAGCTCGCCGAACTGGTCGAGGAGTGCGCCTTTCAGTGGCGCATGCGAAGGCCCCAGATCAAGGAAAGGCACGCGTGTTTGCACGGCGGTCTCAGCCATTGACAGGAGCGTACGTTCGAAGACGCCGGTCGTCCACCGCTCCTTCGGGTAGAGGATCGACCCTCTCGTACCGCAAGAGTAAGCGGGCCTCCCCGCTTGGCCGCCGGGACTGCCCGCTTACCTCGACGGTGCGCGCGCCATCGCGCACCTGGCCGGAGATCGTCGCGGCCTACGACCGCCGACGATTGACCCTATCGCCGGCGCCAAGCCGCGAACCACTGGCCGAGGGGTGTAGACGCGGGAGCCGCGACGATGGCGCAGCCCTGTCCCGAGCTACTCCGGCGCCGAGGTCAGCTTCCACAGGTTTTAGACGAAAGTATGGGAAAAAGCTTCCTCTATTTACTTCTCCCGGGAAAAGGGGTAGAACTGGAGCTCATCACAATTCGATCGAAAGGCGGCCCTTTCGATGAGGGAGAGCGGGGAGAGGACTGCGGTCGTCCTCGACGAGCAGCCTCTGTGGCTCGAAGCCATGGAACAGCTACTCAAGAGGGTGGGCGTCAGCATTGTCGGCAAGACGACCGATCCGGGCGAAGCCCTGGACCTGGTCGAGGAGCACCACCCGGACGTATTGCTCACGGACTACAGCGTGAGCGACGGCGAAATCGACGCGATCGAGTGCCTTCGGAAGGCGCACGAGCTCCATCCGGAGCTGAAGACGGTCGTCCTTTCGGCGACCGACCAGCCGCAGCAGATCGAGTCTGCCTTCGCGGCCGGCGCGTCTGTCTTCTGCGTCAAGACGGCTGCCCAGGACGACCTCATGGCGGCGATCCGCCAGGCATTCGAGGTCTCGATCTATCTGGCGCATTCGATGAGCGCGGCGGCTCCGCGTGAGCCCGTCGCGTCGATCGATGCGCCGGAGCTGACGAGGCGCGAGCTCGAGATTCTCCAGCTCGTCGCCGAGGGTCACTCGAACTCGCAGCTGGCAAGGATGCTCTGGGTCACCGAGCAGACGGTGAAGTTCCACCTGTCGAACATCTATCGCAAGCTGGACGTTGCGAACCGGACAGAGGCAAGCCGCTGGGCGCAGCTTCACGGCCTTCTGGCCGACACGGCAGCAGAGACGGCGGCCTAGCGGCCTAGAGTCGGCTTGAACGAAGAGGCGGCCGTCCTCCCGACCAATCGGAGGCAGCCGCCGACCGCCTTATTCTCCTCGCCGAGCGGCTCGCTCTCATCCCTCGTCTGGGTGATGGGTGTTGCTCGGTCCATCCCTCCGGGGGTTTCGAGCGGCCAAGGCCGAGGCCACACTGACGCATGTGGAGCTGCGGCAGACGGCGACCGAGTCGAGCGCGGTCCTCGAGCGACAACTCGCGGCGCTCGTGCGAGAGCGACAGGACCTCCGTGATCGAGAGGCCTCCCAGTTCCTGCTCGAGCAGAACCGGCTCGCGATCGTGCAGGCCCAGCTCGACCTCTCGCAAGCACTCGTGTCCGAGCACCTGCAGGCCGCGTCCGCCTGAGAAGGTCTAGGCGGGCACCGCTCGCCGCTCGAGCAGGAGCTCGGCGATCTGGACCGCGTTGAGCGCGGCCCCTTTGCGGAGGTTGTCCGCGACGACGAAGAGGACGAGCCCGTTCTCGACGGTCGGGTCGCGGCGGATGCGGCCGACGAGAACCTCGTCGATCCCGAGTGCGTCGCGCGGGGTCGGGAACTGCTGCACCCGCAGGCCCGCCGCCTCCGCCAGCAACGTCGAAGCCTCAGCCGCCGAGAGCGGCTCTTCGGTCTCGACCCAGACCGCCTCCGCGTGCCCCACCAGCACCGGGACGCGAACGCACGTCGCGCTGATCGGCAGCTCGGGCAGGCCGAGGATCTTCCGGGTCTCTTCGCGGAGCTTTGTCTCCTCGTCGAATTCCTCGCCGTCGAAGTCCCAGTCCATGCCGAGATTTCCGTCGGCGGGAGGCATCGCTCTCAGCTCCTCCATCCGCTGTGCCCCCGCGCCGGAGACGGACTGATAGGTGCTCACGCGCGCGCGCGCGAGGCCCGCGGCGTCGTGCAGGGGCTTCAGCGCCATGGAGAGCGGGATCGCGCAGCAGTTCGGGTTGGCGACGATCCCCTCGTTCTTGTCGGCGTCCGCGCCGTTGACCTCGGGGACGACCAGGGGCACGCCGTCCTGGAGCCGGTAGGCCGACGACTTGTCGATCGCCACCGCTCCGCCGGCGACGGCGTGGGGGACGAGGACGCGGGAGGTGCCTGTTCCGACCGAGAAGAGGCACACGTCGAACTCGCCCGAGGAGAGCAGCTCCGGCGTCGCCTCCTCGACACTGAGCTCCCCGACTTGCTTGCCGGCCGACCGAGCCGAGGCGAGCGCGCGCACGTTCGTGTAGCCGCGCTCGCGGAGGAGCTCGACCGTGACTGTGCCGACGGCGCCCGTCGCGCCGACTACGGCTATCCGGGCATCCCTAGCCAAGCTCGAAGGCCTCGTGGAGCGCCTTCACGGCGCGGTCGACATCGGTGCTCCGGACATGGCAGGCGATCTTGATCGGCGAAGTGGACACGACCGGAGCCTCGATTCCGGCCGCCTCGAGCGTGGCAAACGTCTTGGCCGCGACGCCCGGGTGGCTCTTCATTCCGGCTCCGATCAGCGAGACCTTCCCGAGATCGTCCCGCGCCGACCAAGTGACCCCGAGGGAACTCAGGACGCGCTCGGCGTCGGCCCGGTCCTCGACCGGCGCCGAGAAGACGATCTCGGAGCTCGTCTGGACGATGGTGTCGACGTTGACGCTCGCGTCTGCGAGCGCGCCGAAGAGCCGCGCCGCCGTTGCGCCCTCGACCCGGTACACGGTCTCCTCGCGCTGGTGCACGACGCCGGAGATCAGAGCCTTCTCGAGCATGGTCTCGTCCTCCTCGCGGATCCACGTGCCTTGGTTGTCGTCGAACGTCGAGCGGACGTGGATCGTCACATTGTGGCTGCGCGCGACCTCGATCGCGCGGGTTGCCAGCACACGCGCACCGGAGGACGCCATCTCGAGCATCTCCTCGAAGCTGAGGAGGTCGAGCTTGCGCGCGCCCGGGACGAGGCGGGGATCGGCCGAGTAGACGCCGGCGACATCCGTATAGATCTCACACACATCGGCGCCGAGGGCCGCCGCCAGCGCAACTGCGGTCGTGTCGGAGCCGCCCCGGCCGAGCGTCGTCACGTCGAAGGAGTCGGCCGAAATCCCCTGGAAACCGGCGACGAGGACGATCTTGTCCTGGTCGAGGGCCTCGTGGATTCGGCGGGCACGGACGTCGACGATCTTGGCCTTCCCGTGCACGGTGTCGGTGACGATCCCCGCCTGGGAGCCGGTGAGCGAGATCGCGACATGGCCGAGGTCGTGAATCGCCATCGCGGCCAGCGCGCACGAGATCCGCTCGCCGACGGAGATGAGCATGTCGAGCTCACGGGGAACGGGCTGTGGGGAGACCCGATGCGCGAGGTCGAGCAGCTCGTCCGTCGTGCTGCCCATCGCCGAGAGCACGGCGACGACGCGCGATCCTCTCTCCCGAGCGGCGACGAGGCGGCGGGCGACGTTCTTCAGCTTGCCGGGATCGGCGACCGACGTGCCGCCGAACTTCAGGACGACGGTCCCGTACTGCGTGGCGGAGTGGTCGCGCTGGACGGTCGGGACAGCCTCGTAATCGGTCGTCGTCACTCCATCTCCCGTCGCCCGGCCAGAGCGCGTCCCAGCGTGACCTCGTCGGCATACTCGAGGTCACCGCCGACCGGGAAGCCCGCTTGCAAGTCGTGTCACGCGGACGCGCCCCCGCAGCCGGTCGGCGAGGTACGCGGCCGTCGCCTCGCCGGTCATGTTCGGATTCGTCGCGAGCACGACCTCTTCGACGCCGTTCCGCTCGACGCGGCCGACGAGCTCGTCGATGCGCAGGTGCTCCGGCTCGACCCCGTCGAGCGGGGAGAGCGCACCGCCGAGGACGTGATACAGGCCCCGGAACTCGCTCGTTCGCTCCACCGAGATGAGGTCGACCGGCTGCTCGACCACGCAGATGAGCGTGTGATCCCGTCGCGCGTCGCGGCAGATC
Organism: uncultured Actinomycetes bacterium; assembly: GCA_963711545.1. Taxonomy (GTDB): domain Bacteria; phylum Actinomycetota; class Thermoleophilia; order Gaiellales; family Gaiellaceae; genus 3-1-20CM-4-69-9. The sequence goes on from CAVQEP010000008.1 coordinate 60,338, forward strand.
GCACAGACGTCCTCCTCGGTGAGGTTGCCGCACTCCTTGCAGAAGCGCACGCGCTCCTTCACGTCCTCGATCGCGGTCGCCAGCGCGAGGGCCTCGTCCTTCGGCCGTTGCAGCAGGTGGAACGCCAGGCGGTGGGCGGTGCGGCTGCCGACGCCGGGCAGGCGCGAGAGCTGCGCGACGAGGTTCTCCACGGCCGGGCTCAGCACTGTCCTATTGTGCCGACCCGCCCCGGATCGACCCGGACATCGGCCTCGACTCGCCCCGGTCGAACACGTAGTAGAGTCGCCCGAGCTTGCCGCTGCGACTTCGAGGGCCATCGGTTCTCATTCTTTGCCCTCGTGGCAGTAGCGCTGCTGCCTCAGACCGCTCCGGCTGCGACCACGCTGCTAGGGAATCCGACGATTTTCACCAAGAAGGACTCGGACACGGCGGGTCGAGCGGAGGCCTTCCGGGCTACGGCGACGGCGAGTGGGACGCTCACCCAGCTGAGCGTCTATCTCGATTCTGCTTCCTGGGCGACGAAACTGACCGCTGGGGTGTACTCCGACGGCGGCGGTCGTCCGTGGCGCGCTCCTGGGCCAGGGGACGATCAACTCGCCGGTCAAGGGCGCCTGGAACAACCTGGCGATTCCTGGCGCGCAGATCACGAGCGGCGCCACCTATTGGATCGCGATCCTCTCGCCGAACGGGAGCGGCACGCTCCAGTTTCGGATCGGATCAGGGGGAGCCTCCGAGACCAGCTCGTCGAGCTCTCTCACGTCGCTCCCGACCAGTTGGAGCACGGGCTCTCGCTACCCGGACGGGCCACTTGCCGCGTATGGCTCAGGAGACACGAGCCCCACGCCGATCCTCCAGGTGAGCTCCGTCGACGATCTCGTTCGCCGGTCAGGTAGGTGGAACCGATCCTGCTCCCGCCCAGGTGTCGGTCGTAAACGCGGGCAGCGGCTCGCTGCTCTTCTCCGACACGTCGGACAGCTCCGTGGCTCTCCGTATCGCCCTCGAGCGGCAGCGCCCCCCAGACCCTGCAGGTCGCCGCCTCGCTCGCCGGTCTCGTGGCCGGAACGTATACGGGCCATGTCACGGTGACCTCGCCAGGAGTCGACGGGGTCACCGGCGACCGTCACGGTGACGTTTCAGGTCGCGTCGCCCGCACCACCTTCGCCCCTCGACTGGACGCAGATAGAGCACGATTCGAGTCGGACCGGGAATGCCACCGCCGAGACGGTGATCGGCCCGGGCAACGCCTCGACACTTCGGCCATCGTGGTCGACGACCGTCGACGGCAAGGTGACGGCGCAGCCTCTCTTCCTCAAACAGGTGACCGTGGGCGGCCAGGTCCGCGACGTCGTGATCGCGGCAACCTCGGCCAATTCCGTCTACGCCCTCGACGCAGCGAACGGACGCCATCCTCTGGCGGAAGAACTTCGGGGCGGAGGGAAGCAACCCGGCAATCCCCGGAGGATTCGGGGTCACCGGGACGCCGGCAGTCGACGAGCCAAACGGCCAGGATCTACGCGGTCGCGGACGATGGGACTCTCCACACACTCGCCCTCGCCGACGGGTCTGATGCTGCGAGCTCCACTGGCGCTCATAAGTCCGGTCCGGCGACGAACAAGGTGTGGGGTGGTCTCAACCTGATCGGGAGCGACCTCTACATCGCGACGGCCAGCGACGGTGCCGATACAGCGCCCTGGCGAGGCCGCGTCTACCACCTCGGCGTCGCGGGCGGCTCGCCGCAGTTGCTGGGGACGTGGGACGTGGTTCCCGGAATCGCGGCTCCGAACGGTGGCGGCGGAATCTGGGGCTACGGCGGGGTCTCGGTCGACCCCGCAACTGGAAACGTCTACGCCGCCTCGGGCGCGGACTCCAACGAGAAATTCACCCCGTACGCCAACAGGGTCATTGCTCTCGGCGGAGGGCTGGCCCTCCTCGGCTCCTATCTGCCGGCCGAGCCGAACAACTTCCCGTGCAGCGGGAGCCCGTGTGATCTCGACTTCGGGGCCACGCCGGTCGTCTACCACCCGTCGGGTTGCCCGACGCTCACGGCGGTGGGCAACAAGAACGGGAACGTCTACGTACTAGGGACGAGCGACCTCGCGGCCAATGGCGCTCCACTCCAGACGATTCAGCTCAACCCCGCGAACGACTGGCTCGGCAGTGGTGGAGTCGGCGGCACCCCGGCGTACTGGGAGGCAGGGAGGATGTTGTTCGTCAGCGACGTGGGCGCCGGGATCGGATCGATCTCCGGTGGGGTCGTGGGCCTCAGCATTCAGCCCGACTGCACGTTGAGCGTGGCCTGGAGCTCTGCGCTGGGCGGGAACACACTTCCCGATTCCACGCCCACCGTCGCGAACGGCGTCGTGTTCGTGGGCGAGGGGAACGGCGGTGCGGTGCACGCGTATAACGCGCAGACCGGCGTCCAGCTGTGGTCGAGCGGATCGTTCTCTGGAAGCTCGACCTTCGCGGCGCCGATCGTTGCCGACGGCAGGCTGATCTTCGGATCGTGGAATGGACAGTCCGCATCCGACGCCGGCACGATTCGGGCCTACGCGCCAGGCCCGCCGGACACGACCAATCCGACCGTCTCTATCTCTGCTCCGGTGCAAGGAGCAACTGTGTCCGGGACCACAACTGTGTCTGCGTCCGCGAGCGACAACGTCGGTGTCGTCGGGGTGCAGTTCAAGCTCGACGGCAACAACCTGGGCGCGGAGGTCGGCAGCCCGCCGTATTCGGTCTCATGGAACACGACGACGGCAAGCGCGGGTAGTCACATGTTGACCGCCGTCGCGCGGGACGCCGCCGGGAACTCGGCCACATCGGCTTCCGTGACCGTGACCGTCGATAACAGCGCCCCACCTCCGCCGACGACTGTGCTGCTCGGCGATCAGGCGATCGAGTCGAACGTCGATTCGAACGCCGCCGGACAGGCAGAGGCCTTTCGCACGACTGCCGTGGCCACCGGAACCGTGGTCCAGGCGAACGTTTACATCGACGCAACAGCCACCGCTACTTCGTTCCTCCTCGGCATCTACAGCGACAGCGGCGGGCATCCCGGAAACCTGATTGCATCGGGCAGTCTCGCGACCCCGGTCAAGGGCGCCTGGAACCAACTGTCCGTGAGCAGCGGATCGATCACGAACGGGTCGGCCTACTGGATCGCAGTCCTCACGCCTGTGGGAGGCGGGACGATTCGCTTCCGCGACCGCTCAGGAGGCGGCAGCTCGGAGACGAGCGCTGCCGCAAATCTCACGTCTTTGCCGGCTACGTGGACGACCGGGATCAGATACTCGGACGGCCCGATTTCGGCGTACGGGCTCGGCGGCTGACCCCGACCGACCTCGGCCCCTAGCCCTCCAGGGGGGAGACAGGGACAGCCGGATACGGCAGACTTCCGGCCGTGCCGTCGGTTCTGCCGTCACCGCCGGAGCCGACGAGGATCGTGATCGCCGACGACGATCCGTTCTTCGTGCAGATGCTCCAGGCCGAGCTCGCCGAGTGCGATCAGCTCGAGGTGGTCGGCACGGCCGCGAACGGCGCCGAGGCGGTCGACCTGGTGAGTCGACTGGAGCCGGCAGTCGTGCTCATGGACGTCGGCATGCCCGTGCTCGACGGAGTCAACGCCATGCGCGAGATCCGCAACATGGAGCATCCGCCCGCGGTCGTCGTCATCACGGGTCGCGAGGAAGAGGTCAACGCGCACTCCGCGTACCAGGAGGGCGCTCAGGCCTACCTCCGCAAGAGCGAGGACTTGCCGCTCCTGATCGGCGTCGTCGTGGCCGTTTCGCAGCTCGCCGCCGCATAGGAGCCTTTAGCTCGCGAGATCGCGGAGGCGTCCCGCGACGAGCGGGTCCTCTGCGAGCAGCCGCTCGATCGCGACGCGGCCGATGGCGAGGCAGCAGACGTCAGTGCGCGCCCGGACGCGGGCCGTCCGCTGGCCGTCGTCCATGAACAGGGCGCGCTCCCCGAACACCGCCCCCGGGCCGAGGCGGCGACTCCCTTCGGGCGCCTCGACCTCGGCCTGGCCCTCCTCGAGCACGAAGATCCCCGATCCAGGGGCGCCGCGCTCGATCAACGCCTGACCGGCCGGGGCTCTGACCTCGGTCGTGGCGGACGCCAGCCGGTCGAGCTCCGCGTCGTCGAGATGGGCGAAGAGGAGGGTGGCGCGCAGCCGCTCGCGCATCAGCCGAGCCCTAGGTGCCAGAGCCCCGGCAGCCCGAGCCCGCCGAGGGCGCCGCCCGCGAGGCCGCCGAGCCTCGTCTCCGCGAGGCTCTTCGCCGAGCGGATCGCCTCGTTCACCGCGGCGAGCACGAGGTCCTCGAGCATCTCGGGATCCGATGCGTCGATCGCCTTCGGGTCGATCTTGATCTGCTTCAGCTGACCCGCCCCGTTCGCCGTGACGGTGACCATCCCGCCGCCTGCGGTCGCCTCGACCGTCTCGTTCTCCAGTTCCGCCGCCGCCTTCTCCATCTGCTCCTGCATCTGGCCGACCTGCTGCATCAGGTTGTTCATGTCGAAGCTCACAGGAGCGAGATTAGCGGAGGCGGAGCCCGGCGCGGACAGTGGGGAGAGGACGTCCGCGCCGCGGGCACCGCCGGGACCGAGAGGCCCACGTGTTGCGACGTGCGGCCACGTCGCGGTTGCGGCACGTTACGAGGCTCACGAGCGGGGGGCAACTCCTTCACCGCGCAAAGTGCGGAGAATCCCGCTCGCCGTCCACAGATCCCGAGGCCGATCCACAGGGCTGTGGACGCGAATGTGGATGAAGACGGCTGATCTTCGTCAGTCGTCGCGCTCGCGCGCGTCGAGGTGATCCTTCACAAGCTCGAGGATCTTCTCCTCGCCTGCAGGCTCGTCGTCTTCCTCCTCCGAGGCCGTTCGCGCGTCCCCTTCGGCGAAAGCGACGCCCAGATGACGGCCCGTCACCTCGTACAACGCGTCCGCGAGGAGCGTCGCGTTCTTCGGCTCCTCCGCCAGCTGGCGGTGGAAAGCCGCGCTGACCGGGAATTCGAGCGTGAGCGTGTCGCCGGCGAGATCGGCCGGATGCGCTTCCCGCAGCACCGAGGCCGCCGGGATCGACTTCTCCTCGACGGCCGGGAGGATCGTCCGCTGCCAGGCCTCCTGGAGCTGCTCGAGCTCGAGAGAAGGCGGGGCAGGGATCGGGGGCGCCGCCTCGGCCGTGGCGCCGTCGTCGCGCGCGGGTTCAGCTCTTGTCTCGGGGACAGGTACCTGGCCCTGCCGGGCCGGGGCATGTCCGCCGCCGCGGGTCTCGAGCTGCTCGAGCCGGTACGCGATCGACTCGCGTGAGAGATCCGCTCCGGGCCGCGTCACCTTGACGAGCGCGAGCTCGAGCGGGAGCCGCGGATCGCCGCCCTGGCGCATGTCTTCGATCGCGACCGCGAGCAGGTCGACGAGCCGGATCACCGTGGCCTCGCCGAGTTGGTTCGCCTGCGCGCGCAGCCGCTCCCGCGTCTCCTCCGTGATCGGGAGCGAGTCCGGCACCTCCCCCATGTGCTGGACGAGCATGACGTGGCGGAGATGCTCCAGTAGGTCGACGACGAGGCGGCCGAGATCCTGGCCCTGCTCCGACAGCTCCTCGACGAACGTCAACGTGCCGGCGGTGTCGCGGTCGACGACGAGGTCGCAGAGCCGGAAGAGCGCCTCCTCCTCGACCGCGCCGAGTAGCTGCAGCACGGCCTGCACCGTGATCTGCTTCTCCGTTGCCGAGGCTAGCTGGTCGAGCGTGGAGACCGCGTCCCGGAACGAGCCGCGCGCGGCTCGCGCGACGAGCGCGAGCGCCTGGTCCGGCACCGTGATCCCCTCGCCGTCGGCCACCCGCCTGAGCAGGCGCACGAGCTCGGGTAGCCGGGGGCGCGCGAAGACGAACGTCTGGCAGCGCGACCGGACCGTCGGGAGCACCTTGGAGAGGTCGGTCGTGCAGAACACGAAGACGAGGTGGGGCGGGGGCTCTTCGATCAGCTTGAGCAGGGCGTTCCAGGCCGCGTCCGTGAGCTGGTGCGCCTCATCGAGGATGTAGACCTTGTAGCGGCCCTCGGCGGGCTGGAGGACGACGCGCTCGCGGATCTCGCGGATGTCATCGATGCCGCGCTGCGAGGCGGCGTCCATCTCCACAACGTCGAGGGACGTGCCGTTCGCGATCGTCACACAGACGTTGCAGGTCTTATCGGGACTCGGCGTGGGACCCTGGGCGCAGTTCAGGCCTTTCGCCAGGATGCGCGCGAGCGAGGTCTTGCCGGTGCCGCGGGGGCCGGCGAAGAGATAGGCCTGCCGGACCTCTCCCGAGGAGATCGCGTTCTTGAGCGTCCGGACGATTGCCTCCTGGCCGACGACCTCGTCGAAGTCCTGCGGACGGTACTTCCGGTAGAGGGCGGCCACTGCCGCGATCTTAGAGAACCCGGGGTTGCCTAGATCGAGCCGATGAAGGTGTCGCAGGCGGCCGGGCGTCCTTGCTGGTAGCCGTTCGAGAACCAGCGGCGGCGCTGTTCCGAGGAGCCATGCGTCCAGGTCTCAGGATTCACCTGGCCCTGTGTCTGCTCCTGGATGCGGTCGTCCCCGATTGCCTGCGCGGCGTCGAGCCCCTGGTTGATGTCCGCCTGGGTCAGCTGCTCGATCAGCCCGGTCTCGGTCGCATGCGCGGCCCAGACTCCGGCGTAGCAGTCGGCCTGGAGCTCCGAGCGGACGGCGAGGCTCTCCGGCCCCTGGCGGTCTCCGCGGATCTTGTCGAGCACGCCGAGGAGGTCCTGGACGTGGTGGCCGTACTCGTGCGCGAGCACGTACGCCTGCACGAAGGCCGAGTTGCCGACGCCGAATCGCGACTGGAGCTCGTCGAAGAAGCCGAGGTCGATGTAGACGAGCTTGTCCGCGGACAGTAGAACGGCCCGACCTGTGAGCTCGCGTAGCCGCAGCCGGTCTGGGTCTGGCCGGTGAAGAAGACGGTGTCGACGTAGGTGTACTGCCGGTTGCTCCGCTGGAAGACGCCGTCCCAGAATTTCTGGACGCTGTTCACCACCGCGACGATGCGGCAGTCCTTGCGCGCGTTTGCGTCGGCGCCCGTCCGCCACGCGGTCGAGATGTCGGCGGGCGTGTCGCCGCGGCCGACCTGCCGGCCGTCGAGCGGGGCGAGCTGGCCGAGGCCTCCCCCGCCGCCCGAGAGGATCGAGACGAGAAGGTAGATGATCAGCCCGACGAGGCCGAGGCCTCCTCCGCCGACGGCCACGCCGCCGGGCCCGCTCATACGCCGGCCGCGGAGATCCGTCACCTGTCCCGTGTCGAGCTGGGCATCGCGTCGAAAACGCACGGCGCGACCCTAGCGGGGCCTCTGGCGACCTCCTTGGGTACCATCGCGTCGCCGCGGCAGTGGGAGTGTGTGAACCGCGTCAGGGCCGGGAGGCAGCAGCGCTAAGCATTCCTCTCACGTGCCGCGGTTATCTCCCGGGCGCATAGCTCAGCGGGAGAGCGCCCGCTTCACACGCGGGAGGTCCCTGGTTCGATCCCAGCTGCGCCCATCGCTCCAGAAGCCGTCTTCCGCCGATCACAGCGCTGCCGGGAGCTCTATTGGCGAGTTGATTGGCAAGTTCACGTCCTGCGGGCTCCCTAACGACCACCAAGATCGCACCTAGGAGGTCGCGGGTTCGAGTCCCGTCGCTCCCGTAAAAGTACCTGCAAATCGCCATGTTGTGTTGCCGGTTCAGACACCGACTCTGACCCACTACACAAACGTGTGTTCGAGAGGGCCCAAAACCGGCGAAAACGGGCCGAAACGTGTCTGAGGGCCCGCGGTGTCAAGCCGTTTCTGCGCTGTCCACACCGCCCCGCGATTCGCGGCCGCCGCTACACAAAATTGCCGGAGGTCAAGCCCTCGACAAGGTCGCAGAAGACCATGCCCTCCCACTCGACCACATCGCCGTGCCCGGACAACGGCTAGGCGGTCGCGGCGAGCAGCGTGTCGGCGACGCGAATCCGTTGGGTCGCGCCGACGCTGCGGTAGAAGGCGCGTGCGGCCGCGAGTTGCTCGTCGGCGGCCGCGCGATCGCCGCTGGCGAGGAACGCGCGGGCGGCGTAGAGCGCGGCTTCTGCGGCATCCGGTGCCGATGCGTCAGTGAGAATCGAGGCGGCGGTGGCGAGATCGCCTTCGCAGGCGGCCGCGCCGCCGTCGACCCACACGCTGCGCACGTGGTAGCGCATGAAGGGTCGAAGCTCCTCGGTGCGGCTGAGTTCGACCGCCGTCCACGTGAGCAACGGCGCCCAGGTGAAGTAGGGAAGCTGGTCGTGCTCTCGGCAGACGGCGAGTAGCTCGTCGAAGAGCGCTCCGGCTTCGGCGGCCCGCCCCTCCCGCGCGAGCAGGAGCGCATGTGTCGCTACCGCCGGTCCGACGGCCTGTGTGTCCTTGGCGCGCCGCGAAGCGTCGACCCCGGACTCGGCATCGGCGAGTGCGCCTGCGACGTCGTCTCTCGCATAGCGGATCAGCGCGCGCAACAGCTTCAGCTGAGACTCCATGTAGCTCGCCTCGCTAGCGAGGAGGGTGGCGGCCAGCTCGAGCGCCCGGTCCCACTCGCCCTTGAGATATCGAACGGAGCAGTCTTGCGCACCGGTCCAGAGCAGCTGCGTTGCGAAGCCGAGCTGCTCGCTCTCGCTGAGAACGCGGGCATAGATGGCAGAGACCTCGTCGAGCTTCCCACTCGAGAGCAGGTGCTCGCCGAGATTGTTCAGGCCGCGGAAGAGCTGCTCGAAGCTCTTCGACCGCTCGGCAATCTCGATCCCTCGACGCAGATCGTCGTTCTCGTCGACTCGAGCGGTGCCGCGCGTGATCAACGCCGAGGCCTGAAGCGCGTCGATCCTGAGCGTCTCGCTCAGCTCGAGCGCCTGCGTTGCGACCTCCACCGACGCCTCGCGCTGCTGCGCGAGCATCAGCAGGCGCGCCCGCTGAGCCAGCGCCTCCGCCTTTGCCCGTGACGGGGGCGCGTCCGCGACGAGCGCAAGCGCACGGTCGGCACATGCGTCGGCGGCGTCGCGGTCGCCGCTGAACCAGTGAAACCCGGCGGCGGCGATCTCCGCTCCGACTGCACCCTCGACGTCGCCGATCGCGAGCAGCAGCGGGATCGCGGGCTCGAGATCCTCGAGCGCGCCTCCGCCGATCTGGGAGCGCACCCTGCCGCGCGCGAGCAGGAGCCGCCCCCGCTCCGGATCGCCGGCCGGCCAGAGCTCGAGCGCGGCGGAGTAGTGGCGGTCAGCCGCCACGTAGGCGACGAGCGCGACGGCGCGGTCGCCCGCCTCGCGCAGCGCGAGCCGTGCAGGCGCGAAGAGCGCGGATGTGTCGAGCCCCGCCGCCGCCCCGAGCTCGATCGCCGACGTATAGTGATGTGCGAGTAGGTCGGCGCGGTCGCCCGCACGGTCGAGCGGCAACGTCTCGATCCACACCGCGGCACGGCGATGCTTGTCGCAGCGGGCGGCGCGCGGGATCTGCGAATAGGCGACGTCACGGACGAGTGCGTGCGCGAAGGCGTACTCCGTCTCGCCCTCGATCGAACTGCGCCGCTCGCGACGGATGAACTCCTTGCGAACGAGCGAATGCAGGTGGTCCTCTGACGCGTCGATCGCACCGGGCCAGAAGATGCGGCCGATCACCGATGCGTCCTGCAGCAGCGCCTTCTCGTCGGGTGCGAGCAGGTCGACCCGGGCGGCGATGATCCCTTGCACCGTCTCCGGCAGCTCGGCGTCGGCGCCGATGCCCTCCGCAACCATCCGCGCGTATTGCTCGGCGTAGAGCGGGTTGCCGCCCGCGCGCGCGAGCACGGCCGCCTGGGTCGCCGCGTCCATCACTGGCGTCTCGAGCGCGGCCGCGACCACCCGGGTGGTCTCCTCGTCCGAGAGCGGCCCGAGCGAGATCGCGAGCGCGTTGCGCTTGCCGCCGCTCCAGCCGGGACGACGCTCGAACAGCTCTGGCCGCGTCGTACAAACGATGAGCAGCGGCACGCCTGCGACCCACTCCGGCAGCTCGTCGACGAAGTCGAGCAGCGCGTCGTCGGCCCACTGCAGGTCCTCGAAGACGAGCACCGTCGGGCGCCGCTCGGCAAGCGCCTCGAGGAAGCGGCGCCAGGCGGCGAAGCTCTCGCCGCGGTCCTCGCCGCCGCGAGGCTCGTCGGCTGCGAGCCCGAGCAGCGGCCGCAGGTGCGCCGCCACCCAGTCGCGGTCCGCCCCCGGCAGGAGGTCGGCGAGCACCGCTGCCAGCTTTTCCTCGCCGACCTCGCGGCTGTCGGACCCGAGCACGCCGATCTCCGCCTTGACGATTTCGCCGAGAGCCCAGAAGCTCACACCCTCGCCGTACGGCAGCGAGCGTCCCTGCCGCCAGGCGACGATCTGCTCGTCCGCATCGACGATCGCAAAGAGCTCGCCGACGAGCCGGCTCTTGCCGATGCCCGGGACGCCGGACACGGTCACGAGCTGCGGCTCGCGCTCGCTGCGCGCACGCTCGAACGCACCGGCCAGCTGCTCGAGCTCGCGCCGACGACCGACAAGCGCGCCAGTAGGGACTATCTCGACCGCGGCCACCGAGCGGGGACGAAGCGCCTCCCACACCGGCAACGGATCCGACTTTCCCTTCGCGACCACCGGCTCGCGCTCCGCGTACTCGATCAGGTCGCGCGTAGCGCGATACGTCGTCTCGCCGACGAGCACGCCGTTCACGGGCGCGGCCGTCTGCAGCCGGGCGGCGGTATTCACGACATCGCCGGCGGCCATTCCCTCGCCTTCCGACGGTCGCGCTCCGAGCAGGACGAGTGCCTCGCCGGTGTTGACGGCTATTCGCGCGCGCAGCTCTTCGCCGCTATCGCGCACCCAGTCGCGGATCGTCAGGGCGGCACGCACCGCGCGTTCCGGATCGTCCTCATGCGCGACGGGCGCGCCGAACAGCGCCATCACCGCGTCGCCGATGAACTTCTCCACCGTGCCGCCAAAGCGCTCGAGCTCGCCGCGCAGGTGCCCCCAGTACGGCGCAAGCAACGCTCGCACGTCCTCTGGATCGAGCCGCTCTGCACGCGACGTGAACCCGACGAGGTCGGCGAACAGCACGGTGACGATCTTGCGCTCCTCGCGCCGCTCCTCGATCGCGGCGGTCAACGGCGAGGCGCAAGCGTTGCAGAACCGCGCATCGGCGGGGTTCTCGCGCCCACAACTGGGGCAGGTCGCCATACAGCGAGTCTAGGAGAGCGCGTGCCCAAGGATGAAGCCAAGCTCCTCGAGGTCCCTCCCCGCACGCGTGCGATCGCCGACAGCCCGACCGTCTCAACGCCCGGAAGCGGGCTCCACGACAAGGCCGCCCTCTGGACGTCCTCGCCTTGGCAAGTTCCTGGCAAGTACTCACTAGAAACGAAGGGAATCGGCGAGGCCTTGCACTAGACATAAACGGCCAATGGAGCGCGTTCACTGCCCAGGCTTTCCCACCGTTTCCTGTCAGAGGGATCTTCACACGCGGGAGGTCCCTGGTTCGATCCCAGGTGCGCCCACTGAACTTGGTTGCCCGAACGCGGACGACGGCGAACGCGGCGCTTCAGACGTCCGCTATCGGCCGGCCGACAACCAGAGCCTCGCGCAGCTCGGAATCGAGCTCGCTGTAGCTCTTGTCGGGGCGGACGTCGAGCCCGTCGAGCGCCTTGGAGAAGAAGCAACGAGCAGCCGAGAACGCGCGCTCGAGGTTCGTCATCGACAGATGTGTACCAGACGGCCCGTGCGCCGGCAGGCGCGTCAGCGACGCACGGTGAGGTGCTTGAGGATCCCGAGATTTCCGCCGCCGCAGCGGGCGGTCACCGCATACCGCCCGGGTCGCCTGGTCGCCGGAATCCTCGTCGTTGCCTGGAAGTAGCCGCCCGTCTTGACCCTGGCGAGCACGGCGGACACGCCCGCGAATTCGTGGGTGTGCACGAACGCACGGGAGATGACGAAGACCGTGTTTCCGACCGTGCAGCCGTCGGCCGATCCCTTGATCAGCACGGTGTGGCCTCGCTTGACCGACGACGGCGTGAGCGTGAGGGACGGCGCGGCGGCCGCGGCCGTCGAGACGAGCGCGAGGGCGAGACCGACGAGTACAGCTGCGACGACGCGCCGCACGGCCGGAGCATAGCCTTGACGGCAGCGGCACTCGGTTCTAGTTTCGGGCGCGATGAGCTGCAAAGTGGTGTGCATCTCGCATACGACCGGCGCCGGGGGCGAAGACGTCGGGCGCCTCGTGGCAGACCAGCTGGGCTTCGGCTACCTCGACGACGGGATCGTCTCTCGAGCCGCGGCGAGGGGAGGGATCGATCCCGGGCAGGTTGCCGACGAGGAGCGGCGCAAATCGCTCGGTACGCGGCTTCTCGAGGCGTGGGCGCACGGCGGAGGCGAGGTAATGGCGCTGACCGGCAGCGGCTCGCTTCGGACGGGCGACGACCTCGAAAGCGAAGACATTCGCGCCCTGATCCGCGAGGTGGTCGAGCAGGCTGCGGCGAGGGGGAACGTGGTGATCGTCGCGCACGCGGCCTCGCACACGGTCGAGCCCGGCCACGAAGCGCTGCGGGTCCTCGTCACTGCGTCACCCGACACACGGGCTGAGCGGCTCGGCGAGGCGCGGGATCTCGACCGCAAGAACGCGGCTCGCGCAATCGGCGAGTCGGATGCCGGCCGGCGTGACTACCTAAAGCGCTTCTACGGGGTCGACGAGGAGTTGCCGACCCACTACGACCTCGTCGTCAACACCGACGCCCTCTCGATCGAACAGGCCGCGCGGCTCATCGCGGAGGCCGGCTCGGCCTAGGCGAAGCTAGTCGGGAGGCTTGCGCTCCGGGTAGCGCGGCAGCCCGTCGTCCGGGATCGGCTCCCAGGTGGCCGCGTACGCGACGAACTGGCGGTAGCTCGGCCTGACCCCCGGATCGTCGTCAAAGGCGCCCATGCGTACGCTGAGCGCATCCGGGTTCTGCGGGTGACGGCTCCAGAGCTGCGAGCCGCATGCGGAGCAGAAGACCTTCGGGAAGCCGCCTTCGGGCGTGTACTCCGTCACCAGTTCCTGCCCGGAGGTGACGCGGAGGGAGCCCTGGACGATTCGTGCCTGAACGGAGGCGGCCGTCCCCGTTCGACGCTGGCATCGCCTGCAATGGCAATAGCTGGCGCCGGCGAGGGGCTCGTCCACCTCGAAGCGGACGCCGCCGCAGAGGCAGCCACCGGTGAGCGGCAGGTCGGACATGGGCCGGAGTCTCGCACGCCGCCGGCCCTCGGCCAAAGGAGTACGTTTGCACCGCCCATTGCGAGCGACCGAAGGGACGAAAAATGCCCTCTGACACTCTCACCATCACCGACAATCGCACCGGCAACGAGTACTCGCTGCCGATCACCGACGGGACGATCCACGCGACCGACCTCCGGCAGATCAGCGCCGCCGAGGGCGACGGCGGGCTGATGTCCTATGACCCGGCCTACCTGAACACCTCCTCGTGCCGGAGCGCGATCACCTACATCGACGGCGACGCGGGGATCCTTCGCTATCGCGGGTATCCGATCGAGCAGGTCGCCGAGCAGGGAAGCTTTCTCGAGACCGCATACCTCCTGTCCGAGGGCGAGCTGCCGACGCCCGACCAGCTGTCGAAGTGGCAGGACGACGTTCGCCTCCACACCTACGTCCACACGAACGTGACGAAGTTCCTCGAGGGCTTCCGCTACGACGCGCACCCGATGGGGATGCTGCTCGGCGCCGTCGGAGCGCTCTCGACGTTCTATCCGGACGCGAAGGCGATCGCCGACCCCGAGAACCGCTACCTGCAGCGGGTCCGGCTGATCGCGAAGCTGCCGACGATCGCGGCGTTCGTCTTCCGCCACGCGCACGGACTTCCCTACGTGTATCCGCGGAACGACCTCGACTACGTCGGCAACTTCGTCAACATGACGTTCGAGATCGGGGGGCGGTACGAGCCGAACCGCGTGCTCGAGCGGGCGCTCGAGATCCTGCTCATCCTGCATGCCGACCACGAGCAGAACTGCTCAACGAGCGCCGTCCGCGGCGTCGGGTCGTCGCACGTCGATCCATTCTCGGCCGTCTCGGCCGGCATCGCGGCGCTCTACGGCCCGCTCCACGGCGGCGCCAACGAGGCCGTCTTGCGCATGCTCGACGAGATCGGCGACGTCAAGAACATCCCGGCCTTCATCGAGAGCGTGAAGGCGGGGAAGGGGCGGCTGATGGGCTTCGGCCACCGGGTGTACAAGAGCTACGACCCGCGCGCGAAGCTGATCAAGCAGGTCGCAGACCAGGTGTTCGAGCAGACCGGCCTCAACCCGAACCTCGAGATCGCGCTCGAGCTCGAGCGGATTGCGCTGGAGGACGACTACTTCGTCTCGCGCAAGCTGTACCCGAACGTCGACTTCTACTCCGGGCTCATCTACCAGGCGATGGGCTATCCGACGGACTACTTCACCGTGCTGTTCGCACTCGGCCGGCTGCCCGGGTGGATCGCGCAGTGGGAGGAGATGCTCAACGATCCGGAGCAGAAGATCTCGCGGCCGCGGCAGACATACGTGGGGGCAGAAGTCCGCGACTTCGTCCCGTTGGCCGCCCGCGGGTGACGGCGCTCCGCCGCCTGCCGGCGGAGCTCGTCCCGAGGCTGCCGGCGCCGATTCGGAAGGTGCTACGCGGTGCCGTGCGCGGGTACGGGCGCGCGACCGTGTCTCTCCGGCCGCTGCCGGACTTCCTGATCATCGGCGCCCAGAAGGCGGGAACGACCGCGCTCTACGCCTACCTCCGCTGGCACCCGGGGATCACCGGGCCGTCGTTCAAGGAGGTGAGCTTCTTCGACCGGCACTACGCGCGCGGCCCGCTCTGGTACCGCGCGCATCTGCCGTCCCGTCCGCGCCAGTTGCCCGCGCGGCGGCGTGGCGGAAAGTGGCCGTTGGTGGGCGAGGCCAGCCCGAGCTATCTCTTCCATCCGCTCGCGCCCGAGCGGGTGGCAGCGCTGATGCCCGACGTGCGGCTCGTCGCAGTCCTACGCAATCCCGTCGACCGCGCGTTCTCGCACTACCAGCACGAGGTCGCGCTGGGACGAGAGCCGCTCTCGTTCGAGGATGCCCTCGACGCGGAGGACGAGCGCATGCGCGGCGAGGTGGAGCGAATGGTGAGCGATCCGTCCTACTTCAGCCACGCGTGGTGGAACTACACGTACGTCTCGCGCGGGCGGTATGCAGAGCAGCTCGAGCGCTGGTACGCCGTGTTCCCGCTCGAGCAGATCCTTGTCGTTCTCAGCGACGAGCTCTCACAGGAGCCGGCCGAGACCTATGCGCGGGTGCTCGCCTTTCTCGGGGCTCGGCCGCACGAGCTGAGTGCCTTCCCCCGCATCTTCTCGCGCGAGTACGAGGGAATGGCCCCCGAGACGCGCCACCGCCTCGACGCCGAGTACGCCGAGCCGAACCGGCGGCTGGCGGAATTGCTGGGGCGCGAGCTCGCCTGGTAGCCGGAGCCGTCCGGGTCACCCGATCGAGATCCCTCGTCCGAGTGAACCGAGGTGCCTGCTCACCCTGAAGGGGGACGCCGGGCCAGTTCGCCCGCCGCAGAGTCAGCCCACAGATGTAACTGCGGCGTACGCGCGACGCTCTCGCGCGAGAGGAAGGGGAGATGGCGAACAAGACATCAGTGAAGCGAGGATCGACGATCATCGCGGTTGTTGCGGTGGCCGCGGCGATCGCGGCAGGGCCTTCAACGGCACTCGCGGGCTCGGGCAAGACCGGTTCTGGCAAGGCGACTTCCACGACGACCAAGAGCGGGGCCCATCGCGGCGAGGCGAGCTGGGTCGAGGAGTGATTCGAGCGCTGGGCGCGCTGACGCGCGCCCGGCATTCGTTCAGTTGCAGGGTGGCTGCGGTTGGCGCGGCCGCAGCCCGGCCCTGCTAGACAGTCCGATGTGACAGCAGGGCCGGCCGGCGCCGTATGAAGGTCGTGAGCGCGGTGACGACCTCGTGGCCCGGCCTGCGCGTCGACCGGCCGAGCTTCTCGGCGGTAGCCGAGTCGGAGCTGGACGCCGTCCATCGCTACCTCCTCTTCCTCACCGGCAACCGCAGCGTCGCCGAGGACCTGACCGGGGAGACCTTCGAGAAGGCCTGGCGCCAGTGGCGGCGGTTCGACCCGCGCCGAGGCACTGCGCGCGCGTGGCTGTGTCAGATCGCGCGGACGACGGCGCTCGATCACTTTCGCGCCGAGGATCGCCGCCGCAAGCGTGAAGAGCGGTACGCACGTGACAGTGCTATGCGGGAAGACGATGGGCTTGGCGACGGGGAGGTCGAGGCCGCGCTCGCGCGCCTGTCGGCGGCCGAGCGCGAGGTCGTCGCGCTGCGCGTCCTGCTCGAGCTCGACGGTCCGACGGCGGCCCGCGTGCTGGGTATCAGCACCACGGCGTGCTCGACCCGGCTGAGCAGAGCCCTGAAACGACTCGAGGAGATGATGAGCGATGCCCGCCACTGACACGGTCGACTTCGAGCGCGACTTCTCCGAGCTCGTTGCCCGGCTGCGCGCAGTCCCTGCGGACGCGCCGGCGCACGCCCGGGAGCGCGTGCGCTCGCTCGGTGAGCCGGGCGCGGAACGGCCCGCACTTGCGGACCGTCTTGCCGTCGTCCCGTGGCGGCGGTCGCTCCTCGTGCTCGCGCCTCTCTGTATCGTCGGCCTCGTCGGTGCCGCCGTCGTCCACGGGCTGGTGAGCTCCGGGACGCAGAAGCCGGCGGCGGTGGCGACCACGCAGAACGGCGAGGGCGGGAACACGGCGCGTTCCCCCGCGCATGCGGCGGGCTCGTTCGACTCGGCGGTGCCCGGACCGAGCACCGCGCGCGCCCAGGACTACCAGGCGACGATGACCCTGCGCGTCGAGGATCGCGCTCTCACCTCGCGCACGAACGAGGCGATGCAGGTCGTGCGAGCGGCGGGCGGCTACGTCGCGTCGGTCCGGCAGTCGACCGCCGCGGGGCAACCGGGCACCGCGGACCTCGTCCTCCGCGTTCCCGTCTCGCGCGTCGAGGGAGTACTCGTGCAGCTCTCCAGCCTCGGAACGGTGATCGACCGGCAGCTCTCGATCCGGGATCTGGAGGGCGTCCTGCGGCAGCAGCGTGCCCGGATCCTGCAGCTCAGGGTCTTCATCGCGCGCGCGACGGAGCAACTGCGCGGAGCTTTGCCCGCCGACGTCCGGCTCCGCTTGCAGCTGCAGCTTCAGCAGGCCCGAACCGATCTCTCGCGGCTGGCGGGAGCGAACAAGGCGACGCTTCGTCAGGCGAGTCTCTCACGCGTCTCCCTGACGCTGACGACTCAGAAGGCGGCCGGCGTTCCGAAGAGTGACCACATGGGCCGCGTCGAGCGCGCGGCGCGGGATGCGGGCTCGTTCCTCGCCGGGGCCGGGGCCGTGCTCCTCTTCCTCCTGATCGTTCTCAGCCCTGTGATCGTGCTGGCGCTCGCGGGGGCTTGGGCGTTCCGGGCCTACCGCAGGAGGGAGGAGCGCCGCTTGCTCGCCTCGGCGTAGTATCCGCGCGTGCCGCTCGCCCTCTCAACCGGGCACGAGGTCGGGCTCGCGGTCACCGCGGGCGCCTTTATTGCCTTCGCGCTCTCCTCGTCGTTCCTCTTTCCCCGCGTCCGCCGGGACTACCCGGGCGGCGGACTCCGGGCGTTCGTCGTCGTCTCCTTCGTCTTCTTCTTCGGGATGCTGGCGGCGGTCGAGCATTTCGGCGCGGAGGGCGGGGGCGAACGTGTAGCCGAGACGACGCCCGCACAGGCGACGACGACGGCGACGACGAGTACACAGCCGGGGATTCCGCCCGCCGCGCCAGGTGCAGCGGCGACGACGGTTCAGGTGACGGAGACGGAGTTCAAGATCGCCCTCGGGTCGACGAGCCTGAAGGCCGGCGCGGTCACCTTCGATGTGAAGAACGGCGGGAAGATCCCGCATGACCTGGCGATCAAGGGGATGAGCGAGAAGACGAAGCTGATCCAGGCGGGGGGGTCGGCGACGTTGACGGTGACGCTGAAGCCGGGGAAGTACGAGCTCTATTGCTCGGTGCCCGGCCACGAAGCGGCGGGAATGAAGGTGAAAATAACCGTCACCTCCAGTGCGACCACGACGACGCCGGCCACGACGACAGCGCCGAGCGCCGCTGCTACGACGGTTCAGGTGACGGAGACGGAGTTCAAGATCGCGGCCGACTCGACGACTCTGAAGGCCGGCGCGGTCACCTTCGATGTGAAGAACGGCGGGAAGATCCCGCATGACCTGGCGATCAAGGGGATGAGCCAGAAGACGAAGCTGATCCAGGCCGGGGGGTCGGCGACGTTGACGGTGACGCTGAAGCCGGGGAAGTACGAGCTCTATTGCTCGGTGCCCGGCCACGAGGCGGCGGGAATGAAGGTGAAAATAACCGTCACCTCCAGTGCGACCACGACGACGCCGGCCACGACGACAGCGCCGAGCGCCGCTGCTACGACGGTTCAGGTGACGGAGACGGAGTTCAAGATCGTGGCCGGCTCGATGCGCCTGAAGGCCGGCGCGGTCACCTTCGATGTGAAGAACGGCGGGAAGATCCCGCATGACCTGGCGATCAAGGGGATGAGCCAGAAGACGAAGCTGATCCAGGCCGGTGGCTCGGCGACCTTGACGGTGACGCTGAAGCCGAGGGAAGTACGAGCTCTATTGCTCGGTGCCCGGCCACGAGGCCGCGGGCATGAAGCTCAACATCATCGTCTCCTAGAAAGACGAAACCCGCCTCCGGTAGCCGCAGACGGGTTTCAGGGGTTTGCCGGGTCTTGAGGGGGAGCCGGCTCACTCATCTTCGTCCGGAAGCCGGACGTTTCTGCCCCCCGGAAGGGGGAATCCGAAAACCGGTCGGCTATCCTGCGCGGACCCGCGGAGAAGTGGCCGAGTGGCTGAAGGCGGCGCCCTGCTAAGGCGTTATGGGGGTGAATACCTCCATCGAGGGTTCGAATCCCTCCTTCTCCGCTTCTAGCAAGACTCGCCTGCGACTGTGGCGCAAGCCCTGCACGCGGAAGCCCGCGGGCGGAGACATGAGCTCACACGCACTGTGGCGCCCTTCGCCCCGTCGGACAACCGGCTCGGGGACGCTTTCAAGGCGACGAGGCGAGCAGCCGATGCACCCGGGATGGATCTTCTGGTCGCAGCCGCAGTCGTGCTCGCAGCAATCATCGTCGCGATCCGATGGGCAAAGGCGCGTCCGTTGCGAGCCGTGCCGCTCGGCGTCGCACTTGCGGCGACCGTGGTCTTCGTCGTTATCCGCAATGACCACAACCTCGAAGACACCGCTTTCCTGTGGGCTTTGTTAGCCGTCTGCGTCGGCGCGGCAGTGACCTCAGCCGTGATCTCGCTCGTGACAACTCGCAGCGCGCGCGACGCCATCGCCTGCGGTGCGCTCGCCGGCGTGCTTGTGCCATCGCTCTTCATCGGATGGATCGTCGTCGACCTTACGAGTTGCCTGATTACGAGCTGCGATCAGAGCTAGTCGCGCGATAGCGCGAATTCCCCTCGGGGAACGGGTGTCGACGTCGCGCTGACCCACATCGACCCCGCTCGCTGAATCCGGCCAGGGACTCGCTCGGCACAGTCGTGAAGCGCCAGATTCAGCTGGGCTGCGGCGAAGGCGATCGGACGCATGAGCACCGCAATGTCGAGCCTCGTCTGCATGGGGGGCCACAACGAAGATCGGCACGCTCATCCTTGACGGCCAGCCCAGAAAGGGGGAGCGCGTAGCTGAGCCGGCCTCGAGGTCTCGTGCCGCGCGATGGCTCGATCCTTCGGCGCAAGTCGGCTTGCGAGGAATGAATCGCCCTTGGGATCGAGCTCCAATCCCGCTCCGCTTCGCAGCACGGAGAGGTGTCCGAGTGGCCTAAGGAGCGCGACTGGAAATCGCGTACGTGCTGAAAGGTGCGTCGCGGGTTCAAATCCCGCCCTCTCCGCTTCTCCTTCTCGCCAGGTCAGATCGTCGGTTCGAGGCACGGCCTGAAGTTCGGGGTCAGACCCTGGAGTTTCGGCCACGGCCGGGTGCGACATGAAGTTCGTGCCGGGGGTGTGGCAAGAGTGCGCCCAGTTGACGGGTAAAGCGTTCGGGATCGACCCTGGACGATCCGGCTCTCGACGGCCGCAGCGGGTAGCCGGCTCGTACGTCGTGCGAGGATCGGCCCGTGCCCGACCCGGCGTTCCTGATCCGCCCCGCGACTGAAGACGACCGCCTTCCTATCGCCGTCCTCTTCGCCGAGATCGCCGAGGAACGGGATGGAATCGCGACCGAGCCGCCGGTCGACGTCGAGGCGCGCGCCGCGAGCTGGAACGTGGATGCCGCACTGGTCGCGGTCTCCGGCGGCGAGATCGTGGGCTCGCTTCATCTCTTTCTGAGCCCGCACGGCTTCGCCGAGCTGGGAATGGGCGTGGCGCGCGAGTGGCGCGGCCGAGGCGTCGGCTCGGCCCTCCTCGCTGCCGCGATCGAGTGGGCTCGTGAGCACGGCGCCCACAAGCTGAGCCTCGGCGTCTTCGCGCACAACGCGTCGGCAATTGCGCTCTACCGCAAGTTCGGATTCGTCGAGGAAGGGCTCCGCGTCAAGCACTACCGCCGGGCGAGCGGCGAGCTCTGGGACGCGATCGAGATGGGACTGCTCCTCTGATTCAAGCGAGAGGAACGAGGCGTGTTCCGGTCGCTTTGAAGGTCGCGAACACCGTGCCGCCACGTGCGAGCTCGAGCTTCTCAGCGGAGAGGGCGGTGACCTCGGCGGTGATTGGACCGACGCGGACACGCACCCGGTTGCCGACGGCTGCGACGGAGCGGATGTCGCCCTGAATCAGGTTCATCGCTGAGTCTTCGTGGCGGAGGCGGCCGATCGAGACCTCCCAGGGATAGACGACGACGCCGACGTGGCCCTCACCCTGATCCGTCGAATAGACGAGCTCGCCGGTTTCGAGCTCGACGAGCGTCATGTCGTCGTCGAGCCGACGGGCTTTGCCTCGGATCAGGTTCGCGCCGGTGAATGATGCGACGAAGGCATCTGCGGGACGGTCGACCAGCTCGTCCGGCGCCGCGAGCTGGCGAAGCTGCCCGGCGACGATGACGCCGACCTGGTCGGCGAGCGCAGCAGCGTCCTCGAAGTCGTGGGTGACGAGGATGACCGGCAGCGCAAGCTCGCGGAGCAGCTCCTGGAGCTCGGCGCGGACCGTGCCCTTCGTGTGCGCGTCGAGTGCGGAGAGCGGTTCGTCGAGCAGGATCACGCCGGGGCGGCGTGCGAGCGCGCGGGCGAGCGCGACCCGTTGGCGCTCTCCGCCCGAGAGCGACGCCGGCCTGGCGTCGGCGAGGTGGGCGATCCGGAAGCGCTCGAGGTACTCGTCGACACGGTCCTTGCCCGCGTAGGCGACGTTCTGGCGGACGGTGAGGTGCGGGAAGAGCGCGTATTCCTGGAAGACGAGCCCGACACGGCGCTCGTCGGGCTTGCGGAAGAGTCGTCGGTCGCTGTCCAACCAGACGTCGCCGTCGAGTGCGATCCTCCCCCGCGGTGGGGAGGCGAGCCCGGAGATCGCCTTGAGCACCGAGGTCTTGCCTGCACCAGACGGCCCGACCAGCGCGACCGTCCGGTCGACCTCGAGCGCTAGCTCCAGCTCGAAAGTGCGAAGCGGGAGCGTGAAGTCTGCTCGGAGGGTTGCCATAGGAAGGTCAGCTTGAGCGAGAGCAGCAGGGCCGCACTGATCAGGACGAGCAGCGCGCTGATGGCAAGCGTGACGTTGAAGTTCACCTCGAACTCCGCGTAGATCGCGAGCGGCAGGGTCTGTGTCACATGCTGGAGGCTGCCGGCGAACATGATCGTGGCGCCGAACTCGCCGAGGCCACGGGCGAACGCGAGAGCTTCACCTGCCGCGAGGCCGCCGCGTGCCATCGGGAGCACGATGCGGAAGAACGTGCGGGCCGGACCTGCTCCGAGCGTGCGAGACGCGCCGACGAGGTCCGGGTCGATCGCCTCGAAGGCGGCGATCGCCTGGCGGATGTAGAGCGGGCTGGCGACGAAGACGACCGCGATGGTGACCGCGGCCTGGGTGAACGGCAGCGTGATCCCCGCGAGCCGGAGGGTCGAGCCGAGAAGCCCGAATCGGCCGAAGGCGGCCAGCAGGCCGATACCGGCCACTGCGGGGGGAAGCACGAGGGGCAGCTCGACGAGGGTGATGCAGGCGCTGCGGCCAGGGAAGCGACGGCTGGCGAGCAGGTACGCGGTCGGGGTACCGAACAGCAAGATGAGCGCCTGCGCGATCAGGGTCGTCTTGAGGCTGACGATCAGGGCGTCAGTCACGACCGGGTTCGAGAGCTGGTCGATGAGCCGACCGGGCGGCACGTGGACGAAGATCGCCAGCAGCGGCAGCGCCAGAAACGCCATCGTCACTGCGACCCCGAGGAAGTAGAGCAAGGCGAGCAGGGTTCTTCGCATCGTCTGCCCGGCCGTCGGCCTCAGCGGCCCGGGCTCGCCCTGGGTATCGGTAGGAAGCCGGCTGCACGCATTTTCTTCTGGCCGGCTTTGCCGACCACCTCTTTGATGAACTGCCGTGCGGCCGCCTTGTTGCTGCTCGACGAGACCACGGCCATCGCGTAGGTCACCTTCGGCTGCGCCCAGGCGGGGATCTTGATCACCTTCACCTTGCCCGGCACCGTCTTGGCGTCGGTGGAGTACACGAACCCCGCGTCCGCCTCGCCGAGGGCCACCTTCGACAGGACGCTGCGCACGTCCGACTCACGGCTGACGACGTTCGACAGCACGCTCGTCAGCCCCATCTGCTTGAGCACCTGAAGCGTGTAGCTTCCAACCGGCACGGCCGAAGCGGCGATCACGAGCTTGACGCCCGGCTTCCTCAGGTCGTAGACGCTGTGGATGCCGGCCGGGTTCGACGTCGGCACGACGAGCACGAGCCGGTTGCGGGTGAACACGACCGGCTTCTGCACGAGTCCGCTGGCGAACAGCTGGGCGGGGATCGTCGTGTTGGCCGAGGCGAACACGTCGGCAGGCGCTCCCTGAGTGATCTGCGCCGCGAGTGTGCTCGAGGCGCCGAATG
This sequence comes from uncultured Actinomycetes bacterium, assembly GCA_963711545.1. Lineage (GTDB taxonomy): Bacteria > Actinomycetota > Thermoleophilia > Gaiellales > Gaiellaceae > 3-1-20CM-4-69-9. Next base: position 83,421 of record CAVQEP010000008.1, read on the forward strand.
AGTACCTCGGGCTCGGATCGATCTTCGGGAAGACGTCCGTCAACGAGGCTGCCGCGTAGACCGTGATCCCGCTCACTCGCGTGGAGGTGTGCGTGCCTGGACGTCCCGCGGCACTCGCTGCCGGCACGAAGAGGAGGATCGCGGCGAGGATCCTGGTGAGGCCGCGCGTCGACATCAGTGCTCGACCATGACGGATGTGGACTTGATCACGGCAACGACGTGGTTGCCTGGCTTGATCCCGAGCTCCTCGACCGCGTCGGCCGTGACGACCGCTGTGAGGACTGCCGGCTCGGTGACCACCATCTCCACCTGGGCCATCAAGCCCTCGACCTTCACGCTCGAGACGATGCCGCCGAAGCGGTTTCGGGCGCTCATGTGGGACTCGGGGTGAGTGGCGCCGCGTAGCCGCTCGATCTCCTTCGCGGCCACGATCCGGCGATTGCTGCGGTCGCGCTTCGTCTTGATCCGACCTTGACGGTCCCACCGGCGGAGCGTGTCGAGGCTGATCCCGAGCGTCCGGGCCGCCTCACCGGCGCTGTAGAAGTCCCTCGGCATACCTCATCCCCTCCTAGCTCGTAAACGCATCTAGTGCGTTCGACGCCTCGTCGACCGTGAGCGCCCGGGGGAACGAGGCCCCGATCGGGCCGAAGCCCGAGAGCCGCCTGAAGACACTCAGGTGCTGCGCCTCGTTCGCGGCGATCCGGGCCACCGGTTCTTTGAGCGCATCTGTCTGCAGGCCTGCAACCGCGCCGAGGTATGCCCCCAAGATCGTGGTCTCCAGGGTCACGCCGAGCGTCGCGATCGACTTCCTCGAGGAAAAGGCGCCCTTCGGGTAGGAGAACTCGAAGTCTGCGGCGACCGCGGGTGTCTGTCCGGCGCTGCTGAGGATGTCGGAAACGTCCCTGTAGTGCTCCTGCTCGTTGGCGCGCGCCCGCCTCAGATCTCCCAAGACCTCCCCGCCGAGCCGCTTCGAGTGGATCGCGCGGGCGTAGAAATCGGAGGCCAGCAGTTCGGCGCCGACCAGCAGGCGCGCATAGGCAAGATCGCCATCCGGGATCGTGTCGGCTGCCGCCGTGTCGGTGACGTGCTCCCCGGCCAGCCCGCCCAGCATGAGGGCTGCACCGGTCTTCGCGCCTCGAGTGAAAAGTTGATCCCTGCTGAGTCGGGCGATGACCGTGGCCGCTCCGATCGATCGTGTGGCGGATTACCTCGGAAATGCCTATGTAGGCCCAATCCCGGTCAACCCTACCACCGGAGGCGACCACATCCGGCTTCTGATCACCTGCGGCGCATTGGGCACGACAATCTGGGTGAGCTCTCATCAACGTAACGAGAAGCGATGCAGGATTTCGAGCTGGTGATCATCGGTGGAGGGTTGGCGTCGGCGCGGGCGATCCGGGCGTACCGGGAGAGCGGCGGCGAGGGGCGGGTGTTGCTCGTCTCGAAGGACGGCGTTCTTCCTTATCATCGACCCCCGCTTTCGAAGAGTTACCTGCGCGGCGAGACGGAAGCCGGCGCCGCTTTCGTCGAGCGCGAGGAGTTCTATGCCGAAAGCGGCGTCGACGTGCTGCTGGCCACTGCGGTCGGAAAGGTCGATAGCCGGGCACGCGAGGTCGAGATCGAGGGTGGGAAGCGTTTCCGTTTCCGCCAGCTGCTGATCGCCAGCGGCGCGCAGCCGCGTCGCCTCGACAGTCCAGGCGCAGACCTGCCCGGAGTGTTCTCCCTTCGCGCTCTCGCCGATGCGACGGTCATTCTTGAGGCGGCCGACCAGGCGCGGGAAGCGCTCGTGATCGGCGGCGGTTTCATCGGCATGGAGGTCGCCGCCTCGCTACGCCATCTTGGCCTCGAAGTCACGCTCGTCAACCGCGCCAGCGGCCTCTTCCAGGCGCTCGAGGCGCCGGAGCTCGAGCGCGAGGTCGCCATCTTCTTCGCCGACAACGATGTCAATCTGCTCCTCCCCGACGAGGTCGCCGCTTTTCGCGGCCGTTCCCACGTCGACTCGATCGAGACGGAAATGGGCAAGACGCTGGCTACCGACTTCGCCGTCGCAGGCATCGGAGTCGAGCCAGTCGTCGACTTCCTCGAAGGAAGTGGCCTCGAGTTGGACAACGGAGTCGTCGTCGACGAGCGCTTCGAAACCAATGTGCCCGGAATCTTTGCGGTCGGTGACGTCGCCAACTTCTACGACCCCCTCTTCAAGCGGCACCGCCGCATCGAGCACTGGTCGAACGCCAACTACCAGGGTGTTGAGGTCGGTCGCAGGCTCGCCGGAGCAAGTGGCAGTTACGACACGGTCTCGACCTTCTTCACAGAGATCTTCGGCCTGACGATCAAGGTGTTCGGCGATCTCAGCTCGCACGACGAACTCATCGTGCGCGGCTCACTCTCTGATCGCAACCTGCTCGGCTTCTATCTCCAGCGTGGACGGCTGATAGCGACGCTCCTCAGCGGCCAGACAGAGGAGACCGAGGAAGGACTCAAGCGCCTCATCAAAGACCGAGCTGTCGTCGACTCCGGCGACCTCTACGACGAGTCGGCGGACGTTCACACCCTTCTCAGTGCGGCATACCCGCCCCGTCACTAAGCGGGCGTCGCGAGACTCAGACTGCCGGGGTCGCCGGACGCTCCGTTGGCGTCAGCTCGGCAGCGAAGAACTCGAGCGTCATCCTCGTCTTCGTGTGCGGGTCGGGGGAGAGGTCGAGCCCCAGGCTCTCGAGGTACGCGCGGGTCTTCGCGGCGACGTCGAACGCCTCTCCCGGTGTGCACTTCGTGGACAGCTCGAGGGTTCCCGTTGCGATCTCGTGTCCTCCGTCTGTGTGAGCTGCCTATCCGAAGCGGGCCACGAGAATACCGTGACGCAGGCCGCGGTCGCTGACCGTGAGCGACTCCGCCTCGAGCTTCGCGAGCACCGTGCGGACGATGCAAGCGCCAGCGAGGATGACCTCGGCACGCCGCGGCTGCAGCCCGACGATCGCGCGCCGTTCTGCTGGCCCTGACGTGCGGTAGAGCTCGATCTGCCGGTCGATCTCGCCACGGTCGAGGACGGTGCCCTGGACGATCGCCGGGTCGTAGGTCTCGAGCCCGTGCTCGACGGCCGCGAGGTTCGTGACCGCGCCGCCCATCCCGATGAGCGTGTCGGGATTCGGCCGGCCGTTCAGGCGCACGAGGTCGCGGCCGATCGCCTCGAGCGCACTCTCGACCGTCGCCTCGGAAACCGCATCCGCCAGGCCGAAGCGCTCCGTGTACCGCACGGCGCCCACGTCGACGCTGAACCGCTCGTCGACGCGGCCGTCGTGTCCGAATGTGAACTGCGAGCTGCCACCGCCGCTGTCGAACACGACGAGGGAGCCGCCGCTGAGCCCGAGCGCCGACGTCGCCGCGAGGAAGGCGAGGCGCGCCTCCTCCTCGCCCGAGACGACCTCGACCTCGATGCCGCAGCGGGAGCGAACAGCGTCGACGAGCTCGTCCGCGTTCGGGGCGATCCTCAGGCCGGCCGTTCCGACCGCGGCCACGGCGAGCGCGCCCTCCTCCCGTGCCTCCGCGACCATCCCAGCCACCGCCTCGGCCGTGCGCTCGATCGGCTCCGCACCCAGGCGGCCGCTCTCCTCGAGCCCTTCCCCGAGGCGCGTGACCTCGGCTCGGTCGACGACCGTGCGCCACGCGCCGTCCGCCGGCCGCTCCCCGATGTGGAACTTGACCGAGTTCGTCCCGATGTCGATCACCGCGTACCTGCCGGCCCCGAACCCGAGCAGCGCTTTCAGGCCGCGCGGGTAGCTCGTGTTCGGCCGCCCGCCGAGCCCGAGCTCGCGGACGACCGCAGTCACGCGCTCCGGATCCTCGGACTCGACCGCGACCGTGCGGGTCGAGCCGCCGCTCGTGCGCACGTCCGTGAGCTCCGTCATGCAGCCGCCGATCTCGTACCGGGCGCGCCGCTTGTGCACCTCGACCGCAGCGAGGTCGGCGCGTGGGCGCACGACCTCGTCGACGAGCTCGTCGACGCTGTAGGCGTCACGCGCCAGGGGCGAGAGCGGCACGTTCAGCGCCGCCAGCACCGACCGGAGCTCCGACGCCGGAAGCGGGAAGGGCGCCTTCGTGATGGGCACCCACTGCTCGAGGCCGTCGTCGTTCACTCCCTCGAGGTGCTTGACGTCCATCAGGCCGTCCCGGACCTTGACCGTGTCGCCGCCCGCTACGGAGAGCAGGTAGAGCTCGTCGCTCTCCTGCACGCGGTCGGGTGAGCGGGCCGTGAAGGCGCCCTCCGCAGGCCCTAAGGCCTCCCCGAACGTCCTCCACTCCCAGCGCGGGACGATCCCCGCAGGAGCATCCGGGCGCGCGGCCGCTGGTTCCTCCACTCTCGGCACCAGTCGATGGTGCGTCGCACGGCCCCGGCCTGGCGTCATGCTGTTCGGATGAACCACGATTGTCCGGTCCGGGAGATGACGCTGCGCGCGGGCGGCGCGACGCTGGACGTGTGAGTCGCCCGAACCGGGCGTTCGCAGTACCCGGCGCGGCGGGTTGCGCGGATCGAGGACTGGCAGGCGAGGCTCGACCACGAGGCTCGACCAGGTACACGCGCACGTGTTCGGCGAGCCCGAGGGCCCCAACGTTGGTGACGGTAGAATTTGAACCCCCGGCGCGTTTTGGCGCGTCTGGGGTTTGGCGCGTCTGGGCCTTGTCGAGATCGGTGACCGCGAGCCTCCTCGAGCGGGCTCGTTGGCCGAGCAAATGGCGAGGCGTTCTCGCGACTGCACGACGATGGCGATACGACCGGCTACTCGAGCTCGAAAGCGCACGCTAGGCTCGCCCAATACCCTCGAGTGGAGGCCGACTATGTATGAGCCATGGAACGCCCTTGAGGCGCCCCGGTTTACCGGGCCACGGACGTACGCCCGACTGCCCTGGGTGAAGGAATTCGACGGGGTGGACGCCGTCGTGTACGGCCTCCCATGGGACGGTGGTACGTCGTTTCGGCCCGGAGCTCGGTTTGGCCCGGAAGCGATTCGCTCGGCATCGGGCATGATCCGAACGTACAACCCTGTCCAGGGCGTGCAGGTGTTCGGGGCCCTGTCGACGATCGACTTCGGCGACGCGCCCACCGCTCCTGGGTACATCGAGGAGTCGCTGAAGCGCATGGAGCGCTTTGTGACGCCGATCGCCGAAGCAGGTGTCATCGGCATCGGAATGGGCGGCGACCATTCGGTCGCACTCGCCGAGCTCCGTGCGCTCGCTGCGGTGCACGGTCGCCTTGGGCTCGTGCAGCTCGACGCGCACACCGACCTGGAAGACACCTACAACGACTTGCCCTACTCGCACGGCACGATGTTTCGACGGGCAATCATGGAGGACGTCCTCGACCCTGCCCGCGTGATCCAGGCGGGGATGCGGGGGTCGTTGTACGCCGCGGAGCACGAAGACATCCCCTCCGACCTCGGAGTCGAGACGATCCCGTGGATCGAGCTGGCAGCCTTGAGTCCCGAAGAGTTCGCGGCCCGTGCACATCGGCGAATCGGCAGCGGGCCCGCGTTCCTGACCTTCGATGTGGACTTCGTCGATCCCGCCAACTGTCCAGGTACGGGAACGCCAGAAGTTGCCGGCCCAACGGGCTTCGAGGCGATGCAATATCTCCGAGCGCTCGCCGGAATCGATTTCGTGGGCTATGACGTCGTTGAAGTTGCTCCCCAGTACGACAGCCCGGGACAAATCACGGCGCTGTTCGCGGCCAACGTGATCTTCGAGATGCTCTCGATGATCGCGAAGCGACGGCAGTCCGAAGCGGAGGAGACCGCGGCGGCGGGGTCACCCATACCCACCTCGTAGGACACCCGCGCTGCATGTCTAGATGCGCCAGCCAGAGACCGACATCGATCGACCTCGGGGTTCCGGGATAGTGCGTACTGCCCCCTCCCAGCGAAACCGGCGTACAACCGCTCCAGCGGCGTTCCACATCGTGTCGCGCGAGATCCCCAACGGGCGCATGCGGCAGCGTCGACCTGCTACCACGGCGAGGACTACGAGCACGAGGATCCGAGACTGCGTCGCCGCTCGTAGCACCTTTCGATCTCGACATCACGCGCGGCTACGGCGCGGCGCGCGGACGACCCAAGGGGCCCTGCGATGCGGTCATTGTCGCGAAAGCCGGGCGGCGAGACCGTCGTGGAGGAGCCCGAGGCCGCGCTCGAAGGCGGCCCGGTTTCGCCTCCCGCCGAGCTCCGGCCTGACGAGCGCGAACAGCATGTTGGAGAGCTGGTCGTGGAGCTCGTTCGCCTCCCCGGCGGAGAAGCCGGCCGTCCGAAGCGCAGCCGCGAGGGCAGACCCAAGCGCGAGGGCGTGCGGGCCGACGAGCGGTCGCGAGAACAGCGGCACCGCCCACGGGTGCTCGAGGAGGACGGCGCGCGTCGAGCGGGCGAGACCGGCCAGCCCTTCCCACCAGTCGTCCGCGGGGTCGGGGATTCGCAGCTCGGCGTAGAGCGCATCAGCGAGACCGTCCAGCAGCCCTTCCTTGTCCCCCACGTACCGGTAGAGGGCCATCGGCGTCACGCGCAAGCGGTCGGCGACGCCGCGGATCGTCACGGCGTCGAAGCCGCACGCGTCCCCGAGGGCGAGCGCTTCGGCGAGGACGGCGTCGCGTGTGAGCCTTGACACTCCGCGAGTATACGGTGTACACTCGTATGTATACGGTGTATACTTTGCTTGCAGACCTAGCCGGCGCCCGCTACATCAGCCTGACGACGCGGAGGCGCGACGGATCGCTCGTCTCCACCCCGGTGTGGGTCGTGAGCGACGACGGCCGCCGCCTGCTCGTCTGGACGCATGCTTCCACGTGGAAGGTGAAGCGCATCCGGCGCGACCCGCGCGTGCTCGTCGCGAAGTCGAACTACCGCGGCCGCGAACGCGGCCCCAGGCTCGAAGGGCACGCGCGGATCGTCAACGACGTCAACGTGAGGAAGCTCATCCGCGAGAAGTACGGCTGGCAGAAGCGGCTGCTCGAGCTCCTGAGCCGCGGCAAGCCGGACACGTCGGTCACGATCGCGATCGTCGACGCCTGACCACGGCGCGCTCGTTCGCGTCGCGGACGTGCTCGAAGCCCGCCTGCGCGTACAGTTCCGTGTGCCCAACCGCACGCGGCGGGACTCCAAGCCGGACTAACAGGAGTTCGTCGGGCGATCCCGCTCTCCATGTCGGGTTGCCCACGGCGTGGTGAGCGGATGGTGAGTTGGTCCCGCATGTGCGCCTCGTCATGCTCGGCCTCACGTAAAGCACCCGTGGCGCGTGAGGGACTCAACCGGCGCATGGGGCGCCCTTTCCCCGCGGCCGTCTTCCTGTTCACGCGCGAGGACTACGAGCTCGAGGCGAGCTCGTCGCCGGCAGCACACCAACGCGCTCATCGACACGAGGCCGCTGCAACCAACGAAGGAGAATCTCCTCGCCGAGGCCAACGCCCCTGTAGTCCGCACGCGGCGGGACCCCACGCTGCGCGGGGGCACCCCTCCCGCGCGCGATCTATGCACGTTCGGACTCACCATTCGCTCACCAGATGTCCCGTGATCTCGGACAGATGTATGGATTGCGCTGCGACCTTCTGCTGAGTGGGCGGGCGATCGATGACCTGTTACGGGTGTGGAACATGTCGTCTTCCGCTCGATGCGGAAAGTCCGAAGCCTCGGGCTAAGCGTCCTGCGTGCCTGCGAAGCTCAGGGCCGTTCGTGTCATCGTCTCGATGCCGATGGGCAGTGCGCGCTCGTCGATCGTGAAGCGGGGATGGTGGTGCGGGTATGCGCCTTTGCCGCCGGCGCCGACGAAGAAGAAGCAGCCAGGGACCACGCTGAGGTAGGAAGAGAAGTCCTCGCCCGCCATTACTGGCGGGTACTCGACCATGCGATCGGCCCCCGCGGCTTCACGCACGACGGCTACGAGCGTCGGGTCGTTTACGACGGGAGCGTAGCCCTCGACATAGTCGAATGTGTAGGTGGCGCCGTGGGCTGCCGTTACGCCGCTGAGAGTGCGGTCGATGGTCTTGCGCGTGCTCTGCCGCAACTCCTTTCGGTACGTGCGCACGGTGCCGCTGAACTCCGTCAACTCCGGGATGATGTTGTCTGCGGTTCCTCCCGCGATTCGGGTGACCGAGACGACGACGCTGTCGAGCGGCGGGGTCGTGCGGGCGACGACATGCTGCAGGTTCGTTATCGCCTGGGCGGCGACCGCGACCGGATCGATCGCGGTATGCGGGAATGCGGCATGTCCGCCTCGTCCAAGAATCCGCACGGAGAACGTGTCGGCTGCCGCCGTGCACGGGCCGTCAAGGACGGCGACTTTGCCGACGTCGAGGTCCGACGCCAGGTGGCAGCCGACGACGGCGTCGACGCCCTTGAGCACGCCGGCCTCGACCAACTCGGTCGCGCCGCCCGGCGGGAGTTCTTCCGCGTGCTGGAAGAGAAAACGCACCTCGCCGCTCAGCTCGGCACGCATCCCACTAAGCAGGCGTGCGGTCGCGAGCAGCGTCGCCGTATGACCATCGTGCCCGCACGCGTGCATGACACCGTCGACGCGCGATGCGAACTCGACTCCAGTCTCTTCCTGAATAGGAAGGGCGTCCATGTCGGCGCGCAGAGCCAACGTCGGCCCCGGCCGTCCACCCCGAAGCCGGGCGACGACGCTCGTGGGAGTCGGGCTCTCGACCTCGAGGCCGCCGAAGGACTCGAGCACGTCGCGCACAAACGCCGCAGTCAGGTGCTCGCAGAACGACAGCTCCGGGTGCGCATGCAGATGTCGCCTCCACGCGACTGCGTCCGGGACAACCTCCTCGATGTTCATCAGCGCGAGCCTAATCCTCGCTTCGACCAGAGGCGAGTGCTCGAGCCGAGCCCGTCGTCGGCCAGCCCTGGTCGACCAGCGCAGCCAATGCAGATTCGTCCATCGACGCGAGACGCCTGACCTGCGTGAACGCGCTCCAGCTGTTCGCGATGCCGCGCACCCTTCACGTTTCCTGGTCGACCGTGAGCTGACCGCGCTGCACTACGAGGCTGAGCTTCGGGCCGAACGGAGCACGAGGATGCGTTCCGGCAAGCGCACGGGTTCCTCGAAGAGCGGGCAATCGTCGAGCGTCGGACAGTAACAGCGCGCCGCGTCCTCGAGCCAGTCGCGAACGATCGCCGCGCGCTGGATTGCTTCGCGAAGCTCCGGCAGCTTCTGCTCGGCGACCTCGCGCAGTCTTTCGGTTGCCGCGTGATTCGAGGGACTTGCCTGCAGCAGTACGCGAATCTCCTCGAGGCTCAGCCCTGCCCTCTGGGCGGTCTCGATCACAGCGAGCGTCCTCACGACCGCTCGTGGATAGCGGCGGCGGCCGCTGCTCCGCTCGGGCCGGTCCACGAGCCCGACCTCTTCGTAGTAGCGAATCGCGGACGGAGCCTTGCCGCTCAGCCGGGCAACCTCGCCGATCGACAGCGATCTCGTCTGTTCGTACTCGGCGGTTGACATCAAGTCGACTTTAACAAGCATCCTCTATCCACAGTCCGACCATGGGCCGACGAAAGGAGCGAATGATGAGCACTCCGAGCACAGACGCGGCGGCGGAGCGCGAGCTTTCGGAGCTCGTCGCCTGCACGCTGATCGACGCGGACCTGAAGACACAGCGCGAACGCTGGATCAACCTCGGCGAGAACTTCGGACTCGGCCGACACGAAACCGCCGACGGCCTGCGCCTCACCTTCAAGGATCATCCGGCCGTCGAAGCTGAGCTACAGGCTCTCGTCGCGGTCGAGGACGAATGCTGCGGCTGGGCCGCATGGAGCGTCGAGCGCAGCGACGACGGGGCCCTCGTGATGGCAGCGCGCTCGCAGGACGACGGGATCGCCGCGCTACACGGGATGTTCACGAGCGCCACGCCGTGGAGCCGCTTCGACGACCGTTAGAGGCTTGATCGCGTTCGGGGCAACAGCTGTCTCGACGATGGCTCTGGCCTATGCGCTCGAGAAACGTCACCCTGCGTTCATCGCACTGTTCGCCCTCGCCTGCGCACTCGCGTCCCGCTGAGGGCGACGCCGAGCGCAAGGCAGGCTACGGCCATCGCCGGCGACGGCTTGGGCGGTTGGCGTAGAGTCGCCCGGTGGGGCTCGGGCTGCCGGTGGTTTGGAGCGACCGCTGCCGGCTGCATGACCCGGGCGGCGAGATCTGGATCGGAATTCGCACGCCGGGTACAGAGGTCGCGCCACGCATCGACGTGATCCGCGATGCCCTGGTCGCAGCGGACGCGCGTGTCGTCGACGCTGACGAGCATCCGGCTGCGCCTTTGCAGGCGGTGCACGACGACTCGCTGCTGGACTTCCTCGAATCGGCCTACGACGAATGGACGCAGGTAGGGCTCGATCGAGACCCGGGCCAGGATCGCGTCGTCCCGTACGTCTTCGCGCACGCCGCGCTGACCTCCGGCCGCCCGGCCACGGTGCCTGCCGCCGTCTGGGCGAAGCCGGGGTACTTCGCCTACGACACGATGACGCTCGTCGGTCCGGCTACGTGGGAGGCCGCGCGCGCCGCGGTCGACGTCGCGCTGACGGCCGTCGAGCTCGTCGCCACCGGATCGCGGTGCGCATACGCGTGCTGCCGTCCACCCGGGCATCACGCGGGGCGCGCCTGCTACGGCGGGTCCTGTTACCTAAACAACGCAGCGATCGCAGCTGCAGCGCTCGGCGGACGGGTCGCCGTGCTCGACATAGACGCGCACCATGGAAACGGAACGCAGGAGATCTTTTACGAGCGCGACGACGTGCTCGTCGGCTCCGTCCATGTCGATCCGGGTGCGGGCTGGTTTCCGCATTTCCTCGGCTTCGCCGACGAGCAAGGCAGTGGGCCTGGTAATGGCGCAAACAGGAACCTTCCGCTTGCGCCGGGAACGGGAGACGAGCTCTGGCTCGACGCCGTTCACGAGCTGACAACGTGGGCGGGCGCAGGCGGAGCGGAATCGCTCGTCGTTCCGCTGGGCGTCGACGCAGCAGCAGGGGATCCGGAGAGCCCGCTCCGCGTCACGCCGCGAGGCTTTCGCGAGGCCGGGCGTGCGTTGGCCCGGTTAGGCCTGCCGACGGTGTTCGTGCAGGAAGGAGGCTACGACCTCGAATCGCTGGGCGAACTCGTGCTCGAGGTCCTGCAGGGCTTCGAGGAGGCGAGCACGTGACGGCGTCCTACGAGCAGCTCGACATCTCCGGCGAGTACCTGCGACACGTCGTCCAACGGCTCGAGTCGTTTCGCTCGCACCCGCTCGGCTTCCGCGTAGCAGGGACGCCCGAAGAGCGGCAGGCAACCGCCTTCGTCGCCGGAGAGTTCCGCGCCGCGGGACTGACTGACGTCGTCGAAGAGCCCGTGCCCGTAGACGCCTGGCGTCTCGAGGACGCATTCGTGGAGCTCGACGGGCGTCGCTTTCAGTGCGCGTCGTTCGGAGGCGTGCCCGAAACCGGAGCCGGCGGAGTCCAAGGGGAGCTTGTCTGCGTCGGACGCGGTGGGAGACGAGAGCTCGACGGCGTCGACGTGCGCGGGAAGGTTGCGCTCGTCCACTGGGAGGTGGAACGGCTCTGGCCCTACCACGTTGGCGTCGAGCTCGGCCTGCGCGGCGCGTCGGCCCTCGTCGTCACCTCACCGACCGGGGGTCCCTATTACCAGGCACCCGACGCGCTCGGAACGTTCGATGGGCTCTGGCACGCCGAGGCGCCGCCGTGCGTGACGATCCGCAAAGAAGATGCCGACGAGCTGAGACAGCACGAGGGAGCTGACGTTTGCGTCGTGCTGTCGGCTCCGCTGACCGCCGGCGCGGAGGCCGCGAACGTCGTCGGCGTCCTTCCCGGTCGGCGCGACGGCTCTCCGTCGATCGTCGCAGGGCACCACGACGGTTGGTTCGGGGCGGCGTTCGACGACGCGAGTGCGGTCGCGGTGACGTTGGCGCTGGCCCGTGCCTTCGCAGCCCGTGGAGTCCGGCTTGAACGACCGATCGCGTTCGTCTCGCACACGGCGGAGGAGTACGGAATCGCGCGATCGGCCTACGACTGGTGCTACGGCGCGTGGTACCAGGTCGTGGCCGAGCATCGCGAGTGGTCGACCGGCTCTCTCTTCTACCTCAACGTCGAAGGCTCGGGGAGACCTGCGCCTTTCGTCGTGGACGCCCCGCCGGAGCTGTCGAGCTGGGCACGTCGCCTGTGTAGGCGAGCCGCTGCCGACGGACTTCTCCCGCACGGCTACCGGCTGACCCCGCCAACCACCTGGACCGAGGTCTGGCCCTTCCTTGCCGCAGGCATTCCCGGCATCAACGTGTCCACCTTCAGCGACGAGTTCGACCGCAGCGAGTACCACACGCAGTTCGACACCTCCGACCGCGTCGACTTCGACTACCTCGAACGGCTGACACGCGTTTGCGCGAGGCTGTTGCTGGAAGCAGATGCCGGCGCACTCGACTATGCGGCGCGCGCTCGGCATCTGCGCCGGTCGCTCGCCGAGATCCGCCATCCGGCTCTCGAGCGCGCACTCGAGACGCTCACGACTGCCCGGGGCCGAAGGCCCTTCACCGCGATCGGGCGCGGTCTCCACGGCCTCGACGCCCGCGAGACCGCCCGCTACCCACACGAGCAAACAGCCGCCGATGTGCGGCACCTGGAGTCGGCGCTACGCGACCTCGCCGGCGGCCGCCACGGCCGCGCGGCGAACTCCCTCGCCCGGGTGGGGCTCAACTGGCTCTGCGCCGACCTCGGCCGCGAGGCCTTCCGGCTGGAACGCGGACGGCGCGGTCGAAACGCCCCGCGCTCGTGCTGGGCGGCCCTCGGGGACCCCGACATCGGCCCGAACCTCTGGGAGGAGCTCGCCTCGCTTCGAGGCGAGGGGGGAGCACGCGCACCGGGCCCGTGGCTCGAGCAGCGCCTGCGCGGTCACCTCGCGCGCTCGCGAAAGGAACTCGAGCGGCGGCTCGACCGGATGGCGGCCGCCGCATCCGGGAGGATTTTCGCCCTGCCACGTCCGCGAGAGGAGGATCTGCCGTCATGATCGCCGCCACGACGTTCGGCCGGCCGCTGCCACCGGGCGGCACGATCGGCGTTGCCGCTCCCGCGAGCCCGTACGACGCACGCTCCGAGGTCCTCCGCGGTGTCGAGTGGTGGGAAGCTCAGGGCTACAGGGTCAAACTGGCGGACGGCGCGTTCGCGCGCGACGACTACGTCGCAGGTGATGCGAGAGAGCGCGCGCAGGATCTCGCCGCGCTCTTCGCAGACCCCGAAGTCGACGTCGTCCAGTCCCTGCAAGGCGGATTCGGCTCCGCTCAGCTCATCCCCCACCTCGACTTCGACGTGATCGCCGCGAACCCGAAGCCGTTCGTGGGGTACTCGGACATCACCGCGCTTCACGTCGCGATCCGGCAGCGAACGGGCCTCGCCACCCTCTACGGCTACGGCCTGGTGGGCGTCGGAGAGAAGGAAGCGACATCGTTCACTCGAGACCGTCTGCTGCACGTCCTCACGGGCGACGGCACCGGCGAGATCCCGCGAGATCCGGACGATCCCTACGTGCGCGCCTTCAACGGAGGCACGGTGACCGCGCCGCTCGTCGGCGGCTGCCTGTGGCTGCTGATGCAGACCATGGGAACCCCGTGGGAGTTCGACGCCGACCAGGCGATCCTCTTCTTCGAGGACGTGAAGGCGCCTCCCTACTACATCGACGGCTTCCTGACCCAGCTATCCGCCGCCGGAAAGCTCGACAGCGTCGTCGGAGTGGTGGTCGGCGAGATGAAGGACTGCGACTGGGGCGACCAGAGAGCGGCGTCCGACTGGGCCCGCTCGCGGTCGGTGGAGGACGTCCTCGAGGATCGGCTCGAGCCGCTCGGCGTGCCGATCCTCTACAAGCTGCCTCTTGGCCACGGCAAGAATCTGGCTGCACTCCCGCTCGGCGTTCGTTGTACGCTCGACGCCGACCGGCGTACGCTCAACGTGGACGAACCCGCGTTCCGGACGTGAGCGCGAAGAGGAGGGCACAATGAAGAAGCACGGGCTGCTCGTGTTGCTCATCGGCGTTGTCGTGAGCGTGGTGATGACTTTCGCCTCCGGGGCGGGTGGCTCGGGCTCGAAGAGCGGCGGCACGTTCAGGCTCGGAACCAGTTCGGGGATCGACTCGATCAACCCGTATGTGGCGTTCAACCAGGATGCGTACGCGACCTTTCAGTACACCTATCCGATTCTCGTCCAGTACGACAAGACGAATCTGCGCTTCGCGCCCTTCTTCGCGAAATCATGGAAGTCCTCGAACGGGGGCAAGACCTGGACGTTCAAGACCGTCGCGAACGCGAAGTGGACCGACGGACAGCCTCTCACCGCGGCAGACGCCGCCTGGACGATCAACACGGATATCAAGTACCAGGGCACGGGGGCAGCGAACGTGGCCGGCCTGATCGCGCACATCACGCGAGCCGAGGCGCCGAACCCGACAACGTTGGTCGTCCACTACAAGCAAGCGCCCGGAAACGTCCTCGGTCAGTTCCAGCAGTTCTTCATCCTGCCGAAGCACATCTGGAGCAAGCACACAGGTCACAAGGGCGCGGATCTGAAGACCTTCGCTAACAACGCCCCGATCGTCGGTTCGGGCCCGTTCAAGCTCGTCAAGTATCAGAAGAACGAGATCGCTCTGTTCCAGCGCAACGCTTCGTACTGGGGTACGAAGCCACAGATCGACGCGTTTGGTCTGCGGATGTTCTCGAACGACGACGCGATGATCTCCGCGCTGAAGGCCCACGAGATCGACGCGATCAACGCCGTGCCGGCGACCGGAATCAAGACGCTGAAGAGCGCCGGGTTCACGATCTCCAGCGTGCCGGGACTCGACCAGACGGACTTCATCTTCAACTCGAACACGAAGAAGACGAAGCATCGTGAGTTGCTCAACCTGAAGGTCAAGGAGGCGTTTGCGCACGCCGTCGATCGAGCTCAGATCATTCAGGTTGTCTTCCTCGGCACCGCGCAGCCGGCCAGCTCGATCGTCCCGGCCCCGACCGGTAGCTGGCACAACCCCTCGCTGAAGCCAGAGACCTTCGACCTCGGGCTCGCGAACAAGATCCTCGACAAGCTGGGCTACGAGCGCGGTTCCGACGGGATCCGGGTCGCGAACGGGCACAAGATGTCGTATGACGTGGTAACGCCCACCGACGTCCACAGCATTCCGCGGACGTTCCAGATCATCCAGACGGACTTCAAGAAGCTCGGCGTCCAGCTACGCCAGAAGGCGCTCGACTCGAGTGCCGCGTTCGACCTCATGACCGGGCCGAACGGCAAGTACCTGAACTTCGATCTGGCGATGTGGGACTGGACCGCATTGGTCGACCCGGACTTCATGCTCTCCGTCGTCACGTGCGCGCAGTGGAGCGGCTGGAGCGACACGGGATACTGCAACAAGAAATACGACCGCATGTACGCGCAGCAGCAGCTAACGCCGGACCAGAACAAACGACGTGCGATCGTCTGGAACATGCAGAAGTACCTCTACAACGAGCGGCCGTACATCTGGCTGGCGAACGACAACTCCGTCACTGCGGTGAGCCCGAAGTGGCAGGGTTTCACGAATACGCCCCAGGGACCGTTCAACGAATTGAACATCATCAGCCTGACGGGCGTGCACCAGAAGTAGGGGCTACCCCGCCGACGCGCCACGCGAGGACATGAGAGGCGCTGACTACGTCATCAAGCGCACCGCGTTTGCGGTGGTAACGGTCTTCGTCGCCGTGACGATCAACTTCGTCCTGTTCCGGCTTGCACCCGGGACTGCCGTCTCCAATCTTTCGCGCGTGCCCCACGCGACGCAGGAGCTCCGCCAGGCGTTGAAGCAGCAGTTCGGCCTCGACAAGTCCCGGGGCGAGCAGTACGTCCTCTACTTGAAGCAGCTCGCGCACGGGAACCTCGGCGTCTCGTACGCGAACTCTCAGCCGGTGTCGTCGAACCTCCGCACCGCGCTCGCCAACTCGATTCCGATGGTCATGCTCGGGACGATCTTCGCGATCTTCATCGGAACGCTGACGGGAGTCGTCGCCGCTTGGCGCCGCGGGACGGCCGCCGAAGGGGCGGGCGTGACCACGGCTCTTGCGTTCTACTCGATGCCCACCCACTGGCTCGGGCTGATGCTCGTGATCCTGTTCAGCGGGACGCTGCCCACAGGCGGCATGTCCAACGACTTCCTGATCGACCCGTCCTGGTGGACGCACTTCAAAGACGTCCTCTCGCACATGATCCTGCCGTCGCTGACCCTCGGCCTCGTGCTCTTCGGCGAGTACACCCTGATCGTCCGCTCGGCGATGCTGGAGACGCTGAGCGAGGACTACGTCCTCACGGCCCGCGCAAAAGGCCTGACTCCATGGGCGATCGTGAGGAAGCACGCGCTGCGGAACGCCTTGCTCCCAATTGCGACGCTCGTCGCCCTGTCCCTCGGCTACATCGTCGCCGGCGCGATCCTGATCGAGACGGTCTTCTCTTGGCCGGGCATCGGCCGCGCCGTCTACGACGCTGTCCTCGAGCGCGACTACCCGATGCTTCAGGGCGCCTTTCTCGTCCTGACGGTCTCCGTCGTCTTCTTCAACCTCCTGGCCGACCTGCTCTATTTCAAGCTCGATCCGAGGATCACCGAGTGAGCGTGATCCTGCGCGAGCCCGGGGCGGTCCTCGAGCCGGAGACCGTCCCGACGCGTGGCGGTGTCATCTGGAGCACGATCCGCCGCCGGCCCTCCGCCATGGTCGGCGCGACGATTCTCACACTGGTTGTGGGCGCGGCCTTCCTCGCGCCGTGGCTCGCCCCTTACGACCTCCACGAACAGGTTGGACCGGTCTTCGGGCCTCCCTCCTGGAGTCACCCGCTTGGCCTGGACGACGGCGGCATCGACATGGTGACGCTGATGATGTGGGGGCTGCGCATCTCGCTTGTCGTCGGCTTCGCCGCGACGTTCGTCTCGATCGTGATCGGCGGCGTGGTCGGAATCCTCGCCGGCTATTTCGGCGGTAAGACCGACGTCGTCCTGATGCGGATCACCGACTACTTCCTCGTCATACCCGACGTCCCGCTCATGATCGTCGTCGCGGCGATCTGGGGGCCGAGCCTCTTCCACATCGTGATCGTGATCGGAATCCTGCTCTGGACGGGCACTGCGCGCGTGCTTCGAGCACAGGTCAAGAGCGTGCGGGAGCGGGTGTACGTGAAGCGGGCGCGTTCGCTCGGCGCGGGGCACAGCCGGATCGTGTTCCGTCACGTGCTGCCGCAGGTCGCACCGCTTCTGATCGCCAACACCGTGCTGACGATTGCCGTCGCGATCTTCGACGAGACGGCGCTCGCATTCCTCGGTCTGGGCGATCCGAGCAGGATCTCGCTCGGCAAGGTGATCGAGAACGCGTTCCAGCGAGCTGCCATCTCGTCGGGCGCCTGGTGGGCGATCGTCCCGCCCGGCGCACTCGTCGCGCTCGTGATCCTCAGCTGCAGCCTGATCGGAGGTGCGCTCGAAGACGCGCTCAATCCGCGTCTGCGCGTCGCGCACGTCTCCGCCAGAACCTTCAGGCTCCGGCCCCTCGTCGGGCGAGGCGACGCGGCGCTGTGAGCTCGCTGCTGCAGGTCGAGGACCTGCACGTCTGGTTCGACCTGCAGGAGGGCGGGGAGCTGCACGCGGTCCAGGGGGTCGACCTCACGCTCGAGCCAGGTCGGAGGCTGGGGCTCGTGGGCGAGTCGGGGTGCGGAAAGACAACGACCGTGCTCGCGATGCTCGGCCTCCTCCCGCCGACCGCGAGCGTCGCAGGGCGTGTGCTCCTGAACGGCGCCGACATCCTCGCCGAAGGAGAGGAGACTGTCCGCCCCCACAGATGGGTCGACATCGCCATCGTCTTCCAGGGTGCGATGAATGCACTGAATCCAGTGCGGACGATCGGGTCGCAGATCGTTGAGGCAATCGAGCTCCACGGCCGCGGCAAAGGTGCAGCGGCGCGCGCTCGCACCGGGGAACTGCTCGAATCCGTCGGCATTCCCGCGGCGCGTGCCCAGCGTTTCCCGCATGAGCTATCGGGAGGCATGCGCCAACGCGCGGCGATTGCGATGGCCCTTGCCTGCAATCCGTCCGTGCTGATCGCCGACGAGCCGACCACGGCTCTCGACGTGATGGTCCAGGCGCAGATCCTCGAGTTACTCGACTCGCTCTGCCAGGACTTCGGACTCGCTTTGCTTCTCGTCACGCACGATCTTCCGGTCGTAGCGCAGCTCTGCGACCAGGCGGCCGTGATGTACGCCGGTGAGATCGTCGAGCAGGGAACGGTCGACGCCCTCTACCACACGCCGCACCATCCCTACACGCGACTGCTCTTCGCCGCAACGCCGGACCTCGGGCAAGAGGACGAGGAGATCGCATCGATTCCCGGCACGCCGCCGCGACTCGATCGGCCCCTCGTCGGCTGCCCGTTCCGGCCCCGTTGCGACAGCGCGTTCGACCGGTGCGAAACGCAGAGGCCGCCCTTGCGCCAGGTTGCCGACGGCCAGGCAGCCGCGTGCCACCTGAACGACGTCCTGGCGGGAGCCGCATCGTGAGTGCGGCGGAAACACCCCTGCTCGAGGTCGAGGATCTCGTCGTCCAGTACGCGATACCCCGCGGCTTCGTCGCGTCTTTGCGGAGGAAGCCACGGCTCGCCGTCCACGCCGTCGACGGGATTACCTTCTCGCTGCACCCCGGCGAGCTGGTCGCGCTCGTCGGCGAGTCGGGCTGCGGCAAGACCACGACCGCTCAGTCGGTGCTCCGGCTCGTCGACCCGGAATCTGGATCTATTCACTTCCAAGGAACGGAGATCACACGCCTGAGCATGCGCGCCCTGCGACCGCTTCGGCGACGGATGCAGATCGTCTACCAGGATCCCTACGAATCGCTCGATCCCCGACTGCGTGTCGAGGCGACGGTGGCAGAACCGCTCTCGATCCACGGCATCGGCGGCTCCAAGGCCGAAAGTGCGGCGCGCGTCCGCGAAGCCCTGACGCGCGCCGGGCTCTCGCCGCCTGAGCTCTTCCTCGACAGATTTCCGCATCAGCTCTCGGGTGGGCAGCGCCAACGGGTGGCGATTGCCGCGGCGCTCGTCCTCGACCCGGACTTTCTTGTCGCCGACGAGCCTGTGTCGATGCTCGACGTCTCGGTCAGGGCCGGCGTCCTCGCGCTCCTCGAGAATCTCAAGGCGGCCGGCCTGGGAATCCTGATGATCACGCACGACCTGTCCACGGCGGCGCGCTTCGCCGATCGCATCGCCGTGATGTACCTCGGACGCATTGTCGAGGAGGGCCCAGCCGGCGAGGTCGTCCGGAATCCGCAACATCCCTACACGAAGGCTCTCCTGTCGGTCGTACCCCGCCGCGACCCGCGCATGCGGCGCCGCCCTCAGATCCTCCAAGGTGAGACCCCGGATGCGGTCAGGATCCCGACCGGTTGCCGGTTTCACCCACGCTGCCCGATCGCGATCGACGTCTGCGCCACGCAGGATCCGCAGCTGGGCCGGACGGCCGGGTCACGCTCGCCGCAGCACCGCGCGGCGTGCCTCCTCGCCTGATCAGCGGCGAGCGGCTACGAGAAGGGGCCGTCGCCGTCGAAGTGCCCGAAAGCCGTCCGGACGTCTGAAGCCGGGCCCGGGCGGGCCGGCCGGGCCGGTGTGGTTGACGAGATTCGTGATGTGGTTCCTCAGACCGCTGAGGATCTCGTCTTCCTGCGCCTTGGTGATCCGTCCGGCAGAAACGGCGTTGTCGAGCTTCCCCTTTACAGCGTTCGCAGTAGAGGAGCTCGCGCAAGAAGTGGTCGTCGGCAGAAAGTCCCGGTTAGCTGGTATGGCGGCCGCGCGACTTGGGAGCTGTGCGAAGCTGGCCGTCGTGGCGCGTGTTGAGAGCTCGGACGGCGTGGTGCTAGAGGTGCGTGACGAGGGGTGGGGCCGGCCGGTTCTGCTTCTCCATGGGTTCCCCGACTCGTCGTTCGTGTGGCGTAGCCAGATCCCAGCGTTGGTGGGGGCCGGGTTCCGCGTCGTCGCGCCGGACCTGCGCGGCTTCGGCGCGTCGGACAAGCCGCAGGACGTCGACGCCTACCGGATCACCACGCTCGTCGAGGACGTCATCGCGATCCTGGATGCACTTGAGCTCGAGCGCGCACACGTCATCGGGCACGATTGGGGAGCCGGTGTCGCGTGGGTGGTCGCCGGTTTGCATCCGCGTCGCGTCGACCGCTTGGTTGCGATGTCCGTCGGACATCCCAATACGCAAGGCATGCCTTCGGTCGAGCAACGAGAGAAGTCGTGGTACATGCTCTGGTTCCAGTTCGAGGGCCTTGCGGAGGAGCTCTTGCCCCGCGACGACTGGCGGCTCCTGCATGAGTGGACGCGCGGGAACGGCGACGTCGAGCGCTACGTGCGAGAGCTCGAACGGCCGGGAGCGTTGACGGCCGGGCTCAACTGGTACCGGGCGAATCTCTCGCCGTTGCGCGAGTTGCAGCCGCGCCGGGAGTTCCCGCAGATCACAGCGCCGACGATGGGCATGTGGTCGAGCGGTGACGACTATCTGCTCGAAGGGCCGGTGAAGCGTTCGGGCGAGCACGTGACCGGCGGTTGGCGATACGAGCGGATTGATGACGCGAGCCATTGGCTTCAGCTCGACGCACCAGCCCGCGTCAACGAATTACTGCTCGATTTCCTCGGCTAGAACGGGGACTGCAGTCGTCGCGGAGGCTCATCGCCTGGGACCCGCTTGCGATGACGCTAATCCGGGCGTTAGCCTCGTAGTTACCAGCGCTCCCGTTGAAGGAGAGGCATGTGGCGCTGTCGATCAGCGAGACGGCACCCGCATCTTGAGGCGTAGACGGCTGAGACCGGCGTGAGCTCGGTCGTCATTTGCGGCGGTGGCGTCGTCGGCTTGTGCACCGCGATGATGCTCGCCCGCGACGGCGTCGACGTCACCTTGTTCGAGGCTGACCCCGCAGAGCCGCCGGCGCCGGGTGATGCGTGGACCTCGTGGACGCGTAAGGGTGTCGCGCAGTTCCGTCAACCGCACAACCTGTTTGGCCGCTTTCGGGAGATCTGCGACGACGAGCTACCCGGGTTGACGGACAAGCTCCTCGCGGCGGGTTGCGTGTGGGTCGACTTCCTCGAGTCCCTTCCACCCGGTATTGGCGACCGCGCTCCGCGGCCAGGTGACGACCGGTTGCGGTTCGTAACCGGCAGGCGCCCGGTTGTCGAATCCGTGCTTGCGGAGGCCGCACGCGGGCAGCCGGGCGTGACGGTGCGTCGAGGAACGCGCGTCGCCGGATTGGTTCAGGGCACGGCCGCGATTTCGGGGACGCCACACGTGATAGGCGTACGCAGCGGTGACGGAGAAGAGATCCACGCCGACCTCGTCGTGGACGCGATGGGCCGCCGCAGTCCGTCCGCGAAGTGGCTCGGCGAGCTTGGAGCGACCGAGCCGCACATCGAATCGGAGGACTGCGGCTTCGTCTACTACACGCGGTACTTCACCGGCCCGACGAGACCGAAGCGGATCGCGGGCGCGCTGACTCCGTACGGCAGCATCTCCCTGCTCACCCTCGATGGCGACAACGACACCTGGTCGGTGACGCTCTTCGCCATGAGTGGCGATCCACCGCTCAAGATGTTGCGCTTCACCGATCGTTTCGACCGGGTCGTGCAGGCATGCCCGCTTCAGGCGCACTGGCTCGACGGCGAGCCGATCACCGATGTCCTCGCAATGGCCGGTGTGCTCGACCGCTACCGTCGCTTCGTTGTCGACGGGCGTCCGATCGTCACGGGCTATGCGGCAGTCGGCGACGCTTGGGCGTGCACGAATCCGTCGGCCGGCCGCGGGATCAGCGTCGGCATGATCCACGCGCAACTCCTGCGCAAGGCAGTGCGCGAGCATCTCGACGATCCCGGCGCCTTCGCACGGGTGTGGCACGACTACACGGAGGAAGGCGTGCAGCCGTTCTATCGCAACCAGATCGCGGCCGACCGAGCGCGGCTCGCCGAGATGAACGCGATTCGGCAAGGGGTTGAGCCGCCTTCACAGAACGGACCGATGATGCGACTGGCCGTCGCCGCGGGCTCGGACGCCGACGCGTTCCGGGCCTTGATCGAGACGGTGCAATGCCTCGCGTTGCCACAGGACGTTTTCAAGCGGCCCGGCATGATCGAGACGCTCGAGCGGGACGGACGCGGACAACCCGCCTCGGCCCCGGGCCCCGACCGCGAACAGCTTCTCAGCCTGCTCGCATGAACCCGGTCAAAGCGGCACGGGGATCGGAGACGGCGCGCTCACGCAAACCACGCTCGATCTCTGCGTCAGAAGAAGGCTCGCCCTTAGGCGCGTCGCGCGGGAGCCGATTAGGCTCAGCTAGCGGGACTCCTAGCTGCCCGGGGGTACCCCTCCCGCGCGCGATCCATGCACGTTCGGACTCACCGGCCGCCCCGGACGCCTGGCCGGAGTGCGAGCCGGCTCGGCGGACGATGGCCTGCAGGACGGGCTCGGCGTCATAGGTGAACGTCCGCGGAAGTTCTCGTTGCCTCAGGACTCTCGTGGCAGGCCGCGCAGCGCGTCGAGCTGCCAGGAGAGCCTCAGGCGCAAGTCGTTGTGGGCGCGGTCGAAGGAGCCGAGCATCTCCTGGGAAGGACCGATCGCGTGCTCGAACGCGGCAGCGTCGGCAGGGCGGGCGTTCTCGTCCAGCCAGA
This sequence comes from uncultured Actinomycetes bacterium, assembly GCA_963711545.1. Lineage (GTDB taxonomy): Bacteria > Actinomycetota > Thermoleophilia > Gaiellales > Gaiellaceae > 3-1-20CM-4-69-9. The sequence continues at coordinate 106,126 of CAVQEP010000008.1, forward strand.
CCTGTGCGCGCACGGACCAGTCCCGGCTGAGCGGTCTCGAGCAGCGCGAGCTCGGCTGTGTCCGCCACCGGCCGCGCCCTCAGCTCGTGCCCTTCAACGAGGAACGCGCCGACGCCCCGACGGAAAGCTCTGTTTCGCCGCTCGGAGAGCAGCATCGGGAGGGGCAACGGAAACACAAGCACCGCGCAGGCGAGGTAAGCACCGACGAACGCGAGTGTCGCACCGACGTAGGTCACCGGGCTCGACTTCCACGCCGCAGCCGACGCGACGATCAACGACACCCCAAGGCCGGTCGCCGCCAACGAGAGCCGTAGCCACTGCGAGTCGGTCTTCCAGGAGCGCCTGCGGTCGGGCATGTTCGACAGGATCGCGGATCCGACCGCAACGCGGTAGAGAGCTCCCGCGGCGCCGGCACTTGTCTGTTGCCGAGATCCCAACCGCATAGGCGCAGTTAAGGCGACGACTCAACCGGCGCAGGATCGTCCTCTCATCATGTCGGCCCTCCTCATGTTCACGCGCGAGGACTACGAGCTCGAGGCCAGCTCGTCGTCGCCGAGCACGTGCTCGACCAGCGCGGCGAGGACGGTCTCGTCCATCGCTGACGTCGGCGCGTTGACTTGATCACGTAGACCACCTCGTACCGCCAACCTCTCGCCCGGGGTTAACCGACGTCGTGTGTCATCTGGTCTATGCAGACCGTGATCGCCAGGATCAGCGCGTCGTCTTGCTCAGAGTCGATCTCGATCCCGTACGTATCCCGCACTCTGAGCCAGCGCTTCGAGACCTCAGCGACATCGTCACCGCCCCGTTCGATCTTGTACTCGTGGTCGACGAGGTTGCCCTTTGCCTCCATGTCCTCGCCGCCCTCGACGTCGATCGAGAAGCGTTCGCGCAACGGGCTTATGAGCGCCTTCTTCACAGTCGCCACTGTCTTGCCGTCGCGCTCGATCTCCATCTTGTCACGCACGCTCAGCTTCTTTTCCTGGATCGTGAACAACTCGTCGCCGCTCGGGGTCTCGAGGACGAGGGTGTCGCGGATCCGCAGCGCCTTGCCGTTCACCTTGAAGGCGCGCTCGCCGCCGTCGGTCTCAATCCAGTAGTCGTCGCCGATCGCGAACATCTTCTCGCGCATTTGGTACTTCGTCCCCCCGTCGTCGTCGCGGCGGCCTCTCAACAGCGGCATCTCAAGTCTCCTTCCCACCGGGAATGTCCCCCACGACTCTACGCCTCCCGCAGCTTCTCGTCCTCAGCGCGGAGGCCGACATCGCGAGGCCCGAACACGGGCTGCGTCGTGTCGGTGCGCCGGTCAGCGTCGCTGTACGGGATTAGGCTCGTGTCCTGCGCCGGTGCCGAGAATGACATTGAGTTCGGGGTCACATGAGCAAGAGGCGCGTTACGTGGCCGCGGAAGTCCGGACGCAGGGAGGACTCCAAGCCGCGCGGGGGTGCCTCCCGGCCGGATTCGGCAGGGTGATTCAGGCGCGCCGGCGTCGGGCGATCTGCGAATCAGCCGGTCGGAGCATCGTGTAGATCAGCAGCCCGATAAACGGGACGACGAGCATGCCGATTGCCCAAGCGACCTTTCCTACTCCAGAGAGATCCGGTCGCCGGAAGAACACGTCGACGAGTGCGCGCACCCACATCACCACGAAGAGCACGACCGCCGCGCCGATAAGGAGCCGCCAGAACATGCGCTGCCGTGACTCTACGCTGCCACTGTTCCGAGTGTCGGTGTCCGGCCCCGTCAGCGGGGCCCCCCGGAGAATCTACGCGCGCGCGAGGACCCTGTCGTGCGGGGGTACCCCCTCCCTGTCGTGCGGGGGTACCCCCTCCCAGGCAGGATCGGCATCGAGAGCGGTCTATTCATGCAATCGACCGCCTGCTGGACTAGCGGGAGATCCCAGGGCAGCCCCTGTGTCCATGTGGCATTGCGAGATTCGTGGTGAGTGAATGGTGAGTGCAGGGACGATGATCGCGCCAGCATGCCTAGGCTGTCGTGATGGCTCGCTTGTATGCGGCGACCGGGGACGGGATTGCCCGGCTCGAGGAGTCGGGCGAGGCGTGGACTGTGGAGTTGTCCCTGGTCGGCAGCGGGGCGCAATGCCTCGCGGTCGACCCGAACGATCCCGACACGGTCTTCGCAGGGTTACGCGAGGATGGCGTGCGACGAACGGTCGATGCGGGCGCAAGCTGGGTCGATTGCGCCCTGCCCGAGCCCGGAGTCTTTTCGCTCGCCGTTTGCGCCGCCGATGGAGCGGTGTATGCCGGTACCGAGCCTAGCCGGCTGTTCCGGAGCGACGACTGCGGTCAGAGCTGGCGCGGGCTCGACGGGCTGCTCGAGCTGCCCTCGCGGCCCAGTTGGAGCTTTCCGCCGCGGCCATGGACCTCGCATGTGCGCTGGATCGCCCCGAGCCCACACGACGCGAAGCTGCTCCTGGTCGGGATCGAGCTCGGCGGCCTGATGCGCTCCACCGACGGTGGTGAGAGCTGGCAGGACCACCGCCCCGGCGCGCAGCCGGACGTGCACTCGCTCGCCTGGCATCCGCGGGCCCGGGGTCGCGCGTACGAGGCGGGCGGAGGCGGGGCCGCCTCCAGCGTCGACGGAGGCGAGAGCTGGCAGCCTGCCGACGAAGGCCGGGACCGCAACTACACCTGGTCGGTCACAGTCGACCCGGACGACCCAGACTGCTGGTACGTCTCGGCGAGCACCGGGCCCTACGCCGCCCACGGCCGCCGCGACCCACAGGCGCGCATCTACCGGCGGCGGGACCACGAACAGTGGCGACCGCTTGCCGGGGGGCTCCCCGAACCGCTGCCGGCGATGCCCTACGCGCTCCTCGCCGCCCAGAGCCGCCTCTTCGCCGGTCTCGCCAATGGAGAGCTTTGGGACAGCCGCGACCGCGGTGAGAGCTGGAGCCGCTGCACACTGCGTGGTGACCGGCTCGACAGCCTGCTTGCACTTGCGACCGCGGACGCCTGACCTCAGCGCTCTCAGCCGTGTCACCGTTGTCGTGAGAACGTTTGATGGTCGGCTTTTCTCGGGCCGCTGCTAGAGGTCGACGCCGAGCTTGCGCAGTTCGACGATCGCGGCTCTGCGCCAGCGGATCGTGTCAGGAGAGAACGGCAGCATGAACGGCATCCCGTTCGCCTTGCGAAGCGGCTTGCCGTCTCGCAGCACGCGGTAGTGCCCCGGGGTCGACTCGACCGTGAGGCCCGCGGCCTCGAGCCGGCGGATGAACTCACGAACATCTTTCCTCATCCCGGCTCCTTGCTCGAACGGACATTCTCGTTCCGATCCTCCTTCTGACGCGGAGATCGAGCGCGGTTTTGCGTGAGAAGGCGGTTACAGATCCTCGCGCGGCGGAGATCCTCTTGCGCTGGCTGCAAAGGCCCCGCCAGGACAACCCACCGGGTGTGGAACTCGACGCCATGTCGGAGGTACAGCTGGAGCGTCTGCACGCAGGCTTGGCTGGTGGGCCGGATGGCCGCACCGACGTAGACCTTTGCTGATGGTGAAAGATGCGCTGGATGGTCGACGGCACTGGGCCGGTCCGGGTCGGGCTGCGCGTGAACGGCGAGGAGACGACGCTCGACGTCGAGCCGCGCACGCTGCTCGTCCACGCCCTCCGCGACGAGCTGGGGCTGACGGGGACGAAGATCGGCTGCGACACAAGCCAGTGCGGCGCGTGCACCGTCCTCGTCGACGGCCGCGCGTTCAAGAGCTGCACGCTGCTCGCGGTGCGGCTCGAGGGCGCCGAGGTGACGACGATCGAGGGGCTCGCGGACGGTTGGTCGCTGCATCCGATCCAGGAGGCGTTCGCCGAGCACCACGGCCTCCAGTGCGGCTTCTGCACGCCGGGGATGATCCTCGCCACCGCCGACCTACTCGACCGCGACCCGGCTCCCGACGACGAGGCCATCCGGCGCGCGCTCGCCGGCAACCTCTGCCGCTGCACCGGCTACCAGGGCATCCTCGCCTCGGTGCGGGCAGCTGCGGAGGCGGTGAGGACGCCCGCGTGATTCCGGCCGCTTTCGACTACGTGCGACCGGACTCGCTCGACGAGGCGCTTGCCGAGCTCGCCGATCCGGAAGCGAAGGCGATCGCCGGCGGCCACTCGCTCCTCCCGATGATGAAGCTCCGCCTCGCGCGGCCTTCACGCGTGGTCGACCTTGCCGGACTCGACCTGGGCGGTGTCGCTGTCGACGGCGGCACGATCCGGATCGGTGCGCTCACGACCTACGACGAGTTGCTCTCGCTGCGCGACGACGTGCCGCTTCCGGGAGCGCTCTGCGATGGCGCCGCGGAGGTGGGGGACGTCCAGGTGCGGAATGCGGGCACCCTCGGCGGGGGACTCGCGCACGGCGACCCTGCGTCCGACTTTGCGGCCGCGGTCATTGCCACCGGCACGACGCTGTTGCTCCGTTCGCCTGACGGGGATCGCGAGGTCGCGGCGGAGGCGTTCTTCCTCGGGCCGTTCAGGACGCTGCTCAGGCAGCAAGAACTGCTTGTCGAGCTCCGCGTGCCGGTGCCCGCGGCCGGCGAGGGCTCTGCTTATGTGGCCTTCGAGGATCCGGCGTCGGGCTATCCGCTCGCCGGCGCCGCCGTCCGTGCAGGTTCCGACGGCCGTTGCACGGTCGGGCTCACCGGTATCGGCGTGCAGCCGCGGCGGGCGGCGGCGGTGGAGGAGGCGATCGGGGCTGGCGCCGACCTTGGCGAACCGCTCGACACGCTGGGGCTGATGTCGTTGGACGGCGACCCGGAGCACCGGCGTCAGCTCGCGATCGTCGCGGTGGAGCGCGCGCTCGATGCCGCGCGGCGGAGGGCCGAGTCGTGAGCGCCACCGAGGAGTTCCGGTCGCGCGCGGTGGGGGTCAGGCGGCGTCGGCTGGACGCGGCGGAGAAGGTGAGGGGTAGCGCCTCGTATGCTGCCGATGCCTCGTACCGCGGGCTGCTGCACGCGCGACCCGTGCTGAGTCCCTACGCGCACGCCCGCATCGTTTCGATCGACGCCGGCGCGGCGCTCGAGGTACGTGGAGTGCGGGCCGTCCTGACCGTGTCGGACCTCGGCATCGTCGGCGGATCCGGACGAAAGGCGGAGCCGCTGGCGGCGGACGAGGTCGTCTTCGCGGGCCAGCCGGTCGCGCTCGTCGTCGCTGACAGCGAGGCCGCCGCCGAGGACGCGGCGGAGCTGGTCGCGGTGGAGTACGAGCCGCTCGCTGCCGTCGTCGACATCGAGAAGGCGATCCTCCCGGGAGCGCCGCTCGCGCGAACAGCCGGCGGCGGCGAGGAGACCGACACGGCGATGCACGGCGAGGCCGGCGCGGGCGAGGAGGGCGGCGACGAGGAGGCGTTCTCGGGCAACGTCCTCGATGTCATCGCGTACGCCGAGGGCGACCTCGACACGGCGTTCGCGGAATGCGCGGCCGTCGCGGAGGGGCGGTTCCGCACCTCGTGGGTGCACCAGACCTACCTCGAGCCGCAGGTCGCGGTGGCCTGGCCGGAAGGAGACGGTGGGGTCGCCGTTCGCTCGAGCACGCAGGCGACGTTCTGGGTCCGCAACGACATCGCGCGGATCTACGGGCTTCCCGTGCCGAAGGTCCGCGTCGAGGGCGCGACTCTCGGCGGCGGCTTCGGCGGCAAGTTCGCCATCATCGAGCCGCTCGTCGTCGGCGCGGCGCTCAGTGTAGGCCGGCCGGTGCGGCTGGCGTTGACCAGAAGCGAGGACTTCGCCGCGACGAACCCGGGGCCCGGCACCGTGATCGAACTCAAGGTGGGGGCGCGCGAGGACGGGACGCTGGCGGCACTCGAGGCACGCGTGCTCGTCGACGGCGGCGCGTTCTCGGACTCATCCCCGGCCGGCTTTGCGGGCGGCAAGGTCGGCGGCGCGTACTCCTTCGAGGCCTGGCGGGTGCAGACATACGAGGTCCGCACCAACCGCTTCGGTGCGGGCGCCTACCGCGCGCCTATGGCGACGCCGACGGCGTTCGCGATCGAGTCGCTCGTCGACGAGCTCGCGCGACAGCTCGGCATCGACCCGATCGAGCTGCGGATCCGCAACGTCCCGGCAGAGGGAGGCGCGCGTGTCGACGGGATCCGGTGGCAGCAGACCGGCATGCGCGAGACCCTCGAGGCGATCGCGGCGCATCCGCTGTGGGAGCGGCGGAATGCTCTGCCGGAGGACCAGGGAATAGGCGTCGCTGCGGGCCTCTTCCCGGGCGGAAGGATGGGCGCGAGCGCGGTCTGCCGGCTGGACAGCGACGGCGGCGTCACGATCCTCTCCGGCTACGTCGACATGAGCGGGACCGACACCGGTGTCGCGGCGATCGCGGCGGAGATCATGGGCGCTCCGCTCGACTCGGTGCGCGTCCTCTCAGGCGATACGAACGAAGCGCCGCTTGCCGGCGTCAGCGGCGGGAGCATGGTCACCTACTGCCTCGGCAACGCCGTCGCACTCGCCGCGCGCGACGCCCGCGAGCAGATCCTCGACTACGCCTCGCACCAACTTGAGGTGGACACGGCCGACCTCGAGATCGTCGACGGGTCGGTGCGTGTCGTGGGTGCCCGGCAGCAGGCGATCTCGCTTGAGGCGATCGGCGGCCGCCTCAACGGCTTCGGCGCGTCGCACGCGCCTGTCGAAGGCCACGGCACGGTCGTCCCGGCCGACCTCGCCCCGTCGGCGGCGGCGGCGATCGTCCACGTTCGGGTCGACCCCGACACCGGCCGCGTCGAGCTGCTCGACTACGTGGCCGCGCAGGACTGCGGGCTCGCGCTCAACCCGGCGCTGGTGGAGGGGCAGATGCACGGCGGGGCGGTTCAGTCGATCGGCTACGCGCTGTACGAGGAGCTCCGCCACGACGAGGAGGGCCAGCTCCTGAGCGGCTCATTCCTCACCTACGCGATCCCGAAGATCGACGCCGTACCCGAGATCGAGACGCTCGTTGTCGAGGTGCCGGCGCCGTTCGGCCCGCTCGGCGCGCGCGGCATCGGCGAGAGCGCCATCGTCCCTGGCTGTCCGGCGATCGCGAACGCGATCCGGGCTGCGACCGGCGTGCGCATGCGCGAGCTCCCGATGACACCGGCTCGGGTCTGGCGCGCGCTGCAAACCGCGACTTAGTGACTGCGCGAAGTGTTGGCTGCGAGGGGCCTAAAGGGCGTCACGCCTACCCAGCCACGAGCGGTGTACAGCGACGAACGGTACGAGCGTCTTGTCCAGATCAGGACGGCTCATGGCCGATTCAACCCGTTCCGGATCAACGGTAACGTCGTGCCGGCATGGCGCTCTCACCGGGGGCGATCGGTCTGATCGGAGCGCTCCGGTTGAAAGGGTGAACCGCCTTCATGACGCTCGAGCCCTCGATGAGCGGCGCCGCAGGAGAGCGATGACGGCGACGAGCAGTGCAGCCACGATGCCGCCGAGAGCGCGATCGAGCGAGTTCGCGTTCATATTGGTGAACCGTGATGCCGGCTGCGGGTGCGGATACGGACGTGAGGTGTTCCTAGCGTGAAAACGGTTCTGCAAGTCCTCTTCTACGCGCTCGTTGCAGCCGCCAGCCCGCTCGCGCTCACCTCAACACTGGTCGTCCTCAGGAGCCGGCGCGGACGGCTGAACGGGTTCATCTTCGCGGCCGCATTCCTGCTCGGCGGGGGGGTCGTCTGGCTCATCCTGCTCTCGCTCGGTGCCGTCACCTCGCTGAACGAGGGCGACCGGCACGGCGCCGCGATCTTCGAGCTCGCCCTCGGACTGCTGCTCCTCGCCGCGGCCTGGCAGGTTCGCCGCGGCTTCGCGTCTCAAAGGGGTCCAGGTGCGGGACGGACGCGAGCGCTGCTCACCAGGCTCGAGCAGCTCACGCCCACGGCGGCCCTTCCGGTGGGCGCCCTGCTCGGCATCGGCGGCCCGAAGCGCTTGACGATAGCCATCGTCGCGGCGACCACGGTTTCCGTCGCCGAACTGAGTACGGGAGAGGAAATCGGTCTGGCCGCGCTCTACGTGCTCGTGGCGGGTCTGCTGGTCTGGGTCCCGGTCGCCATATATCTCGTCGCGGGTCAGCGGGCGGCAGGCTGGCTGGGGCAGGCTCAGGAGTGGCTAAGGTCGAACCAACGCGCGATCGCGACCTACTCGCTCCTCGTCCTGGGTAGTGTGCTGGTCGCCGAAGCGCTCGTCGAGCTTCTGTGACCCTTACCCGGACGAGGCCGCGACCTCGGCCGGGGGAACACCGCCCCGGCGCGCCGTCTTCGGCCAGGCGAGGGTCATCACGCTCGGCAGCTCGCCGGCCGTAGCCGCTCGACGACTTGCCGACGCGGGCTGCCCCGCGGGCCTCCTCCCGAAGGTGCTCGCGCCGCCCCCGCCCCTCGAATGAGTCGGTCTCAGCCCCGTTGGGCTCGGATTCTTCGCTCAAGGGATGGGCACCGTCACTTGCCGGCACCCCGAACCAGCGGATTCCGGCGGACTTGAGCGGATGAACTAACCGCTACTCGCTGTCTCGGAGAACCGCCGGAAGCCGCTCAGCAAGCGGCTTTGGCCCAGTCAAGCGGAGGGGGAGGGATTTGAACCCTCGATCCGCCTAACGACGGATAACGGTTTTCGAGACCGCCGCATTCGACCGCTCTGCCACCCCTCCGGAGACAGCAGGGTAGCGGTCGCCTCCCCTCGCAGTGATCGCCCCCTTTAGGCTCGTGTCGATGACGCCGGGCCCGGTCAACGTCTGGGACTACGAGCGACTCGCCGCGGAGAAGCTCGACGCCAATGCCCACGCCTACTACGTCGGTGGCGCGGGCGACGAGGTCACGCTCCGCGACAACCTCGCCGCGTTCGAGCGGCGAAAGCTTCGCCCTCGCATCCTCGTCGACGTCAGCTCGGTTACGACCGCCACCACCGTGCTGGGGGCCGAGATCGCGATGCCGATCCTGCTCGCCCCGGTGGCGCTTCAGCGGATGGCGCACGACGAGGGCGAGCTCGCCGCGGCACGCGCGGCGGCCAGGGCCGGCACCATCATGTGCCTCTCGACCGCCGCCACCGTCCGCCCGGCGGACGTCGCGCGCGCCGCGCCTGATGGCGGTCGCTGGTTCCAGGTCTACGTGTTCGAGAAGAGAAAGCTGACGGAGGACCTGATCGACGAGGCCGTAGCGAGCGGCTTCTCGGCACTCGTCGTGACCGTGGATGCCCCGTTTCTCGGCCGGCGAGAGCGTGACATCCGCGTTGACTTCAAGATCCCGGAGCACCTCACGCCGGCAGGGGACATCTTCGGGCTCGGATTCGACGCTTCGCTGAGCTGGCGCGATCTCGAGTGGCTTGCCGGTTACGGGCTGCCCGTCGTCGTCAAGGGCATCCTCACCGCCGAGGATGCGGCGCTCGCGTGCCAGCACGGAGCGGCCGGAGTCGTGGTCTCGAACCACGGCGGCCGTCAGCTCGACGGCGTCCCCGCCTCGCTCGACGTGCTCGAGGAGGTGGTCGCGGCCGTCGACGGCCGTGGGGAGGTCTACCTCGACGGCGGCGTACGCCGCGGGACCGATGCGTTGAAGGCGCTCGCGCTCGGAGCTCAAGCCGTGTTCGTCGGACGCCCGCTCGTCTGGGGGCTCGCCGTGGACGGAGAGGACGGTGTCGCCGACGTCCTCCGGCTGTTGCGCGACGAGCTCGCTCTAGGTCTGGCGCTGCTCGGTTGCGTGTCGCCCGCCGAGGTCACGCGCGCTCACGCGACCTAGGTCAGTCGTGGATTCGGGCGACGAGCTCGCTCCGCCGCATGACCTTGACGGAGTTGCCCGCCAGGCGCACTTCGTAGCCGGCGTCGCTCGGGAAGAGCACTTTGTCGCCCGGCTCGACGCCGGCAGCCTCAGTGCCGACCGCCGTCACGACTCCGGTCCGGCAATCCGCCTCGGCCGAGGCGGGCAGGATCAGCCCGAGATTCGTCTCGGACTCCTCGTCCGAGGGCTGGATGACGACGAAGTCGTCGAGCGGCTCGAGCGACAGGTCGATCCCACGGGTGTCGCGTTCCTGCATCACGTCGAACGGTACACCCGAGAATCGGCTAGAGGCGCCCGGCTTCGATGATCCGTTGCAGGAACTGCTGCGTCCGCGGCTCGGCCGGCTCGCTGAGGATCTTTGCGGGCGGCCCCTGCTCCAGGATCGCTCCCCCGTCGAGGAAGCAGACCCGGTCGGCGATGTCCCGCGCGAACGTCATCTCGTGCGTTGCGATCAGCATGGTCATGCCCCCGTCCGCCAGCTCGCGGATCACCTCGAGCACCTCCGCGACGAGCTCCGGATCGAGAGCGCTCGTGACCTCGTCCAGCAGCATGAGCTCGGGCCGCATCGCGAGCGCACGCACGATCGCCACCCGCTGCTGCTGGCCGCCGGAAAGCCGGTCGGGATAGTCGTCGCGCTTGTCCGCGAGCCCGAAGCGCTCGAGGAGCGCGGTCGCGTCCGCCTCGGCCTCGGCGCGCCGCTTCCCGAGCGCCAGCCTCGGCGCGAGCGTCACGTTCGCGAGGACGCTCATGTGTGGGAACAGGTTGAAGGCCTGAAAGACGATTCCGATCCGCCGGCGGATGCGGTTCACGTCGACGCCGCGCGCGGTGATCTCCTCGCCCTCGACGACGATGCGGCCGGAATCGACCGGCTCCAAGAGGTTGACGCACCGAAGCAGAGTCGACTTGCCCGAGCCCGACGCGCCGATCAGGCACACGACCTCGTGCTCCGCGAGCGAGAGGTCGATCCCCCTCAGCACCTCGAGGGCGCCGAACGACTTGTGCACACCCTCGACGACGAGCGCGTCGGTCATCAGATTCCCGCCGCCTGCCGCCGCCGCCGGTCGCGTTCGACGAGCCAGTCGGTGAAGCGCGCCAGCGGGATCGTCATCGCGACGAACAGGACCGCCGCCGCGACGAACGGCGTGTAGTTGAAGGTCGCGGCCGCGTCGATCTGCGACTGCTTGAACGCCTCGATCGAGCCGAGGAAGCCCACCAATGCGGTGTCCTTCTGCAGCCCGATGAAGTCGTTGAGCAGCGGCGGGATGACCCGGCGTACCGCCTGCGGCAGCACGACCTTCCGCAGCGACTGCCAGTGCGTCAGGCCGAGCGAGCGCGCGGCAGCCTCCTGGCTCGGGTGCACCGACTCGATCCCGGCCCGGTACACCTCGGAGACGTAGGCGGTGTAGACGAGGACGAGCGCGACGATGCCCCAGAACGTCGTCGAGAGCGGCACGCTCTTGAGCTGGAGCGCCGGGGCGCCGAAGCCAAGCAGCGCGATCACGAGGATCGTCGGGACGCCGCGGAAGAAGTCGGCGTAGGCGATTCCGAGCGCCCGCACCGGGAAGAAGACCGGCCCGCGGAGGCTGCGCATCACCGCGAGAGCAAGCGCAAGCACGAGGATGAACACCTCCGCGATGCAGAACATCTTCACGTTCAGCAGGAACGCGTTCGCGATCTCCGGCATCGAGCTTTTGAACTGTCCCCAGTCGAAGAACGTCCGCCGCACCTCGGGCCAACCCGGCGCGTGGGTGATCGCGAGCCCTAGGAGGGTGAAGAAGACGACCGTGCTGACGAGCGCGATTGCGACCGCGCGGCGGCCTTCGCCGCCGGAGACCGCACTGCCCAGGATCCTCGAGCGGCGGTTCTCGTTCAGCGGGCTACTTCAGGACCGGCGCGCCGGCGGACTTGGACAGCCACTGATCCTGGAGCTTCTGCAGCGTCCCGGCCGACCGGAGCTTGTCGAGCGCATCGTTGACGCACGCCGTCAGCGAGTTGCCCTTCGCGAGCACCATGCCGAAGTGCTCGGGCGTCCCGGTCGTCGGGAACTGGCCGAGTATCTTACTGTTCGGAACCTGCACGGCGGTAACGTAGAACGCGGTGGGAAGGTCGACGACGAGGCCGTCGATCTGCTTGTTCTTGAGCGACTGAACCGCGGCATCGTTGGTGTCGAAGACGGCCGGCTTTTGCGACGGCTTGATGTTGTTGACAATGTAGTCGTAGCTCGTCGTCCCGAGTTGGGCGCCCAGCTTGAACGGCTTCAGCGCCGCGACCGAGTCCGCCTTGGCGATCGGCGTGTCCTTGACGACCACGAGGGCCTGGTTCACGTCGTAGTACGACTTGCTGAAGTCGACCGCCTTCGCGCGAACCGGCTTGTAGGAAATCTGGTTGATGTCGAGGTCGAACTTCTTCGGTCCCGGCGCGTACGAAAGGTTGAACGGGACACGGATCCAGGTCACCTCGTCCTTGGTGAAGCCCAGCTGCTTCGCCACCGCGTAGGCGACCGCGCTCTCGAACCCCTGGCCGGAGCGCGGGTCGCTCACCTTCCACGGCGACTTCGGGGTCCCGCCGAACCACGGTGGGAAGGCCGGATTGTCCGTGCCGGCGGTGAGCTGGCCGGCGTTGACGAGGTTGAGGTCCGCCTTCGCGCAAGAGGCAGTCGTCGTCGTCCCGCCGGCGGAGCTCTTGTTGCTCGAGCCGCCGCAGCCGGCAGCGAGGACGGCGAGCAACGTGCCGAGCAGGATCGCGAGAAGTCGCCGCACGAGAGCGACCCTACCACGCAGATACTTCACGCAAATGCGCGTCGGAAACCACGAGGTCGCGGTCTCGAATCCGGACAAGCTCTTCTTCCCCGAGCGCGGGCTGACGAAAGGCGACCTCGTCCGCTACTACGTCGACCTCGCGGACTGCGCGCTCCCACACCTCCGACGCCGCCCCTTCCACATGGTGCGGTACCCGAACGGGGTGGACGAGGACTTCTTCCACCAGAAGCGCGTCCCCGCGCACCCGGCCTATGTCGGTGAGCAGTTCGTTCGCTTCCCGAGCGGCCACACCACTGTCTTCGCGGTGCTCGACAACGCCGCCGCGCTCGCGTGGGTTATCAACCTCGGCTGCATCGAGCTCCACACGTGGCATTCGCGGATCGACGACATCGAGCGGCCGGACTACGTCCTCATCGACCTCGACCCGACCTTCGACGGCCAGTGGCCGTTCGTCAGGCGGATCGCCCTCGTCGTGCGGGAGGTGATGGACGAGCTCGGCCTCGCCTCCTACCCGAAGACGTCGGGGGCCACCGGTCTGCACATCCTCGCCCCGATCAAGCCGGAGGCCCTGTTCCCGGATGTTCGCCGGTTCGCCAAGGCTCTCGCCGAGGAGGTCGAGCGGAGGATCGGCGACCAGGAAATCGCGACCACGACCTGGCGTGTCGCCGACCGTCGCGGAGTGTTCGTCGACTTCGGGCAGAACACACGCGACCGGACGATCGCTTGCGCGTACTCGGTGCGTCCGACGCCCGACGCCCGCGTCTCTGCGCCGCTGAGCTGGGAGGAGGTCGCCGACGTCGAGCCAGAAACGTTCACCGTCGAGACGATGCGGGACCGAATCGCGGCCGTCGGCGACCTGACGGCGGGGATGTGGCGCCGGAAGGTCTCTCTCCCGGCGCGATTCGCGAAGCTCGGGCTCGAGTACGAGGCCTAGACGACTCCTAGCAAGCTCTCGAAGGTCGGATCGCCCTTGCGACGGGGCGGCCTGACCTCGCGCCACGTGCACTGCTCCGGATCCTTGTCATCGCGGAAGCGCAGGAAACGCGAGCCGTGGCGGAACCTGTTGCCCTGCACCTTGTCGTAGCGCACCTCGGCGACGAGCTCCGGACGCAAGGCAGACTCCGCGAGCTCTCCGGTGCCCCAGCGGTTCGGTTCGGAGAAGCCGCGATCGGGCGCGTCCTCCAGCAACGGCTCGACACGCGCGAAGATGTCGGCGTGGCGGCTCGCGGCGACGGCCGCCGAGCCGACGTAGTCCAGCTTGCCGCCCTTCCCGTACAGCCCGAGGAGGATCGTGGCGATGCGGGTCGGCTTCTCTTTCCAGCGGACGCCCACGATCACGCAGTCCGCGGTCTTGTAGGGCTTGACCTTGAGCACGCCGTCACGCGAGCCCGGGAGATAGGGCAGGCCGAGCCGCTTCGCGATCACGCCGTCGAGCCCGGCCGCCTCGAAGCGGTCGAGCCACGCCTGCGCCGTGCGCGCGTCGGCCGTCGTCGGGGAGAGACGGAAGCCCTCGGCCAGGCGTTCGAGCTCGGCGCGGCGTTCCTCGAGCGGCCGTCGGTGGATCTCCTCGCCGTTCCAGAGGAGGAGGTCGAACACGATGAAGTCTGCCGGGATCTCGGCGGCCAGCTTCCGCACGCGAGACTCGGCCGGGTGGAGACGCATTTGCATCGAGTCGAAGTCGAGGACGCCGTCGCGGGCGATCACGATCTCGCCGTCGAGCGCCGAGTGCGGCGGGAGAAGGTCGCCGAGGGGTCGAAGCTCCGGGAAGTACCGCAGCAGCGGGCGCTCGTTCCGCGACCAGAGCGCGAGCTCCCCGCCGTCGTTTTCCAGCACGCCCCTGAAGCCGTCCCACTTCGGCTCGAACTGCCAGCTGCCCGAATCGGGCAGCTCCTTCGCGAGCTGGGCCTCCATCGGCGGAAAGGGAACGTTTGGTCCCGGCACCTGGTGGAACCCTAATGACATGCCCGAGCTCGACATGATCTGGGCCGTGCAGCGTGCACGCGGGCCCGTCGCCGCGGATCGAGGACGTGAGCGGCAGGCGGAAGAGCCGCGTCGCCGACGACTTAGTGGCTCAGAGCCACAAAGTACGAACGGCGTAGCGGACACCGTGTCGCATCGGTTGCAGCGCGCACCCGGCTACCCCGCACGAAACTAGTTCAACCAGGGCGCGAGGAATCGCTCGATCTCGCCGCAGCCGCGCGGACGCGCGAGCCGGCCGACGACGGCGTTGTCCTCCACGACCACGAGCGTCGGCAACTCCTCGACCTTGAACCGCCGCAGCAGGTCGGGGCGCTCCTCCTTGGCAACCGGGAGCAGCCTGAACGTGCCGTGGTTGTGCCGCCGCTGCAGGACCTGCGCGAGGAACCCCTCGACGCGGCGGCAGTTCCCCGACAGCAGTGAGTGGAAGAAGACGAGCCGTAGTTGTTGTCGCGAACGGGCGGTCCTGGCCATGTCGCACCTCCGAACGAGGACCTTCTTCCCCTGCCGTCCGCGCCCGTAACCTCCTGCGACCAGACGCTGTCTAAGCTCACATGATGCGGAGGGTCGCGGTCACCGGAGTCGGCGCGGTCACCCCGCTAGGGAACGACGCGCCGTCCACCTGGGATGCGGCGCTCGGCGGCAAGAGTGGGATCGACTGGATCCGCGCCTTCGACGCGACGGGCCTGCCGGTGCGGATCGCCGCGGAGGTGAAGGACTTCGATCCGAGCCTCGTCGCGTCTCCGAAGGAGGTGAGGAAGCTCGAGCGGAACGTCCTGCTGTCACTCGGTGCCGCCCGCGAGGCGTTAGGCGACTCGGGCCTGAACGGCTTCGATCCGATGCGGGTCGGGATCGTCTTCGGGACGGCCATCGGCGGTGTCAGCGGCATCCTCGAGCAGGAGGAGGTGCGTCGGGAGCGCGGGCCGGACCGAGTCTCCCCGAACTTCCTGCCGAACGTCCTCGTCGACTCCGCCAGCGGGCAGCTCGCGATCTCGCTCGGGATCAGAGGCCCCAACTACGCGGTCGTGTCGGCCTGTGCGACCGGCTCGCATGCGATCGGCGAGGCCGCGGAGCTGATCAAGCGAGGCGATGCCGACGCGGTCCTCGCGGGCGGGGCGGAGGCGTGCATGCACCCGCTCATCCTCGCCGGCTTCACGGCCATGCGCGGCCTCGCCGCCGAGGACGAGGATCCGCCGCGGGCGTCGCGCCCGTTCGACGCGACGCGTGCCGGCTTCGTCATGGGGGAGGGGGCGTGCGTACTGGTGCTCGAGGAGCTCGCCGGGGCGCGCGCCCGGGGCGCCACGGTCTACGCGGAGGTCCTGGGCTACGGCGCGTCGAACGACGCGCACCACATGGCCCAGCCCGAGCCCGAGGCAACCGGCGTCGCCGAGATGATGCGCGCGGCACTACGCCGTGCCGACGTTTCTCCGGAGCGCGTCGGCTACATCAACGCGCACGGGACGTCGACGCCGCTCGGAGACGCGGCCGAGACGAGAGCGATCAAAGACGTCTTCGGCGAGCACGCCTACGAGCTCGCGGTCTCCTCGACGAAGTCGATGATGGGGCACACCTTCGGCGCGGCGGGGGCGATCGAGGCGATGATGTGCGTCCTCGCGTTGCACCACGACGTCCTGCCGCCGACCATCAACTACCGCAACCCCGATCCCGAATGCGACCTCGACTACGTGCCGAACGAGGCACGCGAGGCGAGAGTCGACGTCGCGCTGTCGAACGCGATGGGGCTCGGCGGCCACAACGGCTGCGTGCTGCTGGGGCGCGTCGGATGATCGTCGACGAGAGAGTCGAGGCCTACGCCGAGGCGCAGACCTCGCCGGACGGAGAGCTGTTCGAGCGCCTGGCGGCCGAGACGCACGAGAAGACGACGGCGCCGCAGATGATGGTCGGCCGCACCGAGGGGCAGTTCCTCGGCGTGCTCGTCCGCTCGCTCGGGGCGCGACGCGTCCTCGAGCTGGGGACGTTCACGGGCTACTCGTCGATCTCGATGGCACTTGCGTTGCCGGCCGGGGGCAGCGTTACCAGCTGCGACGTCAACGAGGAGACGACGGCGATCGCGAAGCGGTACGCAGAAGAGGCTGGGGTCGCCGACCGGATCGACTACCGGCTCGGCCCGGGCCTCGCGACGATCGCGAAGCTCGACGGTCCGTTCGAGCTCGTCTTCATCGACGCGGACAAGGAGGGCTACGTCGCCTACTACGAGGCGACGCTCCCGCTGCTCGCCGAGGGCGGGTTGATCGTCGCCGACAACACGCTCTGGTCGGGGCGAGTCGCCGACCCGGCCGAGGACGACGAGAACACGCGGGCAATCCGCGAGTTCAACGACCACGTGCGCGACGATCCGCGGGTCGACAACGTGCTCCTGACCGTGCGGGACGGGATGAACCTCATCTGGCGGCGAACGTCTCCGGCTCCAGCTCGCTGATCGAGTCGAGCACGGCCGCCGCCAGCGCGAGCGCTTCCGCCGGGGGAGGGAAGACCCGGTTCGGGATCGCGACCACGAACAGGCCGGCGTCGCGAGCCGAGCGGATCCCGCTCGCCGAGTCCTCGACGGCGCCGCCGCTTGAGGGCTCGATTCCCAGGCGACGCGCGGCCTCGAGGTAGACGTCGGGCGCCGGCTTTCCCCGCGCGACCTCCTCCGACGAGACGGTCGCGGCGAAGAGCTCTGCCAGCCCCGAGACGTCGAGCGCGCGGTCGATGAGCTCCCGGTTCGAGGACGAGGCGAGGCCGAGCGGCCACCGCGCGGCGACCCTCCGCACCGCCTCGACTGCGCCGTCGACGAGCGGTAGCCGGGCCTCGTATCGGGCGAGCATCCGGCGGACGACCTCGGCGCTGATCTCCTCCGGCGACTCGGCCAGGCCGACCACGTCGTGCATGTAGGCCGACCACTCCGTCGAGCTCATGCCCATCATGTCGGCCTGCGCGCGTTCGCTCCAACGTCCGCCGCGCTCGCGGGCGAGGCCTTCGCGCACCTCGTCCCACACCTGCTCGGTCTCGAGAATCACCCCGTCCAGGTCGAAGATGACGGCCTCGATCACGCGGGCAGGAACCGGCCGCCCCGGTAGACGAGCCCTCGGCCCTCGCCGCCGAGCTCGGCGGCCTCGACCTCGCCGACGAAGATGGTGTGGTCGCCGGCCTCATGCTCCGACACGGTCCGGCACTCGATCCACCCGAGCGCTCCCTCGACGAGCGGCCCGCGTGATCCCTCGCGCACGTCGACGCCGTTCCAGAGGGCCACGGGCGGGATCCCGCTGCGGGCGAAATGCTGCGCGACGGCGATCTGCGAGCCCGAGAGGAGGCTGGCCGCCCAGCCCGCCGCGCGGCGAATCGGCTCATGCGACGAGGAGTCCTTGCCGATCGAGATCCCGGCCAGCGCAGGTGAAAGCGACAGTGAGACGAGGGAGCCGACCGTCAGGCCGAACCGCTCGTCGTCGAGCGTCGCGGTGACGACGGCGACCGGAGCCGGAAAGCGGCGCATCACCTCTCGCAGCTCCTCGCCCGTCATCGCGCCGATGATATGGCGGTGAGCCGACGCGACGTGATCGAGCTCGGGGTGGCCGGCGCGCTGGTGGCGGCGGCGGCGGTGGCGCACTACGCGAATGCGACGCCCGTGCTCGCCTTCGTGGTCGCGGCCCTTGCGATCGCCGTTCTCGCGCGGCTCGTCGGCAGCGCGACCGAGCAGCTCGGAAGCCGCGTCGGCTCGTCGGTCGCCGGCGTCGTCCAGTCGGCCCTCGGCAACCTGCCCGAGCTCTTCATCGCCATCTTCGCTCTGAGGGAGGGGCTCATCGGGGTTGTCCAGTCCGCTCTCGTCGGCTCGGTGATCGCCAACAGCGTGCTCGTGCTCGGCCTCGCGTTCGTCGTGGGCGGAGCGCGGAACGGAACTCAGGTCTTCAACTCGCCGCGAGCGCGGATGATCGCGACGCTCAGCGTTCTGGCCGCGGCGATCCTTGCCGTGCCGTCGCTCGCCCACGAGTTCCACTCTCCGGCCGCAGGTCACGAGAAGACGCTGAGCCTGATCTGCGCGGGCGTCCTACTGACGCTCTTCGCCCTCACGCTGCCGGGCTTTCTGTCGGGCGGCGCCGACGAGGAGCACGCGGCCCCCGCGCTGGACGCTCTGGACGACCGTTGCGGTGCTCGGAGCGGCGGGCGTCGGCGCGGCGTTCGTGAGCGACTGGTTCGTGGCGGCGCTGAGACCTGCGACCCACTCGCTCGGGATGAGCGAGGCCTTCGCCGGGCTCGTCGTCGTCGCGATCGCCGGCAACGCGGTCGAGAACGTCGTCGGAGTGCAACTCGCGGCCGCCAACAAGCCGGACTTCGCCATCTCGGTCATCATCAACTCGGCCCTTCAGGTCGCCCTCGTCCTCACGCCTGTCGTCGTCTTCGCGAGCCTGTTCTTCGCGACGAACGTGACACTCGTCTTCTCCCCGCTGCTCGCCATCTCGCTCCTGCTTGCGGCCGGCCTCGGCGCGCTCGTCGTCTACGACGGGGAAAGCACCTGGGAGGAAGGAGCGATCCTCGTGGGCCTCTACATCGTCGTCGCGGCCAGCTTCTGGTGGGGTGCCTAGGCCCGGGCCCGGTGCCTCGGTCGAGTGATCTTCACCCGCAAGAAAGCCATACGGATATACAGTTCGAGTCAGGAACGGTGCAGCGCTGCGGCCGCCGTTTCCGCCGAAGAATGGAGACCCCGCAGCCCATCGCAGACCTGGCTCCCGGCGCTCGGCGCCGGATCCTCGTGGTGGACGACGATTCGTCGCTCCGCCTCCTTCTGCGCGAGACACTGGCCGCCGACGAGTTCGAGCTCGAGGAGGTCGCGTCGGCGGAGGAGGCGCAGGAGGTGGCCAGGTTCTGGCGGCCCGCCGTGGTCCTGCTCGACGTGACCCTCCCGGGCCTGGACGGTCTGTCGTTCTGCCGCGAGCTGACACGCGGGCGAGAAGCGGAGGAGCCAAGCGTCATTCTGCTCACCGGCACGGTGATGACCGACCGTGAGGCCCGAGACGCAGGCGCGAAGGCAATGCTCCGGAAGCCGTTCAGCCCGCTCGAGCTGATCGGGCTGATCGACCGTCTGAAGGAGTCGTCGAATGACCTCCTCGTCGAGCGAAGCGAAGGGGACGCCGAGCAGCTCCTCATCTACGCGCGCGACCTGAGTCGCGTGGTCGAGGTCGAGCGAGCGCAGCGGCGACTCCTTCAGCAGGCGTACCGGCAAACCGTCGCCGCACTCGCCGACGCGCTCGAGGCCAAGGACCCCGGCACCGGGCTGCACGCTCAGCGGGTCCAGCACTACGCCCTGACGCTCGCCGAGGTGGTGAGCCCGACCCTCCTGGACGACCCGAGCCTCGAGTACGGGTTCCTGCTCCACGACGTCGGCAAGATCGGGATAGCCGACCGCGTGCTCAACAAGCCCGGTCCACTGACCCCTCCCGAGCGCGAGCTGATCGAGCTGCATCCGACGATTGGCGCCGAGATCCTCGGCGGGGTGGCGCTCCTTCAGGGCGAGGGCGTGGGGATCGTCCGCTCACACCACGAGCGCTGGGACGGAACCGGCTACCCGGGAGGGCTCGAGGGGGACGAGATTCCGCTCGGGGCCCGTGTCTTCGCGCTGGCGGACGCGCTCGACGCGATGACCAGCGACCGGCCCTACCGCAAGGCGCTCAGCTGGGATGCCGCGACGGACGAGATCTTCTCCGACCTCGGTCAGTTCGACCCGAAGGTCGTGCGAGCGTTTTCGATGCGTGAGCGGCGCCTGCGCCGGATCTACGAAGAGCTCTCCGCCGTCGCGGCCTGAGCCTGCGGGCTCCGCGAGAGCTTCATCGCGAGCCAGCCGAAGAGCGCCAGGATCAGGAATGCGTTCAGCGGGTGGAACGCTCCGACCCAGCGCCCGCCGCTCGGAAGGATGCCCTGGATGAAGAGGATGAACGGCAGCGCGATCGACACGACGCGCACGCGCTTGTCCGCATGCCAGGCCAGCAAGGCGACGATGAGCAGGAGGAGCGCGCCGAAGTCGGCGAGGAAGAAGCCGAGGCCGCGGTGTGCGTCGAGCGACTTCTGGTCGTCGAGCTTCGGCCCGGCCTTGATACCGAAGATCCCCTCGCCGGCGAGGAAGATCTGGACGACGATCGCGATCACGTAGAGAGCTACGAGATAGCGGAGAAACGCGCGCGCGCCTTTCCGGACCTGGTCCATGCATCCTCCTTCGTCGTGTTGTGCCCGCCCGTGCCTGCCGTATTAGAGGCACGCGCACCGGACGGGACCGCTGCGGCGCCATCCGGCGCAGTGCAAGATCGAGGTGATGCAGCCTGACCCGATCGCCTATCGGCGACTCGTCGCCGCCGATCTCGGTCGAATCGGCGAGATCGACAGAACCGAGCGCATCGAGGCCCTGTACGTGCAGCACGGCGCCGACCTGGTCAGACGCGAGGGCGATTGGAGCTCGCCGCCGTGGCGCGAAGGGAAGGGCGAGCACTCGGTCGCCCACCAGCGGGCCCAGTGCGAGGGGTATCTGACGGCGGGCGCCCTCGGGCTGTCCGCGTTCGAGGGTGAGCGCCTCGTAGGGATCGGGCTCGTGACGCCGCACGTCCGCCCGGGGATCGCGCAGCTCGGGTTCCTGCACGTGAGCGACGGCTACCGAGGGCAGGGCGTGGGCAGCCACCTGACCGCGGAGCTGGAGCGCCTCGCGCGCGAACAGGGCGACGAGATGATGGTCGTCTCGGCGACGCCGTCTGAGAACACCGTGCGCTTCTATCTGAGGCGAGGGTTCGCGCCGATGGCCGACCCGCTGCCCGAGCTCCTCGAGCTGGAGCCCGAGGACATCCACATGCGCAAGACGCTCGGCTCGAGCTCGCCCGGTCGGTCTACAGTGCGTGCGCACAGAAACCAGCGTCAGTAGAGGGGGAGACCATGACCACACTCGAGAACCGGCCGAACACCGCACTCCTCGTCATCGACGTGCAGAACGGCGTCGTCGAAGGGACGCACGAGCGCGACTCGGTCGTCGCGAACGTCGGCAGCCTGGTCGAGAAGGCCCGGCGGGAGCAGGTGCCCGTCGTCTGGGTGCAGCACTCCGACGACGAGGGGCTCCAGAGGGGGAGCGACAAGTGGCAGATCGTTCCCGAGCTCGCTCCGGATGCCGCCGAGCCGCTGGTCGAGAAGAACTACGGCGACTCCTTCGAGGACAGCACCCTCGAGACCGTCCTGTCGGGCCTCGGAGTCGGGCGACTCCTGGTCGTCGGCGCGCAGACCGACGAGTGCATCCGCTCGACCCTCCACGGCGCGTTGGTGAGGGGTTACGACGCGACCCTCGTCAGCGACGCCCACACCACGGAAGACCAGACGGCATGGGGCGCCCCGCCACCCGACAAGGTCGTCGCGCACACGAATCTCTACTGGAAGGACCACACGGCGCCGGGGCGGACGGCCGGGACGGTGGAGACGAAGGACGTCGACTTCGGCGGCGCATCCTGAGGTCGGTGCGCCCGCGCTGAGAGCGAGCGGCGGGGGTGGGAATTGAACTCAGACCCCGTGAAGGGTCAGCGTTTCAAGTCGGCCCGGAACCGGTGCAGTTGGCTACTGAAGCGGCGTTTCGGCGCCGATGGGGAGCGAGTGTCGTTACGGTGCGACGAGGGAGAGTGCACCGACCGGGCAGGCGTCGCGGAGCAGTTCGGCGCGCCCTTCTTCGAGCTCGGGAACGAGCATGTGCGCATTGCCATGCTCGTCGAGCTCGACCGCGTCCGGGTCGAGCGCCACGCATTCGGCAGAGCCGATGCAGGCGTCAGGATCGACGATCACTGATACGAGCGTCATGGTGTCCTCCTCGTGCGTGGTAGGTGGCGGGCTCATCGAGAGGCTGCTGAGGCGACGAGCTCGCGGGCCTCGCGTAGGCGCGCCGGCGCGTTGAGCAGGAGTACGCAGGCAGGCGCGCCGCCGGGGTCGCGACCGA
This sequence comes from uncultured Actinomycetes bacterium, assembly GCA_963711545.1. GTDB lineage: Bacteria > Actinomycetota > Thermoleophilia > Gaiellales > Gaiellaceae > 3-1-20CM-4-69-9. Next base: position 128,547 of record CAVQEP010000008.1, read on the forward strand.
CGACGAGCCCGTCGTCCTCGTGCCAGTCGACCGCCGCGTCGACCATTCCGACCTGCTGGATGCGCAGACGGCCGACGTTGCTGAAGAAGTACGGCTGTCGCGCGTAGGGCGCGCTCGAGCCGAGAATTGACTCGGCCGCGTGACGGCCGCTCCAGAGCGCGTGATCCCAGTGCGGGATGCCGATGCGGCCCCAGCGTGGGTGCGGGAACGACACGCAGTCGCCGCACGCCCAGACCCCCTCGCGATCGATCACCCGGAGGCGCTCGTCGGCCGGCAAGGTTAGTGCTCTCGCGTCGGAGCCGGCGAGCTCGGGCGGGAGGCTCGAACGGAAGCCGGCCGCCGATATGACAACGTCGCAGCGAAGGTCGCCGTGGGTCGACGTGTGCAGGACGGCGCCGTTGGGGCCAAACCTCGCGGAGTCGATCTTGCACAGGCCGAGGAAGTGCACGCCGAGTTCGTCGAGCGCGGCGAGGGCGGCGTCGGACACGTGGGGGAGGAAGCGTGCGACCGGGCGATCGAGCATGTCGACGAGGGTCACGTCGTGTGCTGCGGCGAGCGTCGCGGCTGTCTCGGTACCGATCAGCCCGGCGCCCACGATGACGACGCGCCTGTGCGGGAGGGCCAGGTGCCGGACGAGCGAGACGAGACCGACGCCCGTCGTGTTCTCCTCGGCCTGCTCGAGCCCAGGCACCGGCGGTTTCGGGTAGCGCAGGCCCGTCGCCCAGACCAGTGCCGGAGCCTCGATCTCGAGCGGCGCGCCACCTGCCGAGCGGCTGACGACGAGGCGGCGGCGGGCGAGGTCACACCCTGTCACGACCCCGTCGACATGCGCGATGCCTCGCTCAGCGAGCTGCGCAGCGTCGGCGAGCAGCGGCACTCGACCGGTCAGGAGCGCGCGCTTGGAGAGAGGCGGCCGATCGTGCGGCAGGCCCGGCCCGATCATCGTCACGGGCACCTCTCGCTCTGCGAGCCGAGCGGCGCAGGCGTATCCGGAAACACCATTGCCGACAACCACGACCGAATCGCTCACGGACGAATCAGAGCGCGTCCGGCGGGCGTCAGCGTCGGGGGGCACGCCGATCGGACCTCGGGAAACCCGCAAACGTGGTCGGTGCGCGCCCCCGAGGTGCGCCAACCGCGCGGGAAACCCCGTATCTGATCTGCGCGCCGCTACGGATGCCGCAGGCACCCGGCCGATCGATCATCGACGAGCGAGAACGCGCGGTTGGCGCGGAGAAAGGAAGCGATCGAAAGGATCAACGTGGTTGCGGCCGCAAGCGATCGGCCAGGTCCAGGGGGAGTGAGGCGGCCCGAACTGTTCGCGTTCGCAGCAGTCCTGGCGGCGACCGCGTTGACAGGTGCCGCAGCCATCGCCGGGCTGAAGCGAAGCGTTCCCCCGGTGCCTACGGCGCCCCGGGTCGGCCAGATCATCACTCCCGTCACGCCGGCTCCGCCGCGGCGGGTCGAGCCAGGAGACTGAGATTCGCAAGCTCTGGGCAACCGTTATCGCGACCTGGGCCCTCTTCGGCGTGCTCGCCGTGCTGGCCTGGACGCGCCCGCAGCCGGCGACGGCGCCGCAGCCCATCCCCGGAGCAGTCGTCGTCACGGACAAGAGCGGCAAGAGCCATCTCGTCGTCGTGAAGGGCGGCGCCTCGACACCGCATGCAACGACGCGAACCTCGCCGGTCCCAGCGGGATGATCGCTGCTCAGACAGCCGGGGTGCCGGTGGTCTGGCTCGTCGCGCGTGCCGCCGGCCTCGTCGCCTTCGGTCTCCTCACGGTCTCCGTCACGCTCGGCCTCGCCCTCAGCACCAGGCTGCTCGGCAACCGGCGCGGCAAGACGCTCCTCGGCTGGCACCAGACGCTCATGTGGACCGCTCTGGCGATGCTCGTCCTGCACATGGGCTCGCTCGCGCTCGACCCGCTCATGCGCTTCGGGCTCGTCGGCGTGCTAGTGCCCGGCGCGGCACCATGGCGGCCCGTGCCGGTCGCCGCCGGCATCATCACCGGATGGCTCATGCTCGCCCTCGCGGCCTCTTTCCACGTCCGTCGGCGCATCGGTCAGCGCCGTTGGCGGCTGATGCACTACGCCAGCTTCGCCGCCTTCTCGATCGGCCTCTACCACGCCCTCAACGTCGGCACTGACCTCACCGGAACGCGCGGACTGGTCTTTGCGGGGGTCGCCGCCGCTCCGGTTGTGTGGCTCGCGTACGCGCGCATCCTGATGCCGCGCCCGGGAGCACGGCCGGCGCCCGCCCGCCCCGTACCGCCTGGACCCTCGACGACCGAGCAGCCGCCACCGAAGCGACGCCGGGCCGCGGTGCCGGCGTGACAGGCGCGCTGCAGCGCCAGTCGTTCCGTGCGATGGGGACGACCTGCTCGGCCGCTGCGACCGCAGGATCGCGCGACGTCATCTCCGCTCGCCGAGCGCTCGGCGCGGCGGAGCGCGAGGTCGCAGCCTGCGAACGTGCCCTCTCGCGCTTCGACGCACGCAGCGACTTGTCGCGGCTCAACCGCTCCAACGGTGCATGGATCGACGTCGACAAGCGACTCGTCGATGTGCTCGCAGCCGCGCTATGCGCGCGCACGGACACGCAGGGGCGGTTCGACCCAACGATCCTCCCGGCGCTCGCCGCCGCCGGCTACGACCGCTCCTTTGAGCTGCTCACGGAGCGGGCGGCCTTGCCGCTCGACGGGTGGCGTGCGGGCGCGCACATCGAGGTGGACTCGAGCTCGCGGAGAGTGCGCGTCGAACGGGGTGCCGCCGTCGACCTCGGCGGCATCGGCAAGGGTTTCACCGCGACGCGCGCACTGCACGCCATGCGGGCCGCCTGGCCCGCGCTGATTGGAGCACTCGTCGATCTGGGCGGCGACATCGCCGTCTGGGGCACGCCACCCGAGGGCGGCCCCTGGCGCGTGGACATCGCAGACCCACGAGGCCCCGACCGCGTGGCTGGAACGCTCGAGCTCACGAGCGGGGGGGTCGCCACGTCCGGACGTGACACGCGGCGCTTCGGCCCCCGGCGGCGGCTTCACCACCTCATCGACCCTGCGACCGGGGCGCCCGCAGTCGCCGGCCCGCTCTCGGTCACGGTCGTGGCCCCGAGCGCCACGGAGGCCGAGGCGTACGCGACCGCGCTCGCGATCGCGGACGTCGACGACGCGCGCCACCAGCTCGCCTCTCGCCCCGACGTCGCTGCGCTGCTCATCCCACTCCTGGGTGAGCCCATCTCGATCGGCCGGTTTCCGATGGCTCGCGAGAGACCGCGAGCGCCGCTCGTCGTCACCACACAGGCAGGGCGTTTCGCATGGCGGTGAAGGCTCGCATCCATGCACTCGGACTGAGGCACGCGGCGGCGCTCGCCATAGCGGCGCTCGTCGTCGCCGTCTCGAGCGGATGCCTAGGGGGCGGCGGCACGAGAGGCGGTGGGCCATCGGCGCAATCGGCCGGCGACTTCATCCGGCAGGTCACGACGCAGTTCTCGCGGGGCCAGTCCGGACGCTTGTGGGACACGCTCCATCCCGCCGACCAGGCAATCGTCAGCCGCGCTCGCTACACCGCGTGCCAGAGCAACTCCGGCTTCGACCTCAAGAAATTCAAGATCCTCGAGACGTACGCCGACACGGTCGACATCGCAGGCAAGGCGAAGCCCTCGACCGCGGTCTCCGTCCAGGTCACCTCCGATGACGGGGTGACAACCGCGACCATGCACGCTGTCACGCTCAACGGCAAGTGGCGCTGGATCCTGTCGCCGGCCGACTACGCTCTCTACAAGCAAGGCAAGTGCCCGTCGTCCTAGACGATGGCGAGTTGGGTATCGCAAAGACGGGAGTCCGGCTCCGCGTCGGCTCGACGGAGAGGCACAGGAGTCGAACCTGCCTAGCGTCGGCTACGACGCAGGCGCTGCGATACTGAGCGGCGGTTCGATGGCCCTTCGCGTGCTGCACTGCCCGGTGAACCTGGCCGGTGTCGGCTGGACGAACGTGCAGGCCCTGCGGCGGAAGGGCGTCGACGCCCGCCTGCTGCTCTACGCTCGCATTCCTTCGCGGCCGGACGAATTCGACATCTACGTGGAGCGCCCGAAGGGCCTCTGGCGGCGGCAGTTTGTCCAACTACGGACGCTCGCCGCCGTCCTTCCCGAGACAGACATCTTCCATTTCTACTTCGGGCTCACGCTCGTGCCGAAGAAGCTCCAGTTCCCGATCCTTCGCGCAATGCGGCGGAAGTCTGTCTTCCACTTCCTGGGCGCGGACATCCGCGAGACGCCACGCGAAAAGCTTGGCTACGGCCTGAAGGCCGACGCGCGGATCGTCGGCTCGTACGCGGCGTTGCGCTTCGTCCCGTTCGACGCACACGTCCTCCCGCCCGGGATCGAGGTGCACCGGTACGAGCCGTCGCCCCCGAGCGAAAGCGACGTTATCCGGATCGTGCACGCCCCCTCGAACAAGGAGAAGAAGGGAACGGAGTTCGTCGTCAAGGCCGTCGAAGATCTGAAGAAGCGGTACTCGGTGGAGCTCGACGTCGTCCACGGCGTCCGCAACGAGGACGCACTCGCTCGCTACCGGCGCGCCGACATCATCGTCGACCAGTTGCTGCGTGACTGGCACGGCGTTTTCGCGATCGAGGCGATGGCGCTCGGAAAGCCGGTCGTCACTTCCCTCGCCGAGGATGCCGTGCGCCAGACCGAGAAAGCATTCGGCATCGAGCTCCCGATCCTTGCGGCTACGAAGGACGATCTCGCTGAGAAGCTGGCGTGGCTGATTGAGCGGCCCGAGGAGCGCATGCGCCGCGGCGCCGCCGGCCGCGCGTATGTCGAGCATGTGCATGACGTCGACCAGATGACCGATCGCCTCCTCGCGATTTACAGCGAGCTCTAGTGTCTTGAGCGGTCTCGAGCCGCAGGGCGGGAACGATTCACCAGGAAGCGTCCTGCGTGTACGAGGCCCGGCTTCAGATCGTCGAGCGCGAAGACCCCGTCGACATACGGCGGCCGCTGCAGCGCAAGACCTTGCTCGCTCATCAGACTGATCGCCCAACGCTTGCCACTGCTGTCGGTGCGCGCAGACGAGACCGACACACCGATCAAGTCCCAATACGCAATCTGGATGACATCGGCCCCGCACGCGCCCGTGAGCCCGTGCCACTGCCACAGCCGCGGATTCACCTCGATCAGCTTCAGCCGGCCGTCTCGCGGGTCGCGCTTCCACTCGACCTGCGCGATTCCGTGGAAATTGAGCCCCCGAAGGAGCCGGAGCCCCGACTCGACGACCTCATCGTCCCAGAGCGCCTCGCCGACACGCGCGCTGCCCATGCTCCCGGCCGTCTGGCGGAGCTTCCTCCCTGAAAACAGCGCGAGTGGCTCACCACCCGGCGAGATGTATGTGCCGAGTGACCAGAGGCATTCGTCGCCGCCGGGTATGAATTCCTGCACCATCGGCTCGTGGTCAACCATCAGTCGGTACGCGCGCTCGAGTTCCGCGGCGTCCCAGCAGATGAAGCCCTGGCGCTTGTGCAGTCGCTTGAAGGCGATGTTCTCGGACGGCTTCGCGAATACGGGGAAACCGATCTCGGCTGCGTCCATCTGCGCCTCTTCGAGCGACCGGGGATGCGTCGTCGCCGGGGTACCAAGGCCAAGACTGCTTGCCGTCGCGAGTTGGTGCCGCTTGCTCTGGAGGGGCTCGAGCACGTCCCAGCTCGGGAACGGGTACAGGAAGCGATCGCCGAGGTCGTCGCGGCGGCACGCCAGCGCGTTCAGGTGCTCATCGTGCGTCGGGAAGATCGGTGCTCGCCGGCCAAGCACCTCCGCGAGCGCCAGTAAGGAAGAAATGAACCCGTCCTGATCGGCGAGCGGATCGGGGGCTACGACCGGCAGCGCGTACCGCGAGCGGAACCCGAGGGCCCAGGGCCGATGGTCCAGCGCGACGGTGCGAACCCCCGCGCGGCCGAGCGAGCGGATTGCGCCTAACCCGTTTACCCATCCGACCTCGCAGACGACTGCCGGCGGAAGAATGCTTCCGTTGACATAGTCGGCAACCGCGCTCAGGGGCCGTGGCTTCGCCTGGAGGAAACCCGGCGCGATGCGTCGCGCGGCTGCCGTGGGGGTTGACACTCGGAGAGCGTACTTCCCGCCGGCGGGTGTGAAGAGGCGGTAGAAACGCGCCGATAGACCACCCGAGACAACAGGAGGGAAGACCGCGAACCCGCACGGTTGAGCGGCGGGGGTGGGATTTGAACCCACGGTGCCCCGCGAAGGGCACAGCGGTTTTCAAGACCGCCCCGTTCGACCGCTCCGGCACCCCGCCGTCGTCACAGCCTAGCCTCGTGCCCGTGCTCGGCCAGAAGACCGGGCTTCAGGGCTCGAAGCTCCATTGCACGGGCTACTTCGGTCCGACCGATCGGATTTACACGGGGTGGACAGCTGGGCCGTGCTCGTCAAGTAGGCACGGCGGCCGGTCCCCACGGAGCGCCGCCCCTCAACGCCCGTCAGGCGCTGATCCCGGCCGGCGCGCCGTACTGCTGCAGCACCTTCGGAACCTTGCCCTGGAAGTTCTCGAGCATCGAGAGCACCCAGCGGTCGGTTGCGGCGGTCCCGTTGAGCGTGTGGGGCGTCTCGAGGCGCCCGTCCTCCGTCCGGTAGCGGATCCCGCTGCGGCGGGCCTGGTAGTCGGTGGTGTTGGAGCACGACGTGATCTCCCGGTAGCGCTCCTGCGACGGGAACCACGCCTCGATGTCGTAGCGCTTCGCCGCGGCGGCCGAGAGGTCGCCGGCCGCGGTGTTCACCACGCGGTACGGAAGCTCGACTGCCTGCACGAGCGACTCCTCGATCGCGAGCATGCGCTCGTGCATGTCCCAGGAGTCCTCGGGACGCGTGTAGACGACCATCTCAACCTTCTGGAACTGATGAACGCGGAAGAGCCCGCGCGTGTCGCGCCCGGCCGCTCCGGACTCGCGGCGAAAGCACGACGAGAAGGCGCAGTAGTGAATCGGCAGCTCGTCGAGGATCTCGTCCATGTGCATCCCGATCAGGGGTACCTCCGACGTGCCCACCAGGTAGAGCCCGTCTTCGGGCACGGCGTAGTAGTCGCTCTTGTCCGACGGAAAGAAGCCCGTCCCGTACATCGCCTCCTCGCGGACGAGAACGGGCGGGATCATCGGCGTGAACCCCTCCGCGACGAGCCGGTCGAGGGCGAGGCGGTAGAGAGCCAGAGCCATCAGCGCCGTGTCTCCGGCGAGAAAGCCGAAGCGCGAGCCGGAGATCTTGGCTGCGCGCGCGAGCTCGAAGCGGCCGATCTCCGTGTGCTCCTTCGGGTCTGCGAGCTTCGGGTGCTCGCCCCAGCGTTTGATCTCGACGGCGTCGTCTTCCGTCATGCCGTCCGCGGCCGATTCGTGCGGGGGGTTCGGGACCTTGGCGAGCGCCGCGTCGCGGGCGGCCTCGGCCGCGCTCAGGTCGTCCTCGAGCGCTCGCAGTCGTTCCTTGACTCCCCTGAGCTCTTCGATCTGCTCAGGAGTCGGCTTGCCGTCCATCTTCTGTTGCGCCCGCAGCTCGTCCACCTGGGGCACCAGCGCCCGCCAGCGCTCGTCGGCCGCAAGCAGCTCGTCGAAGGCCTCTCCGGCGCCGCGGCGCTCGAGCGCCGCGCGGTAGGCGTCGGGATCGGCTCGCGCCGCGCGCAGGTCGATCATGCGCGGGAGTCTAGGTACGCCTCGAGCACCTGGGAGACGCCCTCCTCGTCGACCGAAGGGCAGACGAGATCGGCCACCTGCCTCACCTGCTCGTCTGCGTTCGCGACGGCGACGCCGTAGCCGGCCCAGTCGATCAGCTCGATGTCGTTCTCGCCGTCGCCGAAGGCGATCGTTCTCTCACGCGTGAAGCCGAGGCGGCGGGCGAGGAAGTCGAGGCCCGCGGCCTTGGTGACCTCGGGCGCGGCGAACTCGAGAAAGAACGGGAGCGACTTGGAGATGTAGAGCCGGCCGTCGAACCGGGCGAGCATCCGGCGCTTCAGCCCGTTCAGGACTTCAGGGTCGTCGATCACGACGAGCTTCGTCGGCGGCGTGTGCAGCCAGTCGAGGAGGTTCCCGACCGGGTGCAGCTCGAGCCGCTGAAAATCCGCGTAGCGCCGCGCTTCGGGCGTGATCTCGGAGACGTAGAGCTCGTCGTCGACGTAGCAGTTGAGCCCGAACCCCTCCTCGTTCACGGCCGCGATCGTCTCGCGCGCCAGCTCGAGCGGGATCGGCTCGTGCCGCAGCCACCGTCCGGTGACGGGCTCGGCGACGACGGCGCCCTGGTAGCAGACGACCGGATCGTCGATCCCGGCCTCGAGCGCATAGCGCCGCACCGACTGGAACATGCGGCCGGTGACGATGACGACGTGCATGCCCTCCGCGCGCACCGCGGCGATCGCCGCCTTCGTTCGCGGCCTCAGCTGCACGTCTTCGGCGATTAGCGTGCGATCGAGGTCGCAGGCGACCGCCGCCAGGTCGCGCGGGAAGTCGTGCGGGAGGTTCAGCCCTTTGGCTTCGACAGGAAGTCGACGAGAGCCGTGAGATCGGCCGCCGGCAGCGACTTGTACGACTTCGGCATCACGCCCTTCGGGCATTGCGCGCCGCGGCAGTCCTTGCCGACGTACTTGTCCGGATTGACGATGGACGTGTGGATGAACGCCGCGAGCGGCTGCTTCGCGGTCTTCGCATAGGCGGCGAGGTTGTTGAGATCGGGGCCGATCTGGCCGTTCGCGTCAGGCCCGGCAGGGGTGAAGGTGTGGCAGGAGCCGCACCCCTGGGCGATGAAGATCGCCTTGCCCGGTGCCGCCGCCTGCACAGTCCCGACGACGGTGCTCGGCTTGGGCAAGGCGACGCCCTCGCTGCCACAGCCGGCCACGAGGAGGACGGCGCAGACGCAGGCGGCGAAGACTGTGGCCCGGCGCATCGGGCGCGAGTCTACTGCCTCCCAGCGGACGAGAGCCGCGCATCCGAGCGCTCCGAGGCCGACGACATCGACGGGCGTGTCGTTGGCGAGGAGCGACACGGCGATCCCGACGAGCAGCGCGTCGACGGTGGCGAGCCGGGGGCGCCGGAGCCCGAACAGCACGAGTGCGCCGACGCAGGCGAGGAAGATCACGACCCGGTCCCACCGCCCGGTCACCGACGCCCAGGAGACGTGGAGGCGGTGGCCGAGGTCGCCGAACAGCGATCCCGGTCCCCCGCCGACGGCGTGGGTGACGTGGCTCGAGCCGCCGAAGGCTGCGTCGAGCCCGATGAGCGCGAGGCCGACGACGACGACCGCTGCACCCGCCAGCGCCACCCTCCGGACGGTGAGCGGAAGCCCGCTCAGCCGCAGCCCGAGAAACGCGAGAGCCGCGCCGAATACGAGCACGCCGCCGCCGTCGGCGCCGGCCTTGCTCCAGCCGAGCGTGACGAGCGCCAGGGCCCCGAACGCAGGCAGCCACCGGAGGCCGGCGATCGCGGCGGCGGCGAGCACCGGCGCGAGGAGCAGCGTCTCGACCTGGTTCCCTATTCCGTAGAAGCGGCCGCCGCCGTCCGGCCGCGCGCCGAGAAGGCCGAGGGAGTTGAGCTCGGGATCGACGGCGAGGACGACGGTGAACCCGACCAGGAACGCGGCGACGAGCACGGGGACGAGCTTTCGCCGCAGACTGCCGGCGAGCGCCAGGCCGGCCGTGAGCGCGCCCATCTCCGCGAGCACCAGCCCGAACCGCGTCGCGCCGGCCGCGGCGAGGATCAGCGAGGCGATCAAGGAGGACGCGCCCGCGAGCACGCCGGCGCGCGGGGCGACCACGACCAGCGCCAGAGTGGTGAGGACGACGACGACGAAGATCCAGCCGCGGTCGCGGTGGACGCGTGAGAGGCGGTTGTCGAGGTCGCGCAAGTCCTGAAGGGCGTCACGGTCGGGATGCGAGCGAACCGGCGGGGAGCGCCCGGCCGCGATGGCGATCGCGGTCTCGGTGATGTCCGGGAGGGACACCAGCCCGCGGATGCGCGTCGAGCTCGAGCTGAGCACGCCGCCGAAGCCGGGGGCGACGACCATGACCGCGTACCGCCTCGTGTTCGGGTGCCGTCCGGGCGGGGGGAGCGTCACGTAGACCGCCTGCGTCGCCGGCTGTCTGGGCAGGCCGAAGACGAGGTCGACGAGGATCGGCCCATGCGGCCCGGTGCCGAGGGCGGCATCCACGACCTTGCCGCGGCGGAGCGCGGCGATCGCGTCGGCGCGGCTGATCGACCCGCCCGCACCCGGGACGTACAAGCCCACTGCCGGCGATTTACCGGCCCCCGTCGAGCCGCCGGCGGGAAGGACATAGATCTTGGGCCGCGCCTGGGCGGCCTCGGACGTCCAGAGGAAACCCGCAGCGGCGACCGCCGTGGCTACGATTCCTCGTGTAACCCACGCTTTCAAGGAGCGGGATTTTCGATGAAACGCAAGTCGTACGGGCGTGACCGCGGTCTTTCCGTGCGGATGCTCTTGACGGGCACGCTGCTCGGGCTTCTCTACGTCGTCTTCGCCGTCGTTCTGTTCCAGGTACTGAATGTCGGGCTCGTTCCGATGCTCGTGATCGTCGTCGGGCTCGCGGTCTTCCAGTACTTCAGCTCCGACAAGCTCGCTCTCGCGGCTTCGGGCGCCAAGATCGTCGAACGGGACGAGGCACCCGCGCTGCACGACATGGTGGAGCGGCTCTGCGCGATGGCCGACCTCCCCAAGCCGCGGATCGCGGTGATCGACACCGACGTGCCGAACGCCTTCGCGACGGGCCGCAGCCCCAAGCACGCGGCAGTTGCGGTCACCCGCGGGCTCTGGAACCGGCTCGAGCCCCAGGAGGTCGAAGGGGTGCTCGCGCACGAGCTCTCCCACGTCGCGAACCGCGACGTCCTGATCATGACCGTGGCGAGCTTCTTCGCGATGCTCGCCGGTCTGCTCACCCGTTTCGGCATCTACGGCGGGATGTTCGGGGGCGGGCGCGGTCGTGACAACAACTCCGTTCCGATCTGGCTGATCGTCCTACTGGTCTCGGTCGTGACGTATTTCCTCAGCCAGATCCTGATCCTCGCCATCTCCAGGTACCGAGAGTTCGCTGCGGACCGTGGCTCGGCGCTCATCACGGGCGCCCCCGAGCATCTCATGAGCGCCCTCCAGAAGATCTCCAACGAGATGTTCAGGATTCCGCAGCGAGACCTGCGCGAGGTGGAGGGGATGAACGCGTTCTTCATCATCCCGGCCAGCGTGAAGGGCTCCCTCGTCGGGCTCTTCCAGACGCACCCGCCCCTCGAGAAGCGCCTCGCTGCGCTCTCCGAGATCGCGCGGGAGATGGGCCGGCCGGTCTAGGCAGTGCGGGGCGGGGCCGGCTCGGGAGGGCCGGCCTCACCTCAATCGCGCCGAGGGCTAGCCTTTCCGCCTTGGGCCTGCGGGACGTTCTCCTCGGGAAGAAGAAGCTCTCCGGCCCGGCTCGTGACCGGCTGTTCGCGCTGACGACGGCGGCCGTGACCATGGACACGGAGCTCGGCCTGCGCACGGCGGGCGTGGCCGGGGTGTGCTTCAAGCCGCTGTCCGCAGGGGACTTCATCCGCGCCGAGAACGACCTCCAGGAGCTGCTCGACAAGGTTGCGGCCGAATCGGGGTCGAAGCTCGAGCGTCGCGACGATTCGTTCGGCTACACGTGGATTGTCGTCCGAGACAAGGAGCTCGAGGACCAGGCGGCGACGATCCATACAGTCGCGTCAGGGCTCGAGGAGGCCGGCTTCGGGGCGCAGCTCCTAGCCGCGGTCTTCAAGTTCGACGGCGGGAAGGAGCCGGTGTACTGGGTCTACGGCTTCAAGCGGGGGGCATTCTGGCCGTTCGTCCCGACGGGTGACGGCCAGCAGCGGGACAACGCGACCGAGCTGGAGCTCAAGGCCAAGCTCGAGCCCGAGATCCCGGTCGAGCAGGAGCTCTCCCGCTGGTTCGGCGTCTTCGACGCCCCTCTCTGAGCCTGGTCGGAACCGCGCAAAGGGACTTTGTGGCTCTGAGCCACTAGTGTCGATTCTGCCGCAATTTGCGCGTTTCGCGTCACCGCGACACCACTCATGACACTGAGTAGTGTTGACATGACATCAGAGTGATGTCATAGTGGCCTCATGAACGTGGCGGCCTACGTCGAGGCGCTCCAACAGGATCTGGCCAACGTGGCCGGCATCGGCGACGACGCGATCGCCGAAGCAGCCCGCCGGATCAGCTCAGCCCTCGAGTCATCCCTCCGGCTCAGGCTGATGGACGCCCTCGGCGAGGCCGCTGCCGAGCTCGCGAACCAGCTTCCCGACGGGCACGTCGAGGTACGGGTCTCGGCAGGAGAGCCCGAGCTCGTCTACGTTCCCGAGCCCGGGGCGCCACCGCCCACGACAGGGCTCGAAGACCTCACCGCACGGATCACGCTCCGCCTGCCCGAGACGTTGAAGGCGATCGTCGACACCGCCGCCCAGGAGGCGGGCGTGTCGGCGAACACCTGGCTGCTCCAGCAGATCACGCGCAGCGCTGATCCCAGCAAGCGGCGCCATCCCGGTGGCCGCCGCATGACCGGCTACGGCCAGAGCTGAAAGGAGTGACGATGCACGTCCTACCTCTCCCATTCGGAATGGCGCTCGCACTGGTCCCGAAGCGCGAGGCCGCCCGGCTCCGCGGCCGCGAGCTCGTGCGACCGCTGATCCGCAACGCGATCACGCCGCGCGACCGCATCCTCGGCGACGTCGGCAACCTCTACCTCCGCAACCACATCTGATGCGCAGCGAGACGTTTCACACACCCGGAAGTGTCGTGCTCAATCTGGAGATCCCCTCCGGCGAGATCATCCTCGAGGCGGGAGACACCGAGGACACGTACGTGGAGCTCGAGGCGCTCTCGAAGAAGGAAGCCATGCACGAGCTGGTCGACGAAGCCAGGATCGACCAGCTTCGGCGTGGCGACGGGCACGAGATCGTGGTCGAGGTGAAGCCTAGGCGGGGGATCTACCTCTCGTGGGGCGAGGGACCCGAGATCCGCCACGGCGGGCCCGACATCCGCCTCCGCGTCACATGCCCGCGCGGCTCAAGCCTCGACGTGCGCACCAAGTCAGCCGACCTCAGAGCGCACGGAGAGTTCGGAACCGTCGACGTCAAGACGGCCTCGGGTGACGTCAACGTCGAGGACACGGGCGGCGATGCGCGTGTCAAGACGGCGAGCGGCGACGTCCACCTCCACGAGGTGAAGGGGAGGCTCGACGTCAAGTCGGCCTCCGGCGACCTTCACGCCGACGGCGTCGCCGGCGCGGCCATCGTCCAGCTCGTCTCGGGCGACGTGCTTATCGGCGACGCGGGCGACTCCGTTACGGCAAACACCGTCTCGGGAGACCAGCGGCTCGAGGCCGTCGTCCAGGGCAGGATGGAGCTACGGGCGATCTCGGGCGACATCAGCGTCGGCATCCGCCGCGGGTCTCGCCTGTTCGTCGATGCCAACACGGTGAGCGGTTCCACGAGCTCGGAGCTCGAGCTGGGCGACACGCCGGAGCAGGAGCCCTCGGCGGAGGGGCCGCTGGTCGAGCTGTTCGCGAAGACCGTCTCGGGCGACGTCCGCATCGAGCGCGCGCCCGCGCCCGCGACGCAGACGACGGAGCTCAGCGAGCGCGCCTGACCCTCCCTTCGGGTCGATCCAACATTCCATGCGCCAGCTCCTTCGCATTCGCAACGCGCGCGTCTTCCTGTTCGGCTGGTCGGTCTCCGTATTCGGCGACTGGGCGATCTTCATCGCGCTCGGCATCTGGATGAAGGACCTGACGCACAGCAACGCGGCCGCGGGGCTCGTCTTCTTCGCGCTCGGGCTGCCGTCACTCCTCTCGCCGCTCTCCGGGCTCGTGGTCGACCGCCTGCCGCGCCGGAAGGTGTTGATCGTGACCTACTCCGTCGAGGCGGTCGTCGTCCTGTCACTGCTCTTCGTCCACGGCCGAAGTGACATCTGGCTGATCTACGCCGTCGCGGCGTTCTACGGCGCCGCCGGCACCGTCGCCGCGTCGGCCCGGTCGGCGCTCATGACCGTCCTGCTGCCACGCGACGTCCTCGCGGAGGCGAACGGCATGTTCCAGACCGTCCGCGAGGGCCTGCGCCTGCTGGCGCCATTGGTCGGCGCCGCGATCTACGCCTCCGCGGGAGGGGGCGCCGTCGCGATCCTCGACGCCGCGACGTTCGTCGCCGTGGTGGTGGCGCTCTGCCTCATCAAAGTGCGCGAGCCTCGGTTCGAACGGGAAGAGCATCACTTCGTCGAGGAGCTGCTCGCCGGCGTCCGTCACATCCGAGGGACGATCCCGCTGCGCCAGATCATCGTCGCCACCGGCGCGTGCCTACTCGTCGTCGGGTTCTCCGAGACGGTCATCTTCGCCGTGCTCGACCAGGGACTCCATCGCTCCGCCTCGTTCTTCGGTGTGCTCAGCTCGCTCCAGGGAGTCGGCGCGATCGTCGGCGGCCTCAGCGCTGCTCGCACGCTCCGCCGGCTCGGAGACGTGAAGCTCGTCGGACTCGGCATGGCCCTGTTCGCCTTCGGCGAGCTCAGCTTCGTGTCGTCGAGCCTGCCGCTGGTACTCGCAGGCACGGCGGTCGCCGGCGCGGGAATCGCATGGTTCATCGTCGGCTTCGCGACGGCCATCCAGCTGCGGACGCCCCTACGGCTGCAAGGCCGCGTCGCGGGCGCTGCAGAGACGCTGGTGGGCACGCCGCAGACCGTCTCGATCGCCGTCGGCGCGGCGCTCGTGACGGTCGTCGACTACCGCTTGCTCGTCCTCGTCACCTGCCTAGTCACCGCCGGCTGCTGCGCCTACCTGCTGACGCGCCGCGCATCCGTATCGGTCAGCGCCGAGGACGAGGCCGCGCTCGCGGCCTGACGCCGACTCCTACTGCTGGATCTCTTTTGGAGAAGCGGGCTCGCCGGAGCCCAGCTCGGCCTTCATCTTCTCCAGATCGGCGTCGACCTGGCTCTTCGACGCCAGCTGCGCGAGCTCGCGGTCGAGCTGCGTCTTGTCGGAGCCGAGCTCCTCGAGGTCGCCCGAGGTGACGAGCTCGTCGATCGCGCTCGCGCGAGCCTGCATCTGCTCGGTTTTGTCCTTCGCGCGCTGGATCGCGAGGCCGGTGTTGTCCATCTCGCGCCCGATGCCGGTCGCCGCCTCGCCGATGCGAACCTGAGCTTCGGCGGCCGAGTACTGGGCCTTGATCACTTCCTTCTGCGTGCGGAATTGCTCGATCCGCGCCGAGAGCTGGCTCTGGTTCGCGACGAGCTTCTCCTGCTGGTCCTCCAGCTGCTTCACCTGCGTGTCGAGGTCCTGCAGCTGCTGCTGGGCACCGGACTTTCGCTCGAGCGCCTGCCTGGCGAGATCCTCACGGCCGGCTGCGAGGGCTTGGCGTGCCTGCCCGTCGAGCTTGACGACGTTCTGCTCGAGCTGCTGCGTCTGGATCTCGAGGCGTTTCTTCGCGGTGACGACGTCGGCGATGCCGCGCTTCACGTTCTGGAGCGACTCGAGCTGCTTCTCGTACGAGTAGTCGAGTGTCTCCTGGGGGTTCTCGGCCCGGTTCAGCAGGGAGCTGAACTTCGCCTTGATGATCGCGCCGGCTCGTGACATCAGACCCATCGTCAATTCCTCCTACATCGCAGGTGTGCGGGTAGCGTACCGCCGTGCTTGTCGAGCGGAGCATGGATCCCCGGTGGCTCTCGAATGCCTACCTCGTCGCGGACGAGGAGGGCGGGAGCGCGCTCTATGTCGACTCCGGCGCCCCGCTGGAGCCGCTGCTGGCGGCGGCCACGCGCTGGCGGGTGAAGCCCGAAGTCGTTCTCCGGACACACTCGCATCCCGATCACGTCGAGCACGAGGCCGAGCTCGGGCTGCCGGTGGAGACAGGCGCCGCCGAGGTCGGGGGTCTCCGGGTCGAGGCGCTCCCGACGCCGGGACATTCCGACGACATGGTCGCGTTCGTCGTCAACCAAGAAGCCGTCTTCACGGGGGATACGCTCTTCAAGGACTCCGTCGGCGGGGGCAACTTCGAGCAGATCCGGAGCGCCGTGATGGACGTTCTCATGAAGCTCCCGGCCGAGCTGCGAGTCCTGCCGGGCCATACGGACGAGACGACGATCGGACGCGAGTGGGACGAGAACCCGTTCGTCCGCGTGTGGCGCGGCGTCGAGGCGGAGGGCACGGACGCGGTTCGCGTCGGGGGCGAGGACGCCACGCTGATCGTCTGGTCGCCGGACTACGACGGCGGCGGGAAGGCCTGGGTCCGGTTTGCCGACGGCCGTGACGCGATCGTCGGCGGCTCGCGGGTCGAGCGTCTCTGACGGCGTCCCTTCGGGACACGTCACGTGCCTGGCACCGGACCTGTCCGAAGGGGACGGTACCGTCGGGCCGGTCCTGCGCCTCGTCGTCGCCCGCTGCGAAGTCGTCTACACCGGCCGCCTGACGGCGACGCTGCCTGATGCTCTCAGGCTGCTCGTCTTCAAGGCCGACGGCTCCGTGCTCGTCCACGACGACGCCGGCGGGTACAAGCCTTTGAACTGGATGACCCCGCCGACCGTGATCGAGGAGGCCGCCGACACCATCGTCGTGCGGAAGCGGGCCGGCAAGACGGAGGACAGGCTCGAGATCCGGATCGCGGAGGTGCTCAGCGACTCCACACATGACATGGGCGAGTCCGCGGCCCTGCAGAAGGACGGCGTCGAGCGCGACCTCCAGCTCGAGCTCGCCACCCGACCCGCAGCGCTCGGCGAGGAGCTGTCGCTCGTGCGCCGCGAATGGCCGACGGACATCGGCCCTGTCGACCTGATGTGCCGCGACGAGGACGGCGACTGGGTCGCCGTCGAGATCAAGCGCGTCGGCACGCTCGATGCCGTCGAGCAGCTGACTCGCTATCTCGAGCGCATCCGGCCCGAGCTCGAGGGCTGTCGCGGAGTGCTGGCCGCCCAGGTGATCAAGCCGCAGGCGCGCACCCTCGCGGAAGCGCGGGGCATACGCTGCGTCGAGGTCGACCTGGGAATCCTGCGCGGCGAGCGCGAGCCCGAGCTGACGCTCTTCTCCGGCTAGGAGCACTAACTCCGGAAGAACTCCACCAGCAGCTCGCCTTCGGCGTCGATCTCGATGCGTTCGGCCCTCGTCAATCGCCGCAACGGCTCGATCTCGAGCCCGCGCTTGCGGTCGACGTTCCACGTGGCGGCGACGAAGCCGTCGACGAGGACCGTGGGGAGGACGTCGCCGTTCTTCCGGATCACCGTGCCTCTGAACCGCTCCGGCAGGATGCGCGCCCGCTCGGGCGGTGCGTATGCGAGGAGGGACGAGTCCCACTTCGGCAGGAAGCGCACCGGCGCGGGCGTGTCCTCGGCCGGGAGTGGGGCCTTCTGAAGGTCGAGCAGCTCACGCCCGCGCTCGTCGCGAAACCGGCGCAGGTCGAGCGCGTCGAGCCCGGCCCGCAGGTCACCGACCCGGACGCCGGCGAACCGCAGCAGGTCCTGCTGCGTCGCGGGCCCGAAGGCCGCGAGGTAGCTCCGGACGAGTCGCTTCGCCCCTTCTTCCCGCGAGGGGAGCTCACCGCCGAGCCATGCCTGCATCGCGAGCAGCTTCGGCGAGCCATGGAAGCCCCACGTTCCGCTCGGCGGGAGATGCAGGAGGGGCGCGAGCGTCCTGGTCCGCCAGCGTCCGCCCATCTCTTCCGCCCCGAGCGCTTCGAGCTGCGCGTGCGTGATCGGCTCCTTCGTCGCGGCCTCGATCACCTGCGCGAAAGGTGGGCGAGCGTCTCCGCGTCCACGCGCGGCGTCATTTCCCGTGCGGCCGGAAGCCAGGCCGCTGCGAAGTACGGATAGTCGCGCGCGCTGGTCATGTGCAGCGTGATCCGGAAGAGCTGGGACTTGACCACGCTCCGCTCGTCGAGCGCGTTCGTCAGCCGTTCCTTCCGGAAGCCGACCGTGCGCGACCAGAGCGCGAGGTAGGGCGATGGCGCGTATTGCGCCTGCAACGCGCAAAGGCGCTCGATTGCCCGGGCCGGCATCAGCCGCCGGCGCTCGAGCAAGAGCTGGCGCTCGAGCAGCGCCCGGTTCAGCTCACGCAGCGTCAGTATGCGTTCCGCTCTAGCGTTCGGCCGTGTGATCCGAGCCACCTACGAGCTCGACCCGCCCGAGGCCGCGGAGACGCTGGCGCTGATCGAGTCGGTCGGCCGCGCGGACGGGCCGGCGGACGTCCGTGGAAGGGTCGTCGACCTGCAACACGGCCGCGCCGTCCTCGAGTTCCCGGAGGCGAACTGGAGTGGGGATGTCACGCTGCTCGTCTCCTCGCTGGTTGCCGGTGAGTGGGCCGACAGCGCTGCGTTCGGGCGCTGCAGGCTGGTCGACGTCGAATGGCCTCCCGGTCTTTTACCTGGGCCGGCCTTCGATGCGCCGCAGTCCGTGCTCGTGGGTGCGATCGTCAAGCCCTCGCTCGGGCTCTCGCCGGCCGAGGTCGCGGCTACGGCTGCGCGACTGGCCGCGGGCGGCGCGGACCTCATCAAGGACGACGAGCTGCTCGGAGACCAGGACTGGTGTCCGCTCGAGGAACGCGTGCGTGCGGTCGCCGCGGCAATCCCGGCGACAGCGAGGTACGCCGCCAACGTCACGGGGCCGGTCGAGTCGCTGCTCGGCCGCGCCGCCCGCGCGGTCGAGCTCGGGGCCGGCGCTCTGATGGTGAATGCGTTCACGCAGGGGCTCGACGCGGTCCGCGCCCTGCGCGCGGCCGAGCTCGGAGTGCCGGTCTTCGCGCACCGCGTGGGCGCGGCGCTCTGGGCCCGCGGGGGCACCTTCGGTGTCGCCCCTGCCGTGATCGCGGAGCTGACACGGCTCTGCGGCGCGGACTACGTCCAGGTCGGGTCGTTTTCCGGCACGGTCTACGACTCGCCCGCAGACGTGCGCGCGCAAGTCGAGGCGTGCCGCCGCGGGCTCGGTGTCCCGGGCGCGGTCGCCGTCCTCGGTGGCGGCATCGGCCCCGGCAACGCCGCCGCGCAGCTCGAGGCCGCGGGCGTCAAGGCGGGAGTGATGGTTCTGCTCGGGTCGGCGGCTTACGACGAGGGCTCGCCGGAGGACGCCGTCCGCGCGACCGTCGAGGCCGTGCGCGGCTACTCGTCGCGGCCGAAGAACGAGCTCGAGAGCGCGTAGAAGACGGCGAGCGCGCCGTAGATGATCAGGCTGGCGACCGGGCTGACGAGGGCGATCAACATCGCGGTCGCGTAGGTCGGCGCGCCGGGGAGGTAGCTCCGCGTGATCCCGCTCACCTCGCGGCGGTCGGCGTCGGGCCGCAGCAACCGAGTTGAGCCGTAGTACCAGACGGTGAAGAAGCAGATCGCTGTGAGCGTCATCGTCCCGCCGTAGAGAAATGCAGCCGCCTTGCGGTCGGCGTTGGACTGCGCGTGCTCGGCGACGACGCGGGTCGGGAAGGGCGTGAACGAGATGCACATCAGGAGCAGGATGTTGAGGATGAGCAGCGGCCGGTCGACGCGCTCGAAATGGCGGAAGACGACGTGGTGGTTGATCCACATGATCCCGACCGTGACGAAGCTGACGGCGTAGGCGATGTATGCGGGCCACAGATGGAGGAGCTGGTGCTGGAGGTCGCCCTTGGCGAGGGCCTGGTCGATCCCCACTGCGAGGATGAGCAGGGTGATCGCGATCGCGAACACGCCGTCGCTGAAAGCCTCGACCCGCCCGGTTTCCATGGCGAGACGCTACCGCGACCGCGCGGCCGCGACCGCCGCCTGCCCATAGCTGATGCCTCCGTCGTTCGGAGGGACGCGGCGATGGGTGAGAGCGCGAAAGCCGTGGGCCTCGAGCCGGCGGGTGGTCGACTCCAGCAGGCGGAGGTTCTGGAAGCTGCCCCCGGAGAGGACGACCGTGCTTGGTTCGCCGATCTCGGCACAGGCGTCGGCCGCGGCGAGCGCGAGCGTCTCGTGGAAGGCGGCCGCGATCTCGGGACGCGGACGGCCCTCGGCGAGGTCGTCGTGCGCTCGAGCAACGAGCGCCGCGCCGTCCCCGAATCGCCAGGCGTACGGCTCGGCATCCACCCCTTCGGCGAGCTGCTCGAGCTCGATCGCCGCCTGGCCCTCGTACGTGACTTCGTTGCGCACGCCGAGCAACGCCGCCAGGGCGTCGAAGAGCCGGCCCATTCCGGACGAAAGCGGTGCGTTCACCTTCAGGCTCTCGCGCACGACCGGCCAGCGCTCGAACGGAACCGGGCGGCTGGCCCGTTCCAGGTAGGCGGCACACGTCCGCCACGGCTCGCGGATCGCCGCCTCGCCACCCGGTAGCGGGATCGGCTCCAGGTGCCCGAGGCGGGTGAACGACTCGAGGTCGGCCCGGAGCAGCTCGCCGCCCCAGAGCGTCCCGTCGGTGCCGTAGCCCGTGCCGTCGAAGACGAGGGCGAGTGCCGGCCCCGTCTCACCGTGCTCGGCGAGACACGCTGCCGCATGGGCGTGGTGGTGCTGGACGCCCACGAGGTCGGCGTCCTGCTCGAGGGCCCACTTCGTCGCGAGATAGTCGGGGTGGAGGTCGTGGGCGATCACCTCGGCCTCGATACCGAGCATGGCGAGGTAGAGCTCGAGGTCGGCGCGGAAGGCTGCGTAGGCGAGCTCGGAGTCGAGGTCGCCGAGGTGGGCCGAGAGGAACGCCTCCGGGCCCCGGACGACGCAGAACGTGCTCTTCAGCTCTGCGCCGGCCGCGACGATCGGCCGGCCCGCCTCGACGGGGAGAGGCACCGCGCCCGGCACGAAGCCGCGCGACCGCCGGATCGGGAACGCCGCCCGGACGACCGAGTCCTCGCACCGGCGATGGATGCGACGGTCGTGTGCGAGGAAGAGGTCGGCGACGCCGTCGAGCCGCTCCCGGGCCTCGTCGTCGTCGAAGGCGATCGGCTCGTCCGAGCGGTTCCCGCTCGTCATGACGAGCGCGCCGCCGAAGTCCGCGAGCAACAGGTGGTGGAGCGGGGTGTAGGGCAGCATCACCCCGAGCCACCTGCTTCCCGGGGCGACCGACGGCGCGACCAACGCGTCCTCGCGTCGTCGCACGAGGACAACCGGCCGCTCGCGCGCGTGCAGGAGCGCAGCCTCGTCAGGCCCGACCTCGGCGAGCTGCTCTGGGTCGGCGGTCATGAGAGCGAAGGGCTTGTCCTCACGGAGCTTGCGCGAGCGGAGGCGCGCGACCGCCTTCTCGCTCGATGCGTCGCAGGCGAGGTGGTAGCCGCCGAGTCCCTTGACGGCGACGATCGAGCCCGCGCGCAGCGCTGCGACGGCCTTCTCCAGCGGCATCGACAGCCTCGGGCCGCAGTCCGGGCACGCGATCGGCTCGGCGTGGAAGCGCCGGTTCGACGGGTCCTCGTACTCCGCCCGGCAGAGCTCACAGAGCGGGAATCCGGCCATCGTCGTCAGGGGCCGGTCGTAGGGCACGCCGACGACGATTGTGAAGCGCGGCCCGCACTGCGTGCAGTTCGTGAACGGGTAGCGGTAGCGCCGGTCCCCGGGATCGAAGAGCTCACGCAGGCAGTCGTCGCACGTCGCCACGTCGGCCGGGATCGCGGCCGCGCCCCCCTCGCTGCGGCTCGCCTCGATCGTGAACCCGGTTTCGCCGCGAGGCGGGACGGCCTCCGCAACGATGGAGACGACGCGCGCGAGCGAGGGGGCCTCTTCCGAGAGCGCGACGGCGAAGCGGTCGAGCCGCGCCGGGTCGCCCTCGGCCTCCACTACCACGCCGCGGCCGTCGTTGAGGACGAACCCGCCCAGCTCCAGCGACCGGGCCAGGCCGTGGACGAACGGCCGGAAGCCGACGCCCTGGACGACCCCCGTGATCCGAAATCGCCGCCGTTCTCTCACAGCCGGGTGATTCTCACCGCGCGGGTCGAGATCGGGAAGACTTGGCCCGTGTGCCTCGCGATTCCCGGGCAGGTGCTCGAGGTCGTGGACGAGCAGAGCCGGCTCGCCCGCGTCGACGTCGCGGGCGTTGTGCGCAACGTGAACGTCAGCCTGCTCGACGACGGCGAGGGAGCCCGACCCGGCGATTGGGTGCTGATCCACGTCGGCTTCGCCATGTCGAAGGTCGACGAGGGCGAGGCCCAGGCGACGCTCCGCCTCTTGCAGGAGATGGGGGAGGCATACGAGCAGGAGCTCGAGGACCTGAAGAGCAGCGTGATCGAATGAGCGCCTGCAATGACGACCATTGCATCACCTGCGCCGACGAGGGCGTGGAGATGCGGGTCCTCGAGGGCGGAGCGGCCGGTGTTTCCGTCTGCGTGACGAAGGACGGCGACCGCGCCGACGTCATGACCGAGCTCGTCGGCGTCGTCGAGGACGGCGACCTCGTGCTCGTCCAC
This sequence comes from uncultured Actinomycetes bacterium, assembly GCA_963711545.1. Lineage (GTDB taxonomy): Bacteria > Actinomycetota > Thermoleophilia > Gaiellales > Gaiellaceae > 3-1-20CM-4-69-9. The sequence goes on from CAVQEP010000008.1 coordinate 150,906, forward strand.
GCGGGTGTGGCGATCGCGAGGCTGGAGGAACAGTGAGATTCGTGGACGAGTTTCGCGATGCCGACCTCGGCCGCGTGCTCGCGGGCCAGATCACGGCCACGGTCGAGCCGGGCCGCCGGTACAAGGTAATGGAAGTCTGTGGCGGCCACACGCACACGATCTACAAGTACGGAGTCGCCGATCTCCTCCCGTCGAACGTCGAGCTCGTGCACGGGCCCGGCTGTCCCGTGTGTGTGATCCCGATGGGCCGCGTCGACGACGCTCTCGCTATCTCGCGCCGCGAGAACGTGATCCTGACCAGCTTCGGCGACATGATGCGCGTTCCCGGCGGCGACGGCACGCTGCTCGAGGCAAAGGCCGCGGGCGCCGACGTGCGCATGGTCTACTCGCCGCTCGACGCGCTCCGCATCGCGCGGGACAACCCTGGTCGCGAGGTCGTCTTCTTCGCCGTCGGTTTCGAGACGACGGCTCCGTCGACCGCACTGACGTTGATGCGGGCGAAGGCCGAGGGCATCGAGAACTTCTCCGTCTTCTGTAACCACGTGACGATCGTCCCGCCTCTGCGCGCGCTACTGGAGTCGCCCGATCTGCGGCTCGACGGCTTCATCGGGCCGGGGCATGTCGCCACGGTTGTCGGCGTGCGGCCGTTCGAGTTCATACCCGCCGACTACGGGAAGCCCGTGGTGGTGTCCGGCTTCGAGCCGCTCGACGTGCTCCAGTCCGTGCACATGCTCCTGCGGCAACTGGCCGACGGGCGGTGCCAGGTGGAGAACCAGTACACGCGTGTCGTCCCCTACGACGGGAACCCGCGGGCGCTCGAGGTTCTGGAGGAGGTCTTCGAGCTGAGGCCGCACTTCGAGTGGCGCGGCCTCGGCTTCATCTCGCACAGCGGGCTGAAGCTGTCCGAGGCCTACGCCGCCTTCGACGCCGAACTGCGCTTCGACATCCCGGGCGTGCGCGTCGCTGATCCGAAGGCCTGCCAGTGCGGCGAGGTGTTGAAGGGCGTGATCAAGCCGTGGGAGTGCAAGGTCTTCGGGACGGCGTGCACGCCGGAACGCCCGATCGGGACCTGCATGGTCTCGTCGGAGGGCGCGTGCGCCGCGTACTACAACTACGGCCGCTTCGCGCGGGAGCCCGCGGCGGTTTGATGGCGGCCGAGGATCGCACCGAGCAGCAGGTCCTGGGGCTCATCGAGCGGGTCAAGGCGAAACCGCTTCGCTTCCGCGACGAGCAGGTCACGATGGCCCACGGCGCCGGCGGCAAGGCGACGCTCGCGCTGATCGAAGGCCTGCTCGCGCCCGCGTTTGGGCTCGAGGAGCTCGCCGACGCCGCCGTCGTGGGCGAGGTCGCGCTCACGACCGACAGCTTCGTCGTCAAGCCGATCAGGTTCCCGGGCGGCTCGATCGGCGAGCTCGCCGTCAACGGCACGGTCAACGACCTCGCCGTCGCGGGCGCACGACCGCTCGCGCTGACCCTCTCACTCGTGCTCGAGGAAGGACTTTGCGGCGACGATCTTCGCGCGGAGGTCGAGGCGATCGCACGGACGGCATCGGCGGCCGGCGTCGCGGTCGTCGCGGGCGACACGAAGGTCGTCGAGCGCGGCCACTGCGACTCGATGTACGTAACCACGACGGGGATCGGGCGGATCGACGACCGCGCGCGGCTCTCGCCGGGGTCGCTGCGACCGGGCGATCGCGTGCTCGTCTCGGGGCCGATCGGCGAGCACGGGATTGCGATCATGCTGGCGCGCGGCGAGTTCGAGCTCGAGGCGCCCGTCGAGTCGGACACACGCTCGCTCTGGCCCGCTGTCGATGCGCTCCTCGGCGCGGCGGGCGATTCGCTTCGCTGCATCCGCGACGCGACGAGAGGGGGCGTCGCAAGCGTCGTCAACGAGCTCGCGCGCGCCTCGGGCGTCGCGATCGTCGTCCGCGAGCGAGACGTGCCCGTGTCGCCCGCGGTCACCGGCGCGTGCGAAATCCTCGGGCTCGACCCGATGTACGTGGCGAACGAGGGGACGCTCGTCGCGTTCGTCGCTCCCGAGGCGGCCGACAGCGCCTGCGATGCGCTCCGCTCGGTCGCCGGGCATGAACGAGCCGCCGAGATCGGCGAGGTGAAGGCCGAGCCGCCCGGGCTGGTGCTCGTCGAGACGGCGTTCGGCGGTCGGCGCGTGATGGACCTCCTCGTCGGCGATCCATTGCCGCGGATCTGCTGATGCACGAGCTCGCGCTGGCGCAGTCGATCGCGGCGATTGCGGAAGCGCACGGCTGTGGTCGGCGCGTCGAGAAGGTCGAGGTGAAGGTCGGGTACCTGCGGCAGGTCTCCCCGAGCGCGCTCGCCTTCGGGTTCGAGCTCGTGGTCAAGGGCACCGACCTCGAAGGAGCGGAGCTCGCGATCGAGCAGGTTCCCGTGCGGATCGCCTGCCGCGCATGCGGGGATGAGAGCGCACTGGTCGGCTTTCCACTCACCTGTCCGGCATGTGGGAGTGGAGAGGTTGAGATCACCGGTGGTGACGAGCTGCTCGTCGAGGCGGTCGAGCTTGCGGGATCGCCGGAGAAGGTGTAGGCGGGAAGAATGCACAGGACCCGGGTGCGAGTCGTCGAGGGCGTCCTCGACGCGAACGACACGATCGCGCGCACGAATCGCGACGACTTCGACGCCGCCGGTGTCACGGTCGTCAACCTGATGGGCGCGCCCGGTGCGGGGAAGACGGCCCTCCTCGAGCGCACCGTGAGCGAGCTCGAGGGAATTCGCGTCGGCGTGCTCGAGGGCGACGTCCAGGGAAGCCTCGACGCCGACCGCCTGGCGTCCCTGCACGTCCCGGTCACGCAGGTCAACACGGATCCCGGCTTCGGCGGGGAGTGCCATCTGGACGCGAACATGGTGCGCTCGGCGATTCCGTCGATCCCGCTCGACGAGCTCGACCTGCTCGTGATCGAGAACGTCGGCAATCTCGTCTGCCCGGCCGAGTTCAAGGTCGGGGAGCATCACCGCGTGATGGTCTCGTCCGTGACCGAGGGCGAGGACAAGCCGGTCAAGTACCCGCTGATGTTTCGCGCTTGCGAGCTCGTCGTCGTGAACAAAATCGACCTGCTGCCATATCTGGACTTCGGCCTGGAGAAATTCGACTACCACCTCGACGGCGTGCACCCGGGAGTGGCGCGGATGCGCCTCAGCGCGCGGACCGGCGAAGGCGTGGATGCGTGGCGCGAGTGGCTCGCGCGCACAGTCGTCGCGGAGTCGCTGCCCGCGTGAAGCCCGCGGGCCTGACGTTCGTGGACGAGCTGCTCGCGCGCCGCGCGGAGGCGAACGAGCTGTTCTTCGGAGCGGAGGCGGGCCGGATCGCGCATCTCTGCCGCGAGTTGGCCGGCCGCTTCGAGCGCGGCGGCCGGCTGATCGCCGTCGCCTCGAGCGCGCAGGGATGGTCCGACGCCCATCACGTCGCGGTCGAGTTCGTCCATCCCGTGATCGTCGGCAAGCGGGCGCTCCCCGCGATCGCCCTGTCGGCGGCCGACGCAGAGCTGCTCGCTCGTCCGGACGACATCGTGATCGCGTTCGACGCGGTCGAGCTTCCGGCCGAGCCCCTCACGATCGCCTTCACGCCGATCGGCGCCGACCGGGAGCTCGCGCCGCCAACCGCCGATCCATTTGTGCGGCAGGAGCTCGTCGAGACGCTGTACCACGTCGTCTGGGAGCTCGTCCACGTCTTCTTCGAGCACGGCGCGAGCTCGTCGGCGGGGGCCGGCTCCTCCGCGTTCCTCTATCCGTTCCTCGAGCAGGGGGACGCCGACCTCGACGGCGTGGAGGAGGACGTTCGCCGTTCCGTGCTCGCGAAAGCCGAGGAAGCCGCGGGGTTGCGCGAGCAGACGCTCACCGACGCGGCCCGGGAGCTGAGCGCGGCGGCAGACGCCCTGCGCGAGCTGTTCGACCGCGGCGGCAAGCTGCTCGCGTTCGGGAACGGCGGCTCGGCCACGGATGCAATGGACCTCGTCGCCGACCTACGCGCGGCGCCCCAGGGCTGGCCGGCTCGCCCCGCGCTCGACCTCACGGCCGACGCCGCGATCCTGACTGCGATCGCGAACGACATCGGTACCGACGCGCTGTTCGCCAGGCAGATCATCGCTTACGGGAGTGAGGCTGACGCCGTCGTCGCGCTGTCGACCAGCGGACACTCGGCGAACGTGATCGAGGCACTCGCCGAGGCGCGCGGACGAGGACTGCTCACGATCGCGTTCGTCGGCTACGACGGCGGGCGGGTCGCGTCCGAGGCGCTCGCCGACCACGTCGTCGTCACGCGCTCCGAGCACATTCCGCGCATCCAGGAGGCCCAGGCGACCGCGTACCACGCGCTGCGCGAGCTGCTGGAGTCGTGACCTTCGCGGGGGAGGACGGCTGAGCGGGCATCGCTACACTTCGCCGACCGCGGGGCTATAGCTCAGTTGGGAGAGCGCCTGGATCGCACCCAGGAGGTCGCCGGTTCGAGTCCGGCTAGCTCCATTCGTAAAGTCTCTGCTAGAGCGACGCTCAGCAAGTTGTCACTCATGGCTACGCACCGTGCCGCGTTAGCCGCCGGCGACGGACGACACGGGTTCACGGCGCCTCGGCGGTGAGGGTGGCCGCACCTACGGCACGGTCCCGCGCGGCGTGGAGTGCACCGCGATCGTCGAGCGCCACAGGCCGTGCGCCTAGAGCGGCTCGAAGCGGGCCTGGAAGAAGCGCAGGTAGCGTGGCTCGTAGATCATCTTCAGACCGCGCGCCTGCCCCCTCGCCCCGTACACCGCCTCGACCGACTCGGCGACGACGTCCATGTGCGCCTGTGTGTAGACCCGACGCGGGATCGTCAGTCGCGTCAGCTCGAGTTTCGGGAAGTGGTGGCCGCCCGTCGTTCGATCGCGTCCGGCTGAGACGACGCCCCGCTCCATCGAGCGGATCCCGGAGTCGAGGTAGAGCTCGGCGGCGAGCGTCTGGGCGGGGAAGGCGTTCTGCGGCAGGTGCGGGTAGAAGCGCCGAGCGTCGAGGAAGATCGCGTGCCCACCGACCGGCCGCACGAACGGGATCTTCGCCGCCTCGAGCAGTTCGCCGAAGTAGTACACCTGCCCGATTCGGGAGCGCACGTGGTCATCCTGCACCGACTCCTCGATCCCGATCGCCAACGCCTCCATGTCGCGCCCGGCGAGGCCGCCGTAGGTGTGCAGGCCCTCGAAGACGACGACAAGGTTGCGCGCCTCCTCGAAGATGTCCGCATCGTTGACGGCGAGCCAGCCGCCGATGTTCACGAGCGAGTCCTTCTTCGCGCTCATCCAGGCGCCGTCGGTGTACGAGCAGAACTCATGGAGAATCTCGGCGACGCTCTTGCCCGCGTATCCCTCCTCCCGCTCCTGGATGAACCACGCGTTCTCGACCATCCGGGTCGCGTCGAGGAAGAGCCTGATCCCGTACCGGCTGCAAAGCTCGGCCAAGGCCTTGACGTTCGCCATCGAGACCGGCTGGCCGCCCGCCATGTTGACGGTGCCGGCGAGCGAGATGTAAGCGATCTGCTCGGCGCCCTCCTTCGCGATCAACGCCTCGAGCTTGCTGAGATCGACGTCGCCCTTGAACGGGTGCAGGCTCTCCGGGTCATGGGCCTCGTCACGGATCACGTCCACGAAGATGCCGCCGGCGCGCTCCTGGTGGACCCGCGTCGTCGTGAAGTACATGTTCCCCGGGACATACTGGCCCGGCTTGATCGCAATTTGGCTGATCAGGTGCTCGGCACCGCGGCCCTGGTGGGTCGGGATGACGTGCGCGTAGCCGTAGTAGTGCTGGATCGCCGCCTCGAGGTGGTAGAAGTTGCGACTGCCGGCATAGGCCTCGTCGCCGAGCATCATCCCGGCCCACTGGCGGTCGCTCATCGCGTTCGTGCCGGAGTCGGTGAGGAGATCGATGTACACCTCCTCGGAGCGCAGGAGAAAGGTGTTGTAGCCGGCCTCGGCAATCGCCCGGTCGCGCTCTTCGCGCGTGGACATCCGCAGCGGCTCCACCATCTTGATCTTCCAGGGCTCCGCCCAGGAGCGGCGGCCGAGCTGTTGGCCGGTGGTGACGGGGACGTGCTCGTTCATCGTCTTTACACCTCGCGTGTCGGTCGGCCGACTATCGCAGGCTTTGCCAGTGCGCAGGCTCGAGGGCGAGAGCTGTTCCGCACCTGGTTCGTACCCGGTGCACTGCCGCGTCGCGGGTGTTCGAGAAAGATGCTGCTGTGCAGCCCTTTTTCCGAAGCTCAACCCCCTCGTCCGCTGGCGAGTCAGCTGCGTGTCGCTTGCCGGCTCGCCGTGACAACCCAGGCCGGCTGCGCGGCAGCCGTACCATGTTTGGCTGAGGTGGTGACGGGTTCGATCGGCTAACCGAGTTCCGCGCCCATGGTGCGGGCGCGCAAGAGCGTTCCGACAGCCGCGACCAGGTCGCCGCAGGCTGCTTGTGACCGGCGAGTGCTGCGCCGCATCGAGAGAAGTCAATGATCCGCGGCGGTAGATCACCTCTTCGTTAATCCGCGCGCTCCCCGATGCGCAGCGCTGTGGCGCGTGGAGCTCTCAGCCCCGGGGGATCGACTATGCCAGAACGGGCGCGATCACTGGTCGCCGGAGTCGCAGTCGTCGTCGTCTCGAGCCTCGCGCTCGCAGGGTGTGGCAACGGAAGCACGGAACTCGAGTCCACATCCCGGTCGGGGCTGGGGCTGATCGCCTTCGAGAAGGACGACGGCATCTACGTGGCGAGGGGTCAGACCCCTTTCGGAGTCTGACCCCAGCCTCTAGGTATTAGCGGTTACCCGGTTGTAGCGGCGTAGATGTTCGTGTTGCCGAATGTCGCGGGACAGACCCCGCTTCCGAGCGGCCACGGAGCACCTGGGAGCACCCGATGACCGGCGGCGAACGACGCAGCCCGCCATGTCTGGATCGCAGTGCAGACGCCCGCATCGCGCGCGTCCGTCCACACGCCGGCACCGTATGTCGGCGTCGCGGCCGCGTAGACATAGTCACCGATTCGCTCCTGGTAGAGGTCGTGCCCCGGATAGGTCGCACGCAGGTCTCCGAGCGGCCCGTTCTCGACTGTCGTCCAGGCTCCGGGAGCGCCGTTCGACCCGATCGGCGCGGAGCGGAAGACGCCGTGGTACTCGCGCGGCGTCGTGAAGTCGGTCTGGAACAGGGTTTGCGGCCCCTCGTAGACGACATACACGTTGTCGCCCGTCGGCGAAATCGCCGGCGCTGAGTAGGTCGAGCGGTCGCCCGCGAGCGAGACGGTCGATGGCGTGCTCCACGTCGAGCCGCCGTTGGTCGAGTACGAGAACAGCGTTACTTCGTGGTTCAGGCCGAAGCGGCCGTCGCTCCAGGCATCCACGATCTCGTTCGTCGCACCGGCGCCCGAAGGGGCGCCGTTCGCGACGTCGACGCTCGGTGCCGCCGCGAGGTCGATGCGCACACCGGACCAGCCGTCACCGACACAGCGACCCTCGACGGGATCGAAGTTGTAGCAGGAGTCGTTCATCGGCTGGATTTCCACCGGCTGCGTCCAGTGCTCGCCGCCGTCAAAGGACTTCTGCATCACGTGGTGGCCCATTCCCGGGAAGCCGACCGCGAACTGCGTGTAGAAGAGATAGACGACGCCGTGGCTGTCCGTACGAATAGTGCATGCGGCCTTGAAGCCCTTCTCACCGTTCGCCGTCGAGCTGTTCACCTGCTTCTGGGTCCACGTGTCGCCGCCGTCCCGCGAGAACGAGACGACCTGCGGAACCGGTAGCGCGTTTCCGCGGCTGAGGCTGCGGAAATCGTCGACGCACACGTAGACGCTGCCGAAGAACGGGCTCGACGCGGCGTTGTCCGCCCAGATCTGCTCCTTGTCCTCGAACGAGGTCGAGCTCAGCCGTGGCGTCGCCAGCACCGGCGGCATCCAGCTGCTCTTGCTGAGAACGCTCGCCGGCGTCGGATTGTCGAGTCGCGACACTCCGACGGCGAGGAAGCCCTTGAACGGTTCCTTCTGCGGGAAGCCGTCCGTGAGCGAGGCGGTCAGGTTGGCGTAGTAGAGCCGAGACCCGTTCGCCCACGAGAACACACCGTTCACCGGTCGCGGTCCGAACGCGACCGCGGGGTCGCCGTTCGAGATGAGACCATTCTCGCCGTACCACGGCAGCGTCCCGATCGGTCCCATGTGCTGCGGACACGGGTCGGTGACGGCACAGTCGCGCGCCGTCAGGCCTGTGTACGTCGGCTGTACCCAGGTGTGGCCGCGGTTGAACGAGAAGTAGACGCCGGACAATCCAACCGGGTTGTCGGCGGGATCGAAGCACGTTCCGTCGTTCACCGCATCCGTCTGCGGGCAGGGCCTCCAATCGATGAAGTCGTTGACACCCGCCGCCAGGATGTCCGGGTTCCCGGCATCGACGGCGACGGCTGGCTCGTTCTGGTGGTTCCTCGGCGTCGAGCCGCTCGGGCTGCCGACCGTGACGAGCGAGCTCGCCGCAGCGGCAGCCGGGAACGCCAGAAGTCCCACCGCAATCACGCACAGCACAAGCCTGTTCATGCGGATTCCTCCCCTCGTGCCCCTCGTGAAGAGGCGAGTCTCGTACTCTGCCGGAGGCATGTCAACCGGATGCGGCGCGCGTCAGCGCCCGGGCGAGCGGTGCGATCGGGACGCCGTAGCGGCCTGATGCCGACGGCGACATCTTCCCAGCTGATCCGCCATGGGCCGCCTGCGTCCGCGGGAACGTAGGCAGACGTCCCATCGCCGGCCGGGCCGAGCCGTGGGAGGCCCCCCCGCTCAGCAGTCAGACGGGGCGACTCCGCCAGGTGTGCGACCAGGTGGTAGACGGCCCCAGTGCGCGCGATTGGCGTGGCTTCTACCGCTACCAACGCGGAACGGTCACGTCCTGGTACTCGAGTGCGCGTGCCTTCATCGGCCTGCGCGGTAGTGGAGGTGGACGAACCCGCCATGGAAGCGGTGCTCGCCCACGAGTTCGAGCTTGAAGTGGATGCCGTCCGGAAACGCCATTGTGCCGCCGCCGACGAGGATAGGGACAAGGAAGAGGTGGAACTCGTCGACGAGGCCAGCGCTAAGAGCGGACGCGGCGAGCGTCGGGCCACCGACGCTGAGATCGCGTCGCGACGTCTCTTTCAGCTGCTGTACGGCGTCGGGGTCGAAGCTGCGCTTCAGCCGCGTCCGGCTCGTGGACGGTGCCGCGAGCGTCGAGGAGTAGACGATCTTCTCGGCTGCGCGCCAGATCCCGGCGAAGTCGCGAGCGACCTGGGGCTTGTCTTCGAGCGGCATAGTCTCCCAGGCGGACATCACCTCGTACATGCGCCGGCCGTAGAGATAGGTGCCTATCGGCCGTTCTAGCTCGTTGACGTACGCATGCACCTCATCGTCCGGCACAGCCCAATCGAGTCGGCCGTCGGCGTCGGCCACGTAGCCGTCTATTGAGGCGATCGCAGAGTAGGTCAGGGTTGCGATGGCGGCCATTGTTGCGGGTGGCGCCGAGCGCGGTTCGGCCCGACTGTCGCAAGGACGCGACTTGGATCGGCGAGTTCTCCACCAGCGGCGACCCGACGGATGGTCCGGCGTGATGCGCGCCGGCGAGTCGCCGGCGTCGTTGGCTTGGTAATAGGTCCTTCGCCCTCCTGTTGCGGGCTTGCTCGCGGTGGGCCGTTCGCCTAAGCCGCTCGACGCAACGAGCATTTGAGACGCGTCAGGGAAGGCGGATGTCGCGGATGTCAGCCGCCGTGCGGCCCTGTTTCTCGGTCAGTGCTGATCGCCTGACTGGCGTCACGATCGACCAGTGATTGCCGGCGGGGCATCGTTGAAGTCTCCAGGGGCCAAGCCGGAGCGCCTTTACGGACACACCGGGAACCCAGATGGTCGTGAACAAATGCCCTTCCCGGCACCTCACCACCACGTTGCCGGCGAGGGGATAGCCGCGTCGCGTCAGCACAATCACCTCGGGAAGGAGGCTCACCGCGAGCATGAGTAGCCGCTGCGTCCGGGGCCTCGGACGGGAACGCCGGCGCCCGCGGTGGGCGCTGATCTTCATGCTTTGACGATACACCCGACCTTCAGCACCGTCTCCTCCGACGTGCGAGCGCCACTAGGCGACAGCTCATCCCTTTGGTTTGATGAATTCATGCAGTCACACCTAGTTCGGCTGCGCCTCGGGATACTGCTGATCATCTTGTCGTGGTTCCCGTTCGCTCAGATCCTCATAAGCGTCCTCCGAAACCATGGTCACCTGACGAGCGACAGATCGGCTACCAGCCTGCGTTTGGTCATTTGGGGAATCCAGATCGTCGTGGGTCTCGTGGGAGTGTTGCTCGCGGGCAGGGTGACGATCGAAGAGGCCAAACGGACAGGCTGGCGGCGTACTCCGAGACATCTGTGGCGATTGTTCTGGCGAGGATCCGTAGCTCTCTGAGCAGCGAAAGCATTGCTCGCATCCCTGCATGCGGAGCGTGCTCTCCCCCGACTGGTCTTCGTACTTGGGGGACGCGCAACCCGAGCGCTACTTAACGGTAGGAATGACCTCCGGCACGGGCTGCTTGCCGCCTGCTCCCTGCTGCTGGTTGCGGCGACCGTGACCGTACCGTTGATCTTCCCATGACCGCCTGAGTCTTCCTGCCCCACGACCAACGGGTCGAGTTCCGGCACCCGCGATGCGGATTCGTCACGTCGAATTGGGTCCACGGTAACGCGGGGAGCGCCTCTCGGTGACGTGCTACGCGCGCGCCAGGCCGATTGCGCCGAGCGCGAGTAGCACGATGCCGATAAGGGCGAGCGCGGCCGGGAGGACAACCGGGGCGTGGCGTTGGAGCTTCAGGCGAGCGATGGCGGCGATCTCGGCTCCGCGTCGGCCCGCGACGGTGAGGAGCACGAGCAGCGCCAAGAGGGGCAAGACGAATACGACGTTGTAGACGAGCACGAGCGTCACCTGGGTCACGGTTCCGAAGCGTGAGCCGACGATCGCCGCTATCGCTGCGAAGTAGGGAAAGGCGGTCGGGAGCTCGACGGCCATGATCCCGGCGCCGAGGAGGAACGCTGAGCGGGCAGTTCGCTCATGTCTTTTCCCGACTCGGCGTGCCACGCGTGCCCGCGCCAGCCAGAGTACGCCGGCGCACGCGAGAATGGTTGCACCTGCGGCCAACTCGAGCAGGTGGACGGTATGCGGGCTCGGCTTCGACACGAGCGCGATGAGGAGTCGGCCGGGACCGAAAAGCAAGACGAGGCCGCCCGTGGTCGAGACGGCGAAGACCCCGAGCGTGAACTCGGCCACGTCTCTACGGGCGTGCTTGCCTAGCGCGTAGAGCAACGCGGGGCCGAGTGTCGATGGATTGAGCGAGTCTGCGACGCCGATCGATACGACGAGTGCGAGGAGCGCTGGCACCGGGCCGAGCTTGACAGACGAGGTGCGGTACGTTGGCGGCCGTGTCGCCGCGTGTTCTCATTCTGACGGCCGGCGTGGGCGAGGGCCACGACCTGCCGGCGCGGACGCTCGCTGCCCAGCTGCGCGAGGAGCGACCGGAGGTCGAGGTCGCGATCGAGGATTGCCTCGCCGTCATGGGCCGGACGGTCGCCTTTGCCAGCGAGGGCGCCGCGCACTATGTCTTCTACCGGTTCGAGTGGGTATGGGATCTCGGCTTCTGGCTGTTTGCGACCCCCGCGCCGACGCGCGAGCTCACGCAGCGGCTCCTTACGCGTTTCGGCGCTCCGGGCCTGCTGCGGTTGATCGAGCAGCACGATCCTGCCGTCATCGTCTCCGTGTATCCGAACGTCACCGAAGTGCTCGGCCGACTCAAGCGGGCGGGCAGGCTTCGCGTCCCCGTGGTCGCGGCAATCACGGATCTCGCGGCGATGCACTACTGGGCGAGTCGTGGCGTCGATGTGCACCTCGTCACACACCCGGAGTCGATCGAGGAAGTCCGGACGATCGTCGGACGGGACGCGCCGGTGCACTGGGTGCACGGTCTGACGGCACCCGAGTTCCGCATCCCGCGTGCCCAGTCCGCCGCGCGCCGCACGCTCGATCTGCCGGCGGACGGAAAGGTGGTTCTTGTGTCCGGCGGCGGCTGGGGCGTCGGCGACGTCCAGGGTGCGATCGAAGAGGCGCTCGCAGTTCCGGAGGTCGCTCAGGTCGTCTGCCTCTGTGGTAGGAACGACTCGTTGCAGACGGAGCTCCGATGCCGGTTTCACGGCGATCTGCGCCTGCGCGTGGAGGGCTTCACGGACGTCATGCCGGAGTGGCTCGCGGCGGGAGACGTCCTTGTCCACTCCACCGGGGGCCTGACGGTCCTCGAAGCTCTAATGCGTGGCTGTCCTGCAATCTCGTACGGGTGGGGCCGAGGGCACGTTCGTGTGAACAACGATGCGTTCCGCCGCTTCGGGCTCGCGGACGTCGCCGAGACGCGGGCCCAATTGCAGGTGGCGATCGAGCGTGCGCTCGCACGCGGACGCGCGGTCACGAACGCCTTCGACCTGCTTCCCTCCGCTGCCTCTTTCGTCCTCGAGGCCGCCGATGCGGGCTGAGACCTTCGCTGCTGCGGCACTCGCGGCCTGGTGCGCGCCAGCTGCCGCACCCGTTCTGCCCCCTGTGGCGGCGGCGTTTGGAATCCCGTTGCGGCTCTCGCCGCGCCGAGGAATAGCCCTCACCTTCGACGACGGTCCTCACCCACAGGGCACCCCGGCTGTTCTCGGCGCACTCGAGCGGGCCGGCGCGCGCGCCACGTTCTTCCTCGTCGGCGAGCAGGTCGAGCGGCGCCCGCAGCTCGCGGCGGAGATCGTTGTCGCCGGCCACGAAGTCGCGATCCACGGATACCGCCATCTCCTCCTGCTCCGTCGCTCGCCGCGCGCGCTCGGCGACGACTACGAGCGAGCAGCCGACGTCATCGCAACCGCAACCGGCGTCAGGCCCTCTCTGTACCGGCCTCCATACGGAGTCTTCAGCACCCCCGCACTCGCGCTCGTACGCCGCTCCGGGTGGACTCCGTTCCTCTGGTCGCGCTGGGGGCGCGACTGGGGGGCGCGCGCGACGGTTCAGGCGATCGCCGCGCGGGCGAGTGCCAATCTCGTGGCCGGCGACGTCGTGCTCCTGCACGACGCCGACTTCTATAGCTCGGCAGACTCCTGGCGGAGAACGGTCGCGGCCCTCCCGACAGTGCTCGCGTCGGCCGCCGCGACCGGCGAGCCGCTCGTGACCCTCAACCAGTCGAGATAGCGCCGGACGCCGTCGGTGAACGGTGTTCGGGCGCGCCACCCGAGCCCGGTTGCCGCTCGCTTCCCCGAGACGTGGCGGATGTGGACATCGGCCGGCCGCTCCGGACCGTGGACGATCGGGACCGTGGCAACGAGCTCGCGCACGATATCGGCGATCTGGCGCACGCTCACCTCGTCCTCGCCGACGAGGTTGTAGACGCCGTTCGCTGCGGCCCTCGACAATCCCGCGACCACGCCGTCGGCGAGGTCCTCGACATAGACGAACTGCCGCGTCTGGCGGCCGTCGCCGGCGATCCTCATTGCCTCGCCGCGCTGGGCTCGCGCGACGAATGTGGCGACGACCGCAGCGGCACGGGAGCGGGGGCCGAACGGGATCCCGAAGCGAAGGATCGTGTGCTCGGCTTCGTACAGCTCGGCGTACGACCGGCAGTACATCTCGCCGGCGAGCTTCGTCGCTGTGTAGAGGTGCGCGGGCAGAGCGAGCGGCGCACCCTCGTCGAGCTCACCTTCCACGGGCGCGTTGCCGTAGACCCAGATCGTGCTTGCATAGACGACACGCGGGATCTCCTCGCGCCGGGCAGCTTCGAGGATCATCTGCGTGCCGTGGACGTTGACCCGGGTTGCCCGGATTGGATCGGCAAGGACGTCGCTGACGTCCGCGACGGCGGCGAGATGGACGATCGCATCGCAACCGCGCGCTGCCCGCCTGGTCACCTCACGATCTGTGAGATCGCCGACGACCGTTGCTACCTCTTTTCGGCTGTGATAGCTCGACGGCACGAGGTCGAAGATGACGGGCTCGTGGCCGTGGGCGCAGAGCCGGTCTACGACGTGTGAGCCGATGAATCCCGACCCGCCTGTGACGAGCACTCTCATCGCGACGTAGTCACGAGTGCTGGCGTTGCGGCAGGACGGTAGTAGAGGGGTGCGCACCAGTGGTTCTGCGCAATCCAATCGCTGTTCGCGAGCTCGACCCGGTGCTGCATGATCCGGTGACACGGCTCGTCGTAAACCTTGCCGGTCGACCGCTCGAGCGGCTGGAACACGATGTACTTGTAGAGGCCCGACACCATGCCCTCAGGGAGTTCGACCCGGTTCGGGTACAGCGGGTCGAGGTGCTCGCGGGCGAAGGCGTTCTTCCAGGCGACGATCTCGTCGAGGCGCTCGACGCCGACGATTCCGAGGGCGGCCGTGAACTCGTTCATCCGGTAGTTGAGGCCCGGGCGACTGTAGTCCGGCTTGCCGTATTCGAGGAAGCTCCGGGCGAAGTCCAGCAGGTCGGCGTTACCCGAGACGAGCATTCCGCCTTCACCCGTCGAGATGGTCTTGGTCGCGGCAAACGACCAGATTCCGGCTTCACCCCAGGTGCCGGCGCGCCGGCCGTGCCATGCCGCTCCGTGCGCGTGGGCACAGTCCTCCAGCAGCACGATCCCTTCCGCCCGGCAGAACGCCGCGATCGTCTCGACGTCGGCCCCGATGTGACCGCCGATATGCACGAGCACGGCGGCGTGCGGTCGGTGCTTCCATGCCTTGCGCTCGAAATCGTCGAAGGACATGCACAGATCCTCGCGGTTGCAGTCCACGAACTGGACGAGACCACCGCCAGCCTGAATCGCGAGCGGCGTTGCCATGAAGGTATTGGAAGGACAGAGCACTGTCCTTCCTCGAACCCCGAAGTACTCGAAAGCGGCGAGAGCCGCCCCGGTCCAGCTGGAGGTCGCAACGGCAGGCAGGCCATTCCAAGCCGCCCACGCCTCCTCGAAGCGGCGGGTCAGGGGCCCGTCCGACCATCGCTCGGCCTCGATTGCTTCGTCCCAGAGCGCGTGGAGGCGCTCGCGGTCGCGATGGTCGAATCCGATTGAAAACGCGTTCATGTCCAAGGCATTGAAGGATTGCCCTCCGAGCCTGCCCTCGGAGATGACGCCGAACTGCACGGCCAATCACATCACAGTCGACGGATGGGCAGCAGGAATGCCGCAGTCCCCCGACGGGAGTACACTCGCGTTCCAGGTGGATCAGCCCGGTGGCCGCCCGACCCCGTTGAGCCGCGCAGAGGCGCTGCGTGCCTCTCCGCCGATATTCCCGAGGCGGACCCTCGACCGGCTAACGCGTGTCCATCCGGTCGCCCCGCCCGCAATCTTCGGGCCGGCGATCTCGACCTTCGCGGTTCTCGCCTTTCTCGACATGCCCGCGTGGGAGGCAGCACTGGGCGTCGTCGGAGGCTACGGGATCTGGACCCTGGCCGAGTACTGGATCCATCGTGTGGTCTTCCATTTCGAGCCGGAAGTGGGCCTCGGCGCCCGGCTCCACTGGATGATCCACGGCGTGCACCACGACCACCCGAACGACCCAATGCGACTCGTCATGCCGCCGGTCGTCTCGCTGCCACTCGCCGTAGCCTTCTGCGGCGCCTTCATCGGCATCTTCGGGGCACCGCTCGCCTGGGCGGTGGCAGCCGGCTTCTTCGCCGGCTACCTCTTCTACGACATGCTCCATTTCACGCTCCACCACGCACGGCCCAAGAGTCGAGTCGGCAAGCGCCTCCGCGAGCTGCACATGCGCCACCACTTCGAGGACGACGAAAGGGGGTTCGCCGTCAGCGCACCATGGTGGGACATGGTCTTCGGGACGTACTCGCGGAGAGGGCGCGGAACTCGGACGTAGTCCGGCATCTCTTCTCCGATCCGAAAGGGTCTGGGGCGCGAGCCGCTTGACAGTACTGCTTTTCGCAGCACACGATCGTGATCATGTGGGAGCTGATCCCGCTGGCACTTCTGTCAGCGGTCTACCCAACGCTGATCGCCGTTGTTGTCGTCGCACTCGCGACGCCACGGCCGGCGAAGATGATGGCTTTCTTCCTCCTCGGTGGGATGATCGCGAGCGTCACCGTAGGGCTCGCGATCGTGTTCGCCCTGCAGGGGACGTCGATCGCCAACAGCTCGAAATCAGCCGTCAACGCGAGCGTGTACTTCGGCGTCGGCGCTTTCGCACTTCTCCTCGCGGTCGTCGTCAGGCGTCGGCCACCGGCCCAGCACAAGGACGGCGACGGCAGGGTCACCCGCCTACTCAGCCGCAGCCAGAAAGCCAGGATCGCGTTCGCCGTTGGCCTTCTCCTGAACCTCGCACCCGGCGCCTGGTACATCGTCGCGCTGAAGGACATCGCGCAGTCGAACTACGACAACACCGAGATCGTCGCCGTCGTGGTCGGCTTCTGCATCATCCAGTACGCGCTGATCGAGCTCCCGCTGCTCGGGTTCGCCTTCGCACCCGAGCGCGCAGCTGATCTCTCGCGCCGGTTCAGCAGCTGGCTTGGCGACAACACCCGTACCGTCGCCGTCACTATTCTCGTGGCCGGGGGTTGCTACCTGATCGTGCGCGGGATCATCTCGGTCGTGTAGAGGCGAGGGCAGGATTTGAATCTCAGAGGGACTCGACCGTCGAGTAGGGCCGGTTGCTCCGTGACGTGCGACCGCTGGCTTCGCCGCCGACCGAGCAGCCGGTTTTCAGCGTCGGCGGTCGTGATCTCTCCGCCGCTCGTACGGCTAACGTCGGGGCATGCCTCGTCTGCGTCGCTGGGCGAAGAGACTCGGCCTCGGGCTGCTCGGGTTGTTTGCGCTGCTGACGGTTGCCTCGGTCGTGTAAAACGCGGCAACCGCGGGGGCCGTCAGGCCGACGACTTCGCTGTACGTCGGGCCGTTTGTACGCGTCGGCGGGAAGCTGGTCGCCTACGGCGATGAATTGCGTGGTTAAGCGCCGCGCCAGTCGTGCGCCTTCTTGCCGCGGACGGCAGCGACCGTCAAGCTTCTGTCCGACCAGCCGGCCAGGATGCGCGCGGCGCGCTACCGTCGAATGCGTGTCCGCCAGTAGTTCGACCAGCGCCCGCCTTGCCGCGCCTCGCCGCATCGACCCCTTGCGCTTCTTTTCAGCCGAGCAAGTTGCCCACGCTCGCAGCTACCACCTTCCCCTCTACTGGTCGGCCGCCGTCGAACTGACGCTCGCGATCGCGTTCCTCGCTGCGCTCGCATGGAGCGCGGCGGGAACCGCGCTCGAGCCCGCGTCGCTGCCTTGGTGGGCACGGACGCTTGCGTACGCTTCGATCATCATCGTGCTCTTCGCGGCGTTGCGAACGCCGCTTGCGTTTTGGCGCGGTTACGTACGCGAACGTCGCTTCGGCTTCTCGACGCAGACGTCGGGCGGCTGGTTGATCGACCGGCTGAAGGCGGTCGGGATCAACCTCGTGCTCGTGCCGCCGCTTCTGCTCGCGCTTGTCGCTTTGGCGCGAGCGCTTCCCGGCTGGTGGGTCGCACCCGCAGGCGCGGCGTTCGCTCTCGTCGTGTTCCTGTTCTCGTTCTTCGCGCCCGTGCTGCTCGCGCCGCTCTTCAACCGCTTTAGGCAGCTGGATCAGGAGCCACTTCGAACCGAGCTGCACACGCTTGCACGCGCGGCCGGCGTGCCGGTCGAGGCCGTGCTGATCGAGGACACCAGCCGCCGCACGCGCAAGGCGAACGCCTACGTAACCGGTCTCGGCAGAACACGGCGGCTCGTCGTGTCCGACACGTTGCTCGCAGACGCCTCGCCGCGGGAGATTCACGTGGTGGTCGCACACGAGCTTGGCCACCGCCGGATGCATCACGTTCTGCTCGGAACCCTGCTCTCGCTCGCCGGTGTGATCGTCAGCACGATCGTGCTCTGGGCGCTAGTGGGAACGGGAGTCGCCGATCCGCACCGACTGCCGCTCCTCCTGCTGATTCCGCTGGGGCTCACGCTCGCCACGGGTCCCGCGGCAAATGCGCTGTCGCGACGGTGGGAACAAAAGGCTGATCGCTTCGCGCTCGAGTTGACCGGCGATCGCGCAGCCTACGAGCAAACGTTTCGCCGGCTCGCCGCGAGCAACCTAACCGACCTCGACCCGCACAAACTCGTCTACCTGCTCCTCTTCACGCACCCAACGCCGCCGCAACGCCTGGCGGCAGCCATCGCCGAATGAACGCGGGCGGCAGCGAGCCTCCGCGTGATCCCGACGACTGGTTCGACGAGCCACAACCGGTGCCGCCGCGGCGACCACGCCGGCCGCCAGTCCAAGCCGAGCCCGACGCACAGACACGCGAACACGCGGCCATGCCCGTAGACGACTGGCTCGCGCCCGAGTCGCTCACGCGCAAACGGCGGCCGGCGCGGGTGCCGCCGATCGGGAGCCGCCGCATGCTTGCAGCACTCGGGATCGCACTTGCGCTCCTCCTGATCGGCCTTGCTCTCGGCGGCGTCTTCTCCGGCACCGGCAAGAGGAAGGCGAACGCGCCGCTGACGACCGAAAGCGCTCGCACAACGGCCCTGACGCAACCGCGAACAGTCCCGCTACCAGCGGCGACGCTGAAGCTCGGCGACCACGGCAACGCCGTCAAGCAGCTCCAGCGCGCGCTCAGCTCACTCGGCTACACAACCGGACCGATCGACGGTGTCTTCGGGGCATCGACCGAGCGCGCACTGGTCGCTTTCCAAACCGCTCACCACCTCAGCCCAGACGGCGTTCTCGGCTCAGCCACACGCGCCGCACTCCTCAACGCGCTACGGCCAGGCTGATTCTTGTCGAAGCATCCTCGCAGGTGGCCCGCAAGGGATCGTTTCGCGGCCTCTGAGCAAGGGGCGTGACACGGACGATCTGCTCGACGGTTTTGACGCGACGAGGTTGCTCGCTCAAAGTTGGCGACACACCGAATTCTTACGCCGGGAACGTGCCTGAAGCGAACAGCGGCAGGATCGTCTATGAGGGTCCGCTCGCCGCGACCTGCACGCGACCGCAGGACCGCGTTACCTACCGCGAGCGCTGGTGGAGCGGCGCGGTCGGCAGCAACGTCTCGTCGAGGCCCTCGCCGCGCGCCACCTGCTCGGCGAGCATGCGGTCGGTCAACCACTCGACCGGCGCGCGGTCGTCGGTCCACGGCGACCCCCGCGGCACGACGCGATAGATGTTGGGATCGACGCGGGGGAGCAGCTGCCGGAGTGTTGGCGCCACGCTGGCGAGCCGCGCGCGCAGCCCCGCTCGAGTCCATGGACGGTCGACGCCGAGCACGACGTCGTTGAACCGCAACGCCGAAATGCGCCACACCTGTGGGAACGAGGTCGCGAGCGTTGTGCCGATCCGCTCTGTCAACCGCCGGTCGTGCGGTGTCGCCGCGACGTTCAAGGCGACGACACCGCCGGGAGCGAGATGCCGGCGGACGAGCCGGAAGAACTCACGCGTCGCGAGCTGGAAAGGGACGTATGGCTGACGGTACGCGTCGATGACGATCACGTCGTACTCCTGCCGTGAGCGCTCGAGGAAGACGCGGCCGTCGGCCGTGATCGTGTGGAGGCGGGGATTGTCGCCGAGGCCGAGGTACCGCTTGGCGGCGGCGGTGATCGACGGGTCGAGCTCGACGCCGTCGATCCGGACCTGCGGGTAGAAGCGGGCGTAGGCGCGGGGGATCGTCCCGCCGCCGTCGCCGATCACGAGCATGCGGCGTACCGGCCGGGAGGCGAGCGGAGGGACGAGCAGGAAGAGATCCCAGTACCCGCCCGTCAGCACGGTGTGTCGGTACCAGACCGATTGGTCGGCGACTCCCTCGTTGAGTTCCAGCGCCCGCTGGCCGTTGGGGTACGAGACGACACGGAGGTATTGGTACGGGGACTCGTGCTCGTACAGGACGTCGGCCCCCCGCTTGATCGCGCCGGGCGGAAGCGCGAGCGCCGCTCCGAGCAGGATCGCTGCCGCGAGCGCCTTCGGTGCGAGCGGCGCGGCGGCGAGCGCGACCACCGCCGCCGTTGCGAGCAGCGTGCGTTGCGTCCCGAGCAGCGGGATCGCCAGCAGAGCGGCTGCGAACGTGCCGAGGATGCTGCCGACGGTCGACAGTGCGTACAGGCGGCCCGACGTCCGTCCCGCCTCGTGCACGTCTCCGAGTGACAGCCTGACCGCGAACGGCGAGACCATTCCGAGCAGGGTCACCGGCAGCGCGAAAAGCGCGAGCACCGAGAAGAACGAGCCGGCGACGACGGCGACGGAGATCGACGCGAAGCCGTCGAGCGCTGCGTGCAGCAGCGGCCGCGCCGCAAACGGTGTCACAGCGAGCAGCACCGCCGCAGCGACGAGGACCGCGGCGAGCACCTGTGGACGCGGATGCCGGTCGGCCAGCCTGCCCCCGAGCCAGTAGCCGAGTGCCAGAAAGGCGAGCATCAGGCCGATGACGTTCGCCCAGACGACGTTCGAGCTACCGAAATACGGGGCGAGGAGCCTCGACGCCGCCATCTCCGTCCCCAGCGACGCGGCGCCCGCAAGGAAGACGACAAGGCCGAGCCGGCGCGGCCGCTGCAGTGCCGGCGGCGGCGCTTCGACCACCCCCGTGGCCGGTTCGGTGATCTCGAGCATCTCCGTCAGAACCACATGATGACCGCGCGATCAGAGTCTCGCGAGAACGGTGCGCGCTCTGCCACGGCGCGGCCGGCACAGTTGCCTGTCTCGCGCCCGCGTCTCTCGGACTGCCCGGCGTCGTTCGCCTAGAGGCGGATGCCTGCGCACGTGCAGGCACTCGCCCCTCGCCGATTTTCAGACTAGGGCTCATTCTGGTCGTACGGCCTAGCAAAGTGCCGAAGCACTCTCCGGTTCAAGCTGGGCGGAGCTGCTGCCGCTTATCCTCCCTGCGCTGCCCGTCGGCCAACCTTTTCTCTGCGCGCGTTGTCCCATTCGGCTGCGAGCGCGGCTGCGTCGATCCGTTCGGCCGCCTTGAGTGCGCGCGAGGCGCGCCGTTCGGTCTTGCGGCCGAAGGCGCCGCCAATCAGCCACTTGCGCGTCAATCGAACGATCCGCACTCGATCGTCGTCCAGGATCGGCGTGCGCCGCGGGTGCAGATACAGGTCGATCGCCAGTTTCTTGACCAGCACTGGATCGGCTGGAGCCCCCGTTGCCTGCTCGAGCCGGTATGCAACGAGCGACGAGAGCGCTTGGATCTCCTTGACGCCGCTTCTAACAGCGATCCCGATCGAGAGCGTCGTCGAGGCGACGAACACCCACGGGACTCTCATGACACGCGCGCCGAGCGCGAGCCTACGGAGGACGACGACGGCAAGCGCGACCACCCGCTGAATCTCGCCGGCAAGCGCTTCTACCTGCTCGTCTGGCTGCAGCCGCTGTCTCGCATCGGCCGCCGAGCCAACCCGCTCGTCGCCGAGTAGGACTTGATCGACCGCCTTGCTGACGAGATCAGAGACGGCGCGGAACAGCGCGACGCTTGCCCTACGCGCATCCGTGCCTGCTTTCCTGCCCGCTCGCACGGAGCGGCCGACGACCATCGCTCGTGTCCAGTCTGCCGCCCGTTGTACGTCCGTCGTAGCCAACCCTTGAACGCTAGCGGGGCCGGGCCGCTCACGAACATCTCAGTCACCGGCGGACGTCATCGGCGATCACGACTCGCACGGCAGCTCCCCGATCACGCGCGTCTCCTCCCCGACTCGCTCTCGATCCGCAGCGTGCCGCCGTGCGTGTCGACACGGTTGAGAACCGCCGCAGCCCTGAGCCGCTGCCGTCCTCGTGAGCCGGCAGACCTCTTCGACCGTACAGGCACCCCACGCGGGCAAGTCCCGGAATTAGGGCACGGTCATCCGGATCGGATGACGACGAGCCGGCCGGGGCCGTTGCATGCTTCGCCAAACGACGGCGCGCGAGGAGGGCACATGTGGTGGGGAATCGGAGGCGGCTTGGCGATCATCTGGATCGTCCTGATGATCACGTGCGGCATCGTGACCCTGCGAAAGGGTCACTGGGTCTTGTTCATCATCGGTGTCTTCCTGCCGCTCCTCTGGATCATCGGAGCGGTGATCCCGCCGAAGGCGGGCGCCTAGCACCGTCTAGCGCGGCGCGCGTCGTAGCACGCTGCCGCTAATGGTGAAAGCCGGCGGCGGTCGTAGCGTCGTGGACCGGGGTCAGCTGAGCCTGGAGCCGTGGAAGCACGCGCTCGAAGTCCGCGACCAGCAGATCCGCCATGTCGTAAAGGCACCATCGGCTTCCCGATCAGCGCCGAGCCTGGCGCCCCCTCATGGCGCGGCTCGTTTCAGGTTTGCTCGCAGTCCTCGGCTCCAACCGGCGTGACCTGCTCACCCGGCGTCTGAGAAGGCGGGTGAGGTAGATCACGATCGCGACATTCACGATGATTCCACCTGCTTTCCATCCGCTCGGACGATGGACGAGCTCATAGAGCTCGAGCGGGACCAGCAGCGAGGTTGCGATCACGGTCAGGTACTCGGCCCACAGCTGATCGAGCCAGAGCCCGGTTCCCTCAACGAGCTCGAGCACGCCGTACCCGATCGCAACGGTCGCGGCGATGCGCAGGTCGGAGGCGTGGAGGTGATGAAGATATGCCACGATCCGATGCAAGAACGGCCGCCTGGGATCGAGCTCGATGGCCCGCATCACCCGCTCTCCGAGACGGCCGAGATCGCTGTTGAGGTGAAAGAGCAGATACACCCCCGCCGCCAACAGCAGCAGACCTCGCACAGCGCGCTCGAGGGCGATCAGCCGGAGGACGAGTCGGCTACGAGGGGCGTCGGCGGTTGCGGTCATCGCGCGACCACTATCCCCGTTCTCTCGTCAGGTGGGTCGCGACGTGATCGACGTTCGAGATGGCGCCTCTATTGGACTCTGGGAACTTGACAAAGACGCTGCTGCAGGTCGATTGCGGACCCGGTTCGACTCTTGCCGCTTCGTCCGGTTCAAGCGTGCTCCCTGAGATACTGGTGCACGAAGGCGATCGCCATGCTGCCCTCACCGACTGCAGAAGCGACGCGCTTCACGGGGCCGGAGCGAACATCGCCGCAGGCGAAGATGCCCGGCACGCTCGTCTCCAGCAGATACCGATCTCGCTCGAGGTGCCACTCCCTGTTATCGCTCACGTCTGGACCGGTGAGTACGTAACCGTGCCCGTCGAGTGCAATCTCGGGCGGGAGCCAACGTGTCTCGGCGTCTGCGCCAATGAACAAGAACAGCCCTCCTGACGCGAGCCGTTTCCTCTCGCCCGTGTCCGAATTCCGGATTTCGACTGCGTCCAGAGAGCCCGCGCCCTGTGCTGAGACCACCTCCGTCCGGTACAGCACGTCGACGTTGGGTCTCGCCGAGAGCTGGTCGATCAGGTAGCGCGACATTCCGCTCTTCCCGGTCTTGGCCAACGTGGCGCCGCGACAGATCATTGTCACGCTCCGTGCGTGGTTCGCGAAGAACATTGCCGCCTGACCTGCCGAGTTCCCGGCCCCAACGACGTGGACGTCGAGGCCGTGCGTGTTCGGCGCCTCGCTGCGCGCCGCTCCGTAGAAGACACCCTTCCCAACGAGTCGATCGAACCCGTCGACGGAAAGTTGCCGCCAGGACACACCGCACGCGAGGATGATTGTCTTCGCCTGTAGGACGTCACCGCCGTCGAGATGCACCTGACGGTTCGATGCGTCGATACGCGTTACCGATCGGGTGACGAGGATTTCGGCACCGAGCCGGCGAGCCTGCTGCAACGCCCGACTCGCGAGCTCGTCGCCCGACACGCCTGAAGGGAATCCGAGGTAGTTCTCGATCCGGGATGAGGTACCGGCTTGGCCGCCGGGTGCCTCCCGCTCGACGACGATTGTCCGGAGTCCCTCAGATGCGCCGTACACGGCGGCTGCGAGGCCGGCGGGGCCTGCACCGACGATCACCGTGTCGTACTCCGCGGCCGCCGGCTCGGTCGGGATGTCGAGGAGCTCGGCCACCTGCCGCAGCTGCGGTCGCACGGCGGTCTCGCCGTTCACGCCGCGAACGGCGGGGAGGTCACCCTCGGCCGGCAGCGCTCCCGACCACTGCTCTGCATCGGCGGGCACGTCCGGCTGAAGCCATCTGAACCGGATCTGGTTGCGGTCGAGGAAGCGCCTCAGCTGCGCACAGGAGGCGTCCCACCGTTGGCCGAGGACGATCGCTCGGACCGGGGCCGGTGCGGACGCTCGAGCCTGCAGACCTTTGGCCCCCCGAGCCGGTGCATCGCCAGGAGGCCCACCCGCTCCCCGACTTCTGGTGCGGCGGCGACGAGCGCGTGGTAGTCGTCCAGATCGATCCGGAACACGCGTGACGCCTCCGCTGCGCGGAACCCGCCGGGGTGGAGCATTCCGAACGCGATCGACATCTCCCCGAACACGTCACCGGGCCTCCGCTCGCCGATCACGCTTTCCACGCCATCGACGAGCCTGTGCACCTGGATCCGGCCCTCGAGGACGCCGAACAGTGCCCGCGCGTCACCCTCGTTCACGGCGGACTCGCCGGGAGCGAGCGTGATGTCCGCCACCAACCGGGCAAGCCAGTCGCGTTCAGCCGGCTCGAGGTCCGCGAACACTGATACCCGACCGATCTCCTCCGCCGTCACCATGAAATGCGCCACCTCTGCCGACTCGGCATCGTGCTGTAGTTGATGGTCGGCGCTCGGAAACGACGAAACGGTGTTCGTATCCGGTGCCGCTGAACAAAGCGCACGCTAGCTGCACCGCAGGTTAGTCAGGCGCGTCTGAGAGGTCACAGCACCACTCAACCGTGGTGGGACTCTTGCGCGGGTTCGACTCCCGCGGCCTCCACTTTGGCTCAACCAGCTGGTTGGCGGAGCACCACCGAGCGGGATCGTGGGGGAGCCAGGCCCCAATCGCTGTTTCACGCAGTTCTCATCGGGCGTCGTTACGCTTCCTCGACCCGCTGACCGCGAGACGACGCTGGCCCGTCCGCTCGACCGTTTCTGCGCATTCCACCTCCCGATCACCTCCAGGGACGCCGTCGCCGCAAGGCGCAGCGTCGTCGCCATCGCCGCCTTCTGTTGGCGGTTTCGGCTGTGGTGATCGTCGGGGCCGCGCTCGCCGGCGGGCTGCTCCTGTCGACGTCTTCCGACCGCGCCTCGAACCGCGCGCCCGCTGTACGGCCCCGCGACGCTGTGCCGTCACTAGCGCCGCCGGGGCCGATCCCCGGCTATCTGCTCATCGCCGACCGCGGCAACAACCGGATGCTCCTCGTCGACTCCCGCGGCCGCATCCTGTGGCGCTATCCGCTACCGGGTCGGACACCGGCGATGCCGTTTCGGTTCGCTGACGACACGTTCTTCGCGCCTGGCACGGCCGACCGCATCATCTCGAACCAGGAAGATCAGCACACGATTCAGATCATCTCGTTCCCCGGGGGACGCCTGTTGTGGCGCTACGGTCGAGTGAACCTCCGGGGATCTCGGCTCGGCTACCTCAACACACCCGACGACGCATATCTCTTGCCGAACGGGAACGTCTCGGTTGCGGACGCCTACAACTGCCGTGTGCTCTTCATCTCGCCCGCGCACCGGATCGTGCGCCAGTACGGCACATCGTCCTCGTGCCGCCACGACCCGCCGCGCCGCCTCGGCGCGATCAACGGCGCCACGCCGCTTCCCGACGGAGGCACTCTCGTCAGCGAGATCAACGGCTCGTGGGTGGACGACATCTCGGCCAGTGGACATCTTCGCTGGGCAGTCCAGGCCCCGGTGTCCTATCCGTCTGACCCGCAGATGCTTGCGCCGAATCGCATCCTGCTGGCCGACTATGCGAGACCCGGCCACGCGATCATCATGACCCCGACCGGGCGAGTGCTGTGGCGCTACGGCCCGTCATCGGGGCCGGGCATGCTCGACCACCCGTCCCTGGCAACCCGGATCGCGCCCGGAATGATCGCTATCAACGACGACTACCGGCACCGAGTGGTGATCGTCAGCCTCCGAGCCCGTCGCATCGTCTGGCAGTACGGCCATACGGACGTAGCCGGGAGTGGCCCCGGCTACCTCCACACACCGGACGGGCTCGACCTGCTGGCCACCGCGCGAGCGCAGAAGCTACCCATAGTGCGATCTCTTCTTTCGCATAAACGGTCCCGAGCTCGTCACGTCTCTGCCGCCGGCAGTACACCTCCGGCTACGGTGACGCTCGCTTCGGCTCCGTATCGGTTGCCCGCACCGGTCCAGAGAGAGGTCGCGGTCGTCTCCGGAGGGGCGGTGATCATCGTCGGCGGCTTGAATGCGGCCAAGGTCTCGACCAACGGCGTCTTCAGGCTCGATCCGCGCTCCGGACGCCTGAGCTCGCTGGGCGTCGTGCCGAAGGCATTTCACGACGCGGCAGGCGCATTGCTGCGCGGCAGCGTGTTCGTCTTCGGTGGCGGGGCGGGCCAGAGCACCTCCACCGTTCAGCGCTTCGATCTGCGGACCCGGCGCGGGTCGGTTGTCGCGCAGTTGCCGCGCGCAGTTTCCGATCTGGCGGCCGCAACGATCGGCCAGACGGCATATCTCGTCGGCGGCTTCGACGGTCGGATCCCGCGCAGCGAGATCTACCGGACGAGCGACGGTCGCCACTTCGCCCTCGCCGGGCGTCTACCTGTGGGTCTCAGATACCCAGCCGTCGCTGCAGTCGGCGGCGAGCTGGTCGTGGCGGGAGGGATAACGGCCTCCGGAGCGAGCTCGGTCGTCTATGTCTTCGATACGGCGACCGGCCGAACGAGATCGATCGGCCGGCTGCCCGCACCAGTCGGACACTCGAGCGCCCTCGTGCTCGGCAACCGGATCTATGTGGTCGGCGGCGCGGATGCGAACGGACGAACGAGCGGCCGTGTCACTGCGATCGATGTCGGGGCCCGCAAGGTGCTGCCCGTGTCCGGCGTCGCTCGTGTCTCGGACGCCGGTGCCGTCGTCGTCGCAGGCCGGGGCCTGGTGATCGGAGGAGAGACCGACGGCCGGACGGTATCGACCGTAAGGGTCCTCAGCGCGCGCTAGAAGAGCGCTCGCCGCAGCGGAACGTAGATGAAGATTGCTCCCGATGCCGAGACTCGGCGGAATTCAAAGGTGAAGGGATCGAAGCTACGCGATC
Organism: uncultured Actinomycetes bacterium; assembly: GCA_963711545.1. Classification (GTDB taxonomy): domain Bacteria; phylum Actinomycetota; class Thermoleophilia; order Gaiellales; family Gaiellaceae; genus 3-1-20CM-4-69-9. The sequence continues at coordinate 178,029 of CAVQEP010000008.1, forward strand.
TCGGGTCGTTGTACTCGCCGACATCGATATCCCCGTCGTGCTCGACGCCGCTCACGTAGGCGACGTGCCCGAACGGACGCGCAAGGCCGGGCCAGACCGCAACTGATCCGGGTCGCGGCCGCCTTCCGACGGGGAGGTGGGCGAGGCGTGCAACATGCGGCCAGTTCCAGGCGTCCATCGCTCCTCGGATGAACCAATTGGTCCGCTGGCCGTTGGCCTGCAGCGCCCAGGCGACGTACGACGTGCAGTTGCACATGAACATTCCCCAGCGGTCGACGGCTTTGCGGTATCCGGCCGTCGGGCAATCCGACGCGTAGGCGTAGCCGTAGACGACTGGAGTGCGCCGAGGTGCGGCCGCAACCGGATCCGTCGGGACGAGCATGAGTCCCAGGGTGAGAAACAGCGGAACGAGCACGAACGTCCTCGCAGCCTGCACCGTGGTAAGTATGCCGACGGCTTCGAGCCGTGTATTCCCGCCCAACTCGTTTGGACATTCCTCGGTTCGGAGAGGGTTCACGGTGTGGAACCTCGCGCGTCCCGGTTGGCGAAGAACGAAGCTCTCTTTCGCGGCGTCAACGAACGGATCGCGGAGATCACGGAGGAGTTCGCCAACCGCGAGCTCGTCGACGGATTGGTCTGTGAATGCGCCGACTCCCTGTGCCTGGAGCGGATCGGGCCGCTGACGATCGAGGAGTACGAGCGCGTCCGCGCCGACGCCAGGCGGTTCATCGTCGCCGCCGGCCACGACGCGCCGGAAGTCGAGCGCGTCGTGGAGAGGAAGACGACCTACTGGATCGTCGAGAAGAACGAGGGTGTCGCTGCCGAGGTCGTCGAGGAGCGAGATCCGAGAAGCTAGGAGAGGTCGCTGAGCGAGAGCGGCGGCCCGAGGATCTCGCACCCGTAGTCTCTGAACAGACGCACCAGCTCGTCCATCGGCGGCATGACGGCATCGGTCGGGGGCTCCGAGCCGGTGACGGCAACGCCCAAGGAGACGAAGAGCTCTTCGACCCCTCCGGGGCTGGCAGTGACCAGCATGCGGGCGCGATCCGAGCGAACGACGTAGGCGTGAGGGGTGCCGCGAGGGCCGAAGAGGTAGTCGCCGGCCCCGAGGTCGATCCGCTCCTCGCCCACGAGGACGGTGACCTCACCCTCGAGGACGTAGAAGGTCTCGTCCTCGTCGTGGTGGACATGGAGGGGAGGCCCGCTGCCGCGCGGGTCGTCGGTCTCGATCTGCGAAAACGCGCGGCCGGTCTCGACGCCGCCTGCTTTGACGGTGACGCGGCCGCTCTTCCACCAGACGTTGGCGAGGCCCTCGCCCGACGCGACGCGGTAGGGCTTGGTGATCGTCTCGGTCATGTCTTCCTCCTCCTTCAGGTTGTCGTGCTTGTCGAAGGAGAGATTGGCCTGGTTCGTCTATTCCTGCAAGGAAGAGTGGTAATCGATAGCATGCTCTCTAGGAATGGAACTGAAACAGCTTCGCGTCTTGCAGGCGGTCGGTGAAACCGGCTCCTTCTCCGCGGCCGCCGACCGGCTCGATTACACGCAGCCGGCGGTGTCGAAGATCGTCGCGACCCTGGAACGCCAACTGGGAACGACCCTGGTCGACCGCGGCATCCGTCCTCTCCGGCTGACGGAAGCCGGGAGCGCGCTGGCCCGTAGGGCCGGCGCGGCCTTCGAACAGATCGCGGCCGCCGAGCTCGAGGTGGAAGCGATCGCCAACCTTTCGGCCGGTAGCCTCCGGGTCGGAACGTTCTCCAGCGCGGGTGCCGCTATGGTCGTCGACGCACTACGCGTCTTCCGGAAGAGCAACCCCGGTGTCGAGGTCTCGATCACCGAGATCGGGATGCCATCGGCGCTCACCCGTTCGCTCCGCCGTGGCGACCTCGATCTCGGTGTCTCGTTCGACTACCCGGAAATCGGCGACACGTTCGGCGACGACCTCGACCTCCAACATCTCCTCGACGATCCCTTCGACGTCGTCGTGCCGGGTGGCCACAGGCTCGAGCGCAAGCGGTCGATCCGCTTCGGCGACCTGGGCGGGGAGAATTGGCTGCTCGGAGACTTCGGAGCTGACAGCCCCAGCTTTCGCATGATCGACCGCCGCTGCCGCGACGCGGGTTTCGACCCGCACGTCGCCTATCGCGTCAACGATTGCCAGATGGCCCAGGCGCTCGTCGCCGCCGGAGAAGGGATCGCTCTCCTGCCACGGCTGATGCTCAGGCCGGCAAACCAAGGCGTCGCAATCCGGCCACTCGCGACCGACCCGCCGATGCGGCGGGTGTCGGCGCTTCGCCTGTCGACGAGATATCTCACCCCTGCCACCGAGCGTTTCCGCGCGCTGCTCGTTGCCGCCAGCGCCGATCACGCCCGAACGACCGCGCAGCCGGGCGTGTGATCCTCGCAATCGATCAAGGCACGACCGGAACGACGTGCCTCGTCGTCGACGATGAGCTGCGGATCCGCGGCCACGGCTATCGCGAGCTCCCACAGCACTACCCGCAGCCGGGCTGGGTCGAGCACGACCCGGAGGAGATCTGGCAGGGAGTGCTCGCCGCCGCCGAGGGCGCCCTACGCCACGCGAGAATCAGTCCTCGCGCTCTGCGCGTCATCGGAATCGCGAATCAGCGTGAGACGACGTTGATCTGGGAACGGGCAACCGGACGGCCGCTGGCGCCGGCGATCGTCTGGCAGGACCGGCGGACCGCGGAGCGTTGTCGTGAGCTCCCCGGCGACTTGATCCGGAAACGCACCGGTCTCGTGCCCGACCCGTACTTCTCCGCGACGAAGCTGGAGTGGTTGCTGGGGCGGTCGGAGCTGCCCACGCGCGAGATCGCGTTCGGCACGGTCGACTCCTGGCTCGTCTGGCGCCTCACGGACGGGCGCGCTCACGTAACTGACACGACGAACGCCTCGCGCACGATGCTCCTCGGCCTCGACTCACTTTCATGGGACCCCGATCTGCTCCGCGTGTTCGGAATCGATCCCTCGGTACTGCCGCGTGTGGTCTCGTCTTCGGAGGTCGTCGCGGAGTGCGAACTGCTCGGGTCGACTCTTCCGATCGCGGGCATCGCCGGAGATCAGCAGGCGGCGCTCGTCGGCCACGGCTGTTTCGCCCGTGGCGAGGCGAAGGCGACGTACGGTACGGGCAGTTTCGTGCTCGTTCACGCCGGCCCGGAGCGGGAGGCGCCGCCGGCCGGACTGCTCGAGACCGCGGCCGCGCCTCGAGGCTACGCGCTCGAAGGTGCCGTCCTGGCGAGCGGTGCAGCGTTGCAGTGGCTCCGTGACGGGCTCGGGGTCCTCGGCGATGCCGCCGATAGCGAGGCGCTTGCCCGGCAGGTCGATTCCACGGACGGCGTCTACTTCGTCCCCGCGCTGACCGGACTCGGCTCGCCGCACTGGCGACCGGATGCGCGCGGAGTCATCAGCGGGATCACGCGGGGGACGACGCGCGCCCATCTCGTCCGTGCTGCGCTCGAGGCGATCGCCTTCCAGGTCGCCGATGTGCTCGACGCGTTTCCCAGCCGGGTCGAGGTGTTGCGGGCCGACGGCGGCGCGAGCACGAACGCCTTTCTGATGCAGTTCCAGGCCGACCTGCTCGGGTGCCGGGTCGAGGTCGCCGCCGAACGGGAGACGACAGGCCTCGGCGCCGCTGTGCTCGCGGGCCGCGCTGTTGGCCTCTGGCCCGACGAGCATTCGTTGCGCTCTCGGCTTCGACACGGCGCGGCGTTCGAGCCGTCCGGCGAACCGCAGGAGCTCGAACGTCTGAGAGCCGGGTGGCGACTCGCCGTCCGACGCGCTCTCGTTCGCTGACGCCCGCAGTACGACGCCCGATCAGTTTCGAATCCGAAGCTCGCTGCACTCGCGGCCTGAAGGGACTAGAGTCGGCGGCCCATCACCCCGACGAGGAGAAACGACATGCATGCACGCGTCACGTCCCTGAGCGGCTCGCCTGACGAGGTCGACGCCGGTATCGCCGACTTCAAGGAGAAGATCGTGCCCTTCACGCACGAGCAGGGCGGCAAGGGCGGAATGTTGCTGGTCGACCGGCAGACCGGACGTGCGCTTGCGATTACGCTCTGGGAGGACGAGCAGGCGTTGAGCGCGAGCGAGGAACGCGCCGACGCGCTGCGGGCCAACGTCGCCCAAGAGATGCACGCGACGGCCCAGCCCACGGTTGACCGCTACGAGGTCGCCGTCCTCGAGACCTAGGTCAGCGCAACGGCACCTGGAGCGAGCCGCCCGGCACGCGCCGGTAGACCGCGAAGAAGTCTCTGTCGTCCGGCCTGAGGTACCGGCTCGACGACTGCTGGACGTTCGGGACGACCTTGGTCGGCGTGAGCCCTCCGGCGTGTCGGTAGGTGATCAAGCTCGGCCATTCGGCGTTGATGTCGAGCTCCATCGCGCGCACGGCGCCTGCGTGCACGAGGATCTGCGCCAGCGTTCGGACGGTCTGGAAAGGTGCGCCGACGTAGATGAGGTTGCCGCGCCGGTCGATGCCGACGGCGGAGCGCCAGACCAGGATGGCATTCCCGAGCGTGGCACCCCACTCGCGCCCGCCTGACAGGTTTGCCGTAGGCCTGCCGTGGTCGACGATCAACGGGAGGTTTTGGCGCGCGAGCACGACGTCCGGGCCGGCCGTCGAGCCGCCGCGCCAGGAGAGGACGTCGATACGGCCGGTCACGTACTCCACGAGCGTCGCTTGCCCACGCCGCAGCGGCGTGAGGGTCTGCCCGCCGACGGCGAAGCCGCCGTGCCCGTCGCGGTAGGTGAAGCCGCTGTTGAAGGTCGCGAGCAGACGCCAGCGTTCGCCGTACGGGACCCGCATCGGGCCGCGCGGCAGTCTCGAAGGAGGCTCGTAGCGCCCGGGGTAGAGCGCGAGCTGGGTTCTCGAATGGTCGATCCAGGCGACGTATGCGACCACCCGCGGATAGGTGGCGCTGGGCCGGAAGGTGGTCACGAGCACCGGCGGGGAGCCGCCGACCGGCGCGCCGACGGAGCGCCACACGCCCTCCCCGGGGAGCGCGGGCACGAGCAGAGGCCGGATGCGCGCCGGTCGGGCCTGCGTCTTCCGCGCGGCGGCGATGCCGACCGCAGGGAGCTTGCGGAGCGACGGGCCGCCCTTCGAGGGCGCGGTCCAGCGGTAGTAGAGGTTCTCCACGTCGTTGACAAGCCATGCTCCGCCGTTCGCGCGAAGCCATTCGACGGAGCGCACGCCGAGCGGGAGGCTCGACGGGCGCAACATCGCGGACACGTACGAGACGAGGACGACCATGAGCAAAACCCCGCAGACCATCGCGAGCAGCCTGCGCCGGCGCACCCGCCGGAGCACCCTCCGCTTCTGCTCACGCCGCTCGCGGAGTTGCGCGGCGCTGTAGAGGGCCGGTCCCGACGCCACGCCGCCCGATTCTCCCGACTGTCCGTGAGAGGACGATGAGAAGCTCATTCTCATCCCTTTCTCATCTCCGTTTGCTGGATTTGCGTCGTGGAAGCGCGACAGGGAGTTTCCCCGCGACCTCTTCGGCTGCGCTGGGTCCCCCGCCGACTGCTCGCCGGCGGCACGGAGGGCAACCGCCGGCTGACCGCGATCACGGCCACCGTGCTGCTCGCTCTGCTCGCCGCCGAGGGACTGACCCTTCTCGCGATCCGGCCGCTGGTCTCCACTCACATCTTCCTGGGAATGCTCCTAATCCCCCCGATTGCGCTGAAGCTGGCGAGCACGGGCTACCGCTTCGCGCGCTACTACGGCGGTGACCATGCGTACCGGCGCGAGGGGCCGCCGAAATTGTTGATGCGCATGCTGGTCGCGCCTCTCGTCGTCGCTTCCACCCTCGGGCTGTTCGCAAGCGGTGTCGCGCTGCTGGCCGTCGGCCCGAGAGGGGGAGCCGTCCTCGCCGTCCACAAGGCCAGCTTCCTGGTCTGGTTCTTCGCAATGTCCGCGCATGTGCTCGCGTACGTGCTCCGCCTCCCGCAGTTGGTCGGCGCGGACGTCACCGGCGCGCATCGAGGCTCCGGTGTCGCTGTCCGGCGGCTGCTCGTCGCCGGGGCTCTTGTCGCCGGCGTGACGCTCGCGATCGCGACGCTGCCGCTCGCGCACGCGTGGGCGAGATGAGCCGGCCGAAGCATTCGGCGCGGAAGCGTCGAAGAGACCTGCCGCAGAAAGACGAAGGACGCCTCGCTCTCGCGCGGCATCGCGGACGGCTCGCCAAGACGGCGCTCGGCGCGGGTGCGGTTGCCGGCTTCGTCGTCTGGATGATGCTTGCAAGAGTGACCTATGCGGGGCACGCGAAGCATCCGGTGAACGCGCTTTCGATACCGCAGCCGCTGTACCAGGTCGTTCGCCGAAACCTGCTCCAGGCCGGCATCGTCGCTCCGGCCACCGCGCCGGCTGATGCGACCACCAGCACGTCGTGAGCCGGCACCGCTTCGATGCCATGGGCTGCGAGGTCGTGCTCGGCGATGTCCCGGCGACCGCGGCGCGAGCCGTCGAAGAGCTCTTCTGGAAGCGAGAGCAAGTCTTCAGCCGCTTCATCGCAGACAGCGAGCTGAACCGCGTGAACGGCGCCGCCGGCCGACCGGTGGAGACCTCTCAGGATTTCGCGGCCATGCTCCGCGTCGCGCTCGACGCGGCAGCGGAGAGCGACGGGCTCGTCGACCCGACTCTCGGCGCGGCGCTCGTCGCCGCCGGTTACGACGCCGACATGGCGCTCCTACGGGACGACGGCACGCAAGCGCACGGAGGGCCGCCGGGACGTTGGCGCAGTGTCCGTCTGATCGGCCGGCACGTCTTCGCCCCCGCCGGAGTCGAGCTCGACCTCAACGGCGTCGTCAAGGGAGCGACCGTCGACGACGCGCTGACGCTGATCGGCGGGCGCGGCTGGGTCTCAGCGGGGGGTGATCTCGCCGCTCGCGCTGGTGTCGTAGTCTCGCTGCCCCAGGGTGGAACAGCGCGGCTCGAACGTGGCGCGCTGGCGACCAGCGGCACGGACCGCCGCCGGTGGACGCGCGCCGGGCAGGTTCAGCACCACCTCATCGACCCTCGTACGGGCGCGCCCGCGAGCTCACCGTGGCGTTACGTGACCGCCTGCGCCGCGACCTGCGTCGGCGCCGACGTCGCGGCGAAGATCGGCTTCCTGCGGGGTGAGGACGGGCCGGAGTGGCTCGACGCGCGACGAATCCCCGCGCGGTTCGTGACACCGGAGGGAGCCCTGCGGGTCAACGACTCGTGGCGTCGCAGCGTCGAGCGGGAGCACGCATGCACCTGACGTCGAGCCCGCTCGACTGGTACGTCGCGCGAGCCGCCGGCATCGCGGCCTACCTGCTCGTCACGACCGCCGTCCTGCTGGGCCTGACGATGGCGGGCAAGAAGACGTTTCGCCGTTGGCCGCAATTCGTCGTCGAGGACGTCCACCGCTTCGTCGGCCTCCTCGTCGGCAGCTTCGTCGTGATCCACGTGTTCACCGTCGCGATCGATGCCTGGCTGCCGTTCTCGATCGGCGCGATCATCGTGCCGTTCGTGTCCCGCTACCGGCCGCTGTGGATCGCGCTCGGTGTCGTCGCGGCCGAGCTCTTGCTGGCGCTCGCCGTCACGAACCACTATCGCCGGAGGCTGGAGCATCGAGTCTGGCGCCGCGTTCACTACCTCAACTTCGCCGTCTGGGGCGCGGCGACGCTGCACGGAATCGGCAGCGGGACGGATCGCAGCGCGCCCTGGCTCCTGGCGCTCTTCGCGCTCGCGACGGCATCGGTGGGCGCGGCGTGTGTTTGGCGGCTCCTGCGACTGAGGAGCACCGTCCGTCGCTCGCTGCCGCTCGCCGGGCTCGCCGCCGCGAGCCTTGCGACGCTTGTCGTCGGCCTCGGCGCCGGGCCACTCCGGTTCTCGCCGAAGCCCTGGAACGCGGTTGCGTTCAGCGAGCCGCTGACGGGCCATGTCGCCCAGCTCACCGGGGTGACGCGCGGCATCGTCTCGCTCGCCGGCGAGGGCCGCGGCGCCCAGCGCGTCCTCGTTCGCGCCGATCTCCTCATCGCCCCGAACCGTGTCGTGCGAACGTCGTTTCAGATGGAGTACCTGCCGAGCGGCCTGCGTTGCGGCGGCAAGGTGACCGCCGTTCACCCTCTCGGCTTCAGCGCCACATGCCGGATTCCCGACGGAGGGCGGCGGTACGTCACTGCGCAATGGCAGGAGAGCGGAAGCTCGGAGATTGCAGGGGGGCTGATCACCTCGCACGCTTAGCCGCCGCGCTCCGTGGGTAGGCTCGTCGGCGATGAGTGCGGCGAAGGCGGGTGTGGCGCTTTGGGAGCAGCGTTTCCGCGCGCCGGTCTCGTTCCTTCCCGAGTGGTCGCCGCGCGCGCCGGACCGGTGCGTCTACGCATCCAACGAGGCAGGCGTCTGGCAGTTGTTCGCGTGGGAGCCGACGAGCGGCGAGCGCCGCCAGGTCACCAACAGCACCATCGGGATGATCGACGGAACGCCGACCCTCGACGGAGAGGGAGTCTTGTGGTTCGACGACGAGACCGGCGACGAGTCGGGCCGCTGGCTCGTCCAGCCGTTCTCGGGAGGCGACTCGCGAGCCTTCCTGGAGGGTGTCCCTCACGGCTGGAGCGGCGGGCTTGCCCAGGCCCCGGGGATCGTGGCGGCCGGTATCAGCGACCGCGCCGGGTTCGCGGTCTACGTTTCTCTCGACGGCGAGCCGGCCACTGAGCTCCGGCGGTCCCCCGAAGCCGTGCGGATCGGCGGCGCCGACCGGGGCGGATTCTCACGCGGCGGACTCTCGGCCGACGGCGCCCTGCTCTGCCTGGAGCACGCCGAGCACGGTGACCTGATCCATCCCGCGCTCCAGGTCGTCGACCCCCGTTCCGGAGCCGTGGTCGGGGAGCAGCTCGATAGGGGCATGTCGCTGGTCGCGGCGTGCTGGTCGCCGGTCCCGGGCGATCAGAGGTTGGCGTTCGACCACGAGCGTGAGGGCGACGGGCGGCCGGCCGTCTGGGACCTGTCCACCGGCGAGCGTCGGGATCTCTCGCTCGACCTGGACGGAGAGGTCTACGCCGAGGACTGGTGGCCCGACGGGTCGGCGCTCCTGCTGAGGCACCTCGTCCACGGTCGTCATCGATTGCTGCGCTTCGAGCTCGAGACGGGCGAGTTGCAGATTCTTCCGACGGAGCCCGGAGTGGTCACGGCTGCGCGTGTGCGGCCCGACGGACGGGTGTGGCTCCTCCGCGAGCAGGGTCACCGGCAGCGGCAGATCGTCGACGACGCGGGCGCGGAGGTGCTGCGCCTGCAGGGGGCCGCGGGTCTCGCCGCGCGCCCGTACACCCCCTGGCAGTTTGCGAACGAGCACGGTCAGCAGGTCGAAGGATTCTTCGTCGCCCCCGACGGCTCGGGCGGCCCGTTCCCGATCGTGATGTTCGTCCACGGCGGCCCGACCTCGGTCGACACCGACCGGTGGCAGCCGGAGGTCCAGGCCTTCGTCGACGCGGGCTTTGCTGTCGGGCTCGTCAACTACCGGGGCTCGACCGGGTACGGCCGCGAGTGGCGCGACACCCTGATCGCAAACATCGGCGGACCAGAGCTCGAGGACGTCAACGCCGGTCTGCGCGACCTGGTCGAGCGCGGCGTCGCCGACCCCGGGAAGGCTGTGATCGCCGGGTACTCGTGGGGCGGCTACGTGACGCTGCTCGAGCTCGGGAAACATCCCGAGCTCTGGATCTGCGGTGTCGCGGGGGTTCCCGTCGGGGACTACGCGGCCGGCTACGAGGATCTCTCTCCGCTCCTGCAGGCCTACGATCGCGCGCTCCTCGGCGGTGCCGCTCCCGCCGACGTCCCGGAGCTGATGCGCGAGCGCAACGCGATCAACTTCGCCGACGACGTGCGCGTGCCCGTGTTCTTCCTCATCGGAAAGAACGACAGCCGGTGCCCCTACCGGCAAGCGATGCTCTACGTCGACAGGCTCGCGGCGCGCGGACATCCGCACGAGGTGTACGTCTTTCCGACAGGCCACTCACCGTTCGACGTCGACGAGAGGGTGCGCCAGGTGGGCGAGGTTCTCGGCTTCCTCGAGCGTCACGTGCCGGGAGCTCGCCCGGCGGCCTGAGTCGCGCGACGATCGATCCTGTGCTAGTGAGCGTTGTCGCCAATGGAGCGCACGCTCGATCCCGCTCGGCTAGGAGACCACCTCGACCGGCTCTACCGGGCTGCCTGGGCGCTCAGCGGTAGGCGAGAGGAGGCCGAGGACCTCGTGCAGGAGACGTACGCGCGCGTTCTCGCCCGCCCGCGCTTGCTTCGCAACGACGACGACCTCGGTTACCTCCTGCGGGCACTGCGCAACACGTTCCTGAGCAAGAAGCGCGCCGAGGATCGGCGGTTGCGTCCCGGTCCACTCCCCGATCAGCTCGACCTCGTCGCCGACCCCCGGGCCCCCGATCCGCACGCCGCGGTCGAGGCCGCCGAGCTCTATGCCGCCGTCGCCGCTCTCCCGGACGACTTCCGGGACGTGCTCGTCGCCGTCGACATCACCGGCCTCTCGTACAAGGAGGCGGCTCGCGCTCTACGGATTCGCGAGGGGACGGTCATGAGCCGGCTCTACCGCGCCCGCCGGCAAGTCGTGCGCCGGATCGACGGGGGCTAGCCGCCGGTGACGGGCCCGACCAGCACTTTCTCGCCGGACGAGGCCTGATCGCCGTCGGCCTGCTCGCGCGTGACCGTCAGCGTCGTGAAGCGCTTCGGTGAGACGCCCGCCCACAGCGTGACCTGCCGCCCCTCGTTGAAGGTCCCGATCGGGACGAGCACCCCCGCCGCGTTGCGCAGCCAGGCCTCGTAGAACCGTCCTCCGTCCAGGCGGGGCAGCCGGGTGGCGTCGAGCTCGATGCGCCAGCCCGACGACGTTTTGGTGAGCGTCGCATGGCCCGAGGCGTTCGGCACGAGCCCGGTCGGTGCCAACGCAGCCTGGAAACGCGGGCTCGACGTTCCCGAACGGAAGACGGTCAGTCCGATCGCGACTGCCAGCGCGGCGGTGACAGCGGCGCCTGCGAAAACGAGACGGCGCGGCACCCGGCGGGCGCTCCGCTGCACATCGACGTGCGCCCGCAGGGAGGCCGGCGCCTCGACCTCGGCCGCCGCACTCCGGGCGAGGAGAACTGCGCGCTGCTGCTCGGCGAGGCGGTCGGCAAGCTCCGGTGAGGCCGTGACCCGCGCCTCGAGGGCGTCGCGACCCTCCGGCGCGAGCGAGCCGTCCGCGAGGGCGGCCAGCTCGACCACCTCGTGGCCGTCGGTCTCGGCCTCGTCCTGTCGACGGCGTCTCATTGGCACAGGGAAACGAACGGTAGCTCTCTCACACCTCGAAGGACGCCGCTCGGCCCGGGCTATTCCCGCGCCGCGACATTGATCGCCCTCGGGAATAACGCCGCGCCGCGGGTGTCTCTAGCACGTGAGAGATCAACCACTCCCGAAAGGAAGATCATGAACAAGCACACTGGAATCACGGAATCACGGGTCGTGCTTTCGAGGCTCGCCATGGCCGCGGCCGTCGTGGGCACAGCGGCAATCGCGGCCGGCCCGGGACACGCGGCTCGTCCGATGAAAGGCCCTGGTGCCTCTTACCCGGGCAAGGCGGCTGCGTTCAAGCAGCCGAAGCTCGTGCACGGGGTGCTGGAGGTCAAGGGCACCCGCGCGAGCGACAAGATCACGCTGCGGCTGATGGCCGGGCAGCCCGGCATCCTCCAGGTCGACGTCGGCGACGACGGTTCGGCCGACTTCAGCTTCCAGCGAGACCAGATCTCGAAGATCGTGGTCGACGCCCAGTCCGGCGACGACACCATTCGGATCGACGAGAGCAACGGCGTCTTCACCGACAGCATCCCGACGACGCTCGATGGCGGCCGCGGGAACGACACCCTGTCCGGCGGCTCCGGCGCGGAGACGCTCCGCGGTGGGCGCGGCAACGATGTCATCGACGGGAACAAAGGAAGCGACATGGCGCTGATGGGCGCCGGCGACGACGTCTTCGTCTGGGATCCGGGCGACGGCAGTGACATCGTCGAAGGCCAGGACGGCACGGACACAATGCGCTTCAACGGCGCCAACGTCGCCGAGCATGTCGACCTGACCGCGAACGGAAGCCGGCTCCGGTTCTTCCGGGACGCCGGGAACATCACCATGGACACGGCCGGCGTCGAGCGAGTCGAGTTCAACGCCCTCGGCGGCGCGGACGTGGTGACCGTGAACGACCTGTCCGGAACCGACGTCCAGAGCGTGACCGTCGATCTGGCCGGAGCGCTGGGCGGCGCCGCAGGCGACGGCCAGGCCGACCGGGTGGTCGTCAACGCCACCAACGGCGAGGACCGGATCGACGTCAACGGCGACGCGGGCGGCGTGAAGGTGAGCGGGCTCGCGGCAACGGTGAAGATCCTCCACTCCGAGGCGGCGAACGACCGCCTGGAGGTCAACACGCTCGCCGGCAGAGACGCCGTGGATTCCGGTGGCCTCGCAGCCGGCGCGATCCAGCTCTTCGTCGACGGCTCAAAAGTCCTTTGACGAGACGACGAAGCATCCAGCAAACGCTCGACAATCACCACTCAAGGAGCTCGAAAATGACGCACAAGATCACACTGTTCATCGCAATCGCCGCTCTGTCGGCTGCGACGCTCGTCGCCGCTGCCGCCGGCAGCGCCGGCTCGGCGTCGCTCTCGCGGGCGCCGAAAGGAGCGATGGTCGGCCTCAGAGCGACGGCCCTCGGCAGGATCCTCGTCGACGCACGCGGACGGACGCTCTATCGGTTCGAAAAGGACCGAAACGGCAGGAGCGCGTGCAACGGCGCCTGCGCGGTCAACTGGCCTCCGCTGATCAGCGCTGGGAAGGCTCGGCCGGGAAGCGGATTGCGCGCCTCCCTGCTCGGCCTGACCAGGCGTTCCGACGGACGGCGACAGGTGACCTACGCAGGTCACCCGCTCTACACGTTCGTGGCGGACATGAGGGCCGGTCAGACGGCCGGTGAAGGCGTGAAGGCCTTCGGCGGGTCGTGGGACGCCCTCGCAGCAAGCGGCCGCGCGGTCGAGCCGCCGTCCGGGTCTCCCTCCGGAAACTCCGGCGGGACCGGCGGCGGTTACGGCGGGTACGGCTACAGCCGCTGAGCCGGAGCCCGGGGAGGGGCTGCAGACCAGCCCCTCCCACGGGCCCCGTCGCGTGGGCCGCGTATCTTGCGCACTCTGCGTGGCGAGCCTCACCCGGTAGTCGCAGCCGTCGCGGGCGTGGCACTGGGGACGGCGGTGGGCTACAACATCGCGAACGTCGGTCCCGCTGCGGACACGCTCGCCGGGGTCTACGGCGTGCGGCTCGGAACTATCGGGTTCCTGACGACGGCCCTGTTCGTGACTCATCTCGTGATGCAGATCCCGGGCGGGCGGCTCATCGATCGTCACGGAGCGCGCACGCTCGGGCTGGCCGCGCTCGGCGTGATCATCGTCGGGAACGCGCTCGCGCTCATGGCGCCGGTGCTCGCGCTCGGCATCGCCGGCCGCCTGGTCGCAGGGCTGGGCACCGGCGTCGGCTTCATCGCGGGGAGCGAGTACGTGCGCGCGACGGTCGGTTCCGTCACCGCTCAGGGCCTGTACGGAGCTGCCGGCGTCGGGGGCGGGGGCCTGGCGATCGCGATCGTCCCGCTCGTCGTGCCTCCGCTCGGCTGGCGCGCGCCCTACGTGACCGCGGCCGCCGCGGCGCTTCTCGTCCTTGCCTCCTTGCCGCTGGCGCCGCGCGACCGGCCCCGTACGGTGCCGAGCCGCCCCACCGCCGAGAGGGCGGCGAGCGTCGTGCACGATCGCGGCCTGTATCCGCTGGCGGTCGCGCACACGGCTTCGTTCGGCGTGAGTGTCATCGCGGGCAACTGGGCGGTGGCACTGCTGTATCGCGACGGGTACGGGCTCCGGCTCTCGGGGGCGATCGGAGCGATGACGCTGCTCGGTGGGCTGGTCACGAGACCTCTCGGCGGCCGCGCCGTGCAGCGCTGGCACGAGCGGGTCGCGTGGCTGCTGGCTGCGAGCATGCTGGCAGCCGCCGCGGGAACGATTCTGCTGCTCTTGGACATCCCGCTCGCCGCGCGGATCGTCGGCTCGGCTCTTCTCGGGCTTGCGGCGGGCGTCCCGTTCGCGGCCGCATTCGCGGGCGCGCAACTCGAGCGGCCCGACGCGCCTGCTGCCGCGATCGGCTTTGTCAACGGCTGCGCGACTCTCCTGATCGTGGTCGGGACGCCGTTGCTCGGCTTCACGTTCTCCCTGCCGGGGCACGGACGGGTCGGGTTCGCAGGCATCGCCGTCCTGCTCGTGCTCGCGGGCCTGGCGATCCGGCCGTCGATGCTGCCGATGCTGCGCGCGCACTGAGCAGCGCGGTCCGGGAGACGCATGCGCAGGCGCGCCGACGCGAAGGCCGCCATGGTCGGGCCACCGGGAGAAGAGCTCGGCCGAGAGCCGCGGCTCGAGCGCCTGCACGGACGCGAACGGCTTGAACCAGGCGACACCGCTTCCGAGCGGGACGCGCAGCACCGTCGCCCACGATCGCTCGTGCTCGACCTGGATCTCCCCGACAGGCTTGATCGAGGCGCGGATCCAGTCTTCGGCGGCCGCGAGGTCCACCCGCATATCGTGCCTCGCATGCTCATGAGCTACGACGCGGCGGCGTTCGACCGTCTGCGCTCGACTCCGCTTCCGCCGGGCACGAAAGGAGTTCCTCCGGCCGGAGACGCGATGACGCTGGGCGAGCTCGCCGGGCACGGCTGGCACGTCGACGATCTCACGCTGCCGGCGATGCTGCTCCTCGACTCTGCTCTCGCCGCCAACATCGAGACGATGGCGCGGTACTGCGCTCGCAACGACGTCTGGCTGGCGCCGCACGGCAAGACGTCGATGGCGCCGCAGCTCCTCGCCCGCCAGATCGACGCCGGCTGCTGGGCGCTGACCGCTGCGACGGATGCCCACCTCCGGGTCTACCGCAGCTTCGGCTTCAGCCGGATCCTGCTCGCCAACGAGCTTGTCGACCGCGCGACCGCGGCCTGGCTCGCGGACGAGCTCGCCACCGACGAAGAGCTCGAGCTCTACGTCTTCGTCGACTCGCCCGAGGCGGTCGAGCGGCTCGAGGGCCTCGGCTCCGAGCGCCCGGCGCTTGCGCTCGTCGAGCTCGGCTTCGAGGGAGGCCGAGCCGGCTGCAGGGACCTCGCGTCGGCCATCGCGACGGCGGAGGCCGTTGTCCGCTCGGGCCACGCCCGGCTCGCGGGCGTGAGCGGCTTCGAGGGCATCATCGAGGCGGGCTCCGAGGAGGACACACTGGCCGACATCGCGCGGTTCCTCGAGCGTTTCGGCGAGACGGCGCAGGAGCTCGCATCGAGGTCGCTCTTCGAGACCGACACCGTCGTCCTGACCGCGGGCGGGAGCGCCTACTTCGACATCGTGCTCGACGTGCTCCGTGCGGCCGACCTCGGCGTGCCGCGGCGGATCGTCCTACGCAGCGGCTGCTATCTGACTCACGACATCGGGCACTACGCCTCTCGCTCGCCGTTCGCCGGCCGGATCTCCGGCGAGGGGGGGCTGCGGAGCGCAGCCGAGGTCTGGGCGCGAGTCCTGTCTCGCCCCGAGCCGGGCCTGATCGTGGCGGGAGCGGGTAAGCGCGACCTGCCGCTCGATCTCGGCCTCCCGCGTGTCCTCGACGGGATCGCCGACGTCCCACCCGGGGCGGAGGTCGAGGTCCGCCGGCTCTCAGACCAGCACGCGCACGTGGCGATCGACCCGGGTCTCGCGCTCCGAGTCGGCGACCGCGTCGCCTTCGGCATCTCCCATCCGTGCACGCTCTTCGACAAGTGGAGGGTGATCTCGGTCGTGGACGACGACCGGAAGGTGGTCGACGCCGTGCTGACCTTCTTCTGATCCGCCCGCGGGGTCAGCCCCTCGTGCCACTCAGGCCTCCGTCGACGACGAGGCCCGTGCCGAGCACGAAGCGCGACTCGTCCGAGGCGAGGAAGAGGGCGGCGCTCGCGACGTCGTCGGGCCGGCCGAGCTCGCCGGTGAGCTGACGGGCCTGGACCAGGCGCAGCCCTTCTTCCGGATCGTCGTAGGAGTCGCGGAGGTAACGCTCGACGAACGGGGTCATGATCGTCCCCGGGAGGAGGGCGTTCACACGGATGCCGTGCGGCGCGCAGTCGACCTGCATCGACCTTGTCAGTGCGAGGACGGCGCCCTTCGAGGCGGCGTAGGAGACCCGCCGCGCCACCCCGATCTCCGCGAGGGCCGAGGACATGTTCACGATCGACCCCGAGCCCTGGGCGACCATGTAGGGGACGACGGCACGGCTCATCAGGAAGACGCCGCGCGCGTTCACGCGCATCACGTCGTCCCAGAGCTCGAGCGTCGTTTCCTCGACGTCGCCCACCCCGCTCACGCCCGCGTTGTTCACGAGGACGTCGATGCGGCCGAGGTCGCCCTGTGTGCGCGTTGCGACCGCCTGCGTCTGCTCCTCGTCGCCGACGTCGACCTGCATCGGGATCGCCCGCCCGCCGCCGCGCGTGACCTTTGCCGCGGTCTTCTCCGCGGCCGCCGCATCGACGTCGGCCGCGACGACGATGCCTTGCTCCTCTGCGAACAGGAGCGCGATCGCACGCCCGATCCCGGAGCCGGCTCCGGTGACGATGCAGACGCGGTCGGCGAGGCGAGAGGCCGGCAAGGGTAGGGCGATTATCGCCGCCCGGCTCTCTCTATGATCCCGTGCCATGGTTCCGGAAGCGCCGCTCGAGTCGAGCGAGGGAGGCCTCAAGCCCGCAGGCGAGGGCTGGTTCGTCCTCAACGCGCGCGACGCCCGCTGGCGCGCCGCCGACGGACGCGGCAGCGTCGGCTACTTCGACGGCGACCCGGAGTTCGCGCAGGTCGGGCTCAACCTCTTCGTCCTCGGGCCCGCCGAGCCGATGTCGATGTACCACTGGGAGGCCGACCAGGAGGACTTCCTCGTCCTCTCCGGCGAGGCGGCCCTGATCGTCGAGGGCCAGGAGCGGCCCCTGCGGCAGTGGGACTTCGTGCACTGCCCGCCCGACACGAAGCACGTGATCGTCGGTGCCGGGAACGGCCCCTGCGTCGTGCTCGCGGTCGGTGCGCGCCAGCACCAGGAAGGCCCCGATTGGGGCGGCTACACCGTCGACGAGGTCGCGCTGCGCCACGGCGCCGGCGTCGCCGAAGAGACGAACGACCCGCACCAGGCCTACTCGACCGTCACGCACCGCAAGCCCGTGCCGTACAGCGACGGTCTGCTGCCCGGCTAGCGGACGAGCCGGCCCGCGAGCTCGCGGAGCGAGCCCGGCGCGTCGAGGCTGCCGATGCGGAGCGTCGGCTCTCCGGTGCGATGAACGAGCACCTCACCCCGGTAGAGCTCGACGCCGGCGATGCGGTCGAGCGGCACGGCCAGCCTGCTGTGTCCGTTTCCCGACAGGAGCGCGTGGAGCGGCCCGAACTCGAGCTTGCCGGCACGGCGCCGGCCCTCGCCCTCGTCCCACCAGATGGCGTAGGTCTGCGGGCTCATGAGCCCAAGGTAAGAGTCGCGCGGCTCCGCGGCATCCGCGCGGGGTCGCAACAGGCCTGCGGGAAAACCGCAGCAGGCCTGGGAAAACGTTCGGATGTCGACGGAGGACGCCTCCCGATTCTTGGCCACGCTCGTCCTGGCGCCGGGGGCGGGCGCGGCCCCCACGGCCACCGTGACCATCAGCCACCAGACGCGAGGCTGCCATTCCTGGGCGTTCGGCTCCGGCCCCGTCCGCGCGTCGCTGTCCGTCACCGTCTCCGCTGGGACGATGCTCCGGTTCAGAAACGACGACCTCATGCCGCACATGCTGATCCAGGCGGCCGGGCCGAAGCTGCGCCTCGTCCATCCGAACATGAACAAGATGGCCTCCACCGCCTGGGCGACGCTGGCACGGAAGGGCGTCTACCGCTTCACGACGAAGGGGGGAGAGGACTATCCGTCGGCGGGCTCCGTTCACACGATCGGTGAGGACCACGTTCTTCGTCTGACGGTCCGGTTCAAGTAAGTTCGAGGGCGTGCACGCCTTCGAGATCGACGCGGTCAAGAAGCGGCTGGCCGAGGCCGGCGGAGGATACGAGGTCGTCCACTCCTCCACCGGCCTCGAGGTCGGGGTGTACGTGCTCGTCGCTCCGGAGCCCGACCGGCAGCAGCCGCACGACGACGACGAGATCTACGTCGTGCTCGAGGGAACCGGGACCCTCGACGTCGACGGCGAGTCGGTCCCGGTGCGGGAGGGCACGGCGGTCTTCGTCGAGGCCGGGGCCGAGCACCGCTTCACGGCGTACGAGCACCTCAGCGTGCTGGTGATCTTCGAGCACAACGCTGCGGAAAAGCCGTAGCCGGGTCCGCAGGTGCCCCGATGCCCGAGTTCCCCGTCCGAGTGACTCTCAAGGCAACGAGACGAGGAGGACACGATGAACCGGTTGATTATCGTCGCACGGTTGAAGGATGGATCTCACGAGGCCGCCGAGGCGCTCCTGCGCCATGGGCCGCCGTTCGACGCCGAGGAGGTCGGGCTTTATCGTCACGGTGCCTACCTGACTGCGAATGAGGTCGTCTTCACGTTCGAGGCGCCCGAGGTCGAGTGGATCGTCAACGACCTCGTCGACGACCGTGTCACCTCGAAGGCGTTCGGGCCGTGGGAGGGCCTGATCGAGGGCACGCCGCGCCTCGCACACGAGCGCTTCTACTGGACGCGCGAGGGCAGCAAGCTGGGCGTCGGCCTCGGCGCGTAGACCGGCCTAGTCCCCGTCCTCGGCCAGGAGCCCCTGCGAAAGGGCGTAGCGAACGAGCTCGGCGCGAGTCGAGAGGCGGAGCTTCTGCATGATGTGCGCGCGGTGTGACTCAGCAGTGCGCACCGAGATGTAGAGCCGCTGCGCGATCTCCTGGTTCGTGTGGCCGAGCGCGAGCAGGCGGAGCACCTCGCGCTCGCGCTCCGAGAGCGGATCGGCCTCTGCGGCCGCGCGCTCGGCGGCCTCGGCGGCGACGAGCCGCGCGCCGAGCGCCGGATGAACGTAGCGCCCTCCGCCCGCGATCTCCCGCACAGCCGACACCACCTCCTCGTCGGCGGCCTCCTTCAGGACGTACCCGCTCGCGCCGGCGGCGAACGCCTCACGCACGTAGCTCGGGTCGTCCTGCATCGAGAGGACGAGGACCTTCGAGCCCGTGGACTCCTTCAGCAGTTTCGGCAGGACCTCGAGGCCGCTCTCGCCGGGCATCACCATGTCGAGAAGGATCACGTCGGGCTTGAGCGCACGCGCCCGGAAGACCGCGTCCTTCGCGTTCCCGGCTTCTCCGACGACCTCGACGTCCTCCTGTCCGTCGAGCAGCAGGCGCAAGCCCGAGCGGACGACAGCGTGGTCGTCGACCAGGACGACCTTGATCACAGTGGCACCTCCACGACCAGAGTGGTACCTGCTCCGGGGGACGTCTCGACGGTGAGGCGGCCGTCGTGGAGCTCGGCGCGCTCGCGCATGCCCTGTAGCCCCATGCTCTGCTCCGACGCCTCCGACGGGTCGAAACCGCGCCCGTCGTCCTCGATCACGACGGTGGCCGCTCCGTCCCGGCGCACGAGCAGGATGCTGACCCGACTGGCCTCCGCATGCTTGACGACGTTCGTGAGCGCTTCCTGCACCACGCGGTAGAGAGTGGTCTCGGCTTCGGTCGGCAGGCGGTCCCCGAGCTGCGCCTCGAGGTCGACCGCGATGCCGCTGCTCTCGGTGAAGGTCTGTGTGAGCCGCTCGAGCGCGGGCACGAGACCGAAGTCGTCGAGCGCCTTCGGACGCAGCTGGACCGCGAGGCGGCGGACGTCCTGCAGCGTCGCGACGACGAGCTCCCGGAGATCGCTCACCGCTTTCTTCACGTTCTCGGGCTCGCCGGCGTCTTCCACCGCGCGGAGCCCGAGCAGGATCGAAGTGAGCGCCTGGCCGGTCTCGTCGTGCAACTCGCGCGCCAGACGGCGGCGTTCGAGCTCCTGGCCCTCGACGACCCGCTGGAGCGCGTCCCGGGCGACCCGGCGCGAGAGGTCGACGGCGACGGCGGCGCGCACGGCGAACTGCTCCGCGAGCCGGAGGTCGGAGCTGTCGAAGCGCTGGTCCGAGCCGAGCTTGTCGTGCGCGACGAGCACGCCGATCGGCCGGTCGCGGAGGATGAGCGGGACGTAGAGGCCGGTCCGCGCGCCGAACGAGCGCGCCGAATCCTGGTGCACTTCCGGGTCGTCGAGCAGGGAGTCGACCCGCTCGCTGTGGCCGCGCTCGAGCACCATCCCGGTCTTCGAGTCGAGCCGCGGGAAGGTCATGCCGACATAGGCCCTCGCCTCGTCGCCGTCGGCGGCGGCGATCCGCAGATCGTCGCCGACGGGGAGCGCGATCGTGACCAGACGGGCGCCGATGAGCTCACGGAGACGGCTCACGACCAGATCGAGCAGCTTCGGCAGCTCCAGCTCGCGGACGAGGGCGCCGCCGACCTCGTTCAGGGACTCGAGCTGCCGCGACCAGCCGGTTGCCGACTCGTACAGCCGCGCATTCTCGACGGCGACCGCGGCCTGGCCGGCGAGAAGGGACACCAGTTCCTCGTCCTCCGCGGTGAAGTCCTCACCGTCCTCCTTCTCGGTCAGGTAGAGGTTTCCGTAGGTGACCCCGCGCAGGATGATCGGGACTCCCAGGAACGTCCGCATCACGGGATGGTGGGGCGGGAAGCCGACCGAGCGGGGGTGCTCCTGGATGGAGTGGAGACGCAACGGGCGCGCGTCCTGGATCAGGAGGCCGAGGATGCCGCGGCCACGGGGCACATCGCCGATCGCTGCGTACGTGGCGGGATCCAAGCCGTACGTGACGAAGCGCTCCAGCTCGGTGCCCGACGGGCCGATCACCCCGAGAGCGGAATAGCGCGCACCGGTGACGCGGGCGGCGCCTTCGGCGATCCGCTCGAGGAGCGCGTCGAGCGAGAGCTCGGAGTTGATCACGATGCCCGTCTCGACGAGGGCGCGCAGGCGGTCGGTCTCGCTCGTCGTCGCCACGAGGCAAATGCTGTCAGAACCGGCCGATGCCGAGGTTCCGGTACAAACTCCAGCCCGCGATTCCGGGAGAAACGGGGAGGCCCGATTGCGCTCGCGGCGATGACGGGCGAGCCGCGCGTCGAGCTGCATCGGTAGTTGCCCACACCCGCTGTCGGTGGTCGAACCGATGCGCACGGCTGCGCCCGGGTGGACGATGGAAGGCGTCCCAGAAGGGAGGTGAAGCCATGACCACGACGCTGAGGTGGTCGCCCGTCCGGGAGCTCGACGCGATGGAGCGCCGGATGCGGCGAATGCTGACCGAGGTCGGCTTCGGGCCGATGCTGCTGCCGGCGGCCGACATCTACGAGACCGACGACGAGTACGTCGTCGAGCTCGAGGTGCCGGGGTTCGCGGAGAAAGAGCTCGGCATCGAAGTCTCGGACCATCTGCTCACCGTTCGGGGTGAGCGCAAGGAGACGAAGGACGAGACCGACAAGGCCTTCCGTCTCCGCGAGCGGCTCGAGCGCGAGTTCGAGCGCCGCTTCGAGTTGCCGCTCGAAGCCGACACGGAGCACGTGAAGGCGAGCTTCTCGGACGGCGTGCTGGCGGTGCATACGCCGAAAATCGAGCAGACGAAGCCGCACAAGATCGAGATCACGAAAGGCTGATCTCGTGATCCGCGGGGTGGCGGCGGCCCGCCGCCACCCCGCGACTTCTGCCGCGATATGGGGCGGCCGGATGTAGGGTCGGCGGGGCCCGGGGACTCTCGCCGCAGGAGGTCGCAGCTTTGCCGGATGTCGAGACACGCGTGATCGAGCCCAACGGCCTGGAGCCGCTCGTTCGGGCTCTGGCCGACAGGGGGTTCCGGGTTCTCGGCCCCACGGTTCGCGAGGGGGCGATCGTCTACGACGAGCTCGAGTCTGCATCCGACCTGCCCATCGGCTGGACCGACGAGCAGGCGCCGGGGAAGTACCGGCTTGCGCGCCGCGAGGACGAGGCGCGCTTCGGGTACGCGGTCGGGCCGCATTCGTGGAAGCAGTTCCTCCTGCCGCCGAAGATCCGTCTCTGGCGCGCTCGGCGCGACAACGGAAGCGTCGAGGTGATCGAGGAGGCGAACGACGACGGACCGCTCGCGCTCATCGGCGTGCGCGCCTGCGAGCTCCACGGCATCGGCGTCCAGGATCGCGTGCTGCTCGAGGGCCGCTACGTCGACCGAGACTATGAGGCCCGCCGTAAGGACGCGTTCGTCGTCGCGGTCAACTGCTTCGAGCCCGGCGGCACGTGCTTCTGCGTCTCGATGGGCACGGGGCCGAAGGCCGAAGCGGGCTACGACCTCGCGCTGACCGAGATACTCGACGGCACCCATCGCTTCCTGGTCGAGGTCGGGAGCGAACGGGGCGGCGAGGTGCTGCAGGCGCTCGAGAGCCGGCCCGCGGACGACACCGACAGGACCGCCGCCGCAGCGGCGGTCGAGGGTGCGGCGCAGAAGATGGGCCGCGAGCTCGATACGACCGACCTCCGCGGGCTGCTCGCCCGCAACCTCGAGCACGAGCGGTGGGACGAGGTCGCGTCCCGCTGCCTGACGTGTGGCAACTGCACCATGGTGTGCCCGACGTGCTTCTGCACGAGCGTCGAGGACGTCGGAGATCTGGCGGGGCACGAAGCGGAACGCGTGCGCCTGTGGGACAGCTGCTATTCCGTCGACCATTCCTATCTCCACGGCGGCAGCGTGCGCCCGTCCCCGCGCTCGCGCTACCGCCAGTGGCTCACGCACAAGTTCGGCACCTGGCACGACCAGTTCGGCGAGTCCGGGTGCATCGGCTGCGGCCGGTGCATCACCTGGTGCCCGGTCGGCATCGACGTGACCGAGGAGCTGACTGCGATTCGCGCGACCGAGGAGGTTGGCCGTGAAGACCATTGACGCGGTTCTCCGCGACGTCCCGATGTTCCAGAGCCTGACGCCCGACGAGCTGGTGCTGATGGCCGGCTGCGCGACCAACGTCCACTTCGACGAGGGCGCTGTCCTTTTCCGCGAGGGCGACTCCGCGGACGTCTTCTACGCCGTCCGACACGGAGCGGTGGCACTCGAGGTCTTCGTGCCCACTCGCGGCGCCGTGACCATCGAGACGCTCGAAGGTGGTGAGGTGCTGGGCTGGTCCTGGCTCTTCCCGCCCTACCGCTGGCACTTCGACGCGAAGGCGCTCACGCCGATCAGGGCGACGGCCTTCGACGGCGCGTGCCTGCGCGACAAGTGCGAACAGGATCCGAGCCTCGGCTACCACCTGATGTCGAGGTTCGCCCAGGTGATGATCGAGCGGCTCCAGTGGACACGGCTTCGGCTCCTCGACGTCTATGGCTACGGCGCAGCCGGCTGAACCTCGCGCGGCGGAGGCTCCGCAGCTCTTCCGCGTCCGCACGCGCCGGCGCGAGACCCACGACACCTGGACGCTCCGGCTCGAGCCGGTCGACGGGGGCAGGCCCGACGTCCGCCCCGGGCAGTTCACGATGGTCTACTCCTTCGGCGTCGGCGAGGTGCCGATCTCCTTCTCCGGGGAGCCGCGCGGGCCGCTCGTCCACACCGTCCGCGCCGTGGGCGCCGTCACCCGCGCGATCTGCGACGCCCGCCGCGGCGCCGTCCTCGGCATCCGCGGGCCTTTCGGGAACGAGTGGCCCGTCGCCGAGGCGGCGGACGGCGACGTCGTCGTCGTGGCCGGAGGGATCGGGTTGCCGCCTCTGCGGCCCACCCTCTACGAGATCCTCCGGCGGCGGCGGGACTTTCGCGACGTAGCTCTCCTCTACGGCGCGCGTACGCCCGACGACCTTGTCTTCCGGCGCGAGCTCGAGCGGTGGCGCGCGCGGGGCGATCTCCAGGTCGAGGTCACGGTCGACGCCGCGGTCGAGCCGTGGCGCGGGAAGGTCGGGGTCGTCCCGAAGCTCATCGAAGGCGCGCGCTTCGATCCCGCTGCGACAACGGCGTTCATCGTCGGCCCCGAGATCATGATGCGCTTCTCGGCGCAGGCGCTGCTCGATCGCGGTGTCCCTCCGACCCGCATCTTCGTCTCGATGGAGCGGAACATGCAGTGCGGCGTCGGCCATTGCGGCCACTGCCAGCTCGGGCCGACCCTGATCTGCCGCGACGGCCCCGTGTACCGCTGGGACGTGCTCGCGCCGCTTCTCACGGCGAGGGAGCTGTGACCGCGACGCGAAAGCCGAAGCTCGCCGTCTGGAAGTTCGCCTCTTGCGACGGCTGCCAGCTGTCGCTGCTCGACTGCGAGGACGAGCTGCTCGCCCTCGCGGGCGAGATCGAGATCGCGCACTTCCTGGAGGCGAGCAGCGCGAGCGTCCGCGGCCCATATGACCTCTCGCTCGTGGAGGGATCCGTCACGACCGCCGAGGACTCGGAGCGCATTCGCGAGGTGAGGCGGGTGTCGCGGAAGCTCGTGACGATCGGGGCCTGCGCGACCGCCGGCGGGATCCAGGCGCTGCGCAACTTCGCCGACGTCGACGACTTCCTCTCGGTCGTCTACGCCTCGCCGGAGTACGTGTCCACGCTCGGGACGTCGACGCCGATCTCCGCGCACGTCAAGGTCGATTTCGAGCTGCACGGCTGCCCGATCGACAAGCGCCAGCTGCTCGAGGTGATCAGCGCGTTCGTCTACGGGCGCCGTCCCCAGATCTCATCGACCAGCGTCTGCACCGAGTGCAAGCGGCGTGGCAACGTCTGCGTGATGGTCGCGCACGGCACCCCGTGCCTCGGCCCCGTCACCCACGCGGGCTGCGGCGCGCTCTGCCCGTCGTACAACCGCGGCTGCTACGGCTGCTTCGGGCCGATGGAGACGCCGAACACGGTTGCGCTCACGCGGGAGCTTCGCGTGCTCGGCATGGACGAGCGCGGCATCGACCGGGCGTTCCGGACCTTCAACGTCAACGCGTTCGAGCAGGCGCGAACAGGCGATGACTGAGTCGCGCACGAAGACGATCAAGACGCAGGCGCTCGCCCGCGTCGAGGGAGAGGGCGCGATGTTCGTCCGCATCGAGGGCGACCGCGTCTCGGAAGTGAAGCTGAGGATCTACGAGCCGCCGCGCTTCTTCGAGGCGTTCCTGCGTGGCCGCGCCTTCACCGAAGTGCCGGACATCACCGCGCGGATCTGCGGCATCTGCCCGGTTGCGTACCAGATGAGCTCGGTTCAGGCGATGGAGGACATCTGCGGTGTCGAGGTGGAAGGACAACTGCGCACGCTGAGGCGCCTCCTCTACTGCGGCGAGTGGATCGAGAGTCACGCGCTGCACGTCTTCATGCTCCACGCGCCCGACTTCCTCGGCTACGACAGCGCGGTGGAGCTCGCGCGCGCCGATCCGACTGTCGTGCAGCGCGCTCTCGAGCTGAAGAAGACCGGTAACCGGGTGATGACGGTGGTCGGCGGACGCGAGGTCCATCCGATCAACGTCCGCGTCGGCGGTTGGTACCGCGTGCCGCGCAAGCGTGAGCTCGAGCCGCTTCGGCCGGCGCTCGAGCAGGCACGCGAGATCGCCCTCGAGGCGGTTCGGTTCACGGCGGGCCTCCGCTTTCCGGAATACGAGCAGCCGTACGAGCTCGTCGCGCTCGCCCAGCCGGACGAATATCCGATCGATCGGGGGCGCATCGTCTCGAGCAACGGGCTCGACATCGACGTGGCCGACTACGACGACCATTTTGTGGAGGAGCACGTCCCCTGGTCGAACGCGCTCCACTCACGCTTGCGCGAGCGTGGCTCCTATCTCTGCGGCCCGCTCGCCCGCTACGCGCTGTCGGCCGACCGGCTGTCGGATGGTGCGCGCGGCGCGGCGGCCGATGCGGGCCTGACCTCGGCCGAGCGCAATCCTTTCCGCAGCATCATCGTGCGATCGGTCGAGATGGTCTACGCGGCGGAAGAGGCGCTCCGCCTGATCGCCGAGTACGAA
The DNA here is from genome assembly GCA_963711545.1 of uncultured Actinomycetes bacterium. Classification (GTDB taxonomy): domain Bacteria; phylum Actinomycetota; class Thermoleophilia; order Gaiellales; family Gaiellaceae; genus 3-1-20CM-4-69-9. The sequence goes on from CAVQEP010000008.1 coordinate 204,005, forward strand.
GAGCCCGACGCGCCGGCGGTGACCGTCGAGCCCAGGGCCGGCATCGGCTTCGGCTGCACGGAGGCGCCACGCGGGCTCCTCTACCACCGCTACGAGATCGACGGGGAGGGCACGATCCTGGACGCCAAGATCGTGCCTCCGACCTCTCAGAACCAACGGACGATCGAGGCGGACCTCCGCGGCGTGGTCGAGCGGTCCCTCCAGCTGCCCGACGACGAGCTCACGCTCCTGTGCGAGCAGACCATCCGCAACTACGACCCCTGTATCTCCTGCGCGACCCATTTCCTGAAGCTCGAAGTCGAGCGCAGCTGAAGGTCGTCGGGATCGGCAACGCCTGGCGTCGTGACGATGCCGTAGGGCTCGTCGTGGCGCGGCGCTTGCGCGACTCGCTGCCCGCCGCCGTCGACGTTCTCGAGCGTGAGGGCGAGCCGACCTCCCTGATCGACACATGGGCCGGCGCGGAGGCGGTCTGGCTGGTCGACGCCGTGCTGTCAGGTGCTGCGCCGGGAACGGTCCTCCGCCTCGACGCGAGCAAGTCTGACCCGCCGGAGCGCCTCGGCGGCGGCACGACGCATCACTTCAGCCTGGGTGAGTCGATCGCCGTCGCCCGCGCGCTCGGCCGGCTTCCGGCTCGGGTCGTCTTCTTCGGAATCGAGGGAGAGCGATTCGACCTCGGCGAGGAGCTGACTCCCGCGGTCGCGGCGGCGATCGCGCCCGTCTGCAGCGCGATCGAGGAGGAGGTGCGGGAACTCAGCGCAGGCCGGTGATTTTGCCGGTCTCCACGTCGACGTCGATCCGGAACGCCGCCGGGTCCCGCGGCAGGCCGGGCATGGTCTGCATGTCGCCGCAGACGGCGACGATCCAGCCTGCTCCCGTGTACGCACGCAGCTCGCGGATCGGCAGCGTGAATCCTTTCGGAGCGCCGATCAGGGTCGGGTCGTGGGACAGCGAGAGGTGCGTCTTCGCCATGCAGACCGGCAGCGTCCCCAGGCCGGCCGCGTCGAGCTGGCCCGCCTGTCGTGTGGCCGCGGGCGACAGCTCGACGCCGTCCGCGCCGTAGATCTTCGTCGCGACCGCCTCGAGCTTGCGGACGAGCGGATCGGAGTCGTCATACGTGAGCCGAAGACGTCCGGGCGTCGCGGCCGCCGCCTTCACCGCCTCGGCGAGCGCGGTCGCGCCCTCGCCGCCCCGCTCGAAGCCGTCATTGACCTCTGCCGCGAAGGCGCCCCGCTCGAGGGCGAGACGGCAAACCGCGTCCACCTCCGAGCTCGAGTCGTCCGGGAAGCGGTTGACGGCGACGACCGCCTCGAAGCCGAGCTCCCCGACGATGCGTAAATTCTCCGCGAGATTTGCTGCACCGCGCTCGAGCGCTGGCAAGCCGCCGTTCGGGTCGCCGCCGTGGTGCTTCAACGCCTGGGTCGTGGCGACGACCACGACGGCGCTCGGCGCGAAGCCGGCGCTCCGGCAGACGATGTCGACGAGCTTCTCGAAGCCCATGTCCGCGCCGAAGCCGCTCTCGGTCACGACGAAGTCAGCGACCTTCAGGCCGATCGCGTCCGCGACGAGCGAGTTGTTGCCGTGGGCGATGTTCGCGAACGGCCCGCAGTGGACGATGGCGGGTCGGCCCTCGAGCGTCTGCACGAGGTTGGGCTTCAGGGTGTCGACAAGGATCGCGGCCATCGCACCGGCCGCGCGAATGTCCTCGGCGGTGACGGGGAGCCCCGCCGCGGTCGACCCGATCGTGATCTGCCCGAGGCGCCGGCGGAGGTCGGGGAGATCCCGGGAGATCGCGACGATCGCCATGACCTCCGACGCGGCGGTGATGTCGAAGCCGGTCTCGCGCGGAATGCCGTTTGCGCGCCCGCCGAGCCCGATCACCACCTGGCGCAGGGCGCGGTCGTCCATGTCGAGGCATCGCCGCCAGGTGATCGAGCGCGGGTCGATGCCGAGCTCGTTCCCGTGCTGAAGATGCGAGTCGACCATTGCAGCGAGCAGGTTGTTCGCGGCGCCGATGGCGTGGATGTCGCCTGTGAAGTGGAGGTTGACGAGCTCGGGCGGCACGACCTGCGCACGCCCGCCGCCGGTGCCACCGCCCTTGATGCCGAAGACTGGGCCGAGTGACGGCTCGCGGAGACAGAGAGCGACCCGGTCACCGAGCGAGCCGAACGCGTCGGCGAGGGAGATCGCGGTCGTGGTCTTGCCTTCGCCCGCCTTGGTGGGCGTGACCGCCGTGACGCAGACGAGCTTCCCGTCTGCTTGCGTGCTCAGGCGGTCGAGCGCGGAGAGGTCGATCTTCGCGGCGTGATTCCCGTGCGGCTCGACCTCGGCCGGTTCGAGCCCGAGGTCGGCGGCGAGGTCGGCGATCGGGCGAACCATGCGCTCCGGAGCAACGTACACGGCCCGAGCTTCGTGCGTCCGGGTGATGTGATCATCCGCGGTAGCCACCGTGCCGTTTGCGGGAAACCCGCAGCGGATCGGCGGTTCGTTCCCAAAGACTCGTCGGGCGGACGCGGATGGCGCTGCCAGCCCCCACGGCTTGACTTCTATCCAACCCCGGAACCACCACAGGAGATTGGAGGCAGGAGATGAGCACCATCACAGCAGACAACCGGGTTGCAGCCGCCGTTCGCGAGAGGAGCGACTTCCTCAGGAAGCTCTTCGAGTGGGGCGGATTCGGAGCGGGCGCGATTCTCGTCGCGTTCGGTATCGCCGCTATCTTCATGGGCTTCAGCGGCCGTGCGACGGTGTCCGACAGCCTCAAGCAGGAGAAGATCGTCGGCTCGGCCGACATGACGCCCACGCTGATCGCGAAGGAGGCCCAGCAGGCCGGCCTCAAGAACGTCGACCTGCCGACCGTCTCGGTCGCCGGGAAGGCGATCGACAACGGCCCGCGGGCCCGCGCCTTCGCGAGCTACATGCGCATCCACGCCCTCGAGGCGACGGGTGGCTACACGTACTCGCAGATGGGCCGCTTCCAGGCCCTGCCGAACGCACCGAAGTCCGCGCTTGCCGTCGGCGGTGGGACCGACAACCCCAAGTTCGCCGCGGTCGACGCCAAGACGAATCAGCCGGTGGCGAACGGCGCCCGGGATATCTGGGTGACGGAGACCGCTCTCTCGACAGCGCTCAACACCTCGTTCATGGCGGACAGGCTCGGCCTGTTCGGGATCGTGGTCGGGGTCGCGCTGTTCCTGAGCGGGGTCGGGTTCATCATCCTCGCGTTCGCGGCACTGCACCGCAAGCAGACGAAGTTGAGCGCCGCGTGAGTTAGCGGCCGAGGACGGGCCGGCGCCGGGTGGTTTCCGCGTAGGCACCGGCCCAGCTCATCAAAGGCCGGGGGCCGCCTTCGGGCGGCCCCCGGCCTCTTGCGTCGGAGGGTGAGAGCTGCTCAGACGGTCGACCAGCTGGTGCCGTGCGGGTCGAGCTCGACCTCCACCTCGACCGCGTCCGTCGGCGCATGCGCCGGGAGCGTCGCCTCTAGCCCGAGATGCGACGCGAGGAATGGGGCGAGGTAGCGGCCGACGATCTTCGCCGGCGGCCACCAGAGAGGCTCGGTGTCGACGAGGGAGGTGCCGGCGCCGGTGTCGGCGCGCAGATAGCGCGGCACGAAGCCGGTGAAGAGAAGCCCGCGTAGCACCGGGCGGAACGGCAACGGCCTGACGTCGGCTCCCGCATCCGCGGCGATCGCCGCCGCGACCGCGTCGGCCTGCTGGGTCGCGAGGCCTCCCTGCTTGGGGCGGAACTGCGTGACATCACCGGCGGCGTAGACGTCGGCAAGGCCCGAGACGCGGCCCTCCGCATCCGTCGGGACGAACCCGGCTCCGTCGTGAGGGAGCCCGCTGGTCGCCGGGCCGACCAGCTGCGGGAGCGCAATGGCCGCGTCCGCCGGCACCGTCGTGCCGCCGGCCACCGTCAACATGCCGTCCTGCCATGCGACCGCGGCGGCGCCGACTTCGACGTCGACGCCGCGAATGTCGAGGAGCTCCTGGATCGCCTCGCTTGCCTCGGATCCGAAGAGGGCGAGCGGGCGCTCCTCGGGCGTCACGACCACGATTCGCGTTCCTCGCGTCCCCCTGTCCATCAGGTACTCCGCGGTCAACAGCGCGAGCTCGTAGATCGGGAGCGGCCAGCTGGCGCCGGCCGGGACGACAAAGGCGATGCTATGGAGCTGCCCCGCCGAGGCCTGCTCGAGGAGCCCCGCCAGGGCTGTGTCGTCCTCGGGGCCGCGAAACGTCAGAGCGCCGACGACCGCGTCGCGGGGACGCGCGCCGAGCGCGAGCACGAAGGCGTCGAAATCGACCGTGCCTCCCTCCTCGAGCGTGACCGTCTTCTCGTCGGGAGCGACTGCCGCGAGCGTCGCGCGGCGCAGTGTCGCCCCGGTGGCCTCGACCAGCGGCTCGAGCGGGAAGTGCCGGACCTCGCCGGTTCGGAACGGCTCCGCGACGGCGAGCGGGCGGTACGTGAACTCCTCTTCGGGAGCGATCAACTCGACCGAGACCAGTTCCTGGGACAGGTCACGGAGGGCAAGGGCGCATTCGAGCCCAGCGACGCCGGCACCTGCGACCACGACGTGGAAGGACCTGTGGTTCTCGCTCATGGCGGCGCTCCGTGTCGGTTGACCCGATGCTCGCAGCGCGGCCAATTCAGGCCATCGGTGGCAACTACTGATTCCGGCTCGTGGACTCTGCCGATGCGCACGACCCCCGTAGTCAAGCAAGCTCGGAGCGTAAAAGGAGGCTTGCCATGAAGAAGATCCTTATCGCCCTCGACGGTTCCGAGACATCGAGCGCAGCTCTGGACGCGGGCCTCGAGCTCGCCGAGGACGAGGGCGCGGAGGTGATCTTCGCCCATGTCGCCTCTCTGCTCGACTTCGTGCCCGCGCGCAACGGCGGCGAGCACGCTCCGCCCGATCGCTTTCCCACGGCGGACTGGGATCCCGTCCTGTGCGAGGCGATGAAGCTTGCGGAAGGCCGCGGCGTGACGGCCCGGCCCGAGCTGCTCGTGGGCTACCCGGCGAAGCAGCTCATCAGGCTCGCCTCGGAGGCCGAAGCGGATCTCATCGTCATCGGCTCACGCGGTCTCGGGCGCGTGAAGAGCGCGATCCTCGGCAGCACCTCCCGCGGGGTCCTCGCGGGAGCGGATCGTCCCGTGCTCGTCGTGCGCGACTGCGGCGTTCGCGAGACCGCGCCCGCGTAACCTGGCGGGCAAATGGAGACGATCGTGGTCGGGGTCGACGGCTCGGAGCCCTCCGTGAGGGCGCTGCGCTGGGCGATCGAGGAGGCGCGGCTCCGCGGGGCGACCGTTCGTGCCGTCCACGCCTGGAGCTATCCCCGCGTGTCCACCTACCACGAGGCCGCGCACGCGCTCGAGGCTCCTCTCGCCGAGGAGGCGGAGGCGGTCCTCGACCGGGTCGTGCAGGAGGCGGCGGGGGGAGAGAACGAGGTCGAGGTCCAGCAGGTGACCGTCGAAGGGCCTGCGGCCGCCGCGCTCGTCGAGGCATCCTCGGACGCGTCCCTGCTGGTCCTCGGTTCCCGCGGGCTCGGAGGATTCTCGGGCCTGCTGCTGGGCTCGGTGAGCCACCAGGCCGCGAGTCACGCGTCCTGCGCGGTCGTGATCGTGCGTTAGGCATGGTCCCCTTGCGCTCTGCTGTGGAGGTGGCGGAGGTCGATCTGCCGGCCGATCTCGAGCGGAGGTTCGAGGCGGTCCTGTTCGACTGGGACGGCACGGCCGTGGCCGACCGAGGCGCGGATGCGACGGCGGTCCGTGAGGCGATCGAGGCCCTCTGCGCGGCGAGCATGGACCTCGCCGTCGTCACCGGCACCCACATCGGGAACGTGGACGGGCAGCTTCGCGCGCGGCCCACCGGCCCGGGCAGGCTCTACCTCTGCCTGAACCGCGGCTCGGAGGTCTATGCGGTCGGCGCGGCCGGGCCCGAGCTGCTCGAGCGCCGCGTCGCGTCGGTGGAGGAGGAGTCCGCACTGGACGCGGCCGCCGAGGACACCGTGAAACGGCTCGCAGAGCACGGCGTGCGTGCGGCAATCGTCTCGCAGCGGCTGAACCGCCGAAAGATCGACCTGATTCCCGATCCGAAGTGGTCGGATCCTCCGAAGGCCCGAATCGGCGAGCTGCTCGCGGCAGTCGAGGCTCGGCTCAGGAACGCCGGCCTGGACGGGCTGCGCGACGCCGCTCTGATCGCGGAGGAGGCAGCGCGGATCGCGGGTCTGCCCGACCCGAAGGTGACGAGCGACGCGAAGCACGTCGAGATCGGTCTCACCGACAAGGCCGACTCTGCGCGGTGGGTCTTCGGCGAGCTCTGGCGAAGAGGCATCGGGCCTGCGCAGGTGCTCGTGGCCGGTGACGAGTTCGGTCCCCTTGGAGGGCTTCCGGGAAGCGACTCCTTTCTCCTGCCGGCTGAAGCAGAACGGGCCGTTGCGGTCTCGGTCGGCCGTGAGCCGACCGGCGTGCCGAGAGGGGTGATCGACCTCGGCGGCGGGCCCGACGCCTTCGTCGCTCTCCTGTCCGACCAGCTCGAGCGCCGCCGCCGGGGGGAGCTGCCCCGGCTGGACGGCGACGAGAGCTGGACGCTCTCGATCCGTGGGTTCGATCCCGAGCTCGAGCGAGTCCGGTCTTCCTTGCTCACGATCGCCGACGGAGTGATCGGCACGAGCGGCAGTCCGGTCGGCTCGCATCCGTCCGCGAGGCCCCGTGTCCTGGCTGCGGGCTTGTACGAGGGAGACGGGCCGGACACGGAGCTCGTCGAGTGCCCGGTGTGGACACGTCTGGACGGGGAGCTTCCCCACGCCGTCGCGTTCGAGCGCCGGCTCGATCTCCATACGGGCCTGTTGCGACAGCGGCTCGGGCGGCAGCCCGATCTCGAGAGCCTCCTCTTCTCGTCGCCGGAGCGTCCCGGGACTGTCGTCCTGCGGGCCACGGGTGTCCGTGCGTTGCTCGAGACCGACAAGCCGCTGGAGGCGGCGCCCGGAACGAGTGTCGACACCGGAGATGTGGACAGCGCAACGTGGATGCGCCAGCCCGCCGGCGAAGGAGGCCTGGTGGTGGCCGCCGGCGAGCGCATCGAAGGCGACCGGCTGGACCGCATTGCCGCCTACGTCGCCGATCCCGCGGGCGTGCCCGACACCGAGGAAGCGCTTCGCCGCCTCGAAGCGGCCCAGGAGCTCGGCTTCGATCGTTTGCTCGCCGGGCATCGCCGCCGTTGGGCCGAGCGTTGGGAGACCGCCGACATCAGGATCGAGACAGACGACGAGCTCCAGCGCCTCGTCCGCTTCGCACTGTTCCATCTACTGGGCTCCGCGGCCGAGTCGGGAGAAGCTGCCGTGGGTGCGCGCGGCCTTACCGGGCCCGCCTATCGGGGACACGTCTTCTGGGACGCCGAAGTTTTCGTGCTGCCGTTCCTCGCCGCCACCAATCCGCGTGCGGCGCGCGCGATGCTCGAATACCGGCTCAACCGCCTCGACGCAGCCCGCGTCGCCGCGAAGGCAATCGGCCGTGCAGGCGCCCGCTTCCCCTGGGAGTCGGCGGGAGACGGTCGTGACGCCACGCCGTCGCACGCGCACGACCAGGCAGGCCGGATCGTGCCGATCCGGACGGGTGAGCTCGAGGACCACATCGTCGCCGACGTCGCCTGGGCCGCAAGCTGTTATCTCGATTGGACCGGCGACGCCGAGTTTGCCGCTGGGCCGGCCCGCGGGCTCTTCGCGGAGACGGCGCGCTACTGGTCCTCGCGCATACGTCGAGACCGGAGCGGGAGCGCGCACATCTTCGGGGTGATCGGCCCGGACGAGTACCACGAGCCCGTCGACGACAACGCGTTCACGAACGTCATGGCGCGCTGGAACCTCCGCCGTGCCGCAGCGGATTCGCAGGGGCTCGTACCGGACGCCGAACGGGAAAGGTGGCTCGAGCTCGCGGATGCTCTCGTCGACGGGTACGACCCCGACACGATGCTGTACGAGCAATTCGCCGGGTTCAACCGACTCGAGCCTCTCGTCATCGCGGACATCGCGCACCGGCCGATCGCCGCCGACCTCTTGCTCGGCCACGAGCGGACTCTCGGCGCGCAGGTGCTGAAGCAAGCCGACGTCTTGATGATGCACCACCTCGTTCCCGACGAGGTCGCGCCCGGGTCGCTCCAGCCGAACCTCGCGTACTACGAGCCGCGTACCGCGCACGGAAGCTCGCTCTCCCCGGCGGTTCACTCCGCGCTCTTCGCGCGGGCAGGACGGCTGGGACACGCGGTGGAGTCACTCCGGCTCGCGTGCCGCATCGACGTGGACGACCTGACGGGGACGACGGCGGGAGGTGTGCATCTCGCAACCATGGGCGGTGTCTGGCAGGCGCTCGTCTTCGGCTTCGGAGGGATCCGCGCCACAGACGCAGCGCTCGAGATCGACCCTCGCCTGCCCGACGCCTGGGACGCGCTCGAGCTCAGGCTGCAGTACCGCGGTCGGCCCGTTCGCATCCGAATCGAGCACGACCTGCTCATCGTCGACGCCGATTCAGCCGTGCCGGTCTCGGTCGACGGCCGCTCGGGCCGGCGGTTCGAGCGTCGTGGCGACAACTGGGAGGAGGAAGGGAAATGAGAAAGGTGCTCGCAGCGCTCGACAACAGCCTGGCGGCCGAAGCGGTGCTCGCCACCGCGTCGAACCTCGCGCAGGCATTCGGCGGCGAGGTGGAGGCGCTCCACGTCGTCGAGGACGGCGACAGGATTGCGCACGACGAGGCCGAAGCCGCCGGCGTCCAGCTGCACCGCGTGACCGGCGCGACGGTACCGGCGCTCCTCGCCGCGGCGGAGGCCCCGGACGTGCAGGTCCTAGTGGTCGGGACCCGGCGGTTTCCGGTCGAAGGACATCCGGTCGGCGGGACGGCTCTCGAGGTGATCACCTCGCTGCTCAAGCCGGTCGTGGTCGTGCCCCCGGATGGGCCACGCACGGCTCTGCGGCGTGTGCTCGTGCCGCTGGAGGGAACCGCGTCCACGTCGCTCGCGCCCAAAGGGATCATCGAGCTCTCCAGGGATGCGAACGTGGAGGTCGTCGTCCTGCACGTCCAGGACGCGGCGTCGGTACCGGCGTTCACGGATCAGCCGCAGCACCAGGCCGCGGCGTGGGGACAGGAGTTCGTCGCTCGTTACTGCCCGTGGGGAATCGGCAACGTCACGCTCGAGCTTCGGGTCGGACGGCGCGCCGAGCAGATCCTCGCGGTCGCCAAGAGCCACCACTGTGACCTGATCGCTCTCGGGTGGTCGCAAGAGGTCGCGGCCGGGCGCGCGCTCGTCGTGCGTGAGGTGCTCGAGCGTGGGCGGCTGCCCGTCCTGCTCGTGCCCGTCGTGCGGTCGGCCGAAGCGGACAAGCCCAAGGAGGAGACATGGAGCAGATCGCAGTCGTCGCTCGTCTGAAGAGCGGCGCAGAGCCGCGTGCAGCCGAGCTGATCGCGCAGGGACCGCCCTACGACCCGGGCGACAGCGGTCTCGACCGTCACACGGTCTTCCTCTCCGCGGACGAGGTCGTCTTCGTCTTCGAGGGGCCGGAGGTCGAGTGGATCGTCGACCGCCTCGTCGACGAGCCTTTCCACTGGCTCGTCACCGCGGCTCTCGACGAGTGGCGGCTCTTGCTGGAGGACACCCCGAGAATCGCCCGGCCCAAGTACACGTGGCGGCGCGAGCCGCCGGAGGGAGCGGCCACACGCTGAGACACATTGCGCCTTTCCACTGATCGCCGTCCGTAGCGGCACCGATGTGGGAACGGCCCGCACGGGGCCACACTCGGATTGATGGCAACCGTCGCCGAGCACCCGCCGCGAATGTTCGAAGAGCTCGTGCCGCCGCTGACGCCCGCAGAGGCGGTCGTCGAGGCGGATCGATGCCTCGAGTGCGGCGGCCCGTACGCAGAGGCGCCCTGCGTCGTCGCCTGTCCCGCCGAGGTCGACGTGCCGGCATTCGTGAGCGCGATCGCGCGCGGAGAGCCGCGCGCCGCTGCCGCGACCATCTTCGAGGAGAATCTGCTCGGCGGCACGTGCGCCCGCGTCTGCCCCGTCGAGACGCTCTGCGAAGCGGCGTGCGTCCTCGATCACGAGGGCAGGAGGCCGATCCGCATCGGCGCGCTTCAGCGGTACGCCACCGAGGTGGCCTTCGAGACGGCGCTCCCCATGCGCAGAAGCCGCCCGCGCAACTGGTACCGCGTCGCGGTCATCGGCGCAGGGCCGGCGGGGCTCGTCTGCGCCGGTGAGCTCGCCGCTCGAGGGTTCGACGTCACCGTCTACGACGGGCGTGACGAAGCCGGGGGCCTCGTGCGTTTCGCCATCGCTCCCTACCGGCAGCAGCGCGAGCCCCTCCCGAAGGAGCTCCGCGCGCTGCAGCGGCTCGGGGTGAAGTTCGAGCTCGGACTCTCGATCGACACGCCCGACGCGCTCGCCTACCTCGAGTCGTTCAACGACGCGATCGTGCTCGCAGTGGGGCAGGGCCCCGACACCGACGTCCCGTACCCGGGAGACGACCTGCCCGGCGTCTGGAACTCGCTCCCCTTCATCGAGGCGATCAAGACGGGCGCGCCGCCCGACGTCGGCGAGTCGGTCGTCGTCGTCGGAGGCGGCAACACCGCGCTGGACGTCGCCCGCGAGGCGGTCCGCCTCGACGCTCCGTCCGTGACGCTGCTCTACCGGCGGACGCGCGCCGAGATGCCCGCGTACGAGCACGAGGTCGACGAGGCGCTCGAGGAGGGCGTCACGTTCGAGTGGCTGACCGTCCCCCTGCGCTTCGTCGGGGACACGCGCGTCGACGGAGTCGAGTGTCGCCGCTGTGAGCTCGGCGCGCCGGACGCGAGTGGCCGCCGTCGCTCCGAGGAGATTCCCGGCACGGAGCTCCTCCTGCCGGCGCAGACGGTCGTCAAGGCCATCGGTCAGCGACCTCGGACCGAGTTCCTCCAGTGGATCGGCGGTATCGAGCTGGAGCATGGAAAGCTGAAGGTCGACCCGGAGACGGGGCAGACGGCGAATCCGAAGTATTTCGCCGCCGGCGACGCCACCAACGGCGGCGCGACGGTCGTCGAGGCGGTCCGCGATGCCAAGCTCGCCGCGCGCGGGGTCGACGCCTGGGTGGGGAGGAGAAGGCCGTGAGGGAGATCCGCTGGCACGCACGCGCAGGGCAGGGCGCGAAGACGGCGTCGCAGCTCTACGCCACCGCGGCACTGCGCTCCGGCAAGAGCGTCCAGGCGTTCCCGGAGTACGGGCCCGAGCGGCGCGGCGCGCCGCTGCGCGCCTACACACGGATCGACGACCGCCCGATCCGCCGCCACGATTCGATCACCCGTCCCGACGTGGTCGTCGTGCTCGAGCCGTCGCTCCTGCGCGAGATCGACGTCGCGGAGGGCCTGGCAGCGGACGGGCTCGTGCTCGTCAACGCGGAGTCTCCTCCCGAAGAGCTCGAGGGCAAGCACGTCATGTGCGTTCCGGCGTCGCGTCTCGCGGAGGCGCGGGGATCCAAGTTTGCGAACCTCATCATGGTCGGCGCGCTCGCCGCCGCCGTCGGCGAGCCGCCTGTCGCGGAGGTCTCGGACGCGGCCGCCGAGCTGCTCGGGAAGAAGGTTCCCGAGACGGATGTCCGCGCTGCGGTCACGGAGGGCTACCGATGCCTGAGCTGACCTCCTGGCGGGACCTTCCGGTAGCCGGGGTCGTCAGCCCCGACGAGACCGTCCAACCGCGAACCGGGGGTTGGCGGACCGGGCTCAAGCCCGAGGCCGATCTCTCGGCGTGCGTCAACTGCCTCCTCTGCTGGCTGTATTGCCCCGACTCGGCCGTCCGGCTGGACGGGACGACCTTCACCGGCTTCGACGAAGACCTCTGCAAGGGCTGCGAGCTCTGCGCGGTCGTCTGCCCGGCCGACGCGATCCGGATGGTGCCCGATGAGGGCTAGCGTCATACCGGCGCAAGTCATGACCGGCGGCGAGGCCGTGGCGGAGGCCATGCGCCAGATCGACCCGGATGTCGTCCCCGTCTATCCGATCACGCCCCAGACGCCGATCATCCAGGGATTCGCGAAGTTCGTCGCAGACGGGCGCGCGCGGGCCGAGATCGTCAACGTCGAGTCGGAGCATTCGGCCATGAGCGCCGCCATCGGCTCGGCGCTCGCCGGCGCGCGGACGATCACGGCGACCTCCTCGCAGGGACTCGCTCTCATGGCGGAGGTCGTGTACATCGCGTCCGCGATGCGGGCGCCCGTCGTGATGGCGCTCGGCAACCGGGCGCTGTCGGGGCCGATCAACATCCACTGCGACCACTCGGACAGCATGCTGGTGCGCGACTCGGGCGCGATCCAGCTGTTCGCGGAGAACGCGCAGGAAGCCTACGACCTGATGGTCATGGCGCCGCGCATCGCGGAGCACCCGGACGTCCTCCTGCCGGTGCTCGTCTGCCAGGACGGCTTCACGATCACGCACTCGGCGGAGCCCGTCGTCCTGCTCGCGGACGGCACCGTCCGCCGCTTCGTCGGGGACTACCGGATCCCGCACCCTCTCCTCGAGGTGAGCGCGCCGACGACACAGGGTCCCTTCGCGATGCCCGACTACTACTACGAGCTGCGCCATCAGCAGGTGGCGGCGATGGAAGCAGCCCTGTCCGTCTTCGACGAGGTCGCCGAGGACTTCGAGCACGTCTCCGGCCGCCGCTACCACTCGATCGAGCCGTACGAGCTCGAGGACGCCGACCGGGCGCTCGTGTGCCTCGGCTCGACGGGCGGCACCGTGAAGGACGTCGTCGACGAGCTGCGCGGCCAGGGAGAGCGGGTCGGGCTGCTCGAGGTGCGCAGCTTCAGGCCGCTGCCGGTCGACCAGATCCGCGCCGCCCTCCGGTTCGTGCCGCGGGTCGCGGTCCTCGACCGTGCCGACTCCCCGGGCGGCCGCCCGCCGCTCTTTGCGGAGCTCCTGGCCACGCTCCATCGCACCGATGCGCACGTCCAGAGCTACGTGTACGGGCTCGGCGGGCGAGAGCTCCATCCCGACGACATCGCCGGGGTGTTCGCGGGGATGTCGCAGGAGCGCCTGCAGCCCGAATACGTCGGACTGAGGGAGGCCGCATGTCCCGTTTGAAGACGCTGGTACGCAAGGAGGCGGGCACGCCTCCGCTTCGCGGCGGCCATGCCCTCTGTCAGGGCTGCGGCGTGCCGATGGTCGTCAGGACGATCGTCGACAGCATCGACACGCCGGTTGTCGTCGTCAGCGCCACCGGCTGCCTCGAGGTGGCGTCGACGCGGTTCCCCACGACGGCCTGGAACATCCCGTGGCTCCACGTCGCGTTCGAGAACGCGGCGGCGGTGGCGAGCGGCGTCGAGACGGCGTATCGCGCGCTGCGAGGCCGCGGCGCGCTCGCCGAGGACGAGCCGATCACCTTCCTCGTGCTCGCCGGCGACGGCGGCACATACGACATCGGGCTCCAGGCGCTCTCGGGCGCCTTCGAGCGCGGGCACCGCTTCATCTTCGTCTGCTACGACAACGAGGCGTACATGAACACCGGCGTGCAGCGCTCCGGAGCGACGCCGTTCGGCGCCGGGACGACCACCAGCCCTGCCGGACGCGGGTTCGGCAAGGCGGAGCAGCGCAAGGACATGACGGCGATCGCGGTGGCGCATCACATCCCGTACGTCGCGCAGGCATGCTCGGTGCACTGGCAGGACCTGAGCACGAAGGTCGAGCGCGCGGCGCACGCCGACGGGCCGGCCTTTCTCAACGTCCTGACGGACTGCCCGGTCGGCTGGGGCCACGAGCCACGCGCGTCGCTCGAGATCCTGAATGCCGCGGTCGACTCGTGCTTCTGGCCTCTCTACGAGGTCGCCGGCGGACGGTACCGCCTGACCTACGAGCCGGAGCGGATCATCCCCGTCGAGGACTGGCTGCGCCCGCAGACCCGGTTCGCCCATCTGTTCCGGCCGGAGGCAAGCGGGGCCGTACAGGAGATCCAGCGTCGAATCGACGAGGACTGGGCCACGCTGCTCCGCCGTTCCGAGCAGGACGCAGTCGTCGCGTAGAGGAGGTGTCGCCGTGCTCGTCGGTGTGATCGGCGGATCCCGGAACCAGACAAACCCGCTGCTGGTCGAAGCGTGGGTCGCGGCCGGAATCGACGCCCGCCTGCTCTCGCCGCAGGAAGCGAGTGGCCGGCTGGGGGCCGGCGACGTCGCGCTCGTGCGCGTGGACGTCCGCGAGAGCCTCGACGGCATCGAGCCGGGCCTCGAACTCATAGACGCACTGGCCGAGCGCGGCGTCCGCATCCTGAACACTCCCGAGGCGCTCCTCGGTGCGCACGACAAGCTCGAGACCGACCGTCTCCTGCGCGAGGCCGGCGTCCCGACTCCGCGCACCGCCCACGTCACCTCGCCGGAGGAGCTCGTGGACCTCTCGTTTCCGGTCGTCGTCAAGCCGCGCTTCGGCAGCTGGGGTCGCGACGTGTTCCTCTGCGAAGACGAGCCGGAGCTCGACAGGTGCCTCCATTCGGTCCGGGAGCGTCGCTGGTTTCTCGCCCATGGAGCACTCGTCCAGGAGCTCGTCTCCCGCGGCCGGTACGACCTGCGGCTGATCGTCGCCGGCGGCCGGGTCGTCGGGGGCGCCCGGCGGGATGCGGCCGAAGGGGAGTGGCGGACCAACGTCTCGCTCGGGGGCAAGATCTCCTCTGCGCCCCTGGATCCCGGACCGGTGGCTCTCGCTGAAGCCGCCGCCGGAGCCCTCGGGATCGACCTCACGGGGGTCGACCTTCTTCCGCTCGCCGGCGGCGGCCACGTGGTCCTCGAACTGAATGCGGCCGTCGACTTCGACGGCCGCTACTCGCTGCTCGGCGGCGACGCCTACCTCGCCGCCGCCGCCGCGCTCGGCCTGCTCTCCGGCGCTCAGGCCGAGATGTCTGCGACCTTCGCGCCCGAGAGCGCGAGCAGGTCCTTGGTGCGCAGTTTCACCGACTGATCGTGTGATCCCGCCTCGACAACGATCGCGTCGAGCTCGGCGAGCTCGCCGTCGACGATGACGCGGTCGCCCGCCGGACCGCCGAACGGCGGGACGGCGCCGAGCTCGAAGGCCGGATACGCGGCGCCGAGCTCCTCCTCGGTCGCCAGGCGACACTCGCTGTCCTCGAGCAGCTCGTGCACCTTGTGCAGGTCGAGGCGCTTCGAGGCGGGCACCACCGCCCGGACGAAGCCGTCGCCTGTCGTGAGCACGACGGTCTTCGCGACTTCGCGCGCGGTGACGCCGATTGCATGAGCCTCCGCGCGAGCCGTCACGGTTCGCTGATGCGAGATCAGCTCGTACTGCAGCCCTTCGCGGTCGAGGCCGTCGATGACTTCGGTCGCGGTCATCGTTCCTCCCTTCCGTCTCGTCTCGAGCGTGGCGCAGGGCCGCACGGAGGGCATCGGGGCAATCACGGATCTTCGGGAGATTCGCACTCCGCCGCAGCGGGATTGCGGCTTCTCCCCGATGCGCGCCGGGCGGGTCGGGATGACTCTGAAGGGCGACATCCCGATTGGGAGGAGGCTGAGCAGATGACCACTCAAGAGACCGAGCTCGTGCGCGAGGAGCATGCGCATCTTCGCGAGCACGTCGAGCACATCAGGATCGCGGCGCGCGAGCTGCCGACCGTATCGCCGGAAGAGCGCCGCGAGATCGTCGCCAGGATTCTCGACTTCCTGCGGAACACCCTGCTGCCGCACGCGGAAGAGGAGGAGGAGACGCTGTATCCCGCCGTCGGCGAGGCGCTCGGCAATCCCGAGTCGATCCGCCCGATGACGCACGACCATGTCGCGATCCGGGCACGGGTGATCGAGCTCGGAGTAACACCGCCCGAGGACGTCGACCGCCTGCAGGAGCTTCTCTACGGCCTGTACGCGCTGATCTCGGTGCACTTCTGGAAAGAGGAGCAGCTCTATCTGCCGCTGCTCGAGCGACCCGCCTGGCCGGTGTTCGATGGCTAGTCGAGCAAACGGCGGCATGCATCCGTCGGCCTCGTTCAGCGCGACGCTTCGCGTTCACCTGGACGACCGACCCGGTGCATTCGCCGATCTCGCCCGCGCGATCGCGGACGCAGGCGGCCTGCTGGGTGCGATCGACCTCGTCCGCGTCGAGCGCGGCAAGAAGGTGCGTGACGTCACGGTCCTCGCAGGCGACGCGGACCACATCGACCGGATCGTCGTCGCCGCCCGGGCGGTGCCCGGCGTCGAGGTCGACCATGTCTCCGACCGGACCTTCCTCATGCACATCGGGGGCAAGATTCAGGTGGTTGGCAAGTCGCCGCTGAAGACGCGCGACGATCTCTCGATGGCGTACACGCCGGGCGTCGCCCGCGTCTGCATGGCGATCGCGGACGACCCGCAGCTCGTCTGGAACCTGACCGTGAAGAAGAACTCCGTCGCGGTCGTCACCGATGGGACGGCGGTGCTCGGCCTCGGCGACATCGGGCCGGAGGCTGCGCTGCCCGTGATGGAGGGCAAGGCGCTCCTCTTCAAGGAGTTCGGCGGCGTCGACGCATGGCCGATCTGCCTCGCAACGAAGGACGAGGACGAGATCGTGGCCGCAGTTCGCGCGATCGCGCCCGTCTTCGGGGGGATCAACCTCGAGGACATCTCGTCGCCGCGCTGCTTCTCGATCGAGTCGCGCCTGCGCGAAGAGCTCGACATCCCGGTTTTCCACGACGACCAGCACGGCACGGCCGTCGTCGTCCTGGCGGCGTTCCTGAACGCGCTACGGGTGGTCGACAAGCGACCCGCGGACGTCAAGGTCGTCATCACCGGGGTCGGAGCCGCAGGCATTGCGACGGCCAAGATCCTGCTGGCGGCGGGCGTCGAGAACGTGATCGGCGTTGACCGTCACGGCGCGCTCTGGCGTGGAGACCCGGCGCTCTCGGCCATCAAGGCCGAGTTTGCGCAGGCCACGAACCCCGGGCTCGAGCGCGGCAGCGCCGACGACGTGCTCGCCGGCGCCGACGTGTACATCGGGCTCTCGTCGCCGGGCGCCGTCTCGGCGACCGGGATCTCGCGTATGGCCGAAGACGCCGTCGTCTTCGCCATGGCGAACCCGACTCCCGAGATCCTCCCCGAGGAGATCGAGGACATGGCACGCGTGATCGCGACGGGCCGGTCGGACTATCCGAACCAGATCAACAACGTGCTCGCGTTCCCCGGCATCTTCCGGGGCGCTCTCGACGCGAGGGCGACGGATATCACAGAGGCGATGAAGCTCGCGGCCGCCCAGGCGATCGCCGGTGTCATCCCCGACGACGAGCTGAGCGCGGACTACATCGTGCCGAGCGTCTTCAATGCCGACGTCGCGCCCCGGGTCGGGGCCGCCGTCGCCAAGGCTGCCGTCCCGGCGCTCGTCTGAGCCAGCGGTGCGAGAAGCGACGGGGGCCCGGCAACGGGCCCTTGTCGACCGGCGCCTTGACGACGATCTGGCGTGTGGATCCAATCGCCGTCGAGGGGCTGCGGGTCGTGCGCGGCGGCCGGATCGCGCTCGACGGCGTGTCGCTCGCGGTCCGGCGGGGCGCCGTCACGGGCCTGCTCGGGCCGAGCGGCAGCGGCAAGTCGACGCTGATGCGAGCCGTCGTCGGTGTGCAGCGCGTCGACGCGGGCAAGGTGACCGTGCTGGGCCTTCCTGCGGGCGCACCGCCTCTCCGCCGGACCGTCGCGTACACGACACAGTCGCCTTCCGTCTACGCCGACCTGACGGTGCGGGAGAACCTGCGTTACTTCGGACGGATCCTCGAAGTCGGTCCGGGCCAGATCGAGCAGGCGATCGCGACCGTGGGCCTCGGCGCTGAAGCCGACCGGGTCGTCGCGAGGCTCTCGGGCGGGCAGCATGCGCGCGCCTCTCTCGCGAGCGCGCTGCTCGGCTCGCCGGAGGTGCTCGTGCTCGACGAGCCGACGGTGGGGCTCGACCCAGTCCTGCGGCGAGACCTCTGGCGGACATTCCGCGGGCTCGCCGCGGGCGGCGTCACGCTCCTGGTCTCGAGCCACGTCATGGAGGAGGCGCGCCACTGTGACGACCTGCTGCTCCTCCGCGAGGGGCGCCTGCTTGCGGCAGGGTCGCTGGCCGAGATTCGGCGGCGCGCCGGCACCGACGATCTCGACGAAGCGTTCCTCCGCCTGATCGAAGGCGCGCCGTGAGCGGTCGCGCCGCAGCGGCGACGGCCCGGCGCGTCCTGGCCCAGCTCCGCCGGGACCCGCGCACGCTGGCCCTTCTCCTCGTCGTGCCTTGTGTCCTGGTGACGCTCCTGAAGTACGTGTTCGTCGACCGGCCTCTCGTCTTCGACCGCATCGGCGGTCCGCTGCTCGGGCTCTTCCCGTTCATCGCGATGTTCCTCGTCGCGTCGATCACGATGCTCCGAGAGCGCACGACCGGGACGCTCGAACGCCTGATGACGCTCCCGCTGGCCAAGCTCGACCTCCTCTCGGGCTACGGCTCCGCGTTCGCGGTGGTGGCGACCGTGCAGGCGACGGTGGTCTCGCTGGTGGCTTTTCTCCTGCTCGACCTGCACGTCGAGGGGTCGCCGGCCGTCGTCGGCCTGCTCGCGATCGCCAACGCCGTCCTCGGCATGTCCCTCGGCCTCCTCTCGAGCGCGTTCGCGCGCACCGAGTTCCAGGCCGTCCAGTTCATGCCGGCGTTCGTCTTCCCGCAGCTGATCCTCTGCGGCCTGTTCGTCCCTCGCGGGCAGATGGCGCCTGCCCTCGAACTGGTTTCTTATGTTCTTCCCCTGACCTACGCCTACGACGCGCTCGACCGCGTGACCCGCCTTGGCACGCTCGGCGCCTTCGGGGCCCTCGACGTCGCCGTCGTCGTCGGCGTGACTCTGCTGGCGCTGAGCCTCGGGGCCGTGACGCTGCGGCGGCGGACCGATTGAGGGTCGGGCCTCAGTAGAACCCCGCAGCGGGATTCGGAGCGCGCGCGGATGTCGGCTTCATGTTCCGGCCCGACACTTGAAGCGTGAGCCAGATCGAACCCGGTAACTGCAAGCTCCGGCTCGTCGCTCAGGGTCAGGTCGAGCCATGCCCCCGCGAGCGCTGCGCGTTCTGGGAGCCCGGCGGCGCAGTCATGCCAGGCAGGTGCGTCATCGACCGCCTCGGCATCGACTTCCGCCGGGCCGATCTGGCCGCTTATCTCCTCGAGGCCCGCGACCGGCTCGAGCGTGCCCGGGACCTGACAGAAGCCGAGGCGGCGCGGACCGAGTTCTCGCGCCGCGCCGGCGTGCATTTCTAGCGAAGGAGGGACTTCCATGAAGCCCGTAATGCTCGCGACCGACGGATCACCGACGGCCGAGAAGGCAACGTCCACCGCCGTCGAGCTGGCGAAGCTCCTCGGATCGGATCTCTTCGTCGTGACCGTCTGGGACGTTCCCTACAGCACGCTCGGCTTCGCCGCCGTGCCTCCGAGCGCCGAGCTCGCGCAAATCGGCCAGGATCAGGCGGCGAAGGTCGCCGCCGAGGCGGCGGCACGCGCCGAGGAGGTGGGTGTCGAGGCCCGCACCGTTGTCCTCCGAGGCTTCCCGGTCGAGGAGATCTGCCTCGCGGCCGAGAAGTACGAGCCCCGCTTCCTGGTCATCGGATCGCACGGCTGGCGGACCGTGAAGCGCGTGCTCTTCGGCAGCGTCTCCACGGGCGTGCTTCACCACGCCGCTTGCCCCGTGCTCGTCGTCCGCGGTGAGGAGACCTCGCAGAACGGGACGAAGGCCGAAGGAGCGCGAGAGCACATCCACGCGGTGAGCTGAGGCAGTGAACCTCGTAGTCGGCGCCGCGGGCGGGACCTCCGGCCTGGCGGTCACGGCCGCGGCGCTGGTGACCGCGCTCGCCACCGGGCTCGGCGCAATCCCCCTCGCGTTCGCCGGCGGCAAGAGCAGGTCCTGGCTCGGAGTCGCGAACGCCGTCGCCGCCGGGCTGATGCTCGGCGCGAGCGGCATGCTCTTCTACCAGGGGAGCTCGGACGGAAGCCGGACGATCGTGGGCGCGCTCCTCGGGGTCGGGACGATCGTGCTCGCGAGCCATCTGCTTCGCAGCCGCGACCACTGGCGGTTCGAGTCGCTGCGCGGCGCACACGCGCGGACGGCGGTGATCATCGTCGCCGTCATGACGGTTCATTCCGCCGCCGAGGGCGTCGGCGTGGGCGTCTCCTTCGGCGGCGGGGAGTCGATCGGCTTCCTCACCGCGCTCGCGATCGCGATCCACAACATCCCGGAAGGGCTCGCGATCAGCCTGGTGCTCGTGCCGCGCGGGGTGAGCGTGGGGCGGGCCGCACTCTGGAGCATCTTCTCGAGCTTTCCGCAACCGCTCCTCGCCCTGCCGGCGTTCCTCTTCGTGGAGGCCTTCTCCAAGGCGCTCCCGGTCGGGCTCGGCTTCGCCGGCGGCGCGATGGTCTGGATGGTCTGCGGCGAGATCATCCCCGACGTGCTGCGCACGTGGCGCGCCGACCGCAGAGGATCTAGCGTTCCGACTGCATGACCGCGACTCACCCGGCGCCCGACCCGGCCGAGCTGCTCCCCGTCGAAGAAGCCGAACGGATCGACGCGTACTGGCGCGCCGCGAACTATCTCTCCGTGGGGCAGATCTACCTGCTCGACAACCCTCTTCTCCGCGAGCCGCTGACACCCGAGCAGGTCAAGCCGCGGCTGCTCGGGCACTTCGGCACCACGCCCGGCCTGAACCTCGTCTACGCGCATCTGAACCGCGCGATCAAACAGCGTGACCTCTCCGCCCTCTACGTCACGGGGCCGGGCCACGGCGGGCCGGGCCTCGTGGCGAACGCCTACCTCGAGGGCACCTACAGCGAGGTCTACCCCCACATCGGGCGCGACGAGGAGGGCCTGCGCCGGTTGTTTCGCCAGTTCTCGTTTCCCGGCGGGATCCCGAGCCACGTCGCACCCGAGACGCCGGGATCGATCCACGAGGGCGGCGAGCTCGGGTACGCCCTCGCGCACGCCTACGGCGCGGCGTTCGACAACCCCGACCTGCTCGTCGCCTGCGTGGTCGGAGACGGCGAGGCGGAGACCGGCCCGCTCGCGACGAGCTGGCACTCGAACAAGTTCCTGAATCCGCGTGGCGACGGCGCGGTGCTCCCGATTCTGCACCTGAACGGCTACAAGATCGCCAGCCCGACCGTGACGGCGCGAATCCCGACGGCGGAGCTGGAGTCGCTGATGCGGGGGTACGGCTACGAGCCGCTCTTCGCCACGTTCACCGCGGAGGACGACCACGTCGCGGTCCACCAGAGGTTTGCCTCGGCCGTGGACGAGGCCCTCGACCGGATCGAGGAGATCCAGCGGAGCGCTCGCGCCGACGGCGTGACCGAGCGTCCCGTCTGGCCGATGATCGTGCTGCGCTCGCCGAAGGGGTGGACCGGGCCCGCGAAGGTCGACGGTCTGCCGATGGAGGGAACGTGGCGCTCGCATCAGGTGCCGATGACCGACGTGCGCACGAATCCGGATCACCTTCGCCTCCTCGAGGACTGGCTGCGCAGCTACGAGCCGGACGAGCTCTTCGACGGCGACGGACGGCTGGCCGAAGGCCTCGGGAGCCTCGCGCCCGAGGGGGAGCGAAGGATGAGCGCGAACCCGCACGCGAACGGCGGCCTGCTCATGCGGGAGCTCGAGCTGCCGCACTTCCGCGACTACGCGCTCCCGGTCGAGGAGCCGGGCGCGTCCTTCGCGGAGTCGACCCGCGTCCTCGGCGATTTCCTCCGGGACGTGATCGCCGCCAACCGAGACAACTTCCTGCTCTTCGGGCCGGACGAGACCGCGTCCAACCGCCTCGGCGACGTCTTCGCGGTCACCTCGCGGCGCTGGGTTTCGCGCGGGGAGCCGACGGACGAGGGCCTGGGTCTCGACGGACGCGTCCTCGAGACCCTGTCGGAGCACATGTGCCAGGGCTGGCTCGAGGGCTACCTGCTGACCGGCCGGCACGGCCTCTTCGACTGCTACGAGGCGTTCATCCACATCGTCGACTCGATGTTCAACCAGCACGCGAAATGGCTGAAGGTGACGCGTGACATCCCGTGGCGGCGGCCGATCGCGTCGCTCAACTACCTGCTCAGCTCGCACGTCTGGCGCCAGGACCACAACGGCTTCTCGCACCAGGATCCCGGCTTCATCGACCACGTCGTCAACAAGAAGGCCGAGATCATCCGGGTCTACCTGCCCCCGGACGCCAACACGCTTCTGTCGGTCGCCGACCATTGCCTGCGCAGCCGCGACTACGTGAACGTGATCGTCGCGGGCAAGCAGCCGGCGCTGCAGTACCTCTCGATGGACGAGGCCGTCGCACACTGCACGCGCGGCATCGGCATCTGGGAGTGGGCGTCGAACGACGAGGGCGCGCGAGCCCGATGTCGTCCTCGGCTGCTGCGGCGACGTGCCGACGCTCGAGACGCTCGCCGCCGCTGCGATCCTTCGCCACCGCCTGCCGGAGCTCCGCGTGCGCGTCGTGAACGTCGTCGACCTGATGCGGCTGCAGCCCGACAACGAGCATCCGCACGGCCTGTCCGACAAGGAGTTCGACTCGCTCTTCACGACGGAACGGCCGATCGTTTTCGCCTACCACGGCTATCCCTGGCTCATCCACCGGCTCACCTACAGGCGGACGAACCACGACAACCTGCACGTGCGCGGGTACAAGGAAGAGGGGACGACGACGACGCCTTTCGACATGGTCATGCTCAACGACCTCGACCGCTTCCATCTCGTCCTGGACGTGATCGACCGGCTCCCGCAGCTCGCGGGCAAGGCCGACCACCTCCGGCAGGAGATGGTCGACAGCCGCCTGACGGCGCGCGCCTACGGGCGCGAGCACGGCGAGGATCCCCCCGAGATCCGCGACTGGACCTGGCCGGGCTGATCGACATCTCGTGAGCGAGATCCTGGTCGTCAACGCGGGGTCGACGAGCCTCAAGCTGCATGCCGTCGACGAGCGGGAGGAGGCTGTCGCCCTCGAGTCCTTCGCCGACGCGCCGACGGGGGTCGCGGCGGTCGCCCACCGGATCGTCCACGGCGGGGCGCGGTTCGTCGACCCGGTCCTGATCGACGCGACGGTGCGGCAGCAGATCTCCGAGCTGATCGCGCTCGCTCCGCTCCACAACGCTCCGGCCTTCGACGCGCTCGAGGCCGCGCAGAAGGCGCTTCCGGACGTTCCGCACATCGCGGTGTTCGACACCGCGTTTCACCGGACGCTCGCGGACGAGACGACCGTCTATCCGCTGCCGGCCCGCTGGCGTGAGGAGTGGGGGATTCGTCGCTTCGGCTTTCACGGCCTCTCCGTCGAGTGGTGCGCCGGCCGCGCGCAGGAGATCGTCGGCGGGACGGTCGACCGTCTCGTCGTCTGCCACCTTGGCGGCGGCTCGTCGGTCACTGCGGTCGTCGACGGCCGCTCCGTGGACACGACGATGGGCTTCACGCCGCTCGAAGGCGTAGCGATGACGACGCGGTCGGGGTCGATCGACCCGGGCGCGATCCTCTACGTCCTCCGGAACCACGCGCTCGACGCCGACGCGCTCGACCACGAGCTCAACTTCGAGTCCGGCCTCAAGGGGCTTGCGGGCGGCTCGGGCGAGATGCTCGACCTCGAGCGACGTGTTGCGCAAGAGGACCGCGCGGCCGGGCTCGCGCTCGACGTGTTCGTCCACCGGCTGGCCGGTGCGGTTGCGGCGATGGCCGCGGCCGCGGGCGGGATCGACGCGCTCGCGTTCACGGCCGGGATCGGCGAGCACTCGGTGCTCGTGCGCGAGCGGCTCTGTGTGAGGCTCGCGTTCCTCGGCGTGGAGATGGACAGGCGCGAGAACGCGGAGGCCGAGCCGGACTGCGACGTCTCGGTCGCGGGCTCGGCCGTTCGCATCCTCGTCGTCCGCGCGCGCGAGGAGCTGGTCGCGGCGCGGGCCGCGAGGCGGCTGCTCGCGTCCGGCCTCCACTCTTAGGCACTTCGGTGAACCCGCAGCCGGGCTGCGGCGCCCTCCGGATGCCCGCGGGGGCGGGAGCGTGCAGACTTCGCGGCATGGCCGCGCCCTCAGTGCCGTCAGCCGCGGATGTCGCCGACGTCGTCCTCCGCGACGGCTCGACGATGCGCCTCCGCCCCCCCGCGCGCGACGACGCCTCCGCGCTGCTCGAGTTCTTCCAGGGCCTCTCGGATCACAGTCTCTATCTCCGCTTCCACGGCCACCCGAGCGTCGACGAGCACCTCGTCGCGCCGGTGCTCGACCCGGACTGGTCCGAGCGGGGCGCGCTCGTCGGCACCCAGGACGAGCGGATCGTCGCCCTCGCCAACTATGTGCGCCTGCGCGACCTGCGCACCGCAGAGGTCGCCTTCGCGGTCGCGGACGGCTTTCAGGGCCGTGGGATCGCCACGCGCCTGCTCGAGCAGCTCGCGGTGCACGCGCGGTCGGTCGGCATCGAGGAGTTCGTCGCGGAGGTGATGTTCGACAACACCGCGATGCTGCGGGTCTTTGCCGACGCCGGCTTCGAGACGAGCCGCGAGACTGTCAGCGGGACGATCGAGGTGCACCTCTCGCTCGGCCGCACCGAGACCCTTCGGGCCCGCGTCGACGAGCGCGACCACGTCGGAGTCGTCACCTCGCTCCGTCCTTTCTTCGACCCTGCGACGGTCGCTGTGATCGGCGCGTCGCCCCGCGCCGGCTCGATCGGCGGCGAGCTCTTCCGCAACGTGCTCCGCGGCGAGTACCGCGGCGTCGCCTTCCCGGTCAATCGCTCCGGTGACTCGGTCGCCGGCGTCCGCGCCTACACGAGCGTGGCCGCTATCGGCGAGCACGTCGACCTGGCGGTGGTGTGCCTGCCCGGCCAGGCTGTTCTCCCTGCAGCCGACGAGGCGCTGGCCGCAGGAGTGAGCGCCCTGTGCGTCATCTCCGCCGGCTTCGCCGAGGTGGGGACCGAGGGCCAAGCCAGGCAGGACGAGCTGCTCGCCCTGGTGCGGAGTCACGGCGCGCGCCTGCTCGGTCCGAACTGCCTCGGCATCGCGGTCGCCGCGCCCCGCCTCAACGCGACCTTCGGCCCGCGCGCGCTCCCGCCCGGGAAGGTCGGGTTCTCGTCCCAGAGCGGCGCGCTCGGCCTTGCCGTGCTCGAGCGCGCGGCCGAGCGGCGGCTGGGGCTGTCGGCGTTCGTCTCGATCGGAAACAAGGCCGACATCTCCTCGAACGACCTGCTCGAGTACTGGGAGGACGACGAGGAGACCGGCGTCGTGCTCCTCTACCTCGAGTCGTTCGGCAATCCCCGGAAGTTTGCGCGCGTCGCCCGTCGCCTCGCCAGGACGAAGCCGATCGTGGCGATGAAGGCCGGCCGGACCGGCGCAGGGGCGAAGGCCGCGAGCTCGCACACGGCTGCGCTGGCGGGATCAGAGGCGGCGGTGGACGCGCTCTTCCAGCAGGCCGGTGTTCTGCGGGTCGACACCCTGGAGGAGCTGCTCGACGTGACCAGCCTGCTGGCGAGCCAGCCGCTTCCCCGCGGACGGAACGTCGCCGTGCTGACCAACGCCGGCGGCCTGGGGATCCTCTGCGCCGACGCCTGCGAGGCGGCCGGCCTGACGCTACCGCAGCTCGAGGACTCGACCATCGCCGAGCTGAAGAAGCTGCTGCCCGCCGAGGCGAGCGTCGGCAACCCGATCGACATGCTCGGATCCGCCGTCGGGGCGACGTACGAGCAGGTCCTGCCGTGGCTGCTCCGGGATCAGGGCGTCGACGCGGTCATCGTCCTGTTCGTGCCGCCCGTCGTTGCCGGCGCCGAGGAGGTAGCGGAGGCCATCGCCCGCGCTGCCGACTCCACGACGACCGGCAAGCCGGTCCTCGCCTGCGTCATCAGCTCCGGCGGCACGCCGGAGCCTCTCCTGTCCGATCATGTGTCCGCGTTCACATACCCGGAGTCCGCGGCACGGGCGCTCGGGCGGGCGGTCGAGCGCGCCGAATGGTTGCGCCGCCCGCAGGGACGCGTGCCGGAGCTGGAGGGAATCGACGAGGCCGCTGCGCGCTCGCTCGCGCAGGAGGCGGGCGAACGCTGGCTCGAGCCCGCCGAGGCGAGGAGCCTGCTGCAGGCGTACGGCCTGCCGGTCGTGCCGGAGCGCTCGGCCGGGTCGGCCGATGAGGCCGTCGCCGCCGCGGGCGAGCTCGGGTATCCGGTGGTGCTCAAGACGGGCTTGGCCGGCGTGCACAAGACCGAGCGGGGCGGCGTCGCCCTCGACCTTCGCGACGAGCAGGCGGTTCGCGAGGCCGCGGAGCGGATCGGGCCGCCGTTCATCGTGCAGCCGCTGGTGCGGGGAGGAGTCGAGCTCCTTCTCGGCGCCGTCGAGGACCCCGTCTTCGGACCGCTCGTGGCCCTCGGCCCGGGCGGGACGCTCGCCGAGCTGATCGGCGACGCAAGCTTCCGGCTCGCGCCGCTGACCGAGGTCGACGCCGAGGAGCTCGTCACACACGGAAAGGCGGGCATGCTGCTCGCCGGCTTCCGCGGGAGCCCGCCCGCCGACCGGAAGGCCGTGATGGACGTCGTCCTCAGGGTCGCCCAGCTGGCGGAGGACCTCGAGGAGGTCGCGGAGCTCGACCTGAACCCGGTCATCGCCGGCCCGGACGGCTGCGTCGTCGTCGACGCGCGCGTCCGTGTGGGCCTGCCGCCGAGATCGGCCCTCGCCAAGACCTGGTAGGCGCGCTGCGGCTTTTCCGCAGCGCGGTTCAGCCGCTCCCCCGATGCCGCCGGGGCGTCGGGCCGGGACCCTTTGATCGACCGCTCGACAACGAGCGCGGCTCATACGTGAAGCTCCAACGGAGGTGTGACCATGTCCACGCTCAAGGACTTTCGCTTCAACGTCGAGGTCGATCGCGATGCCGTCCGGAAGCTGACGCTCTCGTCTTCGGGCAAGCCGTCCATCGAGGTCGTGACCCCGCCCGAGTTTCGCGGCGGCAGTCCCGGCATCTGGTCGCCCGAGGACCTGCTCGTCGCCGCGGCCGCCACGTGCTACGGCCTCACGCTCGAGTCCGTCGCGGAGAGCCGCGGCGTCCCTCTGCGGGACCTGCACGTCGTCGGCGCGGGTCACGTGACGAAGCGCGCTGACGGCCGGCTCGGCTTCGTCGTGATCGAGCTCGCGGTGACGTTGACAACGGACGAAGGCTTCGAGGACGAGGCGAGGCTGGCTTCCACCCGATCCGAGAGCGGGTGCATCATCTCGAACGCGCTCGGGATCCCGGTCGAGGTCGAGCTCGAGGTTCGCGCGCTCGCCAGGGAGGCGGCGCCGGCGATCGCATAGCGAGGCGGCCCGACCTTTCCGGGCGCTGCGGGAAAACCACACCTTCGTTCCGTGTCCTCTCCGATGGCTCTCGATCCGGGCGCGACAACACTCGGGGTACGAGACAAGGAGGAGGCAATGAAAGTCAGGGACGTCATGACAGAAGAGGTCTTCACGGTCGATTCCGATACGCCGCTGAAGATCGTTGCCACCCGGATGCTGGAATACGGCGTCTCGGGCATGCCCGTCGTTGACGGCGATCGCGTGCTCGGCGTGATCTCCGAGACCGATGTGCTGTTCAAGGAACGGACGGCGCCCGATCGGAAGGGCCTCGTCGATTGGCTCGTCCACTACGCAGAGGATCCACCGTTGGCGAAGCTCGAGGCACGGACCGCCGGCCAGGCGATGACGACGCCGGCGGTCACGATCGCCCCCGGACGCTCGATCGCCGACGCTGCAGAGCGGATGCTCGAGCTCAGCATCGATCGCCTTCCCGTCGTCGACGGCGACTTTCTCGTCGGGATCGTGACGCGGACGGATCTCGTTCGCGCGTTCACGCGCGGGGACGAGGAGATCGAGCGGGACATCCGCGAGGACGGGATCCTCAGGCGCTTCTGGCTCAGCACCGCGACCATCCACATCACCGTGGAAGAGGGCATCGTCGCCCTCGCGGGCCGCGTAGCGAGCAAGGAGCTCGCGGACTCGATCGTCGAGTTCGCGGAGCAGACGCCCGGCGTCGTGTCGGTCGAGTCGAAGCTGACCTGGCCGAAGACGAAGCCGCGGCGGGAACGGACGCTGGCGTGACCAGCGGTGGGCAGCGGGAGCGGGCGGCAGGCACAGGCCCGCTCTCAGCGCTGTCCTCGACGATGCGAGAGGGGGCGCCGTCCGGTGCCCGCGACCGGATCGTCACTCCTATCGAGTAGGCCGGTCCCGGCGGCGCCGTCACCGCCGGGTACCGGTTTCTCGGCATTCCCGTTCGTCGTCTGGGCCGTGGACGAGCTCTGGCGCCGGAGGCAGACGCGCGCCGTGGCGCGTAGTACGCCGTGAGGCCGATCAGCGTCTTCGCGGATGCCAACGGCGGCTCGGTCGACGGATCCTTAGGTCGAAAGGGAGGTGTGTGTGATGAACAAGACGATCATCTGGGCCACGGATGGATCGGAGGACGCCGTGCGTGCGCTGCCGACGGCGCTCGAGCTCGCCCGCGACGGGAAGCTCATCGTCGTCCATGCGGACGAGCGGCTCGCCGGCCGTCCGGGAAACGTTCCGGCGCTGGCCGACGAGGACGAGCTTCAGACCGGAATGCGCGCCAAGGTGCGTGAGCTCAAGGAATTGGGTGTTGCCGCGACCTTCGAGGTCGTGCACGGCATGAACCGCGACCCGGCCGACCTCATCGCCGAGGCCGCCGCGAACGAGAGCGCCGACATGATCGTGGTCGGCACCCGTGGACACGGAAGAGTCGCCGGCATGCTGCTCGGCAGCGTGACGCAGCGCCTCCTGCACGTCGCTCCCTGCCCGGTCGTCGCCGTGCCGCCTCAGGTCGAGGCGCCGACGCCCGCGGGCGCTCGCTGATTCCCGGCCACGGATCCTGAGAGAGAGGCCCGGGCCGCGCAGCCCGGGCCTCTCTCAAAGAATCAGCAGAAACCCCTAGGGCGAATCGGCGGGCGGCCCGATGCGACCGCCGCGGGCACCGGGGACGATCGAGGCAGCAACAGAAGGAGGAGTGCCATGTCTGCCATGCGCACCATGGGTCTCGCTCCGGTCCTGCCGCCCGAGGCGAGTGTCGACACGTCGACGAACGAGTACGTCGTGCACCTCGCCGTTCCGGGATTCGCCCGTGAGGAGCTCGAGGTCGAAATCACGAACCGGGTCGTCACCGTTCGCGGTGACCAGACGAGGCCCGCGCTCGAGAATGGGCCGCCGTTCCTGCTGCACGAACGGCTCGAAGAGACCTTCGCGCTTCCCGCGGACGTGGACACGGAGCAGGTGACCGCCGCGTTTGCCCGCGGCGCGCTCGAGCTACACGCGCCGCGAACCAACGGCAGCTCGGGCACACCGCGACGCCTGCCCGTCGGCAAGCGGAACGCGGTGAATGCAGACGCCTCCGGCGTCTGAGAAAGGAGGAACTGTGTCCAGCGTCACCGACACGGTGCCACGGGCGCCGACGGCGAAGCCTCGTCTGTGACGGCCATGAAATGGCGCCAGAGCCGTGCACCGCTGCACGTGCCCGCGGAGTGGAAGGAGACCGCCTCCGAGCACACCAAAGCCGCGGTTCACTGAAGGGAGGAACCGATGCGGAAGGTCATCATCATGGGGGCGGGGGGGCGCGACTTCCACGACTACAACGTCGTCTTCCGGAACGATCCGAACACGGAAGTGGTCGCGTTCACAGCCGCGCAGATCCCGGGCATCGACGACCGTGTCTATCCGGCGTCGCTGGCCGGGCCGCGGTACCCCCTCGGCATCCCCATCAAGCCGGAGGAGGAGCTCACGGAGCTGATCAAGCGCCATCACGTGCACGAGGTCGTGCTCGCCTATTCGGACCTCTCGCACGAGGACGTGATGCACAAGGCGTCGGTCGCTCTCGCAGCCGGCGCGAGCTTCAAGCTCCTCGGTCCGAAGGACACCATGCTCCACAGCCGCAAGCCCGTCGTCGCGGTGACGGGGGTGCGGACCGGCTGCGGGAAGAGCCAGACGAGCCGCCGCGTCGGCGAGATCCTGCTCGACGCCGGCTACCGGGTAGCGCTCGTCCGCCATCCCATGCCGTACGGCGATCTCGAGGCGATGCGCGTCCAGCGCTTCGCGACGCTCGAGGACATCGACCGCTCGCACCCGACGATCGAGGAACGAGAGGAGCACGAGGCACCGGTGCGGATGGGCATGGTCATGTTCGCAGGCGTCGACTACCAGGCGATCCTGCACGCCGCCGAGGACGAGGCCGACGTCGTGATCTGGGACGGCGGGAACAACGACTTCCCGTTCTTCGCGCCGGACATCTTCATAACGGTCGTCGACCCGCTTCGCCCGGGGCACGAGCTGCGGTATCACCCTGGCGAGACGAACCTGCGAATGGCGGACGTGGTCGTCGTGAACAAGATGGACGTCGCCGACCTCGGCTCGGTGGGCGAGGTGATCGCCAACATCGAGGCGGTCAACCCGAGGGCCCGGATCGTCAGAGCCGCATCCCCGGTCGTGCTCGAGGACGGCCCGTCGATCGTCGGGGCTCGAGTCCTCGTAGTCGACGACGGCCCGACGCTCACGCACGGCGGCATGCCGTTCGGCGCCGGCACCGTTGCGGCGCGGCAGGGAGGCGCACTCGAGCTCGTCGATCCGCGTCCGTACGCCGTCGGGACGATCGCGGACGTCCTCGCGAAGTATCCCGAGGTCGACTCGCTGCCCGCTATGGGCTACTCGCCCGACCAGCTCGCCGAGCTGGAAACGACCATCAACGCGGCGCCCTGCGACGTCGTGATCACCGGGACCCCGATCGACCTGGGGCGCCTGATCCACTCGATGCATCCGATCCGGCACGCTCGCTACGAGCTGCACGAGCTCGGGTCGCCGACGCTGGAGCAGGTCCTCGCGCCGCTCGGGCCCCGCGTGGCCACGATGCCCGCGCTCGTCTGATCAAGGGACGCAGGAGGGGCCGGTTCTGTCCGGCCCCTCCCCCGTGGCTGCTCGGCCGTGTGTAATGCCGAGTATGTCCGTCGACGACCGCCGCTCCCGTTTCAGGGCGCTCCACGCCGCGGGGCAGCTGTTCGTGATGCCCAATCCGTGGGATGTCGGCTCCGCTCGGCTGCTCGCCTCATGTGGTTTCGAGGCGCTCGCGACGACGAGCGCGGGTTTCGCCTGGTCGACCGGACGGCTCGACCAGAGCGTGACTCGCGACGAGCTCGTAGCGCACGTGGAGGAGCTTGTCGCCGCCACGAGCCTGCCCCTCAACGTCGACAGCGAACGGTGCTATCCGGACGATCCCGGCGGCGTGGCGCAGACCGTCGCGCTGCTCGGCGACGCGGGCGCTGCAGGCTTCTCGATCGAGGACTACGACCCGGCGACGGGCACTATCGACGACGTGGAGGGCGCGGCAGGTCGGGTCGCGATCGCGGCCGAGGCCGCACACCACAACCTGCGGGAGCCGATGATGTTGACCGGTCGAGCCGAGAATCACATCCGGGGCGTCGACGACCTCGACGACACGATCGCGCGCCTCGTCGCGTATCGCGATGCCGGCGCCGACGTCGTCTACGCGCCCGGCCTCACCGAGCTCGTGCAGATCAAGGCCGTGGTCGACGCCGTGGGGGTGCCGGTGAACGTGCTCGCGTTGCCGGACGCGCCGACAATCGGTGAGCTCGCCGAGGCCGGCGTCCGGCGCGTCTCCACCGGCAGTCTGCTCGCCGGCGCCGCTTATGGAGCCCTGCTCTCGGGCGGGCGCGAGCTGCTCGACGCCGGCACGTCGCGTTACGCGGAGAGCAACGCTTCGCGGGAGTCGCTCAGGGCGGCGTTCGAGTGACGATGAGCTACGCCGCCGCAGTAGACCGCTACGACCGCATGCAGTACCGCCGATCGGGCCGGAGTGGGCTGAAGCTCCCCGCACTCTCGCTCGGGCTCTGGCAGAACTTCGGGCACGACCGGCCGCTCGAGGTGTCGCGGGCGATCGTGCGGCGAGCGTTCGACCTCGGCATCACCCATTTCGACCTCGCCAACAACTACGGGCCGCCCTACGGGTCGGCCGAGGAGAACTTCGGCCAACTTCTCCGCAGCGACCTCGGTCCCTACCGCGACGAGCTCGTCATCTCGACGAAGGCGGGGTACGACATGTGGCCCGGGCCTTACGGCGAGTGGGGCTCGCGCAAGTACCTGCTTGCGAGCCTGGACCAGAGCCTCGGGCGAATGGGGCTGGACTACGTCGACATCTTCTACTCCCACCGGTTCGACCCGGACACGCCGATCGAGGAGACGATGGGCGCCCTCGACTCCGCGGTGCGCCAGGGGAAGGCGCTCTACGCCGGCGTTTCGTCCTATTCCGCCGTGAAGACGCGTGAGGCCGCAGCGGTCCTGCGTGACCTCGGGACGCCGCTCCTGATCCACCAGCCGTCGTACTCCCTCCTCAACCGCTGGATCGAGCCCGAGCTGCTCGACACGCTCGCAGCCGTCGGCGCCGGGTGCATCTGCTTCTCGCCGCTCGCGCAGGGAATGCTGACGGACAGGTACCTGAACGGGATTCCCGAGGGCTCGCGCGCGAGCCGTGACGGCTCGTTCTCGCCGCTCCTTCTCACCGACGCGGCTCTGGACAAGATCCGAGCGCTCAACGAGATCGCCGCGGCCCGCGACCAGACGCTCGCCCAGCTGGCGCTGGCCTGGACGCTGCGCGACCCCCGGATGACCTCTGCGCTCGTCGGCGCCTCGAGCGTCGAGCAGCTCGAGGCCAACGTCGCGGCGCTCGACAGGCTCGAGCTCGGCGAGGACGAGCTCGCGGAGATCGACCGCTACGCCACTGACAGCGGCGTCAACATCTGGGCTGCGTCGAGCGTCGAGTAGCTACGCGTCGCGCGTTCTCGTCCGCCAGAGCCCGGCCGCCAGCATGGCGCAGGCCCACCCGGCGAGCACGAGCAGCGCGACCGCCGCGGACAGAGTCGGGTTGACGCTCGTCGTCCTCGCGGTGTCACCGAAGGCATTCGGAAGCAGGTTGTCGGTCGCGATCACCGGCAGGGCCGCGCGGCCTGAGCCGAGGATCTTGATGTTCGCCAGGATCGGGCTGATGGCGAGCTGAAAGGGGAGGAGGGTCGCAATAGTCGTCGTCCGGGAGCCGACGATCGACGAGATCCCCAGCCCGATGGCGAACCAGAAGCCCGTCGTGAGGAGCACCCACAGGCCGCTCTCGACGAGCAGCTTCACCGAGGGCGCCGGCAGCGAGCCCGCGAAGGCGACGCTCCCGGAGGCAGTCAGGGCATATGCGATGCCGACGAATGCAAAGAGGACGGCGAGGCCGCCGGGGATCCGCGCGGCGAAGAGCGCCGCTCGGGACCGGCCGGTGACGACGAGCTCGCGGAACACGCCCGCGCCGAGATCCCCGGCGCCCGCCGTCGCGCCGACGAGGATGCCGACAACCGACCCGAGAGTCCCGATCAGCCAGATCGTGTGGCCGAGATTCTGGATCCCGCCGGCGGGACCGTGGTGGGACGGGTTTGCGGCGTGAATCGAGACGAGGATCGTGTAGGTCACGAGCATCGCGCCGACGGTGAGCAGCCCGGCCGTCAACACGAGGCCCCGCCGCTTGCGGAGCTTCAGGACCTCGGCGCGGATCAGCCGGGGTCGCCGGAACGGAACGGACGGTGCGAGCGCGGTCACGCTCACGCCGCCTCACCGAGACGTGACGTGATCTCGAGGAACCGACGCTCGAGCGTCGCACGCTCGGGCTCGAGGCGGTAGACGTCGAGGCCCGCTTCGACCAGCAGCCGGTTGATCGCGGCCGTCGCGCTGTCGTCGGCGATCGGGACTCGCAGGCCACCCTCGGCGGGCTCGACGCCATGGCCGGTCAGGAGGGCCTGAGCCCGCAGGTCGTCGGAGGTCGCGACGATGACGGTCGCGGCGCGGCCGGTCAGCTCGTCGATCGAGCCCTGCACGACGATGTGCCCCTGGTCGACGATCGCGATCGCGTCGGCGGTCTTCTCCACCTCGTCGAGGAGGTGCGAGGAGAGGACGACCGTGCGCCCTTCGCCGACGAGCCTCCGGATCATGAGGCGGAGCTCCTCCATCCCGGCCGGGTCGAGCCCGTTCATCGGCTCGTCGAGGATCAGAAGCTCCGGGTCGGCAAGCAGTGCGCGCGCGACGCCGAGGCGCTGCCGCATGCCGAGCGAGTAGGCCTTCACCCTCTCGTCGGCGCGCTTGGCGAGACCGACCCGGGTGAGAGCCCCGTCGACGCGCGCGTGCGCCTCGCGCTCGCGCGCGGCTGCGACGATGTGCAGGTTCTCGCGGCCGGTCAGGTGGCGGTGGAAGCGCGGCTCCTCGACGATCGCGCCGACCCGTGCGAGCGCTTCGGCCCGGCCGGACGGCATCGGTTGTCCGAGGATCTGGACGCTGCCGGACGATATGGAGGTCAGGCCGAGCAGCATGCGGATGAGGGTGGTCTTGCCCGCGCCGTTCGGACCGAGATAGCCGAAGGCCGACCCGGCAGGGATGCGCAGGTCGACGTTGTCCACCGCGACGCGGGCGCCGAAGCGTTTCGTCAGCGCGCTGGTCTCGACGACGTAGGGGTTGTTCGCGTTCATTCCGCCACGGTACGACGTCCGGGCTGTCGGCCGCGTCGGCCGGGAGCGCGGTTCGCCCTCGTGCTCGAGGACGATCTCGGGCTCATCCGTGAGAGGGAGAGCCCGGTCTCGCCGAGCCCTGGTGCTCCGGGTCGTCGATCGAGAGCAGCGCGACCTTGGAGTGGAAGTGCACGTAGCCGTTGACGCTGCCGAGGACGCTGGAGCCCACCTGCCCGTGCCCCCGGGAGCCGAGCACGACCAGGTCGTACCCGCCGCGGTCGATCTCCTTCACGATCTCCTCGCCGGCGTGCCCGGATCGCTGGACGGTGTGGACGACGACTCCGTCCGGGGCGGCGTCGGCGGCCTCCCGGTTCATGCGTCCGGCCCATGTCTCGAGCTCGTCCTTCATCCGTTCGATGCTGACGCCGGTGAACGCGGCAAACGGAGGCACCGGCGGCGCGACGGTGATGACCGTCAGCTTCGAGTTCTGCGACAGGGCGAGGTCGATCGCCTGCTCCCAGGCTCGACGCGCGGAGCGAGACCCGTCGTACGCGACCAGGATGTTCAGGAACACGAGGGCCTGACCGAATGCAAGACCTGACCCCGGTTCATTTCCCCTCGCGCAGCCGGCGCTGACGCCAACGGTGGAGCGTTCTCGACTTCGTCGCGGACTTCGGCGCCCGGGGCGGGGGAGCAGGATCGTGCGAGGCGAGCCAGCGCGCCGCCTCGTCGTCGGGGTCGAGCCCCGCCTGACGCTCCCGCTCACCGCGCTTCTGCGCGCCTTGCCGGCTCAGGCCCTTCCTCATCCGTCGCAGCGTAACCCGAGCTATCGAGCCAGGGTCTCGGCAGCGATCTCCGCCAGCCGGGGAACTCCCTCGGCGAAGCGCTCGGCGCCGGCGTCGTCGGCCGTCAGCTCGCCGCGCACGTAGCGGCCGTAGATCGCCTCGCAGAAGACCGCCGCCTTCCAGAGCGCGAGCGCCTCGAACCATGCGAGCGGCTCGACGTCAAGGCCGCTCGCCGTCACGTAGCGGTCGATCAGCTCCGCGCGGGACGGGAAGCCCGGCGTCGCCGTCACGGGGGACGTACCGAGCGGGTTCGGATCCCCGCCGGGCTCGGAGTACGTCGCCACGAGGTAGCCGAGGTCCGCGCGTGGATCGCCGATCGCCCCCATCTCCCAGTCGAGCACCGCCGCGATGCGGTCGGGATGCTCCCGTGTCGTGATCATGTTCCCGAGCCGGTAGTCGCCGTGAACGACCGCGGGCGGCAGCGGTTCAGGCAGGCGGCCCGCCAGCTCACGCCCGACCTGGTCAACGGTGGGGAGGTCGCGGGTCGCGTTCACCTCCCAGAGCTGGCCGAAACGGCGCACCTGCCGCTCGAGGTAGCTTCCCGGGCGCGCGAACGCAGCGAGGCCGGCATCCGACACGTCGGCGGAATGGATCTCGACGAGCGTGTCGACGAGGTCTTCGCCCAGCCGCCGGCGCGCGTCCTCGTCGGCGGCGAGCTCGGCCGGAAGTTGCGTGCTGATCACGTGTCCGTCGATGAAGTCCATGACGTAGAAGGGAACGCCGAGGAGCCTCTCGTCCTCGCACACCGCGAGGATCGTCGGCACCCGGATGCCGAGCGGTGCGAGGGCCAGTTGCAGGCGCGCCTCGCGGACCATGTCGTGAGCCGAAGGCGGCAGCGGTGGCCTGGGCGCGCGCCGTAGCACGAGCCGCCCGTCGTCCCGTTCGAGCAGGAAGGTGAAGTTGGAGCCGCCGCCCTCGCCGATCCGTCTCGCCCGTACCGGCCCCGTCCCGAGCCCGTGGGCGTCGAGGAAGTCGCGGACGCGATCGAGCACGAGCAGCGGCGCCGGGCCGTCCACGGGATCAGTGAGCGTCTCCACGATGTCCGGCATTGCGTGATCCTGCCACCATCCGCGACATGCAGACCCTCCTCGACGGCGGCGCGTTCTTCGAAGGCCCGCGCTGGCGGGACGGACATTGGTGGGTCTCGGACATGTTGGGTCGCGTCGTGCTGGCCGTCGACGGCGACGGGCGCGCCTCGGAGATCGCCCGCGTCGAGGGCCGGCCCTCCGGCCTGGGCTGGCTGCCGGACGGCTCACTGCTCGTGGTCTCGATGCTCGACCGGCGCATCCTGCGACGCCCGGCGTCGGGGGCCTTGCGCATCCATGCGGATCTGTCCGCGCACTGCGACTGGCACGCGAACGACATGGTCGTCGCGGCGGACGGCTCGGCTTACGTGGGCAACTTCGGCTTCGACCTGGCGGGGGGCGCGGAACCGAAGCCGACCGGGTTGATGCGGGTCGATCCAGAAGGCAGGGTGACATCCGCCGCGGAACAGCTCCTGTTTCCGAACGGGTCCGTGATCACTCCCGACGGACGCACGCTCGTCGTCGCCGAGACGTTCGGCCGGCGCCTCACCGCCTTCACGATCGGAGACGACGGATCACTCACCGCTCGGCGCGTGTGGGCCGACCTCCGCGCGGCGGGGATCGCACCCGACGGATGCTGCCTTGACGTGGAGGGCCGGATCTGGGTTGCCGACGGGGCGGGCCACCGCACCTGCCTGGTCGCCGAGGGCGGCGACGTAGTCGACGAGATCTCCTCGCCCGAGAGCCTGCGGTTCTTCGCCTGCATGCTCGGCGGGGACGACGGCCGGACGTTGCTCCTCTGCGCGGCCCCCGACTACGACGAGGAACGCCGGTCAACGGAGCGGGCTGCGAGGCTGATCACGACACGGGTGGACGTGCCGCGCGCCGGTCTGCCGTGACGTGACTCAGCGAGGGGCGAATGCGTCGATCACGTCCGCCGTCCGCTCGGGCGGACAGATCAGCGTCAGGACGGCTGTGTCGATCCCTTCATCGGCGAAGAGCGCGAGCCGCTCCCGCTGCGCCTCGACCGGGCCGAGCAGGAAGATCTCGCGGATGAGCTCCTCGGGCGCGAGCTCGACCGCGCGCTTGCGGTCGCCGGCCGCCCATGCGGCGACGACCGGATCGATCTGCTCGCTCCAGCCGAGCCAGCGGAAGAACTCGCTGTAGACCGGTACCGTCGCGTACGCGACGAGGATGCGCTTCGCAGTCATGAGCGCCTCCTCCTCTGGGCCGTCGATCGAGAAGAAGCGGCAGGCGAGCTCCTTGTCCGGTGCGCCGAACGCTTCGACGACACGAGACGCGCCGCTCAGCGGCAGGAAGTTCGTGAACGCGCCGTCGGCGTGGTTGCGTGCGAGCCCGAGCATCCTGTCGCGGAGCGCCGCGAGCACGATCGGGATCGGCTCCGCAGGAGGCGGATTGAGCTTGAAGCCGCCGTCGACGCGCTCGCCGGCGAACGCCCGGCGCAGGTAGTCGACGGTCGTGCGCACCCGTGCGAGCGGCCGCTCGAAGGGAATGCCGTTCCACTGCTCGACGATCACGTTGGACGACGCGCCGAGCCCGAGGGTGAACCGGCCGCCGCTCAGCTCGGCCAGCGCCGTCGCGCTCTGCGCAAGCAGGGCGGGGCCGCGCGTGTAGACGCTGACGATCCCGGTGACGAGCCGCACGCGCTCGGTGTGCTGCGCTGCGACGACGAGCGGCGTGAACCCGTCGAACTCGGTCGCCTCCTGCGACCACAGGCTGTCGTAGCCTGCCTCCTCGGCACGACGCGCGAGCGCCGGCAGATCCTTCAGCGGAACGCCGGTGAACGGAACGGTCAGAGCCGTGCGCATGAGACGATGTTTCCATGTTTCCGCGCACCGCTCTGGTGACAGGTGGATTGTCCGGGATCGGCGCTGCGATCGTGTCGATGCTCGAGGAGGACGGCGCCGACGTGCAGGTGCTCGATCTGAGCACGGGCTTCGACGTCGCGGATCCCGCCGCGTGGGAGGAAGTCGGCCCGGTCGAGCTCGCGTGTCTCAACGCCGGCGTCGTCACCGGCCAGAGCGAGCTCGCGCGGGTGTCCGACGTCGACTACCGCCGCATCCTCGGCGCGAACGTCGATGGAGTCGTCTTCGGGACACGCAGGCTCTCCCGCGTGCTGAAGCCCGGCAGCGCCATCGTCGCCACCGCGTCGCTCGCCGGTTTGACCGCGATGCCCAGCGACCCGCTCTACACGCTGACGAAGCACGCGGTCGTGGGGTTCGTCCGCAGCGTCGCGCCGCAGCTCGAGGAGCGCGGGATCCGCATCAACGCGGTCGCACCGGGAATCGCCGCCACTCCGTTGATCGGCGGAGCGAAGGACACGCTGGAACGGGAAGGCTTCCCGCTCTTGCAGCCGGTCGACGTGGCCCGCGCCGTGCTGCTGGCCGCCAGGAGTGAGGAGTCCGGGCAGGTCTGGGCGGTTCAGCCCGGCCGCGAACCGCTGCAGTTCCGCTTCCCCAACGTTCCGGGCCCGCGCGACCCGAGCGGCGCCTCGGTCGGGCCGCCGCCTACGTAAACGTCCAGCGCCCGCCCTCGGCGAACGTCTTCAGGATCCGGCGCGAGACGACCATGCGGTGCACCTCGTCCGGGCCGTCGTAGATGTGGGCCCCGCGGGCCATCATGAACATGTGTGAGAGCGGCGACCGGTCGGTCAGGCCGAGCGCGCCGTGCACCTGCACCGCACGGTCGATCACGTCGGAGAGCACGCGCGCGGCGTAGAACTTGATCACGGAGATCTCGACCCGCGCCTCGGAGCCCTCGTCGATCTTGCGCGCGGCGTCGAGGGTCATGAGCCTGCACGCCTGGATCTCGGCGGCCGAGTCCGCGATCCAGTTCTGGACCGTCTGCTTGTCGGCGAGCGGGCCACCGAAGGCCTCTCGTTCGAGCGCGCGCTCGCACATGAGCTCGAAGGCGCGCTGCATCTGCCCGAGCCAGCGCATCACGTGATGGATCCGCCCCGGGCCGAGCCGTTTCTGCGCGATGCGGAACCCGTCGCCGCGCTCGCCGAGGATGTTTCCGGCCGGAACGCGCACGCCGCTGTACCGGACCTCGCAGTGAGTCGACCAGCCGCGACCCCGATGGCCGAGCGTCCGCACGGCTTCGATCTCGATGCCGGGCGCGTCCGCCGGGACGACGATCTGGCTCATCCGCCGATGTGGCTTCTCGTCGGGCTCCGTCACCGCCATGACGATCCCGAACGCTGCGTCCTCCGCGCCCGACGAGAACCACTTGCGCCCGTCGATCACCCACTCGTCCCCGTCCAGCTTGGCGGTCGTCTTCAGGCCGGTCGGATCGGCGCCGGACACGTCCGGCTCCGTCATCGAGAAGAACGAGCGTGCATCGCCCTCGACCAGCGGCCTGAGCCAGCGCTCCTTCTGGTCGTCGGTGCCGAACATGTGGAGGATCTCGCCGTTGCCGGCGTCCGGTGCCTGGCAATTGAAGACGTATTGCGCCCAGGTGACACGGCCGATCTCCTCGTTCAGGTTGGCGTAGGCGAGGAAGCCCTGGCCGGTGCCGCCGGCCTCGGGAGGCAGGTGTGGAGCCCAGAGCCCGTCGGCTTTGGCGCGCGCCCGCAGGGCGCGGATGAGCTCCTGCGCCGCGTCGTCCTCGCGCGACAGCTCCGCCTCGACCGGGAGGATGTGCTCGTCCATGAACGCGCGGTACTCGGCGCGCTGATCGGCGATCGTCATGGTGCGAGGATCGCACAGAATGGCCTCGGAGGAGCTCTGCTAAGGAGATCTTCGACCCTAGAGACGCTCGACGAGCATGGCCATGCCCTGGCCGCCGCCGACGCACATCGTCTCGAGCCCGATCGTCCCGTCGATCGCATCGAGGTCGTTGAGGAGCGTGCACATGATGCGCGCGCCCGTCATGCCGTACGGATGCCCGAGCGCGATCGCGCCGCCGTGCGGGTTCAGTTTCTCACCGAACGGGTCGACGCCGAGCTCACGGCACACCGGCAGCACCTGTGCGGCGAACGCCTCGTTCAGCTCCATCACGTCGACGTCGTCGATCGTCATGCAGGCCTGCTTCAGCACCTTGCGCACGGCGTCGATGGGGCCGACGCCCATGATCTCGGGCTCGACGCCGGAGACGGACGACGCGATGATCCGGGCCCGCGGCGCGATGCCGAGCTCGCTCGCGCGCGTCTCGCTCATGACGACCACCGCAGCGGCACCGTCGTTGAGGGGACATGAGTTCCCGGCGGTCACCTTCCCGCCCGGCTTGAACGCCGGCTCGAGCGTCGCCAGCGCCTCCAGCGTCGAACCGCGCCGCGGCCCGTCGTCTCTGGCCACGCCGTCCCAGGGCGTCACTTCCCGGTCGAAGAACCCGGAGTCCTGCGCTGCCACGGCGCGCTCCTGCGAGCGCTGGGCGAAGCTATCCATGTCCTCCCGCGAGACATCCCAGCGCTCGGCCACGTTCTCGGCCGTCATCCCCATCGGGATGTAGACGTTGGCGATCGGTGCGTCGTCGCCGAACAGTTTCGGATGCAGCTCCTCGGCGTCCTTGGGATAGCCGTCGACCTGGGAGATCGACTCCACACCGGCGGCGACGAACACGTCGCCCTCGCCGGCCTTGACCGCGTGGAAGGCCATTCGGATCGTCTGCAGGCTCGAAGCGCAGAAACGGTTGACCGTCGTTCCCGGCACCGTCTCCGGCAGTTCTGCGAGGAGGGCGGCGCGCCGGCCAAGGTTCATGC
Source organism: uncultured Actinomycetes bacterium (assembly GCA_963711545.1). GTDB lineage: Bacteria > Actinomycetota > Thermoleophilia > Gaiellales > Gaiellaceae > 3-1-20CM-4-69-9. Next base: position 245,068 of record CAVQEP010000008.1, read on the forward strand.
CCTGCCGCTCCTGCGGAAAGCCGCAGCCGACCATCACGTCCACGATCTCCGCCCGGTCGAGCTCGGGGACCCTGTCCAGCGCGGCGCCGATAGCGAACGCGACGAGGTCGTCGGGGCGTGCGTCGACGAGCGACCCCTTGCGGGCGCGGCCGATCGGCGTCCGTGCGGCCGCAACGATCACGGCCTCAGGCATCGGGCCCTCCCGCCGCGAGATACACGACCTCGCCGACGAGCGCCGGCTTCTCCTGGCCGTCGACCTCGATCTGCACGCCGACGTAGTAGACGAGGTTCGGGCCTCGTCGCTCGCTGCGGAGCAGCTTCGCATGCAGGCGCACGCGCGACCCGACCGGGACGGGCGCCGTGAACCGGATCTTCTCGGTGCCGTAGTTGACGCCCATCCGGGAATCCGTGACCGAGATCACCTCGCTCAGCAGCATGGGGAGGAGAGACAGGGTCAGGTACCCGTGAGCCACGGTGCCGCCGAACGGCCCTTTCGACGCCGCCTCGGGATCGACGTGGATCCACTGGTGGTCGCCTGTTGCCTCGGCGAACAGGTTGATGCGCTCCTGGTCGATCGCATGCCACTCGCTCGTCCCGAGATCGCGCTCGCCGGATTGCTCGAGCTCCGCGATCGTCAGTGCTGTCGTCATCCCACGCCTCCTTCGACGGTGAGGAGCCCGCGCAGTGCCGTCCGGTCGACCTTGCCCACCGGGGTCAGCGGCAGGGACTCGAGGACGGTCAGCTGACGCGGGTACTTGTAGCCGCCCAGGCGCGCCTTGCCGAAGGCGAGCAGCTCCTCGACCGACGCCTCCACTCCTGGAGCGAGCGTAACGAACGCGATCACTTCCTCGCCATGCACCGGGTCCGGGCGGCCGACGACGCACGCGCCCGAGATGGCCGGGTGCTCGATGAGCGCCTCCTCGATGTCGCGTGGATAGACGTTGAAGCCCCCGCGGAGGATGAGGTCCTTCTTCCGGTCGACGATCGACAGGTAGCCGTCGGCGTCGAGGCGGCCGACGTCACCCGTATGGAGCCAGCCGTCCCGCAGCGTGGCCGCGGTCAGCCCGGGGTCGTCCCAGTAGCCGGACATGACGAGATCCGACCGGATGCAGACCTCACCCGGCTCTCCCGTGGGCACGTCCTGGTCGTCGTCGACGACGCGGATCTCCGTACCGGGCACGGCCAGGCCGACCGTGCCGCGCCGGACGCGTCCGGGTGGATTGGTGGTGGCGAGGGCGGAGGTCTCCGTCAGCCCGTAGCCCTCGCGGATCGCGACGCCGGGCACGCGGCGCTCGAGCTCGGAGATCGCGTCCGGCGTCAGCGGTGCCGCGCCCGAGGCGACGAACCGCAACTCGGAGAGGTCGTAGTCCTCCAGTGGCTCGGCGAGCAGGAGGTACAGCATCGACGGGACGACGGGCGCGATCTGCGTGCGGTGCTTCTGCGCGAGCTCGAGCCACGACCTCGCGTCGAACCACCGCATCAGCACGGACTCCGGTGGCTCGGGAGAGTGCATCCCGACGCCGAGCACCAGCAGCCCGTACGAGTGGGACAGAGGCAGGCACGTGAGCGAGCGGACGATGCCGGGAACGTGCCCGACGTCGCTCGCGTGGCGGCCGGCCTCCCAGAGGTTGGCGTGCGTGAGCATGACGCCCTTCGAGCGCCCGGTCGTGCCGCCCGTGTAGACGAGCGCCGCGAGGTCGTCGTCCGCGCGCGGCACGATCGGCAGAGGGTCGGAGTCGGCGCTCGCCGTGTCCTCGAGGTTGAGCACGTGCCGCACCGTGTCGACACCCTCCGCGGCGGCGTCGACGACGTCGCGGAAATGCAGCGAGGCGAGCACGACCGATGCGCCGGAGTCGACGAGGATCCGGCGCAGCTCGTCGACGGTCAGGAGGAAGATCGCCGGCGTGATGACCGCCCCGGCGCGCGAGATCGCGTGGTAGGCGACGGGCACGTCAGGCGAGTTCTCCGCCATGACGACAACGCGGTCGCCCGGCACGACGCCGAGCCCGACGAGGACAGAGCCGAGCCGCATGCCGCGCTCGTAGAGCTCCTCCGAGCCATGCCACCGGCCCTCGAAGCACAGTGAGCGGTAGTCGCCGCGCCGGCCCATCGCCTCCTCGGCGAGGCGAGCGAGGTTCCGCCGCCCGACGCTTGTCACAGCGTCCGCATCGACTGCCCGCCGGCCTGCTGCATCGACGCGAGCATTCCGGCAGGCGCCGCTCCTTCAGGAAAGCGCTCGCGCAGCGCCTCGAGCAGCTCGTCCGGATCCCAGCGCCCCTCGCTCGAGAACAGCTCGCCCGCCTCCCAGCCGCGCAGCACGTTGACGGAGCCGCCGTAGACGAAGAAGACCTGGCCGGTGATCTCCTGGGCTTCGTCCGCGCAGAGGGCGACCACGATCGGCGAGTTGTTTGCGGGGTCGGCGGGGTCGAAGCCGTCGTCAGGCCGCGGGATGTCGCCGAAGGCGGCCTCGGTCATCCGCGTCCGCGCGTTCGGCGCGAGGCAGTTGACGGTCACGCCGTAGCGGCCGAGCTCCTGGGCCGCGATCAGCGTGAAGCCGACGATGCCGGCCTTGGCCGCCCCGTAATTCGCCTGGCCCACGTTCCCGAAGACGCCGGACGGGCTCGACGTGTTGATCACGCGCGCCCTGACCTCGTCGCCGGCCTTCGAGCGGTCGCGCCAGTACGCGGCAGCGTGGTGAGTCGGTGCGAAGTGGCCCTTGAGGTGCACGGCGATCACCGCGTCCCACTCGCCCTCCTCCATGTTGACGAGCATGCGGTCGCGGAGGATTCCGGCGTTGTTGACGAGGATGTCGAGCCGGCCGAACGTCTCGACCGCCTGCTCGACGAGCCGCTTCGCTCCGGCGAAGTCGGCCACGTTCTCGGCGTTCGCGACCGCCTCGCCCCCGGCGTCGCGGATCTCGTCGACCACCTGCGCGCCGGGGGAGTCGCCCGCCGCCTCGCCCGCGAGCGAGACGCCGAGGTCGTTCACGACCACCCGCGCGCCCGCGCGTGCAAGGGCGAGCGAGTGCTCGCGGCCAATGCCACGTCCGGCGCCGGTGACGATTGCGACCTTTCCGTCCAGCTTGGGCATTCGCAACTCCTTAGACGAAGGCGCTCTCTCCGGTGAGCGCGCGACCGATGATGAGCTTCTGGATCTGGCTCGTCCCCTCGTACAGCGTGGTGACACGCGCGTCGCGGAGGTACTTGCCGACGGGATACTCGTCGACGTAGCCGTAGCCGCCGTGCACCTGCACCGCGGCGTTCGCCGCCCGCACCGCGACCTCGCTGGCGTAGTACTTTGCGATCGACGACTCGAGCGTGTGGCGCTCGCCGCTGTCGGCGACCATAGCGGCACGCCAGGTCAGGAGGCGCGCCGCCTCGACCTCGACGGCCATGTCCGCGATCAGCTCCTGCACGAGCTGGAACGAGGAGATCGACTTCCCGAACTGACGCCGCTCGCTCGCGTACGCGATGCATGCGTCCAGGCAGCCTTGCGCGCAGCCGACGGCACCGGCCGCGAGCGAGATGCGTCCGTTGTCGAGCGCCGACATTGCGACCTTGAAGCCGTCTCCCTCGACCCCGAGCCTATTGACGTCCGGAACGCGGACGCCGTCGAGGAAGAGCTCGGCCGTGTCCTGCGCCCGCAGGCCGAGCTTGCCCTTGATCGGCGTCGCCGAGAAGCCCGCGCTCGAGGTCGGCACCAGGAAGCACGTCAGCCCCGCTGCTCCCTCGCCGCCGCTCCGCGCGAAGACGAGCGCTAGGCCGGCCCAGGAGCCGAGCGTGATGAAGATCTTCGAGCCGGAGATGACCCAGTCGTCGCCGTCACGCTCCGCCCGCGTGACGAGGCTCGCAGGATCCGAGCCCGACCCCGGCTCGGTGAGCCCGTAGCAGCCGAGCGCCTCGCCGGACGCAAGGCGGGGGAGCCACTCTGCGCTTCTGCTCGTCCGTCCCCCACCTGACGATCGTCTTCCCGACCAGGCCGAGGTTGACCGAGACGATGCCGCGCACGGATGCGTCGGCCCGGCCGAGCTCCTCCATCAGCAGGCAGTAGGACGCCGTGTCGAGGCCCATGCCGCCGTGCTCCTCGGGCAGAGTCGCGCCCAGGTAGCCGGCGGCCGCGAGCTTCTCGACGAGGCCGTGGTCGAGCTCCTCGGCCCGGTCCCAGTCCCGCACGTGTGGAACGATCTCGCGGTCGCAGAACTCCCGCGCGGACTCGCGGATCAGCTCCTGCTCGCGGGTGAGGGAGAAGTCCACGGAGAAGAGGCGGGGCCGGCGCTCGCCGGCCCCGTCGAGGTTCCTGTCAGCGGCCCTTGATCAGCGGACCGAACTCGTTGAAGACGCCGTTCTCGTAGCGCGTGAGCTTGATCTGGGAGATCGGGAAACGGTCGTTCTTGCCCGTCTTTATCTTGATCCCCTTGATCGTGTACGGGTTGATCCAGTTCATGTGCCGCGTCGCGTTGATCAGCGACTGCCGCGTCGGGTTCTTGCCGGCGAGATAGAGCAGCTTCACGACGTCGTACGCCTTCGCCATCCCGTAGAAGTAGAACGAGTTCGCGGGATCGGCGCCGCTCGGCCCGTACTTCGCCAGCAGCGATTGATACTGCTTGACGATCGGGTCGTTGGCGTACTTCGGGGAGTCGTTGTTCTTCAGGTAGGCGGAGCTGACCACTCCATTGGCGTAGGCTGCCCCTGCGGACGCGGTGATCGCCTTCATGATCACGTCGATGGCCGAGACGGAATTGAGCACGATCGTGTCCGGCTTCCAGCCGAGCGCCTTCGCGGTCGCGAGAGCGCGCACGGTCGGCGTCGGGATCGTCAGCAGCACCCACGTGTCGGCTCCGGATGCCTTCAGCCTCGAGATCTGCGACGCGTAGCTCGTGTCGGTCGGCTCGTAGGTCTGCTCTCCGACGATCAGGCTCTTCTTCGAGCCGAGCCCGATGTTGAGCCCGCGCAGGTAGTCATGGCCGTAGTCGTCGTTCTGCAGGAAGACCGCGATCTTCGCGTTCGGCGCGTTCTTGGCGATCCACTCGCCGTACGCCCGGCCCTCGGCGATGTAGTCCGGCTGCCAGCCGATCGTCCACGGGTACTGCTTGTACTGCAGGCCCCAGATGCTGGCGCCGGTCGCGACGAGGATCTGGGGGATCTTCCGCTGGTTCAGCATCGGCCGGATCGCCTGGTTGTGCTCGGTCCCGAGCGAGCCGACGTCGGCGAAGATTTTGTCCTCGAGGACGAGCTTGTTCGTCATTTGGACGGTCTGCGCGGGGTTGTAGCCGTCGTCGTAGTACTTCCAGACGATCTTGCGGCCGTAGACGCCGACCTTGCCGTCCTTGCCCTTGCGCGCGTTGATGTAGTTGAAGTAGGCCTCCATGCCACGCGGGATCGGCGCGTAGAGCGACGCCGGGCCGCTGAGCGGGAACGTCCCGCCGATGGTGATGGAGGTTCTCGTGACCCCGGGCGCGGCCGTGGTTCCGGCAAGGCCTCCGGTGCGCGCGTACGCGCCTGGGATGCTCACCGCCAGGGCTGCTAGCAGGGTGACAAGCGCGATCAGCGCTCTGTTCACAACTCTCCCTCCTCCTTGAGCTCGCAAAGCGTCACTCCGTGTATTGATATGCGACGTGCCCGCAGGTGGATTGTTGACCCAGAGCGAGCCTCGCTGTCAAGCTCACCGCTCCTTGCCCGCCAGGGCCGCGAGGGGGCGGTAGAGCCGCCGCAGCAGCCCTGCGGCTCCTCCCGGCAGCAGAATCACGATCAAGATCAGGACGATCCCGAAGGCGACCGGTGACGCTTCTTTGGCCAGACTGAAGTGCACCACCGGGGGTTCCTGGGCGTAGATCGGCAGAAACTCGAGCACGAGCGCTCCGACGACGACCCCCGAGAGCGAGCCGAGCCCGCCGACGACGACGCTGGCCAGGAGCAGGATCGAAAGCGAGAGGGGGAACGTGTCCGGATTGATGTACGAGACCTGAATCACGAACAGGGCGCCCGCGACCCCGGCGAAGGCGGCCGACACGCAGAACGCGAGCGTCTTGTACACGGCGGGGCTGACTCCCGACGAGACCGCGGCGACCTCACCGTCGCGGATCGCGCGCCAGCCGCGGCCGACCCGCCCGCGGACCAGGACCCACGCCACGACGAACAGCGCGGCGGCACAGGCCCAGGCTTCGTAGTAGAGCCAGTGCGGGGGGGAGACGTCGAGCCCAAACGGTGTCTTGGGCAGCGGCAGAGACAGACCGCCGCCGCCGCCGGTGAGATGGTCGAACCGCTTCGCGATCGACGGCAGCGACACCGCGAGCGCGAACGTGGCGAGGGCGAGCGAGACCCCGGCGAGGCGGAGCGCGGGAATCCCGAGCAGGTACCCGATCACCCCGGTAACCGCGCCCGCGATCGGGATGGCGAACACCGGGCGCATGCCGTGGTCGGGGAGGAGATGCGACGGATGCTGTCCGAGGAGCTCGAAGCCCGGGCGTCCGAGTATGAGGGCCGCAGCGGTGTAGCCCCCGATCGCCATGAAGGCGCCGTGGCCCAGCGAGATCTGGCCGTTGTAGCCGGTGAGAATGTTGAGGCCGAGCAGCGCGATGAAGTAGATCCCGACGTACGTGAACTGCGAGACCCGGAACTCGCTCACCCACCGCGGCAGGAACGCGATCACCACGACGGCGCTCGCGAGCAGCGCGGCGCGCAGGGCGGGTAGAAACCAGCGGCGGGAAGGAGTCGTCAGACCCTCCTCACGGCGACGCGGCCGAAGAGGCCCGCGGGGCGCACGAGCAGGACGAGCAGGAGGAGTGCGAGGGCGCTCGGGAGCCGCAGCTCCTGCCCGACGAAGTTGACGTAGCGGCCGAGCAGGTTGATGACGACCCCGAGCACGAGCCCGCCGACGACGGCGCCGACCGGGCTGTCGATGCCGCCCAGCACCGCGGCGGCGAACGCGTAGATCAGGACGACCAGCATCATGTCGGGATCGAGGAAGACGGTCGGGGCGGCCATCATCCCGGCGACCGCCCCGAGGACGGCGGCCAGTCCCCACCCGAGCGCGAGCATCCAGCCGACGCGCACGCCCATGAGCCTGCTCGCATCAGGGTTCACCGCGACGGCGCGCATCGCGAGCCCGACCGAGGTGAAGCGGAAGAACGCCCAGACGACGATTACGGTCGCGAGGCAGACGCAGAAGACCCCGATGTCCTGGACGGAGATCACGACACCGCCGACGTCGACCGTGCTGTTCGGGAACGGGCTGTCGAAGACCTTGACCTCGGGCCCCCAGATCCAGCCGGTGAGGCCGTTGATGGCGATCAGCAGACCGATCGTGACGATGACTGTGACGATCTCGGGGCGGCGCTCGACGGGTCGGATCAGGACGCGCTCGACGCCAACGCCGCCGGCGAAGGCGATCAGCAGCGTGAGGACGAACGCCGGCCAGTACGAGAGGCCGTGGTGCATGAGCGACCACGCGACGAAGGTCGTGAAGGTCGCCATCTCTCCCTGGGCGAAGTTGACCACGTCGGTGGCGCGGTAGATGAGCACGAGGGCGAGCGCGACGCTCGCGTAGATCGAGCCGGCGGCGAGCCCGCTCGTGATCTGCTGCGCGAAGTCGGCCCAGCTGAAGGCGAGGAGCGTCACCAGTGCCCCTGCCGGTGATGCTGTCGCGATTCTGGGTTGCGAGCATCAAGCCAGAGGCCGCACTCGTCCGCAGCAAGGCTGGACTGCCTTGCTAAGGGCGAGGGCGGGCTCTGGCGCCGCGTGATCGCGAGCCAGAAGCCGGCGAGTATTGTCGGTAGGGGCACTAGTACCCCAGGTACGACTTACGGACGGATTCGTGACGGCGAAGCTCGTCGCTCGTCCCCTCGATCACGACCTCGCCGACCTCGAGCACGTAGGCCCTAGCCGCGGCGGCGAGCGCCACGTTGGCGTTCTGCTCGACGACGAGGACGGTGAGGCCGTCGTTCGCGTTGAGGTCGGCGACGATGCGGAACAGCTCCTGGACGACGGTCGGCGCGAGCCCCAGCGACGGCTCGTCGAGCATGAGCAGGCGCGGGCGCGAGACGAGAGCGCGCGCGAGCGCGACCATCTGCTGCTCGCCGCCGCTCAGGGTGCCGGCCTGCTGGTCGCGCCGCCGCTCCATCCAGGGGAAGTACTCGAGGATGCGAGGCGCCTCGCTACGAAGCGTGCGCCGCTCGCCGCGCATGTATGCGCCCATGCGCAGGTTCTCCCAGACCGTCAGCTCGCTGAAGAGGCCGCGTCCCTCTGGGACATGGCCGACCCCGAGCCGCGCGACTCGGTCGGGGGTCCGGCGTCCAATTTGCCGCCCGGCGAACACGATCCGACCCTCGTGGCGGACCGTTCCGGACACGGCGCGGAGCGTCGTCGTCTTGCCGGCCCCGTTCGCTCCGAGGAGCGCGACGACCTCGCCGTCGTCCACGCGGAGCGTGACCCCGTGCAAGGCCTTGATCGGCCCGTAGCGGGCCTCGACGCCCTCGAGCTCAAGCAGCGGCATCTTCCGCTCCGAGGTACGCCTCGATCACCTCGGGATTCGCCTGGACCTCGCCGGGCGTTCCCTCGGCGATCTTGCTGCCGAAGCTCAGGACGTGGACGCGCTCGCAGACCGACATGACGAGGTTCATGTGGTGCTCGACGAGCAGCACGGTGAGGTCGAAGTCCTTGCGCAGCCTGCGGATCACGTCGGCGAGCGCTCCGACCTCCTCGTGGTTCAGGCCGCCCGCGGGCTCGTCGAGAAGGAGGAGCTTGGGTCGCGCGACCAACGCCCGCGCGAGCTCGACGCGCTTCAACGTCCCGAACGGCAGGCCGCCGGGGAGCCGGCCTGCGACGTCGGTGAGCTCGACGTACTCCAGCACCTCGCGCGCCTGGGCGCGTCCGCGCCGTTCGGAGAAGGGCCGCATGCGCGAGTGCGCCCCGACGAGGAGGTTCTCGAGCACGGTCATCTGCTGGAAGAGGACGACGTTCTGGAACGTGCGCGCGATCCCGAGCCGCACGATCTTGTGGGGGCGCACACGGGCGAGGTCCTCGCCGTCGAACATGACCGCGCCCTCGTTCGGGCGGTAGAGGCGTGTGATCACGTTGAACAGCGTCGTCTTGCCCCCGCCGTTGGGGCCGATCAGGCCCGCGATCGTTCCCTGCTCGAGCGCGAGCGAGACGTCGCTGAGCGCGAGGATGCCCCCGAAACGCCGTGAGACGTTCTCGACCGCGAGGAGTGCCATGCGACCGGCGGGATGATATGACCCTCCGCGAAGGCGAATGCGTTTCGACGGCAGCCACGTCCAGAACGAGATCTACGTCACGGGGGAGTCGCCGTGGCCGGTGGGCAGCTCGGACTGGGAGGTGCGCGCCGCCGCCAAGCTCGAGCCCGGCCCGTTCGGGTACATCGCCGGCGGCGCGGGGGAGGAGTCGACGATGCGCGCAAATCGCGAGGCCTTCGAGCGGCGCCGACTGCGCCCCCGGATGCTCAGAGGCAACACGGAGCGCGACCTCTCTGTCGAAATCCTCGGCACAGCTTCCCCGTTCCCCTTCCTACTCGCTCCTGTCGGCGTTCTGAGCATCGCCCATCCCGACGGCGAGCTCGCTCCTGCGCGCGCGGCGGCCGGCTTGCGCGTCCCCTTCATCCTCTCGAGCGCCGCCTCGCACTCGATCGAGGAGATCGCCGAGGCGATGGGCGACGCAGCCCGCTGGTTCCAGCTCTACTGGGTCTCGGACCGCGAGATCGTCGCCAGCCTCGTCGGCCGCGCCGAGGCGGCCGGCTACTCGGCGATCGTCGTCACGCTCGACACCCTCGTCCTCGGGTGGCGGCCGCGCGACCTGCGCAACGCGTATCTCCCCTTCAAGCAAGGGGAGGGGATCGCGCAGTTCACGAGCGACCCCGTCTTCCTCGAGCGACTGCCCGTGCCGCCCGAGGAGGACCCCCTCGTCGCGGCCGGGACGATGCTCTCCCTCTTTCCGAACCTCGGTCTCACTTGGGACGATCTCGCGTGGCTGCGCGAACGGACGTCGCTACCCCTGCTCGTCAAGGGCGTGCTCACAGGCGAGGACGCACGGCGGGCTCTCGATGCCGGAATGGACGGGATCATCGTCTCGAACCACGGCGGCCGCCAGCTCGACGGGGCGGTCGCCTCGCTCGACGCTCTCGAGGAAGTCCGGGCCGAAGTCGGGCCGGACGTCCCGGTGCTGATGGACGGCGGGATCCGGTCCGGCGCCGACGTGATCAAGGCACTCGCGCTCGGGGCGGACGCCGTCCTCGTCGGGCGGCCGTACGTGTACGCGCTGGCCGTCGGCGGCCAGGAAGGCGTGGCAGCCCTTCTGACCCACCTCGCGGCGGAGACGGACCTCACTCTGGCTCTTGCGGGCGGCGCCAGCGTCCGCGAGCTCGACCCAGGATGGATCGCGGCGTCGTCCTGACCGAGGTCGGCCGGTTCGGGCTCGAGGAGATCGAGGTCGAGCCGCCCGGCCCGGATGAGGTGCTGGTGCGGCTCGAGGCGAGCGGCGTCTGCCACACCGACCTGCACGTCGCGGAGACCGGCTGGGCTCATCGCCTCCCCGTCCTGCTCGGCCACGAGGGCGCCGGCGTCGTCGAGGAGGTCGGCGCCGGGGTCGACGGGCTCGAGCCGGGACAGCGCGTCGTCCTCGGCTGGCGGACGCCCTGCGGACGCTGCGCCTGGTGCCTCCGCGGCGAGCCGCGCCTCTGCCGCACGCCGCCGCGCGCGAAGCCGCACCTCCGGCTCCCCTCCGGCGAGCAGCTCGCCCAGACGCTTCAGACCGGCACCTTCGCCACGCGCACCGTCGTCCACTCCGCGGCCGCGATCCCCTACCCGGCGGAGCTGCCGCCGGAGCAGGCGTGCCTGATCGGCTGCAGCGTCGCCACGGGCGTCGGCTCCGTCCTGCACACCGCGCACGTCTGGGAGGGAGCGCGCGTCGGCGTGATCGGGTGCGGCGCCGTCGGGCTCTCGGTCGTTCAGGGCGCCCGGCTCGCGGGCGCGGCCGAGATCCACGCCGTCGACCTGGAGCCGGTCCGGACGGATCTCGCGCAGCGCTTCGGCGCCACGCACGTCGGCGAGGCCGAGCGGCTCGACTTCGTCTTCGACGTGGTCGGCCGCCCGGAGACGATCGCCCAGGGCCTGCGCCAGCTCGGCCACGCCGGGACGCTCGTCGTGATCGGCCTCCCGCAGCCCGGCTCCCAGGCGGCCGTCGACCTCCAGGAGCTCTTCGACCGGCGCCTCCGGATCGTCGTCTCGCACGGAGGCGACCACTGGCCGGCGGAGGACTTCCCACAGCTCGCGCAGTGGGCGCTCGAGGGCAAACTCGACCTGGCCGGAATGGTCACCCAGCTCGCAGGGCTGGAGGACGTCGAGGCGGCGTTTGCCGACCTCGGATCCGGCGAGGCGATCCGCACAGTGATTCAATTGCGCATGTGAACCTCCGCGACGCTCCGGACGAGGCCGCGTTCCGCGAAGAGGTGCGCGCCTGGCTGGCGGCCAACCTGCCTGCCGAGCCGGGCAAGGAGTGGAGCCGCGCGATGTACGACGCCGGCTACGCCGGCATGACGTGGCCCGAGGAGTACGGGGGCCGGGGAGCGCCCTACAGCCACCAGGCGATCGTGCTCGAGGAGTTCGCCCGCGCCGGCGCGCCGAACCACATGGGCGTGATCGGCCTCGGCATGGCCGGGCCGACGATCATGGCGCACGGCACCGAGGAGCAGAAACAGCGCCACCTGGCGAAGATCCTGTCCGCCGAGGAGATCTGGTGCCAGGGCTTCTCGGAGCCCGATGCGGGCTCCGATCTCTCGTCCGTGCGGACGCGGATCGAGCCGCGCGACGGGCACTTCCTCGTCAACGGCCAGAAGGTCTGGTCGTCCTTCGCCCACATCGCGGACTTCTGCATCCTCGTCGGCCGGAGCGATCCCGAGTCGGAGCGCCACGCGGGGCTGACCTACGTGATCGTCGACATGCACGCGCCGGGCGTCGAGGTGCGGCCGCTGCGCCAGCTCACAGGCGAGTCGGAGTTCAACGAGATCTTCTTCACGGACGTCGAGGTGCCGCGCGAGAACCTCCTCGGCGAGATCGGGGGCGGCTGGCAGGTTGCGATGACGACGCTCCTGCACGAGCGCGGCACGCTCGGGTTCGCGCTTACGGGAACGCTGGAGATGCAGGTCGGCAAGCTCGTCGCGCTGGCGAAGGAGCGCGGCGCCGACGATCCGCTCATCCGCGACCGCGTCGCGCAGGAGTGGATCGAGCTGCAGGCGCTCAAGTACACGAACTACCGCTCCCTGACCACGCTCGTGCAGACGGGCATCCCCGGGCCGGAGGGCTCCGGGTCGAAGCTGCACTGGTCGGAGCAGAACCAGAGGCTGACGAAGCTCGCCATGGAGATCCTCGACGGAGAGGACGACGGCTACTGGGGGCACCAGCAACTGCGCAGCCGCGGCAACACGATCGAGGCCGGGACGAGCGAGATCCTCCGCAACATCATCGCCGAGCGCGTCCTCGGCCTCCCGAGGTCACGCTGATGGAGTTCGCCTTCACCGAAGAGCAGGAGTTGCTGCGAAAGGAGGCGCGCGAGGCGCTGTCGCGGAACGGCACGTCCGCCTGGACGCGCGAGGAGTTGAGCGGCGCCGATCTGAGCTTCCTCGACTTGGCCGTGCTGTTCGAGGAGTTCGGGCGGGCCGGGCAGGGCGAGACCTACTTCGACGCCGAGCGTCCCGAGGCGGAACAGCTGGCGGCGCTGTCGCTCGAGGCGGTCGGGATCGCAGCCAAGGCGCTCGAGCTGGGCGTCGAGCACGCCAAGACCCGGGAGCAGTTCGGCCGGCCGATCGGCGTCTACCAGGCCGTGTCCCATCCGCTCGCCGACACCTACATCGAGACCGAGCTTGCGCGCTCGCTCGCATACTGGGCCGCGTGGTGCGTCGCCGAGGGCGACGACCAGACGCCGATCGCCGTCGCGGCCGCCAAGAGCTACTGCTCGGAGACCGCGGTCGCGGCCTGCGAGACCTCGATCCAGGTGCTCGGCGGCATTGGCTTCACCTGGGAGCACGTCCTGCACCGCTACTACAAGCGTGCGCTCTGGATCCAGGCCTACGGTGGCTACCCGCGTGTGCAGCGCGCGCAGGTCGCGGCCTGGCTGCTGGGCGAATGATGCGGACGGCGCTCGTCACGGGCGCGTCCTCGGGGATCGGCAGGGCCTGCGCGCTCCGGCTCGTCTCGAGCGGCTGGCGGGTGCTCGCCGGGGTCAGGCGCAGCGGTGACGCGCCCAAGGGAACGCAAGAGGTTCTGCTCGACGTCACGAACCCGGAGCACGTACACGCTGTGGCTGAGCGGGTCGACGAGCTGCACGGGCTCGTCAACAACGCGGGAATCGCGGTCGCGGTGCCGCTCGAGTTCATCCCGCTCGACGAGCTCCGCCGCCAGTTCGAGGTGAACGTCTTCGGGCAAGTCGCCGTCACGCAGGCGCTACTCCCACAGCTCAGGCGCTCGAAAGGGAGGATCGTCTTCGTCGGCTCGATCGCCGGCAAGAGCGCGCTGCCATTCCTCGGGCCCTATGCGGCCTCGAAGCACGCGCTGGAGGCGATCGCGGACTCGCTGCGCGTCGAGCTGCAGCCGTTCGGCGTGGGCGTGTCGATCGTCGAGCCGGGGACGATCAAGACGCCGATCTGGACGAAGTCCGCCGAGGTCGCCGAGGAGATCCACCGACACCTGCCCCCTGCGCTCGCGGAGCTTTACGGCGTGCGCATCGCGGCCTTCCGGCGAGCAGCGCTGAAACGCGGAGCCGGCGGCGCGCCGGCCGACGAAGTGGCGAAGAAGGTCGAAACGGCGCTCGAGTGCGACCGGCCGAGCGCGCGCGTCCTCGTCGGCCGTGATGCGAAGTTGCGCGCCGGTGTCGAGCACCTGCCCGACCGGCTCCGCGACCGGGTTTACGAACGCGTCCTACTGCGTTAGAAGGAGGAGTGATGGACGGCCTGATGATGGATTTCCAGCTGACGCTTCCGTCCCTCCTGAGGCGCGCCGAGACGTTCTTCGGCGACAAGGAAGTCGTCACGCGTCTGCCGGACCGGAGCTTCCATCGCTACACCTACCGCGACCTCGCGCAACGCTCGAAGCAGCTCGCGGTCGCGCTGCAGAACGCCGGGCTCGAGCGAGGCGACCGCGTCGCGACTTTGTGCTGGAACCACTACCAGCACCTCGAGGCTTACTTCGGGATCCCGTGCGGAGGCTTCGTGCTGCACACGCTCAACCTCCGCCTCCATCCGAGCGACATCGGCTATATCGCCGGGCACGCCGGCGACCGCGCGCTGATCGTCGACCGCAGCCTGCTGCCGCTCTACGAGCAGTTCGCTGGCGACACGAAGATCGAGCACGTGTTCGTCGTCGAGGACTCCTACGAAGATCTGCTCGCGACCGCGGCTGCGGACAACTGGCGCGACCCCGAGCTGCAGGAGAACGAAGCGGCGGCGATGTGCTACACGAGCGGCACGACCGGTCGTCCGAAGGGGGTCGTCTACTCGCACCGCTCGACGGTGCTCCACACGCTCGGCGTCGCCTCGATGTGCCCACTCGGCCGCGCGATTTCGGAGCAGGACGTGCTCCTGCCGGTCGTGCCGATGTTCCATGCGAACGCCTGGGGCTATCCGTACCTCGCCGCGCTGCTCGGAACGAAGCTCGTCTTTCCGGGCCCCTTCCTCGATCCCGAGAGCCTGCTCGACGACTTCGTGCAAGAGCAGGTCACGTGGACGGCGGGTGTTCCGACGATCTGGCTGGGGATGCTCCAGCTGCTCGAAGCCCAGCCCGGGAAGTGGGACCTGTCTCATATGCGCGGGATGCTGGTCGGCGGCGCGGCCGTGCCGCGCGCGCTGATCGCCGCGTACAGGCGGCACGGGCTGATGATCGTCCAGGGGTGGGGGATGACGGAGACCTCGCCCGTTGCGTCGACGACCGACATGATCGGCGAGCTGAGGAGCGCGGACGACGACACGCAGCTCGACTTCATGGCTACCGCCGGCGTGCCGCTCCCGCTGGTCGAGATTCGTGCGCGGGCCGGCGAAGAGGACGTTTCCTGGGACGGCGAGGCGATGGGCGAGCTCGAGGTGCGCGGGCCGTGGGTGGCGGCCTCGTATTACGACAACGCCGAACAGACGTCGCGCTGGACGGAGGACGGCTGGTTCAAGACCGGCGACATCGTCTCGATGCACCCGAAAGGCTTCATCCAGATCAAGGATCGCTCCAAGGACGTGATCAAGTCCGGCGGCGAGTGGATCTCGTCGGTCGACCTCGAGAACGCGCTGATGGCGCATCCCGCGGTCGCAGAGGCGGCGGTGATCGCGATCCCGGACGAGAAATGGCAGGAGCGCCCTCTGGCGGCCGTCGTTCTGAAGGAGGGGAAGACGGTGAGCGAGGACGAGCTTCGCGAGTTCCTCGCGCCCCGCTTCGCGAAGTGGTGGCTGCCCGACCGCTACGAGTTCGTGGCGGAGATACCCAAGACCGCCGTCGGCAAGTTCCGCAAGACCGCGCTGCGCGAGCAGTTCGCGGAGCAGTCGGCTGCGGCGGGCGAGACCTTCGCGCTCGCGCAGGCAGAGGATCAACCGCTCGGCGCGTAGCGCGAGAGCCGAGTCCGCGCGGTCTCGGTGGGTGGCGTGCCAGCCGCGTCAGGCGTAGAGGACCCTGGCCCAGGCAAGTATCTGCGAGCAGTCATCACGTGAGGCCGAAAAGAAGTCCGAGGAGGACAGCCGCGACAAGAAGCATCAGCGCGTACGCAGTGATCCGGATTTCCCAAACTGATGCGCCGTCGCCCACAAGCCGCCGCGCGGTGGATTCAAAGAAGAGCGAGACCTTGCGATTGAGGACTGAAAGGGCGATTCCACAAAGCAATACGGTGACGGCAACTGCGATCGTCATTCGATCGGCCTTACAGCCTCTTCATCTCGGGCCGCCACTGACGCTCCCAACGAGTGATCCTCATCGGCACCCGCGCGGCTGCATTTTGCGCGTAGATTGGTGTTGCCATGTCGAGCTGGTACGACGCCTGGGCGGATCGATACGGGGACTGGTCCACTAGCGTCACTGCTGACGTCCCGTTCTACGTCGGGCTTGCCCGTGATGCTGACGGGCCACTGGTCGAGCTTGCA
Source organism: uncultured Actinomycetes bacterium (assembly GCA_963711545.1). GTDB lineage: Bacteria > Actinomycetota > Thermoleophilia > Gaiellales > Gaiellaceae > 3-1-20CM-4-69-9. Next base: position 261,184 of record CAVQEP010000008.1, read on the forward strand.
GTTGGCAACGGGCGCGTTGCGATCCCGGTTGCTCAGGCAACGGGCAGGCGTGTAATAGGGATTGACTCTTCGCCGGCGATGCTCGCGCAGGCTCGAGTGCGCGCAGTTGAGGAGGGAGTCGAGCTCGACCTGCGTGAAGGAGACATACGGGAGCTTGAAATCGAGGAGCCGGCGGCCTTGATCTACTGCCCTGGGCGGTCTCTGCTGCATCTGCCGACGTGGGCCGATCGTCGCCGCTGCTTCGAGCGGGTCGCGGCATCGCTTCGGTCTAACGGCTGCTTCGCCTGGAACGCGTTCGCCTTCGACCATCACGTCGCATCCGCCATAGACGGCCAGCATGCAGACACGCCGCTGCCGCACACGAACTACTACAGCGTCAGCGATAACCGGGTCGATATCACCTTGGACGGTGGTGGGACCGGTTCGCTCTGGTGGGCAACCAAGAACGAATGGCTGGGGCTCCTCGACGTCGCGGGCCTGCGCCTGGAAGCTCTCTATGGCGGGTTCGCCGGTGAACCGCTCGACGACAACAGCCGTGAGTACATCTTCGTGGCCCGCCACTAAGCGCTCTACCTGGCCGTCACGACAGCGCCAGGGGACATTCCAGCATCGCTGGCGCAGGCGAGGGAGTCTGATCGTCAGAGACCAGTCGCTGAGCGCGGGCCGCCTCCCTGGGGACGCGAAGCGGCGAAGAGGTATCGATTGACGCTAAAGAAGTACCGCCCTTGGTGCTGAAGTTCTGCGAGATCGTTGAGCCATTCGGTTGCCTCGTCTTCTGAGACGCCTCCGCGCCCGGGCACGAATGCGGCGATGAGCGGGGCGATGTTGTAGCTGAAGGCACTGGTGTCGTACGCCGTGTTGAGTATCGGGACGATCCGGATTTCTCTGACCTCGAATCCGGCCGCGCGGAGGCGGGGTGCGAGCGAGCGCGGAAGGTAGGGGTCTGGCAGGTGCTCGTTCCACGCGGCCGCGATCCGAGCAGCGCGGCGGCGATCCGTGGCTGCCCAGACGAGCGAGTCCCAGTCGGTGTCGATGATCACGAGTCGTCCGCCGGGTCGCAGGACGCGGACTAGTTGATGGAGCGCGGCGTCCGGCTCGGCGAGGTACTCAATGACCTGCGTCGAGACAGCGGCATCGAAGACCGCGTCTGCAAACGCAAGCGCGGTCGCGTCGCCCTCCAAGATGTCGACCCGGTCGCCGAGTCCGGCGGCCGCGATCCGCTTCGAGGCGATCGAGTTCATGTCAGAGCTGATGTCCACCGCGACGATCCGGCCGGTTGCACCGACCTCCTGTGCGAGCTCATAGGCGAGGAACCCGGGGCCCGAACCGAGGTCCAGGATCGATTCGCCGGCTGATGCTCGAAGCGACCGTCGCAACTCTTCGCGCTGAACCTTCATGTCGGTCGTCGCGTACGCCTGCTCGAGCTGCGCGGCTGCCTTGTTGTCGTACAGCATCCCGGCCATCACCGAATCCTCGGGGCGCGCCCCATTAAGCGCAAGGCCGCCGCCTACAGGCGCGGGCTCAATGCTCGCTCCGGCATGACCTCGAGGGACTGTGAGACTCGGGAAGTGGTCTGTCTGAGGCCATCGCCAGCCTGGTTGTCGCCGTGCCGTGTGTGACTCGTCGGGTGACTGGCCGCTTTATGCGTGCCTTGGGAATGATCTGTCCGCGCGTGTGCGGCGGCGCCGGTCTGGCGCCCGCTGCTGGCTTGATCAGGAGCTTGTCCGCCTTGTTGGCGTGACTCATCACAGTCCTGCCGCCGCGGTTTCCTTTGCTTCAGACCGGCACCACCGGACCCTGCGAACGAGGTCGGAGGATCGAGTCTGATGCTTGCAGACGAGCTGGACTACGTGCTCGGCGTCGACACCCACCGCGATGAGCACGTGCTCGCGGTCGTGACGGCGCCGGCTGGTGCTGTTGTTGCTGGAAGGGCGGCGGCTGCTGACAGGTGCGGTTATCGCGAGTTGCTCCGCGTCGCCGTGCGTCACGCGGCCGGAAGACGCGCCTGGGCGATCGAGGGCAGCGGCAGCTACGGCGCCGGCCTAGCCCGCTTCCTCGCCGCCAAGGGCGAGATCGTGCTCGAGGTCAGCCGCACGCCGCGGACAGAGCGGCGGCTGAAGGGCAAAGACGACGAGCTCGACGCGGCCAGAACGGCTCGTGCCGCGCTCGCGAGCGAGACGCTCGCGCTGCCACGCGCGGGCGACCGGCGCGAGGCGTTGCGGCTGTTGCTGGTCGCACGGCGTAGCGCCGTCGACGTCCGCCGCGAAGCGCTGACACAGCTCCGCGCCGTGATCGTGACCGCGCCCGAGCCGCTTCGCCAGGAGCTCCGCGGCCTCCCGGTCGGAAAGCTACTCGACCGCTGCAGCAGGCTTCGTCGCTCGAGCGTGGCACGCGCTGACGAGCTCGCCACGCGGCTGGTGCTGCGCAGCCTCGCCCGCCGCATCCAGGCCGCAACCGTCGAAGCCGACCAGCTCGAGCACGAGATCCTCGACCACGTCCGCGCCCTCGCACCCGGCCTGCTCGACGAGTCGGGCGTCGGGCCGATCGTAGCCGCACAACTCCTCGTCGCCTGGTCACACCACGGCCGGCTGCGCTCCGAAGCCTGCTTCGCCCGACTCGCCGGCGTCGCACCCGTACCCGCCTCCAGCGGCCAGACACAACGCCAGCGGCTCAGCCGCGGCGGCGACCGACAACTCAACCGCGCCCTCCACACCATCGTCCTGCACCGCCGCCAACACGACCCAGCCACACGCAACTACATCGCGAAACGCATCGCCGAAGGCAAGACCCGCCGCGACGCAACACGGCTACTCAAGCGCTACCTCGCCCGCCACCTCTACCGACTACTCGAACAACAGCAGCCGCTCATGACTTGACAAGTCATAGGAGCATCATTCCTGCGCACTCGCGCAGCGGAGTCTTCTCAGCCTCGACGAGCGTGCCCGACGAAACCGGCAACAAGGAGCGCGATGCCGATCAAGAGCCAAGGCAGCGGATTGAGGTGCTGATCGCACCCGGTCCCGGTCGCGGTATGCCAGCAGGTCGTGCCGGGGCCATCGCGCTGCACCCACGCCACGTATAGAAGAAGCGTTCCAGCCCCCGTAAGCAGGCCGAAAGCTGACCGACGGACGCTTGGTCGAGACCAAAGGAAGACGCCGAGCGCCGCAACGGGCAAGAGCAGCAGCGGGCCGAGCGACACAGTGCCGAGCGCGGCCGCCGAACCGAGCAGCGCCCACACCAAGAACCAGGCCCAGTCACTCGAGCGCCGATCAATCTGCGGAACGAGGTCCATCGGTGATCCTCCTGCGCGTCTGACTGAAGCTTAGCCCTCTGCATCAGGCGTCATCTGGGAACACTCGCGCAGCGCGGCGTGTCGTCGCTAGGCGGCACGCACTTCCGGTCTGGGTTATGTGCTCTTCAGCCGTCCTGCCGTGAAGGCGTCGAGGAAGTATTTGGTGTCCTCGTCTGACGATTCGATCGCCACGCCGTCGCGTGCGGCGCGCTCGGCAAGCTCCATCTTCGTGCACAGAGCCTCGATCTCGCTTCGAGAGGAGACCGACTCATGGTGGCCCTCGATGTAGTGCTCGGCGACTGACCCGAGAATCACGTCGCGCAGCCGCGCCGCCGACTCGGGGGTCATTACGCCTTCGGGGGAGGCGGAGATGTAGTCGCCGAGGAAGAGAACCCGGTCCGGCTCGACGTACATCACGCAGGCGTCCACGCTGTGATCTCCGCCCACGTGACGAGCCTGCACTGTCGCACCGCCGAGGTCGATCTCGATTCCATCGTGGAAGACGATGTCAGCGGGGGCGACCTCGACCGTTCGCGGCGATGGCAGCTCCGCTTTGACATGTGCAGCGTGTTCCGGGGACGAAATCCCAGCGGCCACCCGCCGGTCGAGGCCTTCGTCGCTCCAGTCTCTTGCCGCCAGGTCGGCCAGACGGTCCGCGGTCAGCGCATGCGCGATCACCATCCCGCCCACCTCAGCCCCGCCGAGCACGTGATCCCAGTGAGAGTGCGAGTAGACGACGGCAGTTGGACGCGCGCCGCTCGCTGCAAAGAGCGCGTCCAGGAATGTCCGAGTGTGCGCTGGCGAGGAACCCGCGTCCAGCATGACCGTGCGCCGATCACCCACGACTGCGCACAGCGACGGACGGTCCGGCGGTCCGGGCGGCATCCAATAGACCCGCTCTGTGATCTTGGTCAGAGTGCGCATCCGCGAACGCTTGAGTATCTCGCGCCGAAGTCACCGCTGGCCACCCTCGCCTCGAAATGTCACCCGCTCGGGGGCATTCGCGAACACTGGCGCAGGCCAGTGCTTTGTACGATCCGCCGGTATCCCGCGCAGGGCTACTCCACGCGGTGGGCACCATCCGCCGCTGCGGTGTCGAGATAGATCTGGAGTCGAGCGACTTTCCCATCCCGGAGCGTCCACACGTGTGCCTCATGATTGACAAACGCGCGGCCGGTGTCCCGAACCGTTGCCTCGGCGTACACCAGGGATACCACCTTGTCGTTCTGGGCGATGAACTCTCGTGGCTCAAACGCCGTGTAGTCGCGCGTCGATGCAAGACCACCGAACCAGCCTAGGACTGCTTCCTTGCCTTTGAACGTTCCGGCGTTCGGGTTGTCGTGGGGATCGCCGGGATTCACCCACTCGATGTCGTCCGCCATCATTTCGGCAAGCGCCGCCAGGTCGCCCCGACCGAAAGCCTCATACACACTCTGAACGAGGCGGGTGTTCTCTTCTGCTGACACCGGAACTCCTTTTCGAGGGTGAGCGAGGAGTCTCTCACTCGTCGTGACTCCGTTCACAGTGACACGTGTGGTCGAGGAGCATCCCACGCGCACACTGGCATCCCCCGGACCGGCTCGCTGGCCTTCTACTCTCGACTGCGGCGCCTATGCCACGTGCTTCAGCTCGGCGGTGGCGATACTGCGGGCGCCGGTTTCATCGGTCGCAGTAGAGTCCCAGTCGCTCGGGGCCATCCACGAGTTCCTCACCCGCTGGGCGTTCGACCTCAGCGGCTGACCCTCTCGCTCAGGCGTCATTCCGGAACGCTCGCGCCACCCCGCGAACCAGTACCCTCAATGGCTGACGATGCCGAAGAACGTGAGAGCGCCCGGTGACCGAAGGAGGGCCGGGTGATGACTGATCCTGTGTCGTGGCTGCAGATCGGGCAAGGGTGGAACGTGATCACCTCGGATGGCGTCATCGTTGGCACGGTCGCTCAGGTTGAAGGCGATAAGCAGAGCGACATCTTTGACGGCCTGGCTGTCGAGTCCAAGCAACCCACACAGATTCGCTATGTGCCGGGCGAGCAGGTCGGGGCGATCTATCCGGGCGAGGTGACCTTGAAGATCGCGTCCTCGGGCATCGGTGCGCTCGAGGCGTTTCAAGCGCCGCCTCCCGAGACGAAGTGGCTTCCGGGGAAGCTGCCTCTCACGACTCGGATGTCGAACTGGCTACGGGGAAGACGCTAGGGCACCTTCGGCGAATCATCGACGACTGACGGCCGCACCGTCGGGTCGGTGGGAGGGGTCGCGGAACGGCCCCTCCCACCGGAGTTTGCGTCACCAGCCTGGCCCGGAGCTGTTGCCGGAGCCGCCGGATACGGGTGCATTCGGTTCGATCGACCGGCCGTTCGGCGCGATGGCGTCCCAGGCGCCGCCGAAGTCCGTGAGGCCTTCGCCCGTCGTCTGTCCGGCCTTCTTGTCGCCAATGAAGGTGTAGAGCGGGTGTCCGGCATAGGTGACCTGCCGGCGACCGTCTGAACGCTTCGTCCTTCCGAGCAGGGAGGCGCGCACGCCGGCGCCCGCTCGAGGCTTGGCGGCGGTGAGGACCGCCGGCCAGTAAGCGACGCAGGCGCCGTTGCACGAGCTCATTCCGTTCTTGTCCTTCTCGAACAGATAGAGCGTGTGGCCGCGGGCGTCGACGAGGGCCTTGCCGAGCGCGGTCTTGTGGATTGAGACGAGCGTCCCCTTTGGAGCCTTCTGAGAGGCCGCGGACGATGTGTCGCCGAGGATCGCAGCAACGAGTGCTGCAGCGGCCAACACAACAGCGGCGATCAACACTTGGATCCTGTTCACGCTGACTCCTTCTGCTTGTCGAGATTGCGAAGCGTCTTTCATCTCTGGGCTTCGCACTTATCTCTAGCCAGTACGGAGCGGCGGTTTGACTCGGACGTACGGTTGACACCACTCATCGAGTTCGGCATTCACCCCCATTCGACAAGCGGCTCGGGAAGAGTCGAAACGCCTTTACGCTCTCGGCATGCCCGACGAGACCGACCTTGACTTCTCGCTACTCCCCGACGATCTGCAACACCTCGCTCCACTCATTGCGCGGTACGCCGAGAGCGATGACGCAGATCGCTCCGATCTCCTCGCGAACGCCTCAACCGACGACCTTCGTGTTCTCAGCGCGGCCGCAGATCCGCATTGGGACGCAATCAACGCGTTCCTTGACGACAACATGGAACTGCCAGGCCCGAGGCAAGATCTCGCGATCGCGCTGGACGGCTTCTCGCAGGCTGCGATGGAGGCTCGCAACGAACTGGAGGAGCGGGAAGCTCGTTAGCCCGTCAGGGTGTTTTGCGGAGCACTGGCGCAGGCCAGGCTCCTGTCGTTTGGCCTCGCTGTGGCAGCGGCGTAGAGTCGGCTGGGCGGTTCGTCGTGCCCGTCGGCGTAAGGAAAGGATGCGGCCGTGCTTTTTCACGTCACTTGGGAGTTCATCGATACGAGCGAGGACGGCATTCGCCGGTCGCTCGGCGTGTTCTCGAAATGGCAGCCACCAGCGGGGGCCGAGTTCAAGGGCTTCTACGGCTTGGCCGATGGCGGAGGGGGTGTGGCGCTGATCGAGGCCGAGAGCGCCGCCGCGCTCGCCCGCACCACAGCCCCCTGGGCGCCATGGTTGCGGTTCACGACGAATCCGATCGTGCCGATCGAGGAGTCGTCCGCCATCGCCGGAGAGGCCGTCGCCTTCCGCGACTCTGTTTCCTGAAGTGTGGGCGCGCGTGGCGAGGTTCGACGGCGATCCGGCAGACGTCGCTGCGAGGCTGCAGAGACTTCGGTCTGCCTTTGACGCGGGGTCGTTTCCACCCGAGCTTGCGGACGCGCAATTCCTGCTGCTCGTCGATCGCGAGTCGGGAGGAATGCTCGGGGTGACGCTGTTCGACAGCGAGGAGGCAATGCGCAAAGGGGACGAGGCAATGAACGCGGGGCCCGGGAACGCTGGGAGCCGCGCCTCGGTTGAGTTCTACGAGGTGCCTCTCCACACCCTCTAGACGACTTGGCGGTTTGGACGGGTTTGGGCGCCCTCAGGCCGTTCTACGTCTTCGAGCGTTTCGGCACCTCTCGGTGGGCTTGCTCGACGTGAGCGAGCCCACCGTGCCAGCGCGCGTCAGGGGCATTCCCGAACTGTGAGTGTGCGAGCTGGCCCAGCGGGCGGTCTTGTAGCCCGGGGATGGGCTCTGCAGCTTCGGTCACCGCGGAAGCGGGTTCGGGCCGGTTGCGGTGACCAGCCGCTGTGGCACCCAGTCGTCGACGTGGCTGAAGCCCTCAAAGCGCCCTTCCTCGTCCTCGACGACGTCGAAGAAGGAGCGCCGGTAGAACTTCACGTGGGTGAAGTCCTCGAACAGCACGTAGACCGGCTCGACGTCGGGACTCTGGAACTGCTGCCCAGTCAGCGCGGCCCGATGCGCTCTCGAGAAGTCGTTGAACTCCTCACCGACGACGACGCCGAGGTGCTCGAGGCCCATCCGGTAGACACGCTGGTGAACGGGCGGGATGAGCTCGATGCGCGAGACCGGAGTCCCATCGAGGACATCGAGCGGCTCGGCGAGCACGATCAAGGAGATTGGACGTCCGTTCCAGACGTTCTCGCGGTTCGCACTCGCATGGCGCTCGAGAAGCATCCGCTGGTGGACGTACAGGTCCCAATCGGCGACGCGGACGGCGAGGTGGCTGAGAGGGTAGGGGGCGATGTCGATGCCGCGGGCAAGAAGACGGTCGCGCTGCATCGCGGCGAATGCTCGGTAGTCCCCGATGATCTCGGCGATCGGATCAGACGTCGTCACGTGGCATCCTCCTCCGCGATCGTACGAGATGCACGGCCGGACACGCTCCCGCGGTGGTCCGCACGCTGGCCAAGCCCGGCGTCCTGCCGCTGACTACGGCGTAGCGGTAATACCTGAACGACCGAGACCTGGAGAGGATGCTCGCGCAGTCGAGGCTCCTTTCGTCAAGTTCGGCTGATGAGGACGGCCGGGTTGACCTAGACTCGGTGTGCGCATGTTCGCCGCGCTCGCCCGGGCAGGACGATGCGGCCCGTAGGAGGGTGGCGTCCGCTGGGCGTTCTAGCCGTCCTGATCGTGGTCAGCTGCCTGGCCGCGGCCTGCGGCTCATCTTCCAACTCGAGTTCGTCGTCGACGACGACCACAGCAGGCGCGTCCCGAACATGGTCGATCGTCGCGCTAGGCGACTCTGTCCCAAGCGGCTACAACTGCAGATGCACGCCGTACCCGTCGCTCTCGGCGAAGGGGCTCACGGCGACTACTGGCCAGACGGTGACAGCAACGAACGACGCAGTGGCCGGGTACACCACCTCGGACGTGCTGAAGCAGCTGAACTCCGATAGCAGCGTGATCGACCACGTGCGCAAAGCCGACGCGGTCGAGATCAATGTCGGTGCGAACGACGTTCCCTACAACGCCAACAGGTGCGGCACGTCGGTCGACTGCTATGCGCCGCTCGTCTCCCCGGTGCAGAAGAACCTTGCCGCGATCGTCAGCCGTATACACGAGCTGACGTCCGGCCACAATGTCCTCGTCGTCCTCCTCGACTACTGGAGCATCTGGCTCGGCGGCACGTACGCGCGCGAACACGGCCACGCCTACGTCAGCGCCGCCAGGAAGATGACCGCCCAGGTGGACGCCGTCGTCAAGACGACAGCGACTCAGGAGGGATCGGCGTACGTCAGCGAGCGGCACGCGTTCAAGGGGCCGAGCTTCGGCTATATCGAGTCGCACTACCTCGCCTCCGACGGCGAACACCCCAACGCCGCCGGCCACCAGGCCATCGCTACTGCCACCGAGGCCGTGATCGAGAACACGCTCCACATCTAGTCCGATTCGCAGAGCTTGGCCAAGGCGAGCGTTCCCCCTCAACTACGGAGCGCAACCCGTTCTTCTCGATCCCGGTCACGATCATCCGGCGCATCGCCGGCCTGCCGGCACCCGCGCCCGGAACCCCCGGGGCCGTTCAGCCTCGGCGGCCCAAACGTCCTCGAGGCGGCCTACGAGGACGCAGGGTTCGAGGACGTCCAGGCGGACGCGCTCGACGCACCGTTGCGCTTCGAGAGCGCGGCCGAGTGCGTCCACTTCGAACGCGAGTCATTCCTCGCCCTCCACGCCATGCTCGCGGGGCTCGGCCGGGCCGACCGCGAGCAGGCCTGGCGCGAGATCGAGACGGAGCTTCGGCCGTACGAAAGGAGCGATGGATTCGAAGGCCCGTGCCAGCTCCTCATCGGAACCGCACGCCGCGGCTCCTGAGTCTTCCACACATCGGGCGTCATTCGCGAACGCTGACCTACGCCGCGGTTCTGCGGCATCGTGGAAGAGGTCAGGCGGCGGTCGGGGTGCGTGCGAGTTGGGCGGCTAGGCGGTCGACAGTGTCACGCATGCCTTGGCGGACCATCGACCACCATTCCGGTACGCCGTCTTCGGGGAGGCTCGCCGGCAGCTCGACATGAACGGTCATCTCCGTGTGCCCGTGGGCTTGGGCAATCGCGACCGTGACGAGCGGGCTGTCGTCAAGTCGGTCCGGGTCGAGCTTTGGCCAGCCATCGGTCGCACCCCAGGCGAACACGAGCTTCTCATCGGGCACGATCTCGCGGTAGACGCCGCCGGTGACGTAGCGCGTGGACTCGTCGATGAGCATGTGTAGACGCCAGACGCCACCGACCCGCAGGTCGAGCTCCATCGGCTCGGTTGGTATCGGCTGGCTGTCGTTGTAGAACCATTCGAGGTGGTTCGGGTCGGTCCACGCCTGGAAGACCGTCGCGGGAGAAGCGTCGAGCGTCCAGGTGAGGGTGAAGTCGCGCCCGGTGCTGTCCGGGTTCGTCATGATTCCTCCTGTCCTCGTTCGTTCTTCAACTGATGTTCAAGGCGAGCAAGGCGCACCTCGAAGAAGCCGCGGTACGGTGCCATCCACGTGTCCGCCTCGACCAGTGGCGCCGCGTTAAGGCGGCACGGGCGCCATTGCGCCGACCGACCCTTAACGACAAGGCCGGCCCGCTCCAGCACCTTGAGATGGCGCGACACCGACGGCAGGCTCATCGCGTGCGGAGCCGCCAGTTCGTTGACCGTGGCCTCACCCTCGGCCAGCCGGCCCAGGATGGCCCGCCGTGTCGGGTCGGCGAGGGCCGCGAAGATGATGCTGAGCTGATCGGTCTTCATTTAGCCTTCATGATAATTAGCGAGAAGGCTTAATACAACCATCGCATAGGTCGGATGTCAACCGGCGTACGTCGGCGTCTCGGGAGGCTAGTGGCCTAGTGCAGGAAGTTCGAGAATCGACTCGTACCAGGCAACCGCGCGGCCGAAGTCGCTCACGTTGACCCTCACATCTTCCAGCCGCGGCGGATCCACCGATTCGACGATACGACCGACCGATGCCGACACCCCGTCTCGGTCAAGGGCGGGTAAGGAAGAGGCGCTTCTCCGTTGCGAGGTGAGGTGCCCAGTCGAGGCGGTCGGCGCCGGCGAAGCGCAGATAGGCGCGGAGCGCGTCCCGCATCGCGTCGACGAACCCGTCGGCGCGGCGCGGCACGAAGCCGTCCTCCCACCAGACGTCGAGCACCTCCACGCGGGCTCGGTCCCGATCGATCCGCGGTTCGATCCGGCCGACGAAGCGGTCGCCGAAGACGATCGGGAGCACGTAATACCCCCAGCGGCGCTTGGCGGGCTGGAAAAAGCCCTCCCACACGAAGTCGAAGGCAAACAGGCTCGAGAGGAGGGCGGTGTCCCACAGCAGCGAGTCGAACGGGGCGATGAACGCGACGGAGGGGGCCGGTTCGGGGGGCGCCTGCAGCAGCGCGAGCTCCTCGGCGAGGACGAGGCGCTTGCCGCGCACCCCCTCGACGTCGACGGGCACGAGCGCGCCGAGCTCGACCAGTTCGGCGCGGAGCTCGTTGCGCCCCACCCGTTCCGGGGTCGACTTCGGCGGGGCGATGCGGTCGAACGTGCCGCCGGCGCCGCCGGTGCCGAGCAGGCCGTGGGCGCGGTACCGGGACAGCATCTTGTGCCGGAGCTGCTCTCGCTCCGGCACTTTTTGCGCGAGCACGTCGGCCGGAAGCAGCCGTTCGAGGAGGTCGTAGTACCGGATGTTGCCGTCGCGTCGCGCGAGGCCGATGACGCCCGTGACGGTGTATGCCTCGAGCACCGAGCGCACGGCGTTCTCCGGCATCCCGAACCAGTTCTTCGTCGCGCCGGACTCGCGCTCGAAGTCGAGTGAGGACAGTGGTCCTTCCGCGCGGATCCGTTCGAGCACGCGCTCGGCCGCCGCGGGGTTGTCGGCGAGGGCTGCGGCGTGGAACCGGGGTCCCTTGCGGCCCATGACATGACGGAACCAGGGGAACTCGCTCGTCGGGACGAACGACAGCGCCTTGTTGGTCGCCTCGAAGATCTCACGGTGTGCATAGAGCACGTCGCACCAGACGGGCTCGTAGCCGGCGACGCGCGCGTGCAGCACGAGATCGTGGTTCCGGCCGGCGACCGCGATCGGGTCGAACTGGATCGACCCGAACTTCCGGAAGACCTCGAGCACCCCGTCGAGGCCTCCCGCGAGAGACCGAGAAGGCGCCAGGAAGTGCCGCGCGACGAGAAAGCGACGCGCCGCCTCAGCGGTGACCTTCACCCGCAGGACACTAGACGCGTGAGCGTTGACCGGCTCGCGAGAGCGAGACGCCGTGTCCAGGCTACGCTCCTGCGGTGGCGCACTACCTCTTCAACTTCGTAAAGGGGGACGCAGCGTCACGGCCGGCGCTGCGCGAAGAGGCCGCTGGATTCCTGCGGGTCAGGATGTGGGGCATCGACGCAGATGAGCCGCATCGCGACGCGCTTGCCGCCGGCGACCTTATCCTCGTCTATCTGGGCGCACCCGAGCGGAAGTTCATCGGCCGAGCCGAGCTCGCCTCGGCGGTTCATGATTGGACACCGTCCGAGGCGCAGATGTGCGCGGGCGATTCCTCTGGCGGTGTGTTGCTGGCTCAGGTCGAGGAATGGGATCCGCCGGTACCGATGAGTACCGTGCTGTCACAGATCGACCCGCCAGGGAATGCCAGGGCCGACTTCGAAACGGGCGTCGTTCGGATCACCGCTAACGAATTCGAGACCGCCCTCGCCGTGGCGGGCGCACGCTAGACCCGCCATGAGCGACGTCATCGACCACGTCGGCATCCGAGTCAGCGATCTGCATGCGAGCCGTCGAATGTACGAGGTCGCGCTGGCTGAGCTCGGATTCTCCGTGCTGGGAGAAGGCGAGTTCGAGGGCGACGCCTACGTCCTGTTCGGCCGTAACGGCAGTGACGACTTCAGCCTGCACACGGTCGGCGGCGAACCCGGTCGAGACCGAGTGACCACCGGGGCGCACGTCGCTTTCAGCGCCCGGAACGCAGACGCAGTGAAACGCTGGCACGCCGCCGCAATTCGTCACGGGGGGACGGACAACGGGCCGCCTGGCCTGCGACCCGAGTACACGGGTCAATACTTCGCTGCATTCGTCCTTGATCCCGACGGCAACAACGTCGAGGCCGTCTTCCACACCCCGCAGTCCATCGCGGACGCCGGCTGAGTCGAGACTCGCGCCGCGCCCTGAGGCTCTCACTCGCTTACGCGACGAGAACCTGTAACGCGTACGACTCGTCGATGCAGTCGTTCAAGCGCACGACCGCGTCCCTGTCCGGTGCGAACGCGAAGACCCTGAAGAGCGTCACCGGCCCGGACCATTCCGGCGCCAGCAGGGTTACTTCGACCGCGACTCGGTCGCCTCCCTCGATCAGCTTGCCGAGCTGAAACCGGCGCCCGTTCGTATGAAGCCGTTCGAGCCGATCGATGATCGCCGCACGGTTCGCACAGATCGGCGTCTCGGCTACGTCGCCGCCTTGCGGGATCGCGACCCACTTCGCGTCCGGGTCGAGCAACTTCCTGAACGGGTCGAGGTCGCCATTGTCCAACGCCGCGAACGCCTGCCGTACCAGCTCTTGGCGGTCACGCATACCAACTGGATGATCGCCAAAGCGAAAGAGCCGGCGCAACCACTTCCGAGGCTTCGCTCAGGCGTCATACCGTCTTCGCGCGCTTCGTGCGTGAAATGCTTCCGCTGCCGATCGTGCGGGGAGAAGGAGGAAACGCTTGGAACGGTTCAGTTTCGGGGCCGATATGGCCTTCGTTCCGCGCGAGGAATCGCTCGATGGCGTGACGGTCGCACCGCTGTCACGTTCGATTTCCGAGCGTGCGCCTTTCCAGGCGGCGGTGTTTCGCGTGGCTCCAGGCGGGCGAATCGCCCGGCATCCAGCGACCTACCCGCAGATCCTTGCCGTCCTCGACGGATCAGGCGAGGTGAGCGGCTCCAGCGGAGCCGACGAACCGATCCAGGCGGGTGAAGCAGTCTTCTGGCGGGCCGGCGAAGAGCATGAGACAAAGACGGCAGCCGGGCTCACGGCGCTGATCATCGAGGGCGACGGGCTCGAACCGTTCCGAGTTCGGTGAATTCGAGGTCGGTGAATTCGGCGACCGTGGCGCTGGAGATGCGACGCCCGGTGCCCTAGAGTCGGCGCTGAGGTGGGCTCGAGACCGGTTTCACACGAAAGGAGCAGCGAGTGGCTTACGGCGTTGTGCACCAGTTCCCAGGCGGGACCAAGGAGCAATACGAGGCGTCGATCGCGGCCGTGCACCCGCCCGGTGGTCTCCCCGCCGGTCAGATCTACCACGCCGCCGGTCCGTCGGCCGATGGATGGACGATTGTTGCGATTCACGACTCCCAAGAAAGCTGGGAGAGCTTCCGCGACAACATCCTGATGCCGCGTATGCAGCAAGGGATCGACGGTGGCTTCGGCGAGCCGCCCGCCGAGACGACCTTCCCGGTCCACAACCAGGAGTCCGCGTAGAGCAAAGCCTGGCCGGGGGGAGCGCGCTGGACCGCTCCCCCGGCTGGACAATTCGCGGCTCGAGCCCGTCCTCTCCGACGACGGCGGTCTTCAGGCGACGATCAGGACGACGTTGCCGACCTTCTGGTGCGTATCCACGTAGCGGTGGGCCTCGATTACGTCCTCGAGCGGATAGGCCCGGTCGAGGACGGGCCGGTACTCGCCGGCCTCGATCAGCCCCTTCAGGAAGAGGACGTCCTCCTTCCGCATGCGAGGAGGCAGCTCGAACACCACCTTCCTGTCGCCGACCCGTTTGTGCAGGAGCCAGAGGACGGCGTTCCACAACCCGTCCGTCGGCAGGTAGACGCCGCCCGGCTTCAGCGAGCTCTTGCAGCGCCTGAACGAGTGCCTGCCGACCGCGTCGAAGATGACGTCGTAGGTCTCACCGTTCTTCGTGAAGTCCTCCTGCAGGAAGTCGATCACCTCGTCGGCGCCGAGCGAGCGGACGAGCTCGACGTTCTGCGTGTTGCACACGGCCGTCACGTGGGCGCCGAAGTGCTTCCCTAGCTGGACTCCCGCCGTGCCCATCGAGCCTGACGCGCCGTAGACGAGGACCCGCTTGCCCTCGAGCGGGCCAGCGGGCCGCAGGGAGTTCAAGGTCAGGAGCGGCCCGTCGCAGATCGCGCCGGCCTCCTCGAAGCTCATTCCGTCTGGCATGCGCGCGAGCGGGAACCTCTCCGGGATACACATGTACTCCGCGTGCGCGCCGGTCGTGAGCGCGAGATAGGGGAGGGCTCCGAACACCCGGTCGCCGACCTGGAACTCGGTCACGGCCGCGCCGATTGCCTCGACCTCACCCGCGAGCTCGTGCCCGAGGATCCTCCGCTTGGGTCTTCGGAGCCCCGACTGGAACCGGCCGACGGACGGCTCGCCGGCGCGGAGGTGCGTATCCGAGCGAGTCACACCCGTCGCGCGGATCCTGACGTGGACCTCGTCGGGCGCCGGAACCGGCTTGGGGACCTCCTCGATCCGCAGCACCTCCGGCGGCCCGTACCGGTCGTAGACGGCGGCCTTCATCGGACCGTCAGAGGCCTGCCTGAGCGGAGGCGATCACCTTGCCGACGCTGCGCTCCGTGTCGCGTTCCAGGAGAGGCCGGATGTGCTCTCGCATCCACGGGCCTCCGATCTCCCGTGACACACGGTCGGAGTCCTCCGCCGACGCAAACTCGAGAACCAGGATCAGATGCGTCTCGTCGACTTCGAGAACGCGAGCCGCGAGTGCGCCGGCAGCCACCACTTGCTGCACGACTTCCCGTGTGGCCTGCAGCGTGTCTTCGCCCAGGCGCTCGCGCAGGTGGAGGTGGTTGACGACGACGTGCACGCGGTCCTACCCGTACTCCTCGTGCTGCGGCAGGTCGTCGGTGATCTCGAACCACGGCGCCTTGGAGCCGACGAAGATGTGCTCCGTCGGTCGGATGCCCGGAGGGTCGACGAGCGATCCCAGCGCAACGTGAACGTAGGTGCCCTCCCGCACCACGGAGAAGAGAAGTGAGCCACAGGTCGCGCAGCGCGTGTTGTTCAGGTCGTCCTCGCCGAAGACGAGGAGGCCGTCCCCGCCCTCCGTGAGCTCGAGCTTGTCCCGCTCTATGCCCGCGAACGGCTTGAACGCAGAGCCGGTCGCAGCACGGCATTGCGAGCAGTGGCAGTTCGCCGCGTACCTGAACTCGTCCGCGACCCGGTAACGGACGGCGCCGCACTCGCATCTCCCTTCGAGCATGCGGCTCAGCGGTCGGCCACCTTCACGAGCGTCTTTCCGGTGTTTTCGCCGTGGAGCATCGCGATGAAGGCTGCAGGCGCGTTCTCGAGCCCCTCGGTGACATCCTCGCGGTAGCGGATGCTGCCGTCGGCGACCCAGCGCGCGAGCCGCTCGCCGGCCGCGGCGAACCGGTGCGGATAGTCGCTGACGAGGAAGCCCTCCATGCGCGCCCGGAAGACGATCAGAGCGCCGGGGTGGAACGTAGGCTCCGGCCGCTCGAGGTTGTACTGCGAGACCTGGCCGCAGACGACGATGCGCGCACCGATCGCAAGCCGGCGGTGCACACCCTGGGACACCTGGCCGCCGACGTTGTCGAAGTACACGTCGACGGACTCGCCGCGCAGCGCCTCGGCGACGTCTTCTGCCTTGTAGTCGATCGCGACGTCGTAGCCGTAGAGCTCGCGGAGCTCACGGGCCTTGTCGGAGCCGCCGGCGATCCCTATCGCGCGACAGCCGGCGATCTTCGCGAGCTGGCCGGCGATCTGGCCGACCGCGCCGTGCGCCGCGGAGACGACGACCGTGTCGCCGGGCTGGGGCTGCCCGATGTCGAAGAGGCCGATGTACGCGGTGAGCCCGGTCGTCCCGACGACGTGCAGCGCCAGCGTCGGCGGGTCGAGCACCGGCGGGACGAGCCGCAGCGTTCCTCCGCGCGTGACCGCATGCTCCTGCCAGCCGAGCTGGCCGACGACGAGGTCACCGGGCTCGTAGCGCGGGTCGCGGCTGTCGACGACCTCGCCGAGCGTCTGTGACGTGATCACGTCGCCGAGCTCGAGCGACTTCGCGTACGAGCGCGTCTCGCTCATGCGCCCGCGCTGGTACGGGTCGAGGGAGAGCCACAGTGAGCGGACATGTACCTCTCCGGCGCCGGGCTCGACGATTCCGACCTCGTCGAGGGTGAAGTCGGACTCCTTGGGGAATCCCACCGGGCGCGCAGCAAGCGTGATGCGGCGGTTCACCGCGTTAGCATCGCAGGCCGTGCGCCTCGGTTTCTACATGGGCTATGCACCGCCCGGCACGAGCCCTCAGGCGCGAATGTTGCCGAGTGGCGGGAACTGGCCGACGTGCAGCAGTTTCACGCCTTCCACGCACCTCGAGGGTGGGCGTCGGACGCCCGACGCCGTGCGGAGCTTGGCAGGCCGGTGTGGCCTACGGGCCCTGGTCGACCTGAAGGCCTAAATCGCGCCAGTGACGGCGTTGATGGCAGTCAGCATCATGGTCCCGAGGCCGACCCAGGTTGACGCCAGAAGCACCCCTACCACGACAACGGCAAGAACGAGCGCGTACTCGACGAACGTCTGCCCCCGCTCGGTCCGCAGGCGCGTCAGTGATCCATGAACCAACGACACTCGCTCTCCCTTCTCGGTTTGAGGCCCGGCGGCCTCGTAACGTACGTCTAGCCGCGCAGCTCCTTGCCCCGAACGACCAAAGAGCGGGACCGAGCTAGACCATCCGGTAAGAACGCACGGCGAGTGCAACGCTCCGGGCGGCTCTCGTCAGCGCCCTCGCCGCGTACGCGAAGGCGCATCTCGGGCTGGCGTTAGCGGGGCGCCGACGATGTTTCCGCAGATGCTTAGGCATGGATCGGACACCGCCAAGACCCCGACCCACTGTGAGGCGAGGTAGAAAAACCTCGCATTAGCGGGGCTTTCACCGTCCGGGAACCTGGATGCTGGCGGGTTAGGATCAGAGTCCGTGCGCCTCGGTTTCTACATGGGCTATGCACCGCCCGGCACGAGCCCTCTCGAGCTGATCGAGCTGGCCCAGGAGGCGGAGCGGCTCGGCTACGACTCCGCCTGGGCCGCCGAGGCCTGGGGGAGCGACGCGGTGACCGTCCTTTCCTGGCTCGCGGCGACGACGTCCCGGCTCAAGATCGGCTCCGCGATCCTGCAGATGCCCGCCCGAACGCCGGCGAACACGGTCATGACGGCGGCGACGCTCGACCTCATGTCCGGCGGCCGCTTCCTGCTCGGGCTCGGCACGTCAGGCCCGCAGGTGGTGGAGGGCTGGCACGGCCGGCCGTGGGGGAAGCCGCTGACGCGTACGCGCGAGTACGTCGAGCTCGTGCGCATGGGCCTGCGTCGCGACACGCTGGAGCTGCACGGCGACGAGTACGAGGTTCCGTACAGCGGCCCCGACGCCACGGGCCTCGGCAAGCCGTTGAAGCTCATGCTGCGGCCGCTGCGGGCGGAGATCCCGATCTACCTCGCCGCGCTGAGCCCCAAGAACGTCCGGCTTGCCTTCGAGATCGCCGACGGCTGGCTGCCGATCTACTTCTCCCCCGAGCGGGCGCGCGCCGCGTTCGGTTACGAGCTCCGCGACGGCTTCGACATCGCTCCGTCGGTCCAGGTGATCGTCACCGACGACGTCGACGCCGGGCGGGACGTGATCCGGCCCGTGCTCGCGCTCTACGTCGGCGGAATGGGCGCGAAGGGCGCGAACTTCTACAACGCGCTCGTGCGCCGCTACGGCTACGAGGCGGAGGCCGAGCGGATCCAGGAGCTCTACCTGGACGGAAAGCAGCGCGAGGCGATCGCGGCCGTGCCGGACAAGCTCGTGGACGACGTCGCGCTGGTCGGGCCCAAGGAGCGGATCGCCGATCGGCTCGAGGCGTGGCGGGAGTCGGGCGCGACGACGCTGCTGGTCACGACCCGAGACGTCGCGGCGTTGCGCACCATGGCCGAGCTCGTCCTCTAATCAGTCAGGTCCGACTTTGTGGCTCCGAGCCACTTGGCGATGCGCGCGCCTACCTCTTCGCCGGCGTCCTCCTGCAGGAAATGGCCTGCGCCCTCGACCGGCGGCAGCAACTCCGCGCCGGGGATCAGCTCGGCGAAGCGCTCCGCCACGCGCGGCGAGAAGATCGGGTCCGAGTCGCTGAAGAAGACGAGCGCCGGCCGTTTCCACGACCGCAGGCCTTCGCGCACGGCGAGCATCGCCGAGCCCGAGGGGTGCGACGGCTCCGTCGGCACGAGCTCCGGGAACATCACCATGCCGCTCTTCGCCTCGGGCACGGGGAACGGCGCGTCGTAGGCCGCGACGACGTCGTCCGCGAGCTCCGTGACACACGTGATGCGCACGAGCTGGCCGGCGCGCATCTCCGTATCGAGCCGGCGCACGAACTGTCGGAACTGCAGCCATTGCTCCGACGGCGGCCGCCCGGCGAAGACGCCGGTGTTCATGACGACGATCCGCTCGACCCGGTCCGGGCGGGACACTGCGAGCCGCAGGCCGATCGGGCCGCCCCAGTCCTGCACGACGACCGTGACGCGGCGAAGGTCGAGCTCGTCGACGAGCCGCTCGATCGACAGATAGTGGGCGTCATACGTGTACCAGTCACGCTCGACCGGCTTGTCGGAGCGCCCGAACCCGAAATAGTCGGGCGCGATCGCGCGGGCGACCTCGGCGACCGGCGGGATCACCTTGCGGTAGAGGTACGACCACGTCGGCTCGCCGTGGAGGAGCAGCACGGGGTCGCCTTCGCCTTCGTCGACGTAGTGCATCCGCAGTCCGCCCTGCTCCACGTACCGGGCGCCGAATGGATATCCGGGCAGCGAGTCGAAGCGCTCGTCGGGCGTGCGGTAGACGCTCACGTGAGGAAGTCGAGCACGAGGCGGTTGAGGGCGTCGGGGTCCTCGAGCATGAGGTTGTGGCCGCGACCGGGCAACTCCACGAGCTTCGCACCGGGGAGGCGCACAGCGAGCATCCGTCCGTTCTCGATCGGGACGATCAGGTCTTCGACGCCGTGGACGACGAGGGCCGGGACGCCGATGCCCTCGACGCCCGCTCCGGTGGCGTAGTAGCCGTAGCACGCCTCAGCGTGGGCCTCGAGCGTCGGGTATCCGGTCGGGTGCTCCATCCGGGCGACGAGGATCTCCTCGTAACGCTCTTGGTTTCGCTCGGTCCAACCGGGCGCGAAGGTGTAGGGCGTCGTCGCGCGTCCGTACTCCTCGAGTGGCAGGCCGAGCGCGTCGGCGAACACGCGGCGCACGTGCTCGGGCCGCGGCGTTCTGTCCGGCCCGCCCGCGCCTGTGCCGACGAGGACGAGCGAGCGGACGAGCTCGGGCCGCGCGAGAGCGAGCGTTAGCGCGATGTAGCCGCCCATCGAGAAGCCGACGACGTGTGCCTGTCGCCCCGCCAGGATGTCGGCCGCGTCAGCCGCGAGGTCTGCGATCCCGTACGGCTCGTCCGGCGCGGGGGAGCGTCCGGTGCCGCGAAGGTCGAAGGTGATCGTTCGCCAGCGCTCCGCGAAGACGGGCACCTGGGCGCCCCAGACCCAGCTCGCCTGGCCGAGCCCCTGGATCAGGAGCAGCGCGTCACCGTCGCCGTGCTCTTCGACGTGAAGAGCGGTCGCGGCGGTGGGGCGCATGGCGGTAACCGTAACCGCCTCCTGTCTGAGAGAGTTCCTGGCGATGGCGCGAATCACCGCCGCCCAGGCCCTCGTTCGCTTCCTCGCCGCGCAGCACGTCGAGCGCGACGGTGTCGAGCACCGCTTCTTCGAGGGCTGCTTCGGGATCTTCGGCCACGGCAACGTCGCCGGAATCGGCCAGGCGCTCTACCAGCACCCCGATCTCCTCACCTACTACCAGGCACGGAACGAGCAGGCGATGGTGCATACGGCGGTCGGGTTCGCGCGGATGAAGAACCGGCTCGCCACGCTTGCGTGCACGACCTCGATCGGTCCCGGAGCGACGAACCTCGTCACCGGGGCTGCGCTCGCGACGGTCAACCGGCTGCCCGTTCTCCTGCTGCCGGGTGACGTCTTCGCGACGCACCGGCCGGATCCCGTTTTGCAGCAGCTCGAGGTTCCCGGGCGCGGCGACGTCTCCGTCAACGATGCGCTCGCGCCGGTCTCCCGTTACTTCGACCGGATCATGCGCGCGGAGCAGGTGATGCCGGCCGCGCTCGGCGCGATGCGAGTCCTCGTCAACCAGGCCGAGACCGGAGCCGTGACGCTCGCCTTCCCGCAGGACGTCCAGCCCGAGGCCTACGACTATCCCGACGACTTCCTCGAGCATCGCACCTGGCACGTTCCGCGACCCGCGCCCGACGACGCCGCGCTCGCCGCGGCCGCCGAGCGCATCCGCGCGGCGAAGCGTCCGCTGATCGTGGCCGGCGGCGGCGTCATCTACTCGGAGGCGACCGAAGCGCTGCGGCGTTTCGTCGAGCAGACGGGGATTCCGGTCGGTGAGACGCAGGCAGGGAAGGGCTCGCTCCCCTACGACCACCCGGCGGCGCTCGGCGCGATCGGAGCCACGGGCACGTTCGCCGCGAACCGGGTCGCCGCCGAGGCCGACCTCGTGCTCGGGATCGGGACGCGGTGGACCGACTTCACGACGGCGTCGAGGACGGCCTTCAAGAACGAGGACGTCCAGTTCGTGAACGTCAACGTCGCGGACTTCGACGCGGCGAAGCTGAACGGCCTCTCGCTCGTCGGCGACGCGCGCGCGACGCTCGAGCTCCTGGCCGATGCCGTCGCCGGCCACGAGGTTGATCCGTCGTATCGCGAGCAGGCGGCCGGGCTGAACCGCGAGTGGGACGCCGAGGTGACCCGGCTGTACGGGCTCGAGCACGAGCCGCTGCCGGCGCAGAGCGCGGTCATCGGCGCGGTCAACGACAGCGCCGAGCCCGCGGACGTGGTGGTCTGCGCGGCGGGCTCGATGCCCGGAGACCTTCACAAGCTCTGGCGCACGAGGGACCCGAAGGGCTACCACGTCGAGTACGGCTACTCGTGCATGGGCTACGAGATCGCCGGCGGGCTCGGCGTGAAGATGGCGGCACCCGAGCGCGAGGTCTACGTGCTGGTCGGCGACGGCTCCTACCTGATGCTCTCGAGCGAGATCGTCACGTCGATACAGGAGGGCGTGAAGCTGACGATCGTCCTCGTCGACAGCCACGGCTTCAACTCGATCGGCTCGCTCTCACGCTCGCTTGGGACCGACGGGTTCGGGACCCAGTACCGCTACCGGCGCAACGGCTCGCTCGGCCTCGACAGCGACGACCCGCAGGCGCCGCTCCTCCCGGTCGACCTCGCGGCCAACGCCGAGTCGCTCGGGGCGCGCGTCATCCGCTGCGGCACGATCGAGGAGCTGCGGTCCGGGCTGGCCGATGCGCGTGAGGCGGAGTCGACGATCGTGCTCGCGGTCGAGGTCGACCGCTACGAGGGCGTTCCGGGCTACGAGAGCTGGTGGGACGTGCCGGTGGCCGAGATGTCCGAGGTTCCCGCCGTCCGGCAGGCGAGAAAGGACTACGAGGAGGCGCGCGGCTGAGAGGCGGGATCGGCTTCCCGCCTTGATTGCAAACGGGCAGGGCAGGGTCGCCTTGCCACTCGCCGCGCTCGACCTCGAGTGGACGCGGGCCTTGACTCCTAGAGACCCGTGTGCTCGGTGAGCCAGCGGCGGTTGCGCACCTGCGACGCCTCGGCCTCGCTTGCATCCGCCGCGGACTGGGGAACCATGTCCTGCTCGACCACGAGCCACCCGGAGTAACCCGACCGCGCCAGCTCTGCGAAGAAAGCGCCCAGGTCGACGTCCCCCGTCCCGAGCTCGCAGAAGACGCCGCGCCGCCAGGCCTCCGGCATATCGGCCTGCTCGGCGATCACGCCGGCGAGCACGTCGTTCCGCACGTCCTTGACGTGCATGTGGTTGATCCGCGCACCCCAGTCGCGCAGGGCCTGCGTCGGGTCGCCGCCACCGAGCGCGAGATGCCCCGTGTCCAGGAGCAGCCCGACGTCGGTGAGCTCCAGCACGCGCTCGATCTCCCACGGCGCCTCCACGAACGTGGCCGTGTGGTGATGGAAGGTGGGCTCGAAGCCCCGGCCGCGCGCGAGCTCCGCTGCGCGCGCGACACCCTCGGCGAGCCGCTTCCAGCCCGCGTCGTCGAGGCCGATCGACGGGTCGGCCGCGGCGCGCCCGGGGAAGCGAATGCGGTCTTCCGACCCGCCGTCCGCGAGCACCGGCTTCGCCTCCGACCCGTCCGCCGCGGTGAAGAGGTCTAGCGTGGCGCCCATCGCCGCGAGGTCCTCCTCCCAGTGCTCCGGCTCGCTGAATCGGATCGGGATGTAACCGCCGACAAGCGCGAGCCCTCTCCGCGCGAAGCGCTCCCTCAGCACGCCCGCGTCACCGAGGTAGCCGGGCGGCCCGAGCTCCGTGCCCTCGTAGCCCGCCGCGGAAATCGCCGCGAGGACGTACTCGGCATCAGGCACGTCAGGGAGGACGCCGACCGTGATCTCGAATGCGCCGTAGCTGCACGGCGCATTCGCCACGCGGATCGCACTCACGCGCGGTGGCCTTCAAGGGTCACGAGCGGGACGCGCGGATCGGGCTCGAGCTCGGCCCAGGCCGGACGGATCCAGGCGAGCGACGGATCGTCGGCCGCCGCCATCGAGCGGCGGTCGCCGGCAAGGCCGTTCAGGTAGTAGAGGTCGTAGCCGTGCGCCGCGCACGTGGTGTGGTAGCCGTGCGGCACGAGCATGAGGTCGTCGTCGCGCACCGTCTCGGTGACGTCGGTTCCGTGTCGAGGGCTGTAGAGGCGCTGCACCGCGAACGCACCCGGCGGCTCCTCCTGCGTGCGGTAGTAGTAGACCTCCTCGAGCACCACCTCGCCCGGCGGATGGTCCTCGTCGTGCTTGTGCGGTGGATAGCTCGACCAGTTCCCCGCCGGCGTGAACACCTCTACGACGAGGAGGCGGTGCGCCGGGAACTCCGGCTTGACGATGTGGTTGATCTGGCGCGTGGCGTTGCCGGAACCGCGCACCTCGATCTCGACGTCCTCCGGCGTCACGAGCTTCGGCTCGAAGCGCTCGTCGGCCAGCGCGCCGCAGACGGCCACCTCGACGTCGCCGACCCCGGCAATGCGGTACTCGCTGTCGCGGGGGAGATAGAGCGCCCACGGCATCCCCTCGAACACGTTCGCGCGGCCGCCGAGCTCCCAGCTGGCATCGCCGCTCGCGACCGCACAGCGGCCGCCGAGAGGGACGAGGGCCACCTCCTCGCCGCGGGTCCCGCGCGTGACCTCCTCGCCGTCCCGCAGGCGCACGACCTCGAAGGAGAGGTAGCGCCAGCCGGCCGACGCCGGATCGACGCGGTCCCAGTCGCCCGCGCGCAGGAGGAGGCTGCTCACGCGAGGGCCGTCTCGAGCTCGGCCAGTGTCGGCATCGCCTCCGAGCATGCCAGCTGGGAGGCAACGATCGCGCCCGCGACGGAGCCGCGGCGGACGGCCTCGTCCGCGGGCATGCCGCGCAGGAGCGCGTGCGTGAACGCCGCCGCGAACGCGTCGCCCGCGCCGAGCCCGTTCACGACCTCGACCGGGTGCCCCGGGACGTCGACTTCCCGCCCCTCGTCGAAGAGGAGCACGCCGCGCTCGCCGCGTTTCAGGACGAGCGTGCGCACGCCGGCACCGAGCAGCGCGGCCGGATCACCCGCCGCGGCGCCGACCTCTTCCTCGTTGCCGATCACGATGTCCGCGCGCCCGGCCGCGACCGAGGCGACCTCGCCGAATTCCTCGGGCCGCTCCCACAGGGTCGGCCGCCAGTCGAGGTCGAAGATGGTTGTGCCTCTGTGCGCCTCGAGCGCGGCGAGCGTCGTCTCGCGGCTCGGCGACTGCGCCAGACCCGTGCCCGTGGCGAGCACGAACGGCGCGTCGGCGACCTCCTCCGCGTCGAAGTCCTCCGGGGAGAGCTGCCAGTCGGGCGCGGTCGGATAGCGGTAGAAAGTGATCGGGAAGCGGTCCGGGGGCCACACCTCGCAGAACGTCGGCGGGGTCATGAGCCGGGGATCGACCGCGAGGAAGCGGACGTCGACGCCCTCGCGCGAGAGGAAGTCGCGCACGAACTCGCCGTGTGGGTCGGGCCCGACGCGCGAGACGATCGCGGCGGCAACGCCGAGCCGTGCCAGCCCGGTCACGACGTTCCCTGCGAAGCCGCCGACGAAGCGCGTGTACGTCCGGACCTCGCGCAGCGGCGTGCGCAGCTGGTTCGGATAGAGGTCGATGCCGACGCGGCCCAGCACCGCCACGTCGATCGTGTTCTCACGCTCGCTCACGACGCGCGATCTTCGCATCGCGGCGTCATCGGGGCGTTCGACTACGTGAAGATGATCTCGCCGCCGCCGGCTTTCTCGTAGAACTCGCCGACGGAGATGATGTCCTCGACCTGGGGGACGAAGCTCTCCATCGTCAGCCCGAACATGTCGACGGTCGCCTTGCAGGCGTAGAGGCGGGCACCGGAGTCCGCGATCAGCTCGATGAACTCGGGGATCGGCGGGATGTCGATCTTCTCCATCTGGCGCTCCATCATCTTCGTGGCTGCCCAGGAGACTCCCGGCAGCGCGCCGAGCCACGTCGGCATGTGCAGCCCCGGATTGCCGACCGTGGCGACCTTGATCTTCGCCAGGCGATCCTTCCGGATCGCGTCGAGTCCGAAGAAGGTGAAGAAAACGTCGGCCTCGATGCCCTCCATGCGGGCGCCGTTGGCCATGATCAGACCGGGGTAGATGCCTTCGAGCGAGCCCTTCGAGATGACGATCGCAACCTTCTCGATCGTCTCCTTCTGCTCTGTCTCCTCGAGGCGAGGCTCTTCGAGCATGGTGGCCATTTCCGCTCTCCTTTCTAGATGCAGCCGCGTGGCTTGGGGATGCCGCCGATCTTGGCGGCGAGCTTCGCCGGGCCCTTCGGGAAGAGCTGGTAGAGCTCTTTCACCGGAACGCCGGACTCCTTGCCCAGGGACCTGATCGACGGCGCGGCCCCCGTCGACAGGTAGCGCTCGCGCATGAACCTCACGACCAGCCAGTGCCGGTCGGTCAGCGTGACGATGCCGTTCTCCCGCGCGATCTCCTCTGCGACCTGTTCGCTCCACTGGGCGGGATCGGTCAGGAACCCCTCGCCGTCGACGTCGACAGCGTGCTCGGCGATCGTGATCGTGCTCATC
This sequence comes from uncultured Actinomycetes bacterium, assembly GCA_963711545.1. Classification (GTDB taxonomy): domain Bacteria; phylum Actinomycetota; class Thermoleophilia; order Gaiellales; family Gaiellaceae; genus 3-1-20CM-4-69-9. The sequence continues at coordinate 287,065 of CAVQEP010000008.1, forward strand.
GCTCCTCCTTAGCTCGCATGAACCGGGACGCCTTTCTTGCCGAACGTCGGCATCGTCGGCCCTAGTCCCGGAAGCTCTCGCCCGGGCAGCAGCCCGTGCCAGTAGACCCACTGGAACATCAGCTTCCCGAGATGGTTCATGCGCGATTCGCGCAGAAGGGGAAGCGGCCCGAAATGGCCGGGGAGAGGCTCCGTCTCGTAGTTGAAGTCGAGCAGCAGCGCCTTGTGGAAGCCGGTCTCGACGAAACAGTTGGCGTGACCGTCGTAGCTCGCGTCCAGCTCCTTCCCCGCGAGGAAGCGAGCGATGTTCTCGGTCAGCACCTCGCCCTCGAAGTGCGTGACCGAGCCGGCTTTCGAGATCGGGAGATCGGTCGCGTCCCCGAGTGCGAAGACGTTGGGCGCGGCCGGCGTCTGCAGCGTGCGCTTGTCGGTCGGGACGAAGCCCAGCGCGTCGCCGAGGCCGGGCGAGCGCTCGACATACGCGCCGCCGCCGTGGAGCGGGACGGTCACGAGCAGGTCGAAGTCGAGCTCGCGGCCGTCGTACGAGCCGAGCTTGCCGCCGACTCCGTCGACGTCGCCCGCGTTGAACTCGGTCACGATCTCGATCTCCTTCTCGGCCAGGAGCCCTGCGAGTTGCTCCGAAGCGACCGGCTTCGTGAAGGCGCCGTCGAGCGGCGTCGAGAAGACGAGCTCGACCCGATCGCGGATCCCGTGCTCGCGGAAGTACCAGTCGGCGAGAAATGCGAATTCGAGGGGCGCGACGGGGCACTTGATGGGCATGTCGACGAGGTTGACGACCAGGCGTCCGCCCTCGAAGCGCGCGAGCGTCTCCCGGAGCGCGTCCGCACCCTCGGGCGTGTAGAACGTGAACACGCGCTCGTTCCAACCCGGGCCCATGAGTCCCTCGGTCTCCTCGGGTTGCAGGCGGGCGCCGGTGGCGACGACCAGAACGTCGTAGGGAAGAACCGTGCCGTCGTCGAGGAGTACCTCGTCGCGCTCGATCCATACCGACTCGACCTGGTTCTCGTGGAAGACGATGCCGGGGCGGAGCTGTCGTCTCCGTGGGCGGATGATCTCGTCCGTCCGGGCGAGGTCGAAGGGGACGAAAAGGAGGCCCGGCTGGTAGACGTGGGCATCGTCGCGGTCGACGATGTGGATCTCCGCCTCGTCGGCGCCCAGCCGGCGGTGGAGCCGATTGGCCGTCATCGTGCCGCCGGTGCCCGCGCCGAGAATGACGATCTGCTTCACGTAGACACGATCGCCAGCCGGGGGCCGGCGGGCATCGGGGCATCTGCGGAGTCACCTACGGGCAACTACGCGGTGGTAGTTCCCCGAAGGGCCTTAAGCGACGCCACGGATGCGCGCCCGGTGGCCGAACCGGGACGATGCGTCGGCGGCCAAGGCACGCCGCCGCGACCTCGAGGAGGAGTGCCATGCTTGCAACCGGCTACACGTTGAGCGAGCCCACGAGCTTGCCGTTCGAGCGGGCGCTGGAGTGCGTGAGGGAGGAGCTGAAGGCCCAGGGCTTCGGCGTCCTGTGCGAGATCGACGTCCAGGCGACGCTGAAGGAGAAGCTCGGCATCGAAGGTGAGCGCTACGTCATCCTCGGCGCCTGCAACCCTCCGCTCGCGCATCAGGCGCTCGGAGCCGAGCCCGAGCTCGGTGTCTTGCTCCCGTGCAACGTGGTCGTCTACGAGCGCGATGGGCACACGCGGATCTCGGCGGTCGACGCTGAACGGATGCTCTCGATCGTCGAAAACGACGAGCTCGCCCCGATCGCCGCGGACGTCAGGCGCCGGCTCGGCGAGGTCGTCGCGCGCGCAGCCTCGGGCAGCGACTAATCGTCCTCGCTGCCGAGGGTGGGCTTCCGCAACCCCGCGACCTGCATGCGTTATACGTTCTGAGCGGTCCCGAGCATGGCTGAGATCGTCCCACTTCGAAGCGCGATCGAGAAGCTCGTCTCCGACGGCGACGTCGTCGCGCTGGAGGGATTCACGCACCTCATCCCGCACGCAGCCGGGCACGAGCTGATCCGGCAGGGCCGACGTGACCTGACGCTCATCCGCATGACTCCGGACGTCGTCTACGACCAGCTGATCGGCGCGGGCGCGGCGAAGAAGCTCGTGTTCTCGTGGGGAGGCAACCCAGGGGTCGGCTCCCTCTACCGGTTCCGCGACGCGGTCGAGAACGGGTGGCCCGCCGCGCTCGAGCTGGAGGAGCACTCGCACGCGGGCATGGCGGCGGCGTACTGGGCCGGAGCCGCGAACCTCCCCTTCGGGACGCTCCGCGGTTACTCCGGCACCGATCTCGCCGCCCATACGACCGCGCGCGCGATCACCTGCCCGTTCACCGGCGAGGAGCTCGCGGCGGTGCCCGCGCACCGGCCCGACGTCGGCATCGTCCACGCGCAGGTGGCGGATCGGAGCGGCAACGTCCAGCTCTGGGGCATCACGGGAGTCCAGAAGGAGGTCGTCCTCGCATCGGCGCGCAGCATCGTCACGGTCGAGGAGATCGTGGACGAGCTCGAGCCCCGGCCGGGAGCGATCGTGCTGCCGTCGTGGACGATCGACGCGGTTGCGGCGGCGCCGCGCGGCGCTCATCCGTCGTACGCCCACGGCTATTACGAGCGCGACAACGACTTCTACGTCCGCTGGGCCGACGTCAGCCGAGACCGCGAGGAGTTCACTTCCTGGATCGACCGCCACGTGCGCGGGACGAAGGACGTGGAGGAGTACCACCGCGTCCTCGCCGAGGGAGGCGTCGCCGCATGAGCGCGGCGGCGACCTACACGGCCGACGAGATGATGGCCGTGGCGGCAGCGCGCCGCCTTCGCGACGGCGACGTCTGCTTCGTGGGGATCGGGCTCCCGAGCCTCGCCGCGAACCTCGCCCGGGCGACCCATGCGCCCGGGTGCGTGCTCGTCTACGAGAGCGGAACGATCGGCGCGAAGCCGCGGTCGCTCCCGCTCTCGATCGGGGACGGGGAGCTGGCCGAGACGGCTGACACCGTCGTCTCCGTCCCGGAGATGTTCGCGTACTGGCTGCAGGGGGAGCGCATCGACATCGGCTTCCTCGGCGCCGCTCAGATCGACCGCCACGGGAACCTGAACAGCACCGTCATCGGCCCCTACGACCACCCGAAGGTGCGGCTCCCGGGAGGAGGCGGCGCGCCCGAGATCGCGCGATCCGTGCGCGACGTCTTCGTGATGCTGCGGCAATCGCCGCGCACGTTCGTGGAGAGGCTCGACTTCAAGACGAGCGTCGGCGACCGCGTGCGCGTCGTCGTCACCGACCTCGGCATCCTCGAGCCCGGCGGTGACGGCGAGCTGTCACTCACAGGCGTGCACACGGGAGTCGATCCCGACCAGGCCCGCGCCGCCACGGGCTGGGGTCTGCATGTCGCCGATGGCGTGTCCGTCACCGCAGAGCCGACCGGCGAAGAGCTCGCCGCGTTGCGGCAACTGGAACCGAGAGGGGGCGTCGAGTGGGCGAAGATGTAGCGGTGCCCGATGCCGTTTGACGCGCTGTTCACGCCGCCCGAAGTGCTGGCTACCGTCTCGGACCAGGCCTGGCTGCGCGCGATGCTCGTGGCCGAGCGCGCGCTCGCGGTCGCCGAGGCGAAGGTCGGCGTCATCACCCGGGACTCCGCCGGGGCGATCATCGTGTGCTGCGACCCCGACCGCTTCGATCTCGCCACGCTCATCTCCGAGGGCAGGCGCGCCGGCGACCCGGCCGAGCCGCTCGTGCGCGCGCTGCGTGAAGCTGTCGGGGGCGACGCCGCGAAGGACGTTCATCTCGGCGCCACGAGCCAGGACATCCTCGACACGGCAGCTGCTCTCGTCGCGCGCGAGGCGACTGCACTGATCGTCGCCGACCTGGACGGGGTCGCGGCGACATGCGCGGACCTCGCGGATCGACACCGCTCGTCCGTCATGGCCGCGCGGACGCTGCTCCAGCAGGCCGGCCCGACGACATTCGGCCTGAAGGCGGCGAGCTGGCTGGTGGGCGTGCTGCACGCCCGCGGGCGCATCTCCGCGGCGCGTCTGCCCGCGCAGCTCGGCGGTGCCGCCGGCACGCTGGCCGCGCTAGGGGACCGCGGGCCTGAGGTGCTGCACGTCTTTGCCGCGGAGCTCAGCCTGTCGGAGCCGGTGGTGCCGTGGCACACGACGGCGTCTGCCGTTGGCCGAGCTTGGAAGCGCGCACGCCGTCGCTGCAGGCTGGGCCGCCAAGATCGCCCTCGACCTCGAGCTGCTGGCGCAGACCGAGGTGGGGGAGGTCCGAGTGGCGGCGAACGGCGGCTCGTCGACGATGCCGCACAAGCGGAGCCCGGTCGGACCCGCGCTCGTACGCGCGAACGCGATGCGGACGCGCGCCGCCGCCGACCTCCTGGTTGCCTCGCTGCCGCAGGAGCACGAGCGCGCGGCCGGCGCCTGGCATGCGGAGTGGGGAGCGCTCTCAGACGTACTCGCCGGGAGCGGCGGCGCGGCTGCCTGGCTGCGCGAGACCCTCGCCGGACTCGAGGTCGACACCGAGCGAATGCGGGCAAATGTCGGCGAGGACACGCTGTCGGAGGCGCACCCCCTCGGCATCGACGCGACCCGCCCGGAGGACTACCTCGGCGCGGCCGGCTCCTTTGTCGACCGTGCCCTCGCCTTCTATCGCGAGGTGTGAGCCCGACTACCTAGAACGGAATGCGCGCCGGCAGCAAATAGGCCGCCACGGAGAGCGCCAGCACCTGCGCGAGCGCGTCCTCCTCGACCGCAGCGAGCGCAACAGGCCACGTCGCGTACCAGGGAAGCAGCCACGGGCTGGTGAGCACGAGCAGGCAAGCGCCGAGCGCGAGCCGCGGGCGGCCACGCCGAGCCAGCCGAAGCAGCCAGGCGCCGACGCCCACGAGCGCGACGATCGCGAGCGCGTGCGCCACGCGGTCGGGGACGCCCACCTGCTCGAGCCGGACGGGGAGCGCGAACTTCGACTCGCGACTGCTGATCGAGACGAGAGTCGAGAGCCAGGCGGTGCCGAACGCGACCGTCGCCGCGATCGAGACGGCCGCCGCGGCGACAGCGGCCCCGAGCCAGACCGCTCGCCGCGACCGCACGAGCTCCAGCCCGAACAGGAGCAGCGCCGGCACCTTGACGGCCGCAGCCAGCATCCAGACGGCGCCGGCCGCGGCGTCGCGCCTCCTCAGCGCAAGCGCGACTGCCGCGAGCATCAACACGAGCATCCAGGCGTCGTTGTGGCCGCCGCCCGCGAAGCTGACAGCGAGTAGCGGGTTCCACCCGACGAAGGCCGCGGCGAACGCCTTGCGCCGCGCGATCCGGGCGGCGAGGAGCGTCGCGGCGATCGCGGCCAGGGCCGCCGTGACACGGAAGACCAGGGCCTCTGTCTCGGGAGACTTGCCCGCAACGCCGTCGACGGCGACCGAGCCGGCGGTGAAGGCCGGCCCATAGACGGAGGTCGTCCCGCGCCATCCGCGCGCCACGGCACGAGTGGCCGGATCGTGCGCGAAGCGCGAAGGAGGAGCGACGTACGGATTGCTCTCGTGCTGCGCGGCGATGCGCGCGTAGGCCCAGTAGCTGTAGACGTCGTGCGAGAGCAGAAGCGGGCCGGCGAGGGGGAGCAGTTGGATGACGACCGCGACCGCGCAGGCCCAGCGAGCACGTGTCGGGCGTGTCCGCAGCGCCAGGATCCCCGCGACGTAGAGGGCGAAGGCGAGCGCCAGGGCCGAGAGGAACGCGATGCTTGCCGCATCACCGTGCTCGAGCCCGCCCGTGCGCACGGGCGAGCCGGGCGCGGCGGCCGCCGCGACCGCGGCGCCGAGCGCGAGCGCGCAGGCCACCCCGAAGGCGAGCGGGCGCACGCCCGACTTCCTCACCGCTCGGCGTACGTGAGCGCCGCCGGCAGCTGGTTCCTGCCGAAGCCGGGCACCCCTGGGGGTTGCGACCAGAGCCGGTCCGCGATCCGGAGCGAGCGGAGCTCGTGGTCGAAGTCGAACGTCCAGCGGAACTTGACCGCACCGTGGCTGCCGCCGGTCGACAGGAAGAAGCGCATGTGCCTCACCCGGATCGCACTCGCCTCACGGCGCGCGAGCAGGACGGGGTTGTGCGCGGCGAGCGTCGCGGCCGACGCGTGCGCGAAGGGGCCGTCGAGGAGGGGTGCGAAGTAGCCCTCCCAGGACTCCGCGGTGGAGAACGTCCCGAGGTGGCGGAGGGCCATGTCGACGGCGCCGAAGCCACCCGCCGAGACGCCCGCGATCGCGCGACCAGCCGCGCTCCGCTCGGTCGAGAGGTGCACGTCGACCCACGGCACGACCTTGCGGACGACGTAGTCCTCCCAGGGCCCGACCCACTCGCTCTGAGCCCGGTCCGTCTTCGTTCCGGTCGGAAGGCCTCCGGGCGGCATCACGGCGATGAACGGTCGCACGCTGCCGTCGGCGATGAGCGAGTCGGCGACGTCTGCGAGCTTGAGGCTGACCACGAACGACGACGGGCCTCCCCAGAAGCCGTGCAGAAGGTAGAGGACGGGGTAGCGCCCGGTCGGGGAGTAGTTCGGCGGGAGGTAGATCTCCGTGTCTCGGGTGTCGGACGGGTAATAGGGGTTCGGGATGCGCCCGCTCCAGACGGTGCCGCCGCCCGTTCCCTGGTCGACTTGTGTGAAGCCCGCGAGCGGCGGCGGGTCGTGCCGCGACACGGGCGCGGCCCAGACGGCGCCGGCGCAGACGAGCGCGGCGAGCGCGGCTCCGAGACCTCCGATCAAGCGGCGGCGCCTCTGAGCTGCGCCTTCGGCGCTCACCGACTTCGCATCGGCCGCGTCTCCCGGCCTCGTGAGCAGGGCGGCGCCGGCGACGAGTGCGACGAAGGCGGCGATCCGCGCAACCCCGAGGGCGCCGCCCGGCAGCGGCTCGCCGAAGAGGAGCATTCCCGCGGCGATCGGCAGCGCGTTCGTCCACAGGGTCGCCACGCCCGCGGTCGTCAGGGCGCTCCCCCGCTGGAAGCCGAGCTGGAGCGCCACGAAGGCGAGGCCGTGACAGGCGAGCAATGCCGGCACGAACGGAAAATGGAAACCGTGGGAGACGGCGGCCTTGGTGCCCACGTCGCCGGCGGCGTACATGACACCGGCCGCGATGCCGAGCCCCGCGCCGCGCGCGAACAGATCGGCGCCCGGACCCGCGGCGAGCGCAGCGGCACCCGCCGAAGCGATCATCCAGATCGCCGCGCCACGCAACGACACGTGCCCGGCGGCCGCGTTCCCGCCTGCGAGCGAGAGCCCCAGCAGTCCGAGCCCCGCGATCGCGGCCGCGACAGCGAGCCGCTCCCTGCGCGACCTCACGCCGGCGAGGGCCGCTAGCAACGCCAGCCCGCCCGCGGAGCAGGCCTGGACGAGAGAGAGCGGCGCCAGGGTCAGCGCCACGACGTAGAACACCCATCCTCCGATCCCGGTCCAGAAGCCGAGCTGCCAGCGGCGGTTGCCGAACAGCGCCGCAAGCGACCGCAGCGGCCGGCGCAGGGCGAGCGCCGGGAGGGCGGATGCGGCGCCGTGCTGGAGGTAGTAGCCCCAGTTGATCGCGCCCGCGGAGACGAGCGCGAGCACGAGGCCCGCTCCGAGCTTCCAGGTCACTGCCGGTCGCGCCCGCTGAAGGGGAGGTAGGCCTCGGCCGCGAGCGCCGCGATCCCGACGCGCGGCAGGTCGAGCTTCCGCTCGTAGACGACGAACCGCCGCTCCCAGTCCGGGAAGAACTTGCGGTTGAAGAGGAGGAGGTTGTCGAGCTGGAACCGTCCCTTGAGCCGAAGGAGCGCGCGGCGCTCGAGCCGCTGGAGCGTGGACAGCTCGGCCTCCGGCGACAGCAGGGCGGCGAAGGGAGCGAAGTTGAGCGACACGCGCTCGAAGCCCTCCACCCGCGCCCACTCGATCGCGACGCAGACGAGCCATTCGTTGAAGCCGTTCGGCGTCGTGCGAAGGCGTGGCATCGACGACAGGGAGAGCGCCGAGCCGCCCGTGCACACGGCGAAGTGAAGGAAGCCGGCGACGGTCCCGTCGGCGTCCCGTCCGACCACGAAGAGCGCGTGCTCGTCGTCGAGCCGGAAGAGGGTGTCGAGCGCCATCACGAATCCGCGCTCCGGCTGGGCGCCGCGCCAGGCACGTGCCAGCTCCTCCATCTGCCTGCGCAGGTCGGAGTCAACCTCGCTCGGCCTCAGGGTCTGAGCCGTGAAGCCGGCCCGTTCCAGGCGGTGAACCGACTGGCGCACCTTGCGGATCGGCCGGCCGTCGAGCGAGAACGTCGCGGTCTTCACCACTGCCTCGTCGCCGTGGTAGAGGGTGTGGAGGCCGTGGGCCCGGTAGACGCCGAGCGCGTGCTCCGACGCGCCGAGGATCGCCACGCGCCAGCCGCGGGAGCGGGAGAAGCGCAGGAACGAGCCGACGAGCTCCGAGAACCGCTCGGGTGGGCCGATCGGATCACCCGAGACGATCGCGACGCCGCCGACCACCTTGTAGGCGACGAACGCGTTCTCGTCCTCGTCGAAGAAGTAGGACTTGTCGCCGCGGAGGACGAACGGCGCGAGCGTGTCCACGCCCCAGGCGGCGACGAGGTCGCGTGTCATCCGGCGGTGGTGGGCCTCCTGCGCGTGGCGGTAGCGCCACGGGCCGAGCCAGTCGAGCAGGAGGATGCCGGCGGCGCACACGGTCAACAACAGCACGGAGAGCGGGAACCACTCGCCGAACGCACCCGCCAGGTGGCCGGAGCCGGTCGCGTTCACGCCGACGGCCGCGCGGGCAGTCTCCCGGAGAGCGAACGGGAGCGTGAAGGGCTGGTCGGCCATCACGCGGTTCACCCAGAGCGCGATCACGGCGTAGCCGGCGATGACCGCGCCGAAGAGCAGCGCGCGCAGCGCGAGCCGCGGAGTCCCTTCCGGATCCCCCGGGGCGTCGAAGTCGCTGCGTCTCGCGAGCAGCGCCACCGCGACGAGCGCGGTCGCGATCGCCCCGTACCCGAAGCGGTGCTGGACATGGAGCGCGATCAGCCAGAGCAGGAGCAGCAGGGCGACCTGCCAGGCGCGGCGTTTCCTCCGGGCGAGCCCGCGCGCCGCCACGACGAGGGCGAGTCCGAGGGGAGCCACGAGCGCGACCGACACGCCGTGGACGTGCTCGGGCGCGAGGGCGGAGATCACGGAGCCGCGGTCGCTGGGGAGGATCGCGTCGAGGACGCCGAGCAGCCCTGCCGCGGCGACGAACCACGACAGGACGAGCGGGCTGCGCGGTCGCTCGCTCGTACGTGCACGGCCGCACAGGGCGCCGGCGAGGCCGGCGAGGAGGGCGGGGAGGTACACGGCCTTCTGCGTCGCTGCCGCGTGGAAGGCCTGGTCGGCCGGGACCTGGCGGACGATGAAGAGCGAGAGGCCGGTCTGGAGATACGCCCAGCCGCCGATCCCGAGGCCGAGCATCAGGCCGGCGGTCAGCCGTTCCGCGCGAGCCGCCCGGGCGATCAGGCCGAGCAGCAGCGCGGCCGTCGCCCAGACGGCGACGAAGACGAGCAGCGGGACCGCAGAGCGCCGGGACAGCTCGTCGAGCGGAAGCGCGTCGGCGATCGCCGGGCCCGGCAGGTGGCTGTGCGGCTGGATGACGTACAACCAGCCGCTCGCGGCTAGGACGACCGCGAACGACGCGACCGAGGCGCCTGCCGCTCTTCCAACTTTAAGGAGCGGCTGCATGCAACCTCCCGGCGGCGGCGAGGTACGCGCGCCATGCCATCCCTCTCCAGAGAGCCCAGTTGTGTCCGCCCGGGGACTCGATGTACGTGTGACGGACGTGCGCCGCCGTCAGCGCTTTTGCGAAGTCCCGGTTCTGCTGCACGAGCTCGTCGTGGGTTCCGGTGTAGAACCAGACGTAGGTGTGCGAGCGACGAAGGGCCGGCGCGGCCGCGCGGAGCCGGTCGAGCGGCGAGTTGCGGACCAGCCCGACGAGTTGCCGGCCGAAGATCGAGTGGTTACGCGCCGCCTGCTGATAGCCCGACCAGCTCTCGACGAGGCTGAACTCCCCGGGGTTCTGGACGGCGATGTTCAACGCTCCGTACCCGCCCTCCGACAGGCCGCCGATTCCGCGCGCCGCCGGGGTGGGGATCGTCCGGTAGCGCGCGTCGATCGCGTGCACGACGTCCTTCGAGACGAACGTGGCCCAGGCTTCGCCCGGATTGACGCCGTTCGCCCACTCCTTGTCGGTGAACGTTCCAGTCGAGCCGAACGGCATCACGAGAATGAGCGGCTGCGCTTTGTGCTTGGCGACCAGCTCGTCCTCGACGACGCCCATGCGGACGGTGAGGATGAAGGCGAGCGGGCGCCCGGGGAAGCCGTGTAACAGGTAGAGGACCGGATAGTGCCGGTTGGGATGCTGCTGGTACCCCGGCGGCAGATAGACGTAGACGTCCTGGTTGCGGCCGCCGAGCGCGGCGCTAGCGACCTTGATGTGCTCGATCTTCCCGCGCTGCGTCACGTAGGCAGGATCGTGCGGGGGCGGGAACCCGCGGTACAACCAGTAGTTCCGCGCGTAGTGGTCGACGCCCACGAACCCGACCGCGACGAACGCGCTGACGATCGCGAGGAGGATCGGCGCGAGCCATCGCGCCGAGATCTGTGGCAAACGGCGCCCTCGACCCATTTCGTAGTCGTTCTACAACAGGTCCCGTTAAGCAGTGGTTAAGCAACCGAGAAGATCGGTACCTTCATCCGGATGCGCCTCCTCGCGAGCCTTCTCGCCCTCGCCTCGCTCGCGGCTCTGATCGCGGTCGGCGCCGCCCATCCACGCGCGACGTCCACGCGATCGCTCGCCGGGAGCTCGAAGTCGGAGCGGTCGGTCTACTCGCCCGCCGTGCAAGGCCGGCTGCGGTTGGCGGTCTATCTTCCCCCCGGCTATCGAAGAGGCAACCGGCGCTATCCGGTCGTGTACTTCCTGCACGGGCTTCCCGCGTCGTCGAGCGCCTTCCGGGGCGCCGACTTCCTCGCCCGGGCTCTTGCCGTGAGCGGCCGTCGCGCGATCATCGTCGCGCCGCAGGGAGCGCGCGACAACGACACCGATCCCGAGTATCTCGACTGGGGCAACGGGCGCAACTGGGAGACGGCGATCACGCGCGACGTCATCGGCTACGTCGATTCGCACCTCCGGACGATCCCGAAGCGGAGCGCTCGGGCAATCGTGGGTCTGTCGGCCGGAGGCTACGGCGCCGTCATCCTGGCGCTGCACCACCTGTCATCGTTCTCGGTCGTCGAGTCGTGGAGCGGCTACTTCCATCCGACCGACCCCGCGGGAGTGAAGAGCCTCGATCTCGGCTCGCCGAGCGCGAATAGAAACGCGAGCGCCCACTCGTTCGTGCGCGGGCTGCGGCGCGGCTTTGCGCGCAGGCCGACGTTCTTCGCCTTCTACGTCGGCAGCGAGGATGCGCGTTTTCGCGACGAGAACAGAGAGTTCGACCGTGAGCTCAGCGCGGCGCGCGTGCCGCACGTGTTCCGCGTCTATCCGGGAGGCCACGAGCAGAGCGTCTGGAGCGCGCACGCGAAGACGTGGCTCGCGCTCGCAGTGGACCACCTTTCAAGTTCCCGATGAACGACTGCAGTACCTGACCCTATTCCTAGTCGGCCGCGAGCTTCGAGAGAAGCTCGATGAGGCGCACGCGCTCGTTCCCGAGCTCCGCGACGGCTTTGGCCAGTTTCCGCTCGCCCTTGGGAGTCAGGCGCACGAGGATAGCCCCGCGGCGCCGGCGGTCGAGCTCCCGCCGGACGAGGCCGCGCCGCTCCGTTCGCACGACGAGCTCGGTGACGGTGCTCTTGCCGAGCTGGAGTCGCTCCTCGAGCTCGCTCAGGCCGACCCGTCCAGGCAGGACCCGGGCCGTCTTGATCATCAGTAGGAGCTGATACGTGCGCGACGTGAGGCCGTTGGCGCTCGTGACGATCTCGCTGCTGTGCCGGAACGAGTTCAGCGCCTCGCGGAGCGCTGCGGCACTGGCGTAGTCCTCGGCGGCAGGGGTGGTGGGTTTGGACAGCGTCATTACGGAGTACGACTAACTTCGTAACACGAATCTAGTCGTACTACGAAAGTACCACAGGAGGGGGTAAGAAATGAAACGGCAGGTATTCCATCATCGCGCATCGCGGATCTCCGGCTGGCTCGGGATCGCCGCTGCGATCGGAGCGGTCGCCGCCGCGTTGCTGCTTCCGGGCGCCGGCTCCGCGCGCACGCAGACCGCCCCGTCGAACGTCGGCGAGCCCGTGGTCTCGGGCACGACGGTCCAGGGCGAGACGCTCCGGACGACGAACGGAACGTGGGCAGGCACGGCGCCGTTCACGTACCAGTACCGCTGGCTTCGCTGCGACGCGTCGGGCGGCGGCCCGAACGGCATCAACTGCACGACGATCTCGGGAGAGACCCGCAACACGTACGTGCTCGCCGCGGTCGACGTCGGCCATCGAATCCGCTCTCGCGTGATCGCCTCGAACGCCGACGGAAGCGCGAGCGCGAACTCGAACGCGACGCCGGGCACCGTCCGTGCGTCGGCGACGGCAGGCAAGCCTTCGAACACGGCTCCGCCGACGGTCTCGGGGATACCGCAGGAGAAGCAAACGCTCAGCGCGAGCCGCGGCTCCTGGATCGGCGGACAGCCGATGACGTTCTCGTATCAGTGGCGCCGCTGTGACGCCAACGGCGGCAACTGCTCCGATGTCTCCAAGGCCAACGCGAGCAGCTACCTGCTCTCGAGCGCCGACATCGGGCACACCTTGCGCGTGCGCGTGACGGCCAAGAACAGCCTCGGCTCGACGTCGGCGACGTCGACGCCGTCGGCGGTGATCACGAAGGCCGGTGCGCCGAGCGGAACCGCGATCTCGGTGAACGACGTCTCTTTGCCGAACCGCCTGATCGTCGACCGTGTCTCGTTCGATCCGTTCATCCTGCGTTCGCATCGCCCGATCACCGCGAGGTTCCGTGTCACGGACAGTCAGAACCATCCGGTGCAGGGGGCGCTCGTGTTCCTCGTGGGCGTCCCGTTCGGGAACACGACGACGCCGCCCGAGCAGGCGACGGGGGCCGACGGCTACGTGACCTTTGTGGTCCGGCCGACCTTCCGGCTACACCTGAGGAGCGCCATCAGCCAGGTGTTCTTCGTGCGCGCGCGCAAGCCGGGCGACCGGCTGATCGCGGGCGTGTCGACGCGCCGGCTGGTCAACCTTTCGATCCGCGCCGGACGCTAGGTCGCTCATCGACCGACGTGGGCGGGCTCCTACTCGAGCCCGCCCACGTCGAGCACGACCGTCTTCAGGTCGCTCATGTCGAGCATCGTGTAGCGGCCGCCGATTCGGCCCCACCCGCTCTGGGTTCCCGCCGCGCCGCCGAAGGGCTCGTGCGCTTCCCAGTAGTCCGTCGAGTCGTTGACGACGACGTTGCCGACGCGGAGGCTGTCGGCGAACTTGAACGCACGCTTCAGGCTCGACGTGTAGACCGCGGCCTGGAGCCCGAGGTGCGAGTCGTTGGCAACGGCAAGGGCCTCGTCGTCCGAGCTCACGCGGATCAGCGGCACGATCGGCCCGAACGTCTCCTGGCGGTTGATGAGCGTGTCGACGCCGACGTCGGTGACGACGGTGGGCTCGTAGTAGAGCCGGGTCGGCCGGTCGCCTGCGCGTGACCCGCCGAGGACGACGCTCGCTCCGTTCGCGACCGCGTCCTCGAGATGCAGGTCCATCTTCCGCGCGGTCGGCTCGTTGTTCATCGGGCCGACCATGGTCGTCTCGTCGAAGGGATCGCCGAGCGGCCATTCCCTCGCTGCCTCGAGCACCGCATCGAGGAAGGAGTCGTGCACGCCTTCGTGGACGAGGACGCGCTCGGTCGCGCAGCACACCTGCCCCGCGCAGAAGAAGCCGCCGAAGACCGCGCCCTGTGCAGCGCGCTCGAGGTCGGCGTCCTCGCACACGATCACCGGACCGTTGCCGCTGGCCTCGATGAGCGAGCGCTTCAGCCCGGCGGCGCGAACGATCTTCTCGGCTGTCCCGTGCGAGCCGACGAAGCCGATGCCGTCGACGCCGGGGTGCGTCACGAGACGCTCGCCGACGTCTCCGCCCCCATAGACGACGTTGACGACGCCGTCGGGTAGGCCGGCGTCGGCCATGATCTGCATGAAGTTGGCCATCGCGATCGGCGTCCACTCCGACGGCTTCATCACGATCGTGTTCCCGACCGCGATGCCCGGCGCGATCAGCTCGACCGGGATCAGCGTCGGGAAGTTCCACGGCGTGATGGCGGCGTAGACACCGTTCGGCTTGCGGAAAGTCAGGATCCGCTTGCCGGGGTCCTGCGAGGGGATGATCGCCGTCTCCATGCGCTTTACGTCCTCGGCCGCGATCCGGAAGTTCTCGGCCGTCTCGTCGATGTCACCGAGCGCCTCGGACGCGTACGGCTTGCCCTGCTCGAGCGAGAGCTCGCGGGCGAACTCCTCGCGCCGCTCGTCGATCAGGTCGGCGATCGCGTGGCAGACCTTCGCCCGCTCCCAGGCGGAGAGTGCCGCCCACTTCGGCTGCGCCTCCCGGGCGGCCTCGACCGCGCGGTCGACGTCGTCGATGCTCGCGTCGGGAACCTCGGCAAGCGTCTCGCCGGTGACGGGGGAGACGATCGGGCGGGCGCTGTCACCGGTCGAGGCAATCCAATCGCCACCGACGAAGTTCTGGAGAGTTCGGACCGTGACTGCCATGGAATCTCCTTTCAGATCTGGGAGGCCTTCGCGGCCCAGTAGCGGTTCAGCGCGCCCTGCACCTTCACGAACCAGACGATTGCCGGGATGATCAGGATCCCGCCCGGGACGAGCCAGAGGCCGGTCCAGCCGGTCACCGGCGGCTGCTGCCCGTCCCCGGCGTACATCTTCCCGACCTCGGACGGGACGACGAAGGCGCTGACGAAGCCGACGAGGATCCAGACGACCAGGCCAAGGACCCCCCCGAGGCCGTCGCCGGTGTGCTTCTTCATCTCCTCTTGCGTCTGGAACGCCCAGTACCACCCGTAGAACGTGAACGTGACGATGTAGAGCAGGATCCCGAAGCCGATCCCGCGTTCCCGGCCGAGCGGGCCGGTGTTGCGTGCCATCTCCACAACAGCCTCCTGGTCGCTTCGGCCACTGAATCACTCTCCGGTGGCGGTGGCAAGCCTTCACAGATCCCTAACCAATTCGGGTCGGCGAGCGTCACAAGTTGGCGTCTGCTGCTGCGCATCCCGACCTACAATCGAGGGAGTCCATGGAACCGACTGAGGTTGCCCGTCTAGAGGGGTCAGGCCGCTTCCAGAGCGCCGCGGCGATCGCGGATCGGTTCCTCGACAACATCGAGACCGTCGTGCACGGCAAGCGCGACGAGGTGAAGCTCGTCTTCACCGCGCTCATCAGCGGCGGGCACGTCCTCTTCGAGGATGTCCCGGGGACAGCGAAGACCGTGCTCGCCCGCGCGATCGCCCAGTCGATCGAGGGCGCCGCGCCCTCGCGGATCCAGTGCACGCCGGACCTGCAGCCGACCGACGTGACCGGCCTGTCGGTCTTCAACCAGCGTGAGCGCGACTTCGAGTTCCGGCCCGGGCCGATCTTCGCGAACGTCGTGCTCGTCGACGAGGTCAACCGGGCGATGCCGAAGACGCAGTCGGCGCTGCTCGAAGCGATGGCCGAGCATCAGGTCACGGTCGACGGCCAGACCCGTGTCCTGCCCGACCCCTTCCTGCTACTCGCGACCGAGAATCCCATCGAGTACGAGGGCACGTTCCCGCTGCCCGAGGCGCAGCTCGACCGGTTCTTCCTCAAGACCGCGCTCGGCTACCCGTCCGTCGACGAGGAGCTGCTGATCGTCGACGAGCAGCGGCACGGACATCCGCTGCGCCTGCTCCAGCCCGTCGTCGACGTCGCCGAGGTGCAGACCCTGCGCGACGCCGCCATGAACGTCTACGTCGACCCTCTTTTGCAACGGTGGATCGTGGAGCTCGTGCGCTCGACGCGCGACCTCGAGGAAGTCGCCGTCGGGTCTTCCGTCCGCGGCAGCCTCGCGCTCGAGCGCGCGGCGCGCGCCTGGGCGCTGCTCGACCACCGGCCGTACGTCGTGCCGGAGGACATCGAGCTCCTCTTCGCCTCGGTGCTCCTGCACCGCATCGTGTTCCGGCCGACCTTCCTCGCCGAAGCTCGCAGGGTGGGCTGGGAGCCCGCGGTCGAGGGGGTCGTCCGGAAGTGCTTCGCAGCTGCCCCACGGCCCGAGCCCGACTCGACCGAAGAGCCCGCCGCCCCGGAGCCGCTGCACGTCTCGAGCGACTAGTCCGTGCCCGCCACGGACGTCACCTTCCCGCTGGCTCCCCGCCGCCGGTTCGCCGGGCTTCCCTTCGGCGGCATGAACAGCCTTCGCCGGGGCTCGGGCTCCGACGTCGCCGGCTCACGCCACTACGAGCCCGGTGACGACGCGCACGCGATCGACTGGAACGCGTCGGCCCGCCTTTCGTCCGCGCACGGCTCGGACGAGTTCATCGTGCGGGAGTACTTCGCCGAGGAGGCGCCGCGCGTCGTGATCGTCAGCGACCGCAGACCGTCGATGTCGCTTTTCCCGCCTCCGCTGCCCTGGCTCGACAAGACGAGAGCGATGCACGTGGCCGCCGAGCTCGTGACCGAGGCGACTCTCGCGGCCCGGGGGTTTCTCGGCTACCTCGACCACGGTGAGCCCGACGAGACCTGGGTCCAGCCGCGCACGCACCACGAGGTGCCCGAAGAGGCGCTGCAGGGATCCTTCGGCGCTCCCGAGGACAGCATCGCGCGGGCGTTCGACTTCCTCATGCGGCTGCATCCACCGCTCCCTGCCGGGACGTTCGTCTTCCTGCTCTCGGACTTCCTCGCGCCGCCGTCCGAGGACGAGTGGATCGTCGCGCTCGAGCGACGGTGGGACATCGTCCCCGTCGTGATCCAGGACCCGGTCTGGGAACGGAGCTTCCCGCAGGTCGGCGGCGTCGTCGTCCCGTTGCACGACCAGACGACGGGCAGGTTCGTCGCCGTGCGCCTGACGGAGCGGGAGGCGGTCCGCCGGCGCGAGGAGAACGAGGCCCGTGCCCAGGAGCTGCATGCGCGACTTCGCGCGCTCGACCTCGGCCCGGTGCTGGTCACGACCTCCGATCGCGGCGAGATCTTCCAGGCGTTCCTGGAGTGGGCCGACGAGCGGATTATCTCGAGGGGCCGCTGGTGGTGACGACGAAGCGCGCGCTCATCGGCTCGGGAATCGCCGGCGCCGCACTGCTCGCGCTGGTGCTCGTCCTCGTCCTGCGTGGAGGCCCGGCCGCCGCCGTCCCGAGGCAGGCGATCACCGGTGAGACGCAGCTCTCCCGGTCTGCGGCGATGTTCGCCGACCCGGTGAAGGCCAAGATCGTCCTCCTCGTCGACCGCGACCGGATCGATCCGGCGCGGATCGGCTTCAGCCCGAACTTCAACCCCTACGCCGTGATCGGCGTGCCGACGGTTCAGCGGCAGGACACCGGCCGCCTCACCCACCTCACGTACACGGCGAACCTCGCGTGCGTCACCTACTCGTGCCTGCCGACGGCCGCGTTCACACGCATCCAGTTCGACCCGGCGAACGTCTTCTTCTGGCCGGTCACCGGCGGCGGCCGGCGCAAGATTCAGGTTCCGTGGTATCCGTTGACGCTCGCCTCCCGGACGACGGCTGCCGACATCGCGAACGCCGACCCGTTCCAGCAGCCGTCTTGGCGCCTGAGCACGGCGCCGCTCGGCGTGACCTACTCGGTGTCGCCCGGCCTGCTCCAGGCTCTGCTGCTCGCGGCCAGCGCGCTGCTCTTCCTCTTCGCAGTGATCGGGTTCGCCGGCTTCGTGCGGGCGATCCTGCGCCGGGTACGGGTGCCCGTCCTCACGAGGCTCGAGCGCGCTGTGGTGCTCGTCGAGCGCGCGTCGGAGGACGACGACCAGCCGGCGAAGCGCAAGGCGCTCGAGCTCCTCTCGCGTGAGCTCACACACACCGGCGAGCGCGAGCTCGCGCTCGCAGCGCGTGAGCTGGCGTGGGGCGAGGACACTCCCATGCCGGCGGCGACGCAGCCCCTGACCGTCGACGTGCGGCGCGTCGTCGCGGAGAGGTCGAATGGTCACGCTCGCTGAGCGGGCCCGACGCCGCGTGCGCGGCCCCGCGATTCCGCTCGCGAGCACCGCGCGCCTCGCGGGTGCGGCGCGGCGGACGCTGATCGTGCGGGTGGCCCTCGCCGTCGTCCTCGTCGGGCTCGTCGTGCTGGCGAGCACCACGGGACGCGGCAATGCGGCGGCGACTCACGGCCTGCTTCCGGGCGGAGGCAGCGGGATGCTCGTCCTCGACGTCTCACGCTCGATCAAGCCCGAGGCGGACCAGACGATCGTCAACGTCCTCGAGCGGATGATTCGCTCGCAGACGAGGATCGGGCTGATCGCGTTCTCCGACATCGCCTACGAGATGCTCCCGCCGGGCTCCCCCGCGAGGGAGCTCAAGCCGCTCGTGCGGCTGTTCACGCCTCCTGCCAGGCCACGGCCGGGGCTCGACCCGACGACGCCGACGCCCTGGACGTCGAACTTCTCCGGCGGCACGCAGATCTCGTCCGGCCTCGTCGCCGCGCACGACGCCCTCGTCCGCGCGGGGAACCGGCACGGGCCGATCCTGCTCGTGAGCGACCTCGACACGGCCCCCGACGACGTGCCCAGGGTCGCCCAGACGCTCAACACCTTCCGCAACCTGAACGTCCCGTTCCGGATCGTCCCGCTGACACCGCGGGCGGACAACCTCGCGCTGTTCAAGAACCTCGCCGGCAAGGGAGCATTCGACGCACCGGTCACCCGGGTCGGCCACGGCGTCGGCGCCGCGGAAGGGGCGCTCCAGGGCTCGGTCCCGTGGACGCTCATCCTCATTGCCGGTCTCGCCCTCGTCGCCCTCGCGGCGAACGAGCACTGGTGCGGCCGCCTCCCCGTCCCGAGGACGCAGCCGTGACCTGGCGCTGGCTCGCCGGCACCGTCGTCGCGCTCGCCGCAGGCGTCGTCGTCCTGCTGCTCGCGCTCGACGTCGGACGCTGGCAGGACACGTTCAGGGCCGATGACGTCCGCTTCCTCGCCGCGCCGACCCGCTCGGACCTCTGGCAACCGAAGGAGACGGTGCCGTTCCATGCGGCGCGCAACCTCCTCGGGATCAACGACGACCTCTTCTACCGGAAGACGCTGCGGAGCTTCTGGCTCGCCCGGCCGGAGGTGAACCCGTTCATGCAGACGAACGCGGACGCACTCCGGAGCCAGGCTCTCGTCTCGCTCGCCCAGTTCATCCGCGAGTCGAACAACGCGGCCCGGCGCGGGCAGGCGGCAAACCTCCTCGGCGTGATGGGGCTCGGCCTCGCGACCACTGACAACCAGGGACAGCGTTTGCGCTTCCTCCAGTACGCGTCGCGCGCTTTCCGCGGGGCGCTCACGGCCGATCCGTCGAACGAGGATGCGAAGTTCAACCTCGAGCTCACGCTCCGGCTGCTGAAGCGGCTGCCGACCGGCACCGGCGGCGGTTCCGCCCACGGCTTCGGCCGCTCCGGTGGCGCCGCGCTCGCCACCCCGGGCTCGGGCTACTAGTGCCCCTACCGGCAATACTCGTCGGTCTCTGGCCCGCGATCACACGGCCCCAGAGTCCGCCCTCTCCCTTGCCAAGGCTCCCAGCCTTGGCGGCGGACGAGTGCGGCCTCTGGCTTGGTGCTCGCGACCCAGAGCCTCGACAGCATCACCGGCAGAGGCACCCTTGACCTTCCTTTCGCCGCTCGGGAGCCTGATCGCGCTCGGGGTCGTCGTCCCGCTGGCCGCCTACGCGCTGCTCGAGCGGCGCTCACGCCGCGTCTCGCGCAACCTCGAGCTGACACCTCCGCCGCTTCGCGGCCGCCTCGGCGTTCCGGTGGCGATCGCAGCGATCGCCGGCCTGTTCGGGATCGCGGCCGCACAGCCGGTGATCTCCGGCAATCGCACCGAGACCGGACGAGCCGACGCCGAGGCCTTCGTCGTCCTGGACATCTCGCGGTCGATGCTCGCCAGGCAAGACAGCGGGTCGCCGACGCGGCTCGATCGCGCCAAGAAAATGGCTCAGGACGTTCGCTCCAGTCTCAGCGACATCCCCTTCGGGATCGCTTCGTTGACCGACCGCACCCTGCCCCACCTGTTCCCGACGCTCGACGCGCAGGTGTTCACCTCGACGCTTCGTGATGCCGTCTCGATCGAGGAGCCCCCGCCGGCAGGCACGAACAGCCTCGCCACGGACTACAACTCCCTCGGCGACTTCGGGCCGAACAACTACTTCTCGCCGCAGGTGAAGAAGCGCCTCGTGATCCTGTTCAGCGACGGCGAGAGCCGTTCGTTCGACGACGTGATCCTCTCGAACAAGTTCCGCGACAACGGCATCCGGTTGCTGTTCGTTCACGTCTGGGGCGCTCGCGAGAAGATCTTCCTGCAGAAGAACAGGCCCGACCCCGCCTATCGCCCGGATCCGGAGAGCCGGCACAACGCGGAGCGCCTCGCAGCAGCGGGCAACGGCATCGTGATCGAGTCGGGAGACACCGGCGGGATCGTCTCGGCGGCGAAGGACATACTCGGCACTGGCCCGTCCACGAAGCTCAGAGAGCAGCGGACGCGGGTCTCGCTCGCGCCGTTCGTCGCGCTCGCGGCGCTCGTGCCGCTCGGCTTCGTCTTCCTCCGCCGGAATGTCTGAGCGCGGGCGTTACCCGGCGGCGAGCGTGAGCGTCATGCTGCCGGTCGCCGTCGACAGCGGGTCGACGACGACCGCATAAGTTCCGTCCACGGGCGGATCGACGGTGAACGTCCGGCCGGTCGTCGTCACCAGCGTCAGGCCCACGAGCGTCGTTCCGTCCGGCTTCAGAATGGAGACGTAGGAGGTCGAGACCGTCACGGCCGAGAGCGCGAGGCTGAGCCGCTGACCCACGTGCCCGTCGAAGGTGAACCGGCCGTTCTGTCCCGGGACGGACATCGTCGCGAACACGGACGGGCCGCCGAGAACGAGGCCGCCGGTCGCGTCGGGCGGGACGTCGTAGAGCGTGATCGTGATCGAGCCGGTCGAGGCCGCCTGCGGGTCGACCACGACTGCGTAGGTTCCGGCGGCGGGCAGGACACGGGTGTCGAGGAAGCCGCCTCCCGTCCCGACGTACATCGCGTTGCCCAGCGTCGTGCCGTCCGGCTTGAGGATCGAGACCTGGGAGGTCGAGATCGTGACGCCGGAGAGCTTCACACTCACACGCTGGTTTGTCTGGCCGGCGAAGCTGAAGGCGACGTTCTGTCCGGGAGTGGTGACGTTCGCTGTGGCCGGGCTGCCGAAGGCGATCGGGCCGCCTGCGTCGGGCGGGACATCGTAGAGCGTGACGGTCATCGAGCCGGTCGAGGCCGCCTGCGGGTCGACGAGGATCGTGTACGTCCCCGCGACCGGCAACGTCCGCGTGTCGACGAAGCCGCCGCCGGTGCTCACGAACGTGTTCGTCCCGAGCGTCGTGCCGTCGGGCTTCAGGAGCGAGACGTAGGACGTCGAGATCGTGACCGCGGAGAGCTTCACGCCGACGCGCTGGCCGGCCTGGCCGTCGAACGTGATCCGCGCGTTCTGCCCGGGCGTCGAGACGTTCGCGGTCACCGAGCCGCCGAAGGCGATCGGCCCGCCGGCGTCGGGCGGGACGTCGTACAGCGTGACGGTGATCGAGCCGGTGCCGGCGCCCTGTGGGTCGACCAGGATGGTGTACCCGCCGCCGACGGGCAGCGTACGCGTGTCGACGAACGCGCCGCTCGTGCCGACGAACGTGTTCGTCCCGAGCAGGGTTCCGTCCGGCTTCACGATTGAGACGTACGACATCGGGATCGTCACGCCCGCAAGCTTGATGCTGACTCGCTGGTTTGCCTGGCCGGTGAAGGTGAAGGCGGCGTTCTGTCCGGGAGTGGTGACGTTCGCGGTGGCCGGGCTGCCGAAGGCGATCGGGCCGCCTGCGTCGGGCGGGACATCGTAGAGCGTGACGGTCATCGACCCGGTCGACGTCCCCTGCGGGTCGACGAGGATGGTGTAGTTCCCGTTCGCCGGCAGCGTGCGCGTGTCCAGGAGCCCTCCCGACGTGCCCACGAACGTCCGTGCGCCGAGGGTGGTTCCGTCCGGGCTCAAAATCGAGACGTAGGACATGGCGATGCTCACGCTCGAGAGCTTCACGCTCACCCGCTCCCCGGCCTGTCCCGTGAACCGGAGCCGGGCTTTCTGACCGGCCGCGGAAGTCGTGACGGTGACCGGAGGGCCGTTCGGCGAGATCGGGTAGACGGTCGAGACGACACCCGTTGCGCTGCGAGTCTCGCTCGTGCCGCCGGCGGATGCCGTGACGGAGATCGTCAGCGGCCCGCCTGCGCTCGGCGTGTAGGTGCCCGTGTACAGGCCGTCTCCCCGCGGCGAGAGCGAGATCGGCGTCCCGTTCGCGTCGGCGGACACCGTGACGCCCGCGCTCGAACCGCACGCGGTTGCGATTGCCCGCACCGTCATCGGCGTTCCCGACTCGACGTCGAAGCCCGAATGGGGACTGTCGAGCCACAGCTTGGGTGCGTTGACGCAGCCGACGGCCGCTGCGGCATCGAGGCGACCGCCGGAGGCCGTGAGGCTCGACAGGCCGGGTAGCTGGTCGACGCTGTCGACGAGCAGCGCCTTCAGGCCGACTCCTGTCGCCGACGGGAACTCCGCCTTGGCGAGCGCCGCCACGCCCGACACGTGCGGGGCCGCCATCGACGTTCCGCTGAGGTACTGGTAACCGCCGCCCGGCCAGGTCGAGTAGATGTCCTGTCCCGGAGCGGCGAGCGCGACCGACTGGCGGCCGTAGTTCGAGAACCACGCGAGATCGTCCGTGTTGTCCGTCGCAGCCACCGCGACGACGTTGGGCAGGTCGTACGACGCGGGATACGTCGGTGCGGTGTCGTTGTTGCTGGTGCTGTTGCCGGCGGCGGCGACGAAGAGGGAGCCGTGCGAGTCCGCCGCGGAGATTGCATCCGCCAGCGCCTGTGAATACTGGTCGCCGCCCCACGAGTTGTTGAGCACGTCGGCGCCCTGCTGTGCCGCGTAGAGGATCGCGCTGACCGCGTCCGCGGCCGTCCCGCTGCCGTTCGCGCCGATGAACTTCAGCGGCATCAGGCTGACGTGCCAGTTCACTCCGGCGACGCCGATGCCGTTATTGCCGACGGCGCCGATCGTGCCGGCGACGTGAGTGCCGTGCCCGTTGTCATCCATCGGGTTGTTGTTGTTGCTCACGAAGTTCCAACCGCGCCAGTCGTCGACGTAGCCGTTGTGGTCGTTGTCGATGCCGTCGTTGCGGCACCCGGCGCAGTTCTCGCCCTGGTTGATCCACATGTTCGCGCTCAGATCAGGGTGCGACGCGTCGATGCCCGAGTCGATGACGGCGACCTTCACCGCCGAGCTCCCGGTCGTCTTGTTCCACGCCTGCGGCGCGTTGATGTCGGCATGGGGAGTGCCGGGCTGGCCGGACACGACCTGGCCCGTATTGTCCAGGCCCCACAGGTTCGAGTAGAAGGGGTCGTTGGGCGTCGTGTCCGTGTGGAAGACGAAGTTCGGCTCCGCGTAGCGGACGCGCGGATCGTGCTGGAGCTGTTGGAGCGCCTTGTCTTCGTCCTGTGGGCTCACGGCCGCGAGCGATCCGTGGATCCGGTTGAACTTCTTCTTCTCGCTCGCGCCCGCCTTCTTCAGGGCGGACTGCTGCTCCGCTGCGGTGACGCCCGGCTGAAAGCCGACGAGCAGCTCGCCCGGGACGCTGTCCTTTTGCTTCGCCTTCGCGGCCTGTGCCGCCGGCGTGCGGCCCCCGGCACCTGCGAGGGCGAGCGCGACGACCCCTGCCGTGAGGAAAGCGAGAATGCCTATGCGTCGTGCACGTCCGTGCATGGTGAGGTCCTCGGTCAGGGTCCGCTGGGTCGCACCGTAGTCCCGTTCGCGCCGCTCAACCAGCCCGATTTCGAGGGATTCGCCCCGGGCTACGATCGGCGGGACGAACGATGAGAGTTGCTCGCCGAGCATGCAGGGGCCTTGTCGCGACGGCGTTCGTCGCCGCGCTGCTCGTGGCTCCACGGGCGGGCGCGGGCGTCAGGGACGACACTGCGGCGCTGCAGGCGAGGCTCGACGCCGGCGGGAGCATCTTTCTGCCCAAGCTGCCGGACGGCCGCTGCTACGAGACGCGCGGGCTCTGGCTCTCGCGTGACGACACGACGATCCTCTCGGACGGAGCCTGCCTCCTCGCGCTCGGTCCCGGCGAGGCGCGGATCGCGACCGGGTCGGGCAAGCCCGTCCGCGCCAACGCGGTGTTCTTCCTCGACCACTCCGACATCCGCGTGCCGCCGCCCGTCCGCGTCACGATCAGCGGACTCCACATCACTGTCCCCGCCGCAAAGCGGATGTATGGGGTCGCCGTCTTCGGGCACGAGACAACGCTGAGCGGGCTGACGATAGACGGCGCGCCGCTGGCCGACGTTCGCATCGGAAGCGGGAGCACGGGATCCGGCGGCATGACCGGTCGCGTTGCGGTGCTGGACTCCCATCTCTCCGGTGGGCAGCGGAACGTCATCTCGGCCTTCGGCGCGGTCGGGCTGCGAGTCGAGGGCAACACGCTCTCGGGCGGCCGGGCACGCGCTGCGGCCGGCGTGCGCGTCCGCGCCGCGGACCGCGGGCAGCCG
The DNA here is from genome assembly GCA_963711545.1 of uncultured Actinomycetes bacterium. Classification (GTDB taxonomy): domain Bacteria; phylum Actinomycetota; class Thermoleophilia; order Gaiellales; family Gaiellaceae; genus 3-1-20CM-4-69-9. The sequence continues at coordinate 311,796 of CAVQEP010000008.1, forward strand.
ACGCTCGACGTGCAGGTCTCGCGCAACACGATCGCGGGCAACGGTGGGCCCGGGGTGCTGCTGGACCTCGACCCGCCGAACGGCGCGCCGGTCGTCGCCGACGGCATCGAGGTCACCGGCAACCGCCTCGTCGGGAACGCGCGCACGGCGCCCGCGTCGTACCGGGCCGGCATCGTTGTCCTCGGAGGCCAGAGCGACAGGCACGGCAAGATCGACCTCGCCGGCAACAGCTTCAGCGGCAATCGCGGACAGCGCGTCCTCGTGCGCAAGGCGAGAGCCGTCGCGCGCTCTCCAGCCCTTCCCCCCGGACGATCCTCCCCTCCGGCGGGGCTCCGCGACATCGGCGACTGGCTCCAGGCGCGGCTGGACCGCGGCGGCGGCACGATCTTCCTCCCGGCGCTGCCCGGCGGCGAGTGCTATTCGACGCACGGCCTCTGGGTCTCGCACGACCGCACGACGATCACCTCCGACGGTGCGTGCGTCGTCTCCCTCGGACCCGGTCCCGTGCGGCTGCGCTCGATCGACGGCGACCCGATTCCGGCGAGTGGGGTGTTCTTCGTCAACCGGTCGAGCCGCACGCGACCGGCGCCGGTCGACGTGACGATCTCGAACCTCCGGATCGTCGTGCCGGACGGCCAGTCCATGTTCGGCGTCGCGGTGTTCGGTCACCGCGTCACGCTGAGTCACCTCGACATAGGCGGCTCCCCGAAGGACGACGTCACGATCAGCGGCAGAGGCAACGGGAACAGCTTCGCGGCCGACATCGCGATTCTCGACTCGACTCTCGGCGGAGCGAGCCGCAACGCGATCTCCGCCACGGCCGTGATCGGCCTGAGGATCGAGGGCAACGAGATCGAGGGCGTGCGCGACGCGCCTCCGGGCCAGCCCGCCGCCGGGATTGACCTCGAGCCCGACGACCGCGGCCAGCCGGCGCTCGACGTCCATATCGCCGGCAACACCATCCACGACAACGCGGGCCCGGGGATCCTGCTCGAGTTGGAGCCGAACGACGGCCCTGCGGTCGTCGCGAGCGCTCTCGAGATCAGCGCCAACACGATCGTGAGGAACGCGCTGGCCCGCACGCCTCCGAAGCGGGCGGGCATCGTCCTCGCGGGAGGTCAGGACGGGGGCGGCGGCACGCTCCTCCTCAAAGGCAACGTCATCCGTTCGAACGGCGGTCCCGGCATTCTCGCCAGCAGGCTGATCCTCCGCGTGGACGCGGAGGGCAACGACGTCGGCGGGAACGAGACCGGCGCCTAGGAGGCGCTCCCCGCGGTCGGGCGGTTGACGAAGACGTTGTCGAGCGCCGCGCGAAGCCCGGTCGCCAGCGCGCCCATCAGCACGGCCGCCTCGCCGAGCGACGAGATCTCGACCCTCGGCGCGTAGGGAAGCCACTCGCCGAGCAGCCGCCTGACCGGGCGGAGCAGCAGGTCCCCGTTCGAGCCCAGCCCGCCGCCGAGAACGACGAGGGCCGGATCGGCGACTGCGGTGATCGGGGCGATGTGCGCGGCGATGCGTCGCGCGACCTCGTCGACCACCGCGTGCGCAAGCGTGTCGCCGCGCCGCGCCGCCGCGAAGATGTCACGGGCGTCGTAGGGAGCGGCGAGGACGGACGCCGGCGATCCGCCGGCTTCGAGCCGGGTCGCCAGGGCTGCGACACCTTCGGCGGACGGGTCCACGTCCTCCGAGAGACCGGCGAGAGCCCAGTCGACCTCGCCGGCCGCGCCGTGGGTGCCGCGGTGCAGCTCTCCGCCGAGGACGAGGCCCATGCCGAGGCCCGTGCCGATCGACAGGAACGCGAAGTCGTCGACTCCCTGCGCAACCCCGGCCCAGCGCTCGCCCACCGCAGCCAGGTTGACGTCGTTCTCGAGCGTGACCGCGACGCCGAGACGGTCGCGGACGTCGCGCGCGAACGATCGCCCTTCGAGCCCGGCGATGTTCGGCGTCGTCAGCTGGAGTGTCGAGGTCTTCGCGTCGAGCACGCCGGGAACGCCGAGCACGACGCCGTCGATGCGCTCCACCGGAAGCGCGGCCGACGCCACCAGCGACGCCTGGAGCTTCGCGATCGCGTCGAGTGCGCCGTCTGCGTCGGCGCCGCGGAGCTCGACGTCCTGCCGTGCGCGAATCTCGCCGGCGAGATCGCAGACCGCGCCGCGCAGGAAGCGCGCCCCGAGGTCGAGCCCCAGAACGTACGCCGCCTCCGGGACGGGCTCGAAGAAGACGGCGCCGTAGCTCGGTCCGTCCGGGCCCCGTTGTGCCTCCCTGACCAGCCCGGCCCGCAGCAGCGACTGGAGCGCCAGCGACACGGTCGGCTTCGAGATTCCGGCCCGCCGCGAGATCTCTGCGCGGGAGATGGGCGCCGCTGCACGAATCGCCTCCAGGATCGTCCGCTCGTTGAGATGCTTGAGCAGAGGAGGGGTGGCACGGCTCGACTGCGTGACTCCCGTCATTTGGTGAAGAAGATTAACTCACGACCGTATCTTCTCCACAAGCTTGACTTTCACTTCGCGCCGGTTTTAGAGTTCTGGTTCGGAGCCCTTACGAGAATTCAGTCCCCGACGACGAAGGCGGGCGCCGGGGCTGGGGAACGGACTCGGGGTCGACGATATCGCCCCCGGAGGGAGGAACCGGTATGAGACGCGTGGCGATTGGGTTGCTGGCGACGCTCGTGCTGTGCGCGGTGGTCGTCGCGGCGATGAAGACCTCGGCCAGCGCCGGCACGAAGACGGCCAAGGCAACCAACATCACGATCTGGGTCGGCTGGAGCGCTGCCGAGCTCAAGGCCTTCAAAGGAGTCGTGGCCGAGTACGACAAGAACCATCCGGAGGTGACGGTCAAGGTCGTCGGCGGGATCAACGACGACAAGATCACCGCCGCGATCAGAAGCGGCAACGTGCCCGACGTCGTCAGCTCCTTCACCTCGGCGAACGTCGGCAACTACTGCAAGTCGGGAGCCTGGATCGATCTGAAGCCCTTCCTGACGAAGGACAAGATCGACGTCGCGATGTTCCCGAAGACGTCGCAGTACTACACGCAGTACAACGGGAAGCGGTGCGCGCTGCCCTTGCTCGCCGACGTCTACGGCTTCTATTACAACAAGCAGATGTTCAAGGCGGCCGGGCTCAAGGGCCCGCCGAAGACGATGTCGCAGCTGACCGCCTACGCGAAGAAGCTCACGAAGAGGAACTCGGACGGCTCGATCAAGGTCGCCGGCTACAACCCGTTCCTCGGCTTCTACTCCGGCAACGCGCCGGACCTGACCGTGTACGCCCCGCTGTTCGGAGCGAAGTGGATCGACAGCAGCGGCAAGTCGATCCTGTCGAAGGATCCGGCCTGGGCGAAGTTGCTGCGCTGGCAGAAGAGCCTCGTCGACTGGTACGGCTACACGAAGCTCCAGAAGTTCAACGCCGGGGCGGCCGACGAGTTCTCGGCCTCGCATGCGTTCGAGATCGGGAAGCTCGCCATGATGATCGACGGCGAGTGGCGGGTCGCGTTCATCAGCCGGGAGCATCCGTCGCTCGACTACGGAACGGCGCCGGCCCCCGTCGACGACAGTAAGCCGGGCCTGTACGGAGCCGGTTACGTGAACGGCACGATCATCGGGATCCCGAAGGGCGTCAAGCACAAGGATCAGGCCTGGTCGCTCGTCAAGTACCTGACCACGAACAGCCACGCGCTCGCCGTGTTCTCGAACGGCGTCCGCAACGTGCCCACGACGAAGGCGTCCTTGACCTCGCCGGACATCAAGCCCGACGCGCACTTCAAGACCTTCCTGAAGATCTTCGCGAATCCCAACTCGACGACCTCGCCCATCACTGCGGCGGGGAACGCGTACGGGACGCTGATACAGGCGTTCACCGTCAAGTGGCAGGCCGGACACGCCGGTGACCTGCAGAAGGGATTGCAGAAGCTCGACAAGCAGATCGACGCCCAGCTGAAGCAGGCTCAGGCGGGCGGCGTGCCGTGAGTCGAGCGGCAGCCGTAGCTGCCGTTCCCAGCATGGCGCGGCGGCGCGCCAAGCGGAAGGCCGCCTGGCGCCGCCGCCGCCTCGTGCTGCTCCTCATGACCCCGTGGCTGATCGGGTTCGGAACGTTCTTCGGCTATCCGCTCGTGATGAGCGTGTACCTCTCGTTCACGCACTACGACCTGCTGTCGTCGCCGAAGTGGATCGGAACGGCGAACTACCGCTACCTGTTCACCCAGGATCCGCAGGTTGGCTCCGCGGTCAGGAACACCATCTGGATCATCGTCGTCATGGTCCCGCTCCAAGTGGTCTTCGCCCTCGGCATCGCGATGATGCTCGCACGTGCCAGACGCGGCGTTGGGATCTTCCGGACGATCTTCTACCTGCCCGCGCTGGCGCCGCCCGTAGCCGCCACGCTCGCCTTCGTCTACATCCTCAACCCGGCGACGGGGCCGGTGAACATCATCCTCAAGCACCTCGGGATCGACGGGCCGCTCTGGTTCCAGTCGCCGAGCTGGTCGAAGCCCTCGCTCGTGATCCTCGGGCTGTGGGGCGTCGGGAACATCATGATCATCTTTCTCGCCGCCATCCTCGACGTGCCGAGGCATCTGTACGAGTCGGCAGAGCTCGACGGCGCCGGACCGCTCCAGCGCTTCCGTTGGGTGACGCTTCCGACGATCAGCCCGGTGATCCTGTTCTCGGTCGTGATCGGCGTGATCGCGGGACTGCAGTACTTCACACAGGCCTACGTCGCGGCGAACGTCGCGTCGGGACAGGCATCCCAGGCCGGTGACCAGACGGTCAACAACCTCGGCTATCCGGAGGCCTCGACGCTCTTCTATCCCGTGCTGCTCTACCAGCACGGCTTCCGCTACTTCAACATGGGTTACGCGTCCGCGATGTCGGTGATGCTGCTCGCCGTCGCGTTCGTCGTCACCGTCCTGATCATCCGGAACTCACGTCGCTGGGTTCACTACGTGGGGGCGGCGAAGTGAGCACGGCGAGCGTGCCGGTCACGGGTGCCGTCGTCAGGCGCCGGCCGCCCGCGAGCGTGCGGCGCCGCAGGTTCCTCGTGGCCGTGGCCGACCACAGCCTTCTCATCGTCGCCGGGATCATCTTCCTGCTGCCGTTCGCGTTCATCGCGCTGACGGCTCTGATGACGAACGGGCAGGCGTTGTCGTCGCACCTCTGGCCTCGCCCGTTCCGCTGGCAGAACTTCGTGGACGTCTTCCACCAGGCGCCGATCTGGCGCTGGGCTTTCAACACGATGATCTACTCCTGTCTCGCCACGCTCGGCGTCGTGCTCTCGAGCGTTCCGGTCGCGTATGCACTCTCGCGAATCCAGTGGCGCGGGCGGAGTCTCGCGTTCGGGCTCGTGCTGATCGCGTTGATGCTCCCGCCGGTCGTCTCGGTCGTGCCGCTCTACGTCATGTGGGCCAAGCTGCACCTCATCGGCGGGCTCGGGCCGCTGATCATCCCGAACTGGTTCGGCGACGCGTTCTCGATCTTCCTGCTGCGGCAGTTCTTCCTGACGATTCCCGAGGAATATCTCGACGCTGCCCGCGTCGACGGCTGCGGCGAGCTGCGCATCCTCGCGACCGTCGTCGTCCGCCTCGCGAAGCCGGCGATCGCGGCGGTGGCGCTCTTCTCCTTCCTCTACACGTTCAACGACTTCTTCCTGCCGCTGCTGTACACGCGCGAAAACCCGGGCAGCTGGGTGCTGCAGATCGGCCTGTCGGAGTTCCGCTCGCTGCATCAGGTGCAGTGGAACCTGACGATGGCGGCGACGCTGCTCGTGATGGCGCCTGTGATCATCGTCTTTTTCCTCGCCCAGAAGGCCTTCGTCGAAGGCGTCACCCTCACCGGAGTCAAGGGATGAACTCGTTCACGATCCTGGGGCGTCGCTCGCGGTGCCCGGCTCTGCCGCGCGGGAGTGAAAGGCGGCCAGGGGCGTGAAGATTGCCGTAGTTGGAGGAGGCTCGACGTATACGCCGGAGCTCGTGTCGGGGCTGTCGCGCGAGCGCGACCGCATCGACGTGCGACACCTGGTGCTGCACGACATCGACGAGGAGCGCCGCGAGGTCGTCGGGGGGATGGCGCGGAGGATGCTCGACGCGCAGGGCTTCGACGGGCGGCTCGAGGTCACCGACGACCTCGACCGGGCCGTGGACGGGGCCGACTTCGTCCTGATCCAGATTCGCGTCGGCGGGCAGGAAGCCCGGCTCTCCGACGAGACCGTGCCGCTCGCCTGCGGCTGCATCGGCCAGGAGACGACCGGAGCCGGCGGGCTCGCGAAGGCGCTTCGCACAGTTCCCGTCGTGCTCGACATCGCCGACCGCGTGCGCGGGCGTGCGGCGGACGGTGCGTGGATCGTCGACTTCACGAACCCGGTCGGGATTGTCACCCGGGCGCTGCTCGACGCGGGGCATCGCGCGCTCGGTCTTTGCAACGTCGCCATCGGCTTTCAGCGCTCGTTCGCCCGCATGCTCGGCGTCGAGCCGGAGCGCGTGCAGATCGACCAAGTGGGCCTGAACCATCTGTCGTGGGTTCGGTTCGTGCGGCTCGACGGCGACGACGTCCTGCCCGACCTGCTCGCGGCACACGGTGACGAGATCGCCGATGAGATCGGGCTGGAGCGCCGGTTGATCGACGAGCTCGGCGTGATCCCCTCGTACTACCTGCACTACTTCTACTCCCACGATCGCGTGCTCGCCGAGCAGCTCGACGGGATTCCACGCGCCACCACGGTGTCGCAGATCGAGCAGCAGCTCCTCGAGCTCTACCGCGATCCGGCGCTCGTCGAGAAGCCCCCCTTGCTCGAACGGCGAGGTGGGGCGTTCTACAGCGAGGCGGCGATCGGCCTCGTGGGCGCGCTCGCGACGGACGCCGGCGAGCTCCACGTCGTCGACGTGAGGAACGACGGCACCATCGAAGGCCTCGCGGACGACGACGTGGTCGAGCTGCTGTCGGTGGTCGACAGCGGCGGCGCGAAGCCGGTGCCCCAGCCGCCGGTCGCGCCCGAGCTCCTCGGGCTGATGCAGCACGTCACCGCGTACGAACGGCTTGCGGCAAGCGCCGCGCTCTCCGGCGATCCCGCGCTCGCGCGCAAGGCGCTCCTGACGCACCCGCTGGTCGGCCAGTACCCGCTGGCGGACGATCTGCTCGACCGGCTGCTCGTTGCGGGAGCCGCGCACCTGCCGCAGTTCCACGTCGAGAGCCGGACATGAAGCGCGCCGCGGTGCTCGCGGTCGACGGCGGCAACTCGAAGACCGACCTCGCCCTGCTCGAGGCGGACGGCTCGGTGCTCGCGCTCGTCCGGGGGCCGCTCAGCTCGCCTCAGCACCTCGGGGTCGAGGGCTGCCTCGCCGTGGTCGAGTCCCTGCTCGCCGACGCGATTCGCGACGCGCGGCTCGAGGATCATGCGAGCCGCGTCGCCGACGTCGCCGCGCTGCTGATGGCCGGCGTCGACTTTCCCGCCGAGGAAGAGGCCGTGCGCGACGCGGTCGAGAAGCGAGGCTGGGCGCGTCGAGTCCATGTCGACAACGACACCTTCGCCGTCCTCCGTGCGGGGACTGCGCGCGGTTGGGGCATCGCGGTGACGTGCGGAGCGGGCATCAACTGCGTCGGCGTCTCCCCCGACGGTCGCCACGCTCGCTTCCCGGCGCTCGGCGCGATCACCGGCGACTGGGGGGGAGGGCACGATCTCGGCCTCGCGGCGGTCTCCGCCGCGGCCAGGAGCGAGGACGGCCGCGGTCCTCGCACGAGCCTCGAGCGCGCCGTTCCGGCGCACTTCGGCCTGGCGACGCCGAGCGAGCTCGCCGAGGCGATGCACACCGGCCGCATCGAGCAGCGCCGGGTGATCGAGCTGGCGCCGCTCGTCCTCACGGAGGCGGCCGACGACGCCGTCGCTGCGGAGCTCGTCCAGCGCCTCGCGGCGGAGGTGGTCGCGCTCGCGCGCGTCGCGCTGATCAGGCTCGGTCTCGCCGGCGAGCCGGTCGAGGTTCTGCTCGGCGGCGGTGTCCTCCAGGACGTCGACGGCGACCTCCTCGCCGCGATCGACTCGGGCCTGCGCGCGGCGGCACCGGCAGTCACCGTCCGTCCGACGGCGTCACCGGCGATCGTCGGCGCGGCCCTCATCGGGCTCGACGAGCTCGGGGCGGACGAGCAGGAGCAAGAACGGGCGCGGAGTGAGCTCAGCGCCGCGTTCGCCGGCCTCGAGGGAGTGGCGAGCATTGGCTGACGTTCGCTACGCCGAGGCGACGCGCATCTACCCGGGAACCGAGAAGCCCGCGGTCGACCGTCTCGACCTGCACATCGAGGACGGCGAGTTCATGGTGCTCGTCGGCCCGTCCGGCTCGGGAAAGACGACCGCGCTCCGGATGCTCGCGGGGCTCGAGGAGATCGACGCCGGCTCGGTCTTCATCGGCGAGCGCGACGTCAGCGACGTGCCGCCGAAGGAGCGCGACATCTCGATGGTGTTCCAGAACTACGCGCTCTATCCGTACCTCACGGTCGCGGCGAACATCGGCTTCCCGCTCCGCATCGCCAGGGTGAAGAAGTCAGAGCGCGAGCAGCGCGTGCGAGAGGTCGCGAAGCTCCTCGGCCTCACCGAGTTCCTCGACCGCAAGCCGTCGCAGCTCTCCGGCGGCCAGCGCCAGCGTGTCGCCATGGGCCGCGCGATCGTGCGCGTGCCGAGCGTCTTCCTCATGGACGAGCCGCTCTCGAACCTCGATGCGAAGCTGCGCGTGCAGATGCGCGCCGACATCGCGGCGCTTCAGGCGGACTTCGGGATCACGACGGTCTACGTCACACACGACCAGGCGGAGGCGATGACGCTCGGGCACCGCGTCGCCGTCCTGCAAGAGGGCCAGTTGCAGCAGTGCGGCCCGCCGCGCTTTCTCTACGAACGGCCGACGAACATCTTCGTCGCGGGGTTCATCGGGTCGCCCTCGATGAATCTCTGCACCGTGCATCTCAAGGACGGCGCGGCGTCGTTCGGAGGCGTTGACGTGCCGCTTCCACCGGGAGTGACGCCGAACGGACGGACCGACCTCGTGCTCGGGGTGCGGCCGGAGTCCCTCGAGGTCGCGACCGAGGGCGTGCGCGCGCGGGTCGACGTCATCGAGGACGTCGGAGCCGACGCGTTCGTCTTCTGCACGGCGGATGTCGACGGTGAGAGCACGAGGCTCGTCGCGAGGACGGAGGTTCGCAAGGCGCCGCAGCAGGGCGACAACGTGGCGCTGCGACCGCGCGCCGAGGATGCCCACCTGTTCGATCCGGGCACCGGCGAGCGCCTCGGCGCGTAATGACGCATCCCGGGGAGCTCTTTCTCGCCGAGATCCGCGAGCAGCCGGCGGCGGTGTTGCGCCTCCTCGAGCATGGGGACGAGTTCGAGGCGGTTGCACGGGCCATCGAGAAGCGCGCGCCGTCGGTCATTCGCCTCGTCGGCCACGGTTCGTCCGACGCGGCCGCCGCATACGGCGTGTACGCCTTCGGCCTCCTGCCGGGCCTCACTGCGCTGCGCGATTCGATCTCCCTGACCGTCTACTACGACGCAGACATCAAGCTGTCGGAGTCGGTCGTCGTTGCGCTGTCCCAGTCCGGCGAGACGCCTGACGTCGTCGAATACGTGCAACGCGCGCGGTCGAAGGGGGCGCTGACGGTCGCCGTCACGAACGGGCCCGAGTCGGAGCTCGGCCGCGCCGCCGAGTCGACCTTGCCGCTCTCCGCCGGCCCTGAGCAGGCGGTGGCGGCGACGAAGACGTACGTGAACCAGCTCGCTGCGCTCGCGCTCCTTGCCGGCTGCACCGCTGGGCGCGGGCGCGAGCTCGCCGACGGCCTGCGCGGCGTCTCCGAGCAGCTGGCGGCCGTCCTCACTCCGCTCGAGGAGGCTGCGCGACAAGTGGCGATGGCGTTCGCCTACGTGGGCCGCATGTACGTGATCGGGCGGGGGATCGAGTGGGCCACCGCCCGCGAGGTCGCGCTGAAGCTGACCGAGACGTGCCGGATCGCCGCCGAGCCGCTGACCGCGACTGACCTGTCGCACGGCCCCGTCGCCGCGCTCGACTCGCTCTTTCCGGTCTGGACGATCGCGTCGCGCGACGCGAGCCTTCCCGCGGTGGTCGACGCCGCCACGCGCGTTCGCGAGGCGGGGGCGACCATGATCGCCAGTGGCAACGCGGCGGCGGAGATCGAGGGCGCGGCGTATTCGCTGCCGGTGCCGGAGCCGACGACGCCGCTGCTCTCGCCGCTCCTCTCGGTCGTCCCGGGCCAGCTCTTCTCGGGTGCGCTCGCCCAGGCGAAGGGCCTCGACCCGGACAGCCCGACGGGCCTCAGCAAGGTCACGCGCGCCCGCTAAATCGCCGGACCGGGCTACGGTCTTCGGTTCAGAGCGCCCGACGACCGCCGACCTGATGGGCCGACGCTTAGAGTCGGCTACGTCTTCTAAGCGGAGGCCGGACTCACGCGGGCGGGGACGCTCTAGCGCCACCGCCCGCGGACCGATTCAGATGTCAACCGGTCGCCGCGTTGGAGTGCGTGGGCTTGGCCCACGCACGTTTCCCGCGAAGCGGCGTCCCCAAGAATCAAGTGAAGAGCGAAGCTATTCACTTGAAGGTATTACCCCGTTCGAGGGGTTGGGCCGGGCTCGAGATCTGACGACCACATTCGGTGGAGTCTGCGGTTCGAATGGCGATGCTCGATTCAAGCCGTGCGGCGGCGAAAGCGGCCGCGCCTGGTCCCTCCTACAGCTCGGAGGAGCTGAGGGGCTACCCGCTCGGCACCCTCGTCTACCGCGCTGGTCTCCTGCCGCTCCAGACCGTCGACCGGGCTCTCGGCGAAGCCGAGAACACCGGCAGGCTGCTCGGCGAGGTGCTCGTCGAGCACGGGCTGCCCGAGCGGGAGCTGAGCCGGCTGCTGGCCGCACAGCGCGGTCGCGATTTCGTCGACCTCATGGAATACCCGGTCGACTTCGAGCTCGCGCGCACCCTGCCCCGCGTGATCGCGGACCGCTACTGCGCCGTCCCGGTCGGACGCGACGGCGCCGCAACCGTGGTGGCGGTGGCCGACGCCGACGACGAGGCGACGCTGGCCGTGCTCCGCAAAACCTTGCCCGGCCAGATCCGCGTCGTGATCGCGCCACGGCCCGATGTGGAGGCCGTCATCGAGCACGCCTACGAAGCACCGGCGCGAAGACAAGAGACGCTGGGCTCGGTCGCCGATCTCGTGTCCGCAGTCCGCAAGCAGGGCGCTCCGGTCGTCAGGTTCCGGCGCGCCGACTACGACACCCAGTCGGTCGTCGAGTGCGACGTCTATCCCGTCGGCGAGGCCGCCGGCACGCCGCACGTCGAGGGGCCGTTCGTGTTCGGCTCGGCGCACGAGGCGAAGGCCTTCGTCGAGACGTCGCTCCTCGCGTTGCAGATTCTCGGCTGCGACGCAGCCTGAGCTCTACGGCTTGGGGTTTTGGCGCGAGACCTGCGCCAGTTCCTTCCATCGCTTCTTCCTGGCGATCCTCAACCGCGCGTCGGTTCTCGCTGCGATCGACTCCAGTTCGCGCTGGAACTTGCGCCACGAGCGCAGGCGGTCGAGCTCGAGTCGGCCCTCGTCGACGGCACCGAGAACCGCGCAATTCGGCTCCCGCAGGTGAGCGCAGTCACGAAAGCGGCATTCCAGCGCGAGCGCCTCGATGTCCTCGAAGGCCGCCCCGACGTTCCCCTCCCAGAACTGAAGCTCGCGCAGGCCGGGGGTGTCGATCACGAGCCCACCGTCCGGCAGCCGCACCAGCTCGCGATGCGTGGTCGTGTGACGACCGGTCCCATCGGCGGCCAGCATCGCCGTGCGCATCAGGTCGGCGCCGGCGAGCGAGTTGAGAAGCGTCGACTTCCCCACGCCGGACGAGCCGAGCAAGACGACCGTCGCGCCGGGCCGGATGTGAGCGGCCAGGGCGTCGACGCCTTCGCCGGTGACATTGGAGACGGGACAGACCGGCACCGCGATCGCGACGCTCTCGACCGCGAGGACGGCGGCGGGAACATCCGGGCAGAGGTCCGTCTTCGTCAGCACCACGACCGGCTCGGCGCCGCTCTCCCACGCCGTCGCGATGTAGCGCTCGAGCCGCCGTAGGCTGAAGTCGTCGTCCAGCCCCGCAAGGAGGAACGCGGTGTCGACGTTCGTGGCGAGAACGTGCTCGTTCGAGTCGCGGCCCGCGCGCTTGCGGACGAAGGCGCTGCGCCGCGACAGGATCGACGTGATCGTGGCGCGCTCGCCGTCCGGTCGCGCGACAGCGACCCAGTCGCCGACCGCCGGCAACAGGCCTCCGACCTCGCGCTCGTACAACATCCTCCCGGCGGAGCGAGCCCGCAGCTCGCCGGTTTCGGACCAGACGACGTAGGCGCCGCGATGCTGCGCGGCGACTCGTGCTGGCGTCAGGTTGTCTTCTTCCAGTTGCTCGAAAGCGGACGCCCATGCGGGGTCCCAGCCGAGCTCTTCCAGTGCGAACAAAGCGAGTCTCCTTGTGTGGGAACGGCGAACTACCGCTCTCGGGGGAGCGGTGGGCTCACGAGACTCGGGCTAAGAGATCCGGCTAGCCGGCGAGCCGCGTGGCTCTTCGGAAGGAGGCGTGCGCAACTTTCATCTGTCGTCGACCTCCTTTTCGCCGGGAACACGTGGACGGTAGCACGGGCTGGCGGACGACACCACCGGCGTCGCTATGCGGCGGGAACGCGCGCGGGCCCCGGCGGGCGCAGCACGGCGAACTGATCCGTGATCTCGAGGCGGCCGCTCCGGAACCGGAAGAGCGAGCCCGGCCGGCCTCCCGCCGGCCCGGGCGTGCGCTGACGGCCGGTCGGCTCGAGGACGCCGCGGCGCAGGAGGACGCGCTGCAAGTTCGTCGCGGAGACGTCATGTCCGAGCGCGGCCACGTAGAGGTCGCGCAGCTCGGAGATCGCGAACTCCGCCGGCGCCAGCGCGAACCCGAGATTCGTGTACGAGAGTTTTGCGCGCAGGCGCTCGCGGCCGGCGAGGACGATCGACTCGTGATCGAAGGCAAGCTTCGGCAGGCGATCGACGGGATGCCACGCCGTGTCCTCCGGCACCCTCGGATCGGCGTCGCTCGGCACCAGGCCGAGATACGCGGTTGCGAGCTGCCACTCGCGCGGTGAGCGCTCCGGCTCGCTCAGCGTTTCCAGCTGTTCGAGGTGGGAGAGCCCCCTGACGTCGACCTTCTCTGCGAGGTGACGTCGGATCGACTGCTCGAGCGTCTCGCCGGGATCGAGGTACCCGCCCGGCAGGGACCAGCGCCCCCGGAACGGCTCCTTCGCGCGTTCCCAGAGCAGAACCTGCAGCGCGCGCCGGCGCACCTGGAGGACGACCGCGAGGGTTACATGGGCGGGGGTGGGGTGCGCGCTGCTAGGCTCGCTCACGGTTTTCGCCCCATAGTCGCAAACCTTAGCCGAAAGGTGGAAAAATGAAGAGGTCTCTGATCGTCGCGGGCGCTGCCGTCCTGCTCGTCGCGGCGGGTTGCGGCGGCGGAGGCAACAAGTCCGCCCAGACGACGGCGACGACGAGCTCCGGGAAGCCCGGCTCGGGCAAGAAGATCGGGCTCGTCACCGACGTCGGCGGGTTGAACGACCGTGGCTTCAACCACCTTTCCTACGTGGGCCTGCTGCGCGCCGCGCACGAGCTCGGGGTCGCGCAGAGGGTCTATCAGGCGAAGTCGAGCCAGGAGTACGTCCCGAATCTCTCGACGTTCGCCCGGCAGGGCTACGACCTGACGATCGGAGTCGGCTTCACCGAGGCGAACGCGATCGACACGGCAGCGACCACGTTCCCCAAGTCCGACTTCGCGATCGTCGACGTCGACCAGACCCAGGAGCCGCACAAGCCGCCGAACCTCCTCGGGCTGCTCTTCCGCGAGCAGGAGACCGGGTACCTGGTCGGCTACCTCGCCGGGCTCGAGATGAAGCGGCTGCCCGGTTCCGACGTGATCGGCTCCGTCGGCGGCGAGAAGCAGCCGCCCGTCGACCGGTTCATCGCCGGCTACCAGGCGGGCGCGAAGGCGGCGGATCCGGGCATCAAGACGCTGAACGCCTACTCGCAGGACTTCAACGACCAGGCGAAGTGCAAGCAGATCGCGCTCAACCAGATCGAGCAGGGCGCGAAGGCGGTCTTCGCCGTCGCAGGCCTGTGCGGCCTCGGGGCGCTCGACGCCGCGAAGGAGCAGCACGTCTGGGGGATCGGCGTCGACGCCGACCAGTCGTTCCTCGGCCCCCACATCCTGACCAGCGCCGTGAAGCGCGTCGACACCGCCGTCTACGACGCCATCAAGCTCGTCGTCGAAGGCAAGTTCAAGGGCGGCAACATCGTCTTCGGCCTCAAGGACAACGGCGTCGCGATCGGCAAGATCAGCCCGAAGGTGCCGAAGTCGGAGGTGGCCGCGGTGGACAAGGTCCGGGCCGAGATCATCAGCGGCAAGATCAAGAACATCCCGACCGAGCTCAAATAGGAAGGAGCTTGTGGCTCAGAGCCACAAAGTTCCGCCTGCGACCGCGCCCACGATCCGGACCTGAGAGTCGGCGGTGAGCTCCTCCTCGAGCAGCTTGCCGCCGCGAACGTCGATGCCGTCGACATAGACGTTGACGAGACGGCGGAGCTCGCCGGACTCGTCGAGCACCAGGTTTGTCACCGGAAGCCTGCGAAGGGCGTCGCCGACGGTGCCGGCGTCGACCTCGAACCGTTTCTCGCCACCCGCCTCGGCCGCGAGCATGGCGGGCAGCAGGACGATGGCCACTTACGCGGCGGCGGCTTCGACCGAGAGCACCGGCGGCAGGTCGCGCGCTGCTTCGACCCACTTGCCCGTGCCCTGCGGCGACGTCCACACCGATCCGCTCTGGGTCCCGAAGTAGATCCCGCCCTCGTCGAAGGCGAAGCCCTCGCGGAGCACTGCCGCCCAGGCGCGATCGGGCAGCCCGTTCGCCGCGAGCTCCCACGATTTCCCGCCGTCTCCCGTCCGGTAGACGCCGAGCCGTCCGTCCGAGGTGTAGTGGCGCTCCTGCGACTCCTCCGGGATCACGTACGCGACGTCTGGGTCGCCCGGGTCGAGCGCGAGGCCGAACCCGAAGCTGCTCGGCAGCCCGTTGCCGTCGAGCCGCTCCCAGTTGTCCCCGCGGTCGTCCGAGCGGTAGACGCCGCAGTGGTTCTGCTGCCAGAGCCGGTCGGGACGTGTCGGATGGACGAGGAGCTTGTGGACGCACTGGCCGACTTCGGGATACGGATCCGGAAGGAACTCGGCCGCCACCTCTTTGTTGATCGGCGTCCAGGTCTCGCCGCCGTCCTCCGAGCGGAACGCGCCGGCAGCCGAGATCGCGACGTACATGACGCCGTCGGAGATCTGGATCGAGTGCGTGCACATGCCGCCCGCGCCCGGCTGCCACCGTTCGCGTGTCGGATGCTCGAGCAGCGCGCGGTTGACCTCCCACGTGATCCCGCCGTCATCGGACCGGAACAGCACACCGGGATCGCCCCCGAGCCAGAGCTCCGAGTCGCGTCCCGGCTCGACGTGCCATGCGGCCGCGAGCTTCAGGCCGGACTCCTGCGGCAGGCCGATCTCCTCGGCCCGCTCCCAGCTCTCGCCGAGGTCGGTCGAGCGATGCACCGTCGCCCCGTAGACGAAGTTGTTCGACGCTGCGTAGAGCACGCCGTCCCTGGGATCCACGATCGCGTGGTACACCGACCAGCCCGGGAGCAGCGGCCCCTCGACATCCCAGCGCCCCTCGTCGCCGTTGCCACGAAGGAGGAAAAGCCCCTTGCGCGTGCCGACGGGGAGGAGGACGGCCACCGCCGGAAACCGTAACAGTGACAGTAGTGGTGGCTCCGGGAAGTACGTCACGGCTTGCCCGGCTGCAAACGCTTCGCATCGCGGCGTCCTCGGTCGCCCACATACGTTCAGGTATGCGGGCTCCCTGCGTTCTTGCGCTGCTCGGTTTTCGCTCGGACAATCAGTACCGAACTTCCCGGAGACACCACTAGGATCAGCGCGTGAGTAGCGAAGGCGTTTCGGCCGCGGCGGAGCGGCTGCGAGCGGAGGAGACCGTGGCGGGCCTGCTCAGGGCGAGCGCACAGACGTTCGCGGAGCTTCTCGACGCCCGGGCCTGCACGATCTCGCGCGTCATCGGCGACCTCCTCGTCGATCTGGTCCAGCACCACGAGGATCCAAATCCGGCTCGCCTCGGCCACGGTTATCTGATCTCGGACTACCCGCTCACCCGCGCGGTCGTCGAGCGAAACGAGCCGCAGACGGTGTTCGTCGAGGATGCCGAGGCGGACGCAAACGAGATCGCTTTGCTACGGGAGCTCGGCTACGACGCGCTGCTGATGGTCGCCCTTGAAGGCACGGAGACGTCGTGGGGCCTGGTCGAGGTCTATGACGACAAGGGCCGGCGGTTCGACGACGACGACGTCCAGGTCGCGCGAGGGCTGGCGCGAGAGGTCGGGCGGCTAGTGCGGCAGCTCGAGCGCGGGGAGTAGCGAGCGCACGTGGACGTGACGATCTGCGACGTCGGTCCGCGCGACGGTCTCCAGAACGAGAGCGAGACGCTTCCACCCGCCACACGTGCCGAGCTCGTGAACCGGATCGCCGCCGCCGGCGTCCCGAGAGTCGAGGCGGCCAGTTTCGTCCGCGCGGACGCGGTCCCCCAAATGGCCGGCGCGGAGGAGGTCGTCGCAGCGATCGAGCGGCGCAATGGCACGGAGTACTCGGGCCTCGCGCTCAACGAGAAGGGCTACGAACGGCTTGCCGCCGCCGGGCTCGACCGCGTCAACTTCACGCTCGCGGCGACGGAGAGCTTCAGCAGGCGGAACGCAAACCAGTCGCTCGACGAGGCGCAGGCAGCGGCAGTGCAGGTGATCGAGCGCTCACAGCTTCCCGTCACGCTCACGATCAGCGTCGCGTTCGGCTGTCCCTTCGAGGGCAGGGTCGATCCCGGTGTCGTCGCCTCGATCGCCGGGCGCTTCCCGTCGGCCGAAATCGTCCTCGCCGACACGATCGGCGTCGCAACGCCGCGGCAGGTGTCGGGGCTCGTCGAGCGCGCGCGCGCGCATGGAGTCCACCTCCACAACACGCGCAACACGGGCTATGCGAACGCGATCGCCGCCCTCGGCGCGGGGGCGACGCTCCTCGACGCCTCCTCCGGCGGGCTCGGCGGCTGCCCCTATGCGCCTCGAGCGACCGGCAACATCGCGACCGAGGATCTCGTCTACCTGCTCGAGGGGGAGGGAATCGAGACGGGGATCGACGTCGACCGGCTCGTCGCGACGTCGGAATGGCTGGAGGGAGTGCTCGGCCGACGCCTGGAGGGCCAGGTCTATCGCGCGGGCACGTGGCCGGCGACTTAGACCGGCGCCTCCACGAGTTGCGGGACGTCTGACGCCGAGAGCCGCTCGAGCCACGGCCGCGCCTCCAGACGCTCGAATGTGTCCCGCGCTTCTGCGAGGAGCACTGCCGCCTCGCCGCCCCGGCCTTGCTGCGCGAGCCATTCGCCGTGCTCGAGCTGCGTGACCGCGAGCCAGAAACTCATGCCGAGCTCGAGGAACGACTCGGCTGCCCGGGCGAAGCGCGATTCCACCTCGCCGGGGGTCGTCGACGACCGGGCGCGGAATCGATCGGCCTGCGCACTGAGCAGCGGAGGGCATTCGCCGGGGCGGAGCGCGTCGATGACCGCGAGAGCCTGCTCGAGCCTCCCGGTGTCACCGAGCTCGAAAGCCGACTCGAGCAGCTCGACGAAGCTGAGCTTGATGATGAGATTCGTGACGCCCAGCTCCTCTTGGCGGGACAGCACGTGCTCGAGCGTCTCGATTGCTGCCGCCGGATTGCCCTCGGCGCGAAGCACCATCGCCTCGTGCAGCGCGAAGGTCGTCCAACCCCACACCTCTTCCGAGTCGCGGACCGGTTCGAAGCTCTCGAGCCGGGCGCGGGCCTCGGCGAGCTTGCCTTGCCGGCAGTCGATCTCGACGAGATGGAGAAGGAGCGCCTGGTTCTGCACCTGATCGGCTCCGGGAAGGCTCTCTGCCTCCGCCGCTCGCGTCACCGCCTCCGCCCAGCGCCCGAGGAGCACAAGACCGGAGATCGGGCCGCAGAGCATCACGCGCTCCCAGATGCGATCCCCGACGCGGCGCGCCAGTTGCGCGGCGCGATCGGTGAGCTCGAGGGCCTCCCCGTAGCGGTCGAGCGACTCGAGGGCCACGGCGAGGTTGTTGTAGGCGCGCAGCGATGGAGCGGGCAAGTCGTGTGCAAGTGCGTGGGCAAGCGAGCCCTCGAGCAGGATCCGGCTTTCGTTGAGCCGGTTCCGCCGGGTTAGCAGGGTGGACTTGCTGGTCAGCGCTTCGGCGAACACGTCCGGGAGCGCGAGCGCCTCTGCGAGCTCGAGCGCGAGCTCGAGATGCGGCCGCGCTTCATCGTGCTGGCCGTTGAGAACGAGGAAGCGTCCGAGCTGTCCGGCGACGGCTGCGAGATCCTCGTCAGGCTCGTCGCCAGAGAGCGCCTGCAGCGCTACCTCCAGGCGGGCGACCGCTTGTGAAGAGTGTCCCTCTCTGAAGTCGATCTCGGCCAGGCGCGCGGACACTCGCGCGGCCGGGTGGCTGAGGCCGGCCGCCTCTGTCGCCGACAGCGCCTGCTCGAACAGGGCCCGTGCTTCAGGCCCCCTGCCTCGTCGCCAGGCCATCCGAGCTGCCCGGTCCTGCAAATCCGCGCGCACGATCGCGTCGTCGGTGAGCTCGGCGGCCTGCTCGAAGTAGCGCTGGGCCTCGCGGGCAGCGGCAAGCGACGATGCGCGCTCGCCCGCACGCGCGAGCATCTCCCGCGCCCGCGCCCGGATCTCGTCCGCGTCCGCCGTGTCCGGATCGGCGCGGTAGGCGTCGAGGTAGTGGGACGCAACCACCTCGA
Source organism: uncultured Actinomycetes bacterium (assembly GCA_963711545.1). Classification (GTDB taxonomy): domain Bacteria; phylum Actinomycetota; class Thermoleophilia; order Gaiellales; family Gaiellaceae; genus 3-1-20CM-4-69-9. Next base: position 330,695 of record CAVQEP010000008.1, read on the forward strand.
CGATCTCGTCCTCCTCCGGGAACGCGGCCTCGAGGTGCGCGGCTGCAGCGAGGTGGCGCGAGCGGCGCTCCCGCTTCGACAGCGTCTCGTACGCAACATGGCGGACGAGGTCCTGCAGGAAGCTGTACTGGCCGTGTTCCGGAGAACGCGGGTCGGCCTGGATGACGAGCACCTCCTTGTGCAGCAGCGAGCCGAGGAGGGGCTCGAGCTCGGCCTCCCCGAGGCTCGAGAGCGCGGCGAGCGCGCGCTTCGTGAACGTCTTTCCCAGCACGGACGCGTCCTGAAGCAGCCGCCGCTCCTCGTGCGTCAGCCCGTCCAGCCGGGCCGCGATCAGGGCGTGCAGCGTTTCGGGGACCTCGAGTGCGGCGATCGGCCCCGTCAGCCGGTAGACCGGCCCGTCCTGCACCAGCGCACCGCGGTCGAGGAGCATGCGTACCGTCTCGACTGCATACAGAGGAATCCCTTCGGCGCGAGCCAGGATCTTGTCGCGCATCTCCTCGGGCAGGCCGGGCACCAGTCCTGACAGGAGGCGCTCCATCGCCGCGGCGGCAAGAGGCTCCAGGTAGAGCGAGGTGAAGTTGCGTCGGCCGGCGCCCCACGTAGGCCGCTTGTCCTGCAGGTCCGGTCGTGCGAGCGTGACAACGAAGAGGGCGGAATTGCGCGACCACTCGAGCAGGTAGTCGATGAAGTCGAGCAGTGAGTCGTCTGCCCACTGCATATCCTCGAAGACCATGACCACGGGGTCGGCGTCGGCAAGCCGCTCGAAGAAGAGCCGCCAGGCCGCGAACAGATCGTCCCGCTCGTAACGCGCTCGATCCTCGAGCCCGAGGAGATGAGCGACCCGCGGCTCGACGAACCGCCGCTCCTCCTCGTCCGTCATCTGCTCGTCGAGGTAAGCCCGTAGCTTGGCGAGCGCGGAGGCTGTCTGCTCGTCCTCAGTGATCCGGCAGCGCATCCGGACCATGTCTGCCAAGGCCCAGTAGGTGACACCTTCCCCGTACGACAGGCACCGCCCTCGATGCCAGTACGTGAGCTGCGGAAGACCGTCGAAGTACTTGAAGAACTCCCAGGCAAGCCGGCTCTTGCCGATCCCCGCGATGCCCATCACCGAGACGAGATGGGCCGTGCCGTCGTCTGCGCATGCGAAGAAGAAGTCCTTGATCAGCCGTAGCTCCCGGTCGCGGCCGACGAATGGAGCTTCGAGCCCCTGCGACTTGAGCGACCCTCGCGCTCCCGACACGATCCGAAGCGCGCGCCAGAGCGTGTAGAGCCCGGACTTGCCCTGCAGCTCGTGCGAGCCCGTGTCCTCGTAGACGATTGTCTGTTCAGTGGCCCGCCGCGTCGAGTCGCCGACGTACACCGAGCCCGCCGGCGCCAGCGACTGGATCCGCGAAGCCGTATTGACCATGTCTCCGGCGACCATGCCCTCACCCTCGGCCCCGATCGTCACGGCGGCTTCGCCGGTGAGCACGCCCGCGCGCGCGCGGAGATGAGGTGTGCCGAGCTCGTCACCTAGTGCCGAGACGGCCGCGACGAGATCCAGCGCCGCGCGCACCGCGCGCTCGGCGTCGTCCTCGGTCGCCGTCGGGGTTCCCCACACGGCCATGACCGCGTCGCCGATGAACTTCTCCACCGTGCCGCCGTAGAGGGCGATCAGCCGGCGGCAGACGTCGAAGTACCGCGACAGGATCTCCCTCACCTCTTCCGAGTCACGCGACTCGGACAGCGTCGTGAAGCCCACGAGATCCGCGAACAACACCGTCACCAGGCGACGCTCGGCGGCTGGTGCGGATGGAGCTGCGGGAGCGATGGTCGGCGCTGGTTTTGCCGCTACGTCGAGCTGCGAGCCACACTCGCCGCAGAACTTCTGTCCGGGCGGATTCGCAGCGCCGCAGGACGGGCAGTCCACGGCCAGCGGGCTACCGCAGTTGCCGCAGAACTTCTGTCCAGGCGGGTTCTCTGTGCCACAGATCGAGCAACCACTCACGTTCAAGGAGCCTAGTCCCAAAGGCTCGCAGCGCAAAGCGCCAGGGAACGCCGCGCTACCGCGAAAGCGCCGGCGCCTGAGCTGCCGCGCGGAACGCGCCGAGCGCGAGGTCGATCTCCTCGTCGCCGGTCTGCCAGTTGGAGACCGAGACGCGGATCGCGCGGCGCCCGGCCCACGCCGTGCCGCCCATCCATACGTCTCCGGCTTCCTGCACCCGACGCAGCACGTCGTCGGTGCGTTCGTCCGACTCGAAGCGGAACAGGACCTGGTTGAGGACGACCTCGTTGAGAAGCTCGACGCCCGGAAGCTCGATGATTCCCTCGGCGAACCGTTCCGCGGCTGCACACGCGCCCTCGACGAGGTTGGCGAGCCCACGCCTTCCCAGCGAGCGCAGCGCGGCGTACGCGGCGAAGCCGCGCGCGCGCCGCGAGAACTCGGGCACCCAGTCGACCTGGTCGCGCGTCTCACCCGCGTCGTCCTGGATCAGGTACGACGCGCTGATCGTCATCGCCGCGCGGTGCGCCTCCGGATCCGCGCAGAGGACGAACGCGGAGTCGTACGGGACGTTGAGCCACTTGTGGGCGTCCGTGATCCAGGAGTCTGCTCGCTCCGCTCCGCGGGTGAGCTCACGCAGCTTCGGGCTCGCGGCTGCCCACAGGCCGAACGCGCCGTCGATGTGCAGCCAGGCCCCGTGCACCGACGCGACGTCGGCGATCTCGTTGAACGGGTCGAAGGCGCCCGTGTTCACCTCGCCGGCCTGCGCGCACACGATCGCCGGCCCGTCTCCCGCCGCCAGCGCGTCTTGAAGCGCAGCGACGTCCATGCGCCCCTGGTCGTCGGCCGCCACGGCCTGGGGCGCGCCGAGGCCGAGCAGCCGCAGAGAGCGGTCGATCGTGATGTGGCGCTGTGCGCCGACGAGCACGCGGATCGCGGGCGCGCCGAACAGTCCGTCGCGCGAGACGTCCCAGCCTGCGCGCTCGAGGACGCGGAACCGGGCCGCGGCGAGTGCCGTCACGCTCCCCATCTGCGAGCCGGTGACGAGGCCGATCGAGGCATCGGTGGGCAGGTGGAGGAGGTCGCACACCCAGTCCCGGACGACCTCCTCGACGACCGAGGCCGACGGCCCTGCCGCGTAGAGCCCAGCGTTCTGGTCCCAGGCCGAGGTCAGCCAGTCGGCGGCCAGGGCGGCCGGAAGTCCTCCGCCGATGACGAAGCCGAAGTACCGCCCGCTCGGAATCGCGACCAACCCCTGGTCGGCAGCGGCGGTGAGTTGGTCGACCACCTCGGCCGGATCGGTCGGCCCGTCGGGCAGCGGCCCGCCGAGAGCGTCGCGCAGCTCTGCCGGCGTCACGTGCGGGAACACGGGCCGCTCGTCGAGTGTCTCGAGGAACTCGGCGGCGAGGTCGGCCGTGTGGTGAAGGAGCGCGCGGATGTCGGTCACGATGCAGACGTTACGCGCCCGACGACACCCTGGGCCGCGAGGCTTTCGATCTCCTCCTCGTCGAGCCCGAGCTCGCGGAGGATCTCGTCGGTGTGCTCGCCGAGGCGGGGCGGCTCGCCTCTGTGCACGAGCCGCTCGTCGTCGAACGAGATCGGGAACGCAACCGTCGGCTCGGCCAGCGGCTGGATCAGGCCGAGCGCGGCCGTCTGCTCGGAGTCCGCGACCTGGCCGACGTCGTTGACCGGGGCCGCGGGAACGCCGGCGCGCTCGAGCCGCTCGAGCACCTCCGCGAGCCGCTCGCCCGCGAGCCGGTTGCCGAGCAGGGCGGCGAGCTCGTCGCGGTGCCGTACGCGGTCCGGGTTGGTTCGGAAACGCTCCTCGTCCGGAAGCTCGCCGAGCTCGAGCGCCTCGCAGAGGCGGGCGAACAGGCCGTCGTTGCCAGCGGCGATCATCACGTCGCCGTCGCGTGCGCGGAACACCTGGTACGGGGCGATCAGTGGAAATGCCGTCCCCTCGCGCCCGGGCACCCGGCCGTCCTTCAGGTACGCGGTGACCTGGTACGGGAGGAGACCCACGACCGTCTCGAAGAGCGAGACGTCCACCATCCGTCCGCCGCCCGCATGGAGGGCGGAGAGGATGCCGAGCGCGGCCCACATCCCGGTCCCCTGGTCGACGACCGATGCGCCGATGCGCACGCCGGGCCGGTCGGGCTCGCCGGTCACGCTGATCAGTCCGCCGTAAGCCTGCAGCAGCGGGTCGTAGCCGGGCCGCTCCCGAAGCGGTCCCGCGCGGCCGAACGCCCCGATGTCGCAGTAGACGAGACGGGGATTTCGCTCGCGCAGCTCTTCCGCCCCGAAGCCGAGCCGCGCGGCCGTTCCCGGTCGCAGGCTCTGCAGGAAGACCTCCGCCGTGTCGACGAGCCGCAGCAGAAGGTCGCGGCCGCGCTTCACGTCGAGTGCGAGGGAGCGCTTGCCGAGATTGGCCGCGTAGAACATCACGCTCGACCCCTCGTGAAACGGCGGGCCCCACGCGCGTGACTCGTCGCCGCGCTGCGGATGCTCGACCTTGACGACGTCTGCGCCGAGCGCGGCGAGGATCTCCGTACAGTAGGGGCCCGCGAGCGAGCTCGTCACGTCGACGACCCGGACGCCGTCCAGCGGCAGGAACGCAGTGGCCATCACCGCGCGACCATACGAGACCCAGGACGACCTGCGGCGCATGCAGTCGCTGCAGCAGGAGCTCTGGCGGCTCGAAGGCCCGCGCGTCCTCACGCATGTCGGCGATCTCGCGTGGTGGGCGACGATGCACACCGGTCGGGACGAGGAATGGGAGCGGCGCCTATGGCTGGACGGGGATCGCTGCGTCGCGTGGGCCTGGTTTCGCCGCCCGGCCGCGCTCGACTACGATTTGCATCCCGACCATCTCCGCGGCGACCTCCACCGCGAGCTGCTCGACTGGTTCGAGTCTGTGGCCGAGTCGGACGTCCCTCGCACGACCTTCGCGCTCGAGTCCGAAGACGAACGCATCGCCGTGCTCCGGCAGCGCGGCTACGCGCGCGCGGCCGGCGGCTCCTCGTACGTGTACTACGTCTCCGAGCTCGACGGTTCCGATGTCGTCCCCGAGCTTCCCGAGGGTTTCACGCTCAGGACGGTCGACCCGGTACGTGATCTACACGCGCGCGTCGAGGTGCATCGCGCGGCGTGGACGAATTCGCGTGTCACCGAGGAGAGCTATCGCAACGTCATGCAGGCCTGGCCCTATCGGTGCGACCTCGATTGCGTCGTCGAGGCTCCCGACGGGAGCTTTGCCGCCTCCGTCCTCTGCTGGTACGACGACGAGAACCGCGTCGGCGAGCTCGAGCCTGTCGGGACCCATCGCGACCATCGCCGGCGTGGCTTCGCGGCGGCCGCCTGTGCATACGCGCTCCGACGGTTGCGGGATGAGGGCGCGTGCCGGGCGATCGTCTATGCGGGCGGCCGCGTCGAGGACGAGCCCGCACGCTCGCTCTACGAGACCGTCGGCTTCAGGGAGCACTCGCGCGTGATCGAGTTCCGGAAGGCGGCGTAGTGCTGCTCGCGTTCCTCAACAACCTGATCGATCTTCTGACCGGCTCGGGGTGGACCTATCCACTGCTGTTCGCGATCTGCCTCGGCGACGCCGTCTTTCCGGCACTGCCGAGCGAGACGGCGGTGATCGTCTGCGGCATCCAGGCCGCGCGGGGGCAGCTCTCGCTCGGCTGGGTGATCGTGGTCGCCGCCCTCGGCGCGTTCGCCGGCGACAACTGCTCGTACGCCCTGGGCCGCTGGCTGGGCCAGCCCGTCGTGAGGCGGTTCTTCAGCGGCCAGCGTTCGCGGCAACGGCTCGAGTGGGCCGAGGCCTTCCTGAAGGACAGGGGGAGCTACGTGCTCGTGGTCGCTCGCTTCGTGCCGTTTGGACGCACGGCGACGACGTTCGCGTCCGGGCTCGTCAGGCTGCCGTGGAAGAGGAAGTTCGCGCCCTACATCTTCTTCGCCGCCATCCTCTGGGCGGTCTACGGCGCCCTCGTCGGTTACATCGGCGGAGTCACGTTCAAGTACAAGCCGATCTACGCGCTGCTGCTCGCGTTCGGCATCGCCGCGACGATCACAGTCGCGATCGAGCTCTACCGCCGTCTGCGTTCGACCTCGCGCTGACCCTGAGCGAGTGCCTGCTCGACGGCCTGCTCGAGGCTGATGTGCCTGCCCCCCTGTTCCGCCACCGCGGCCGCCTCGGAGCCCAGCTGTTCGCGTGCGGCGCCGAGATGCCGTTCGATTAGCGCCACCCAGAACCTCACGGCGGTGATGTCGACGCCCCGATCGGAGAGCTCTCTGTCCGCGGCCGACCCGAGACGCAGCGCGAGCTCGGGCCTGAAGCGTCCCGCCTGGGACATCGCGACGCCCTGAAGCTCCAGGGCTATCTCGGTCCGATTCCCGAGCGCGACCGCGGCCTGGAGACTGCGCCGGTACCGGTCGACGGCAGTGTCGAAGTCCCCTGCGATGAGCGCGCAGTCCGCCAGGAAGTGGTGACCGAGGTGCACCGCCCAGGCGTCGTCCTGCTCCTCCGCGAGTGCGAGGGCCGCTCGTGAGAGCCGGTCTGCCGGCTCGAGGTCGCCCTGGCTCACCATGATCTGGCAGACCGCGAGCTGGGCTCGATTGACGAGCCGCTTGCTCGTCCCATGGCGGTGGAGCTCGAGGCTCCGCTCGAAGTGCTCGCGCGCGGACGGGTCATCGCCGCCGAAGAAGCAGCCCCAGCCGAGGGCTTCGAGAGCAAGCGCCTGCTCCCCCGACTCGTCGAGCTCGGCCCAGAGCGCTATCGCCCGAGAGAGCAACGGTGCCGCGGCCTCGAGATCGCCCTGCCAGGCGCCGATTGCTCCTGCAGCGGTGAGGGCGCGGGCGTGCACGCGGTCCGATCCCTGCCCGGAGGTGAAGCGGGACAGACGCTCACGTCCCTCCGGCAGGTGCGAGCGCGACAGCCAGAACCAGCCGAGGGCACCGGCCAGCTGGAGCTCCTGCTCCGGTTCCGCGGCGGAGAGCCATTCGAGCGCCGCGCGGAGGTTGTCGTGGTCCGCCTCGAGCCGTTCCGACCACTCGGACTCTCCCTCGATCCGACCGGCGTACGCATCCTCCGCGAGGTCGAGGAAGTGCCGGGCGTGCCCGGCGCGCAGGTCTTCGTCGGCGTCGGAGTCGTCAAGCCGGTCGAGTGCGTACTCACGGATCGTCTCGAGCATCGTGAACCGGTCACCGGCTCGACGAACGAGGCTCTTGTCGACGAGCGATCCGAGCGTGTCGAGATCCGCGTCGCAAACCGCCTCGGCGGCTTCGAGCGTGAAGCCACCGGCGAACACGCCCAGCCGGCGGAAGAGGTTGCGCTCGTTGTCGTCGAGCAGGTCGTAGCTCCAGGCGAGCGTGTCTCGCAGCGTCTGGTGACGCCCCGGCAGGTCCCGGGCGCCGGCCGTGAGCAGGTTGAGCCGTTCGTCGAGTCGTCGCATCATCGCCTCGGGTGAGAGAAGCGGGCTGCGCGCGGCCGCGAGCTCCAGAGCGAGCGGGAGGCCGTCCAGCCGGACGCAGATCTCGGCCACGGCCGGCGCATTGGCATTCGTGATCTCGAAGCTCGGCAGCACCGCCTGTGCGCGCTCGACGAAGAGCGCGACGGCGTCGTACTGCGACACCGCCGCCAGGTCGGGAAGGTTCTTCGGATCGGGCAGCCCGAGCGGCTCCACCGCGAAGACGCGCTCGGCGCTGAGACGGAAGGGCTCGCGGCTCGTGACGACGAGCTTGACGTCGGGCGCGCCCGACAGCAGCTTGCCCACGGCGGCCGCAGCGCTCAGCACTTGCTCGACGTTGTCGAGCATGAGCAGCATGTGCTTCTCCGCGAGATAGCCGTCGAGGGACTGGCCGCCCGTCTCGTCGATCCCGAGCGTCTGGGCGATCGTCGGAACGACGAGATCGGGATCGGTGATCGCAGCGAGCGGGACGAAGAAGACGCCGTTCCGAAATGTCTCCACGAGCTCCGCGGCCGCCTGCAGCCCGAGGCGCGTCTTGCCCGTCCCGCCGGGCCCGGTCAGCGTCACGAGGCGGACGTCGTCCCGGCGGAGCAGCGCGCAGATCTCGGCCACCTCGCGCTCGCGGCCGATCAGCGCTGTCGGCTGGACGGGAAGGTTCGTCGGCTGGTTCTCGAGCGTGCGGAGCGGCGGAAACGTCTCCCTGAGGCCCTCGGCGGTCAACTGGTAGAGACGCTGTGGCTCCGTCAGGTCCTTGAGCCGGTGCTCGCCGAGATCGCTGAGAGACGGCCGGGCTTCCTCGTCCTCGAGCAGGTCGCGCGTCGTGCGGGAGACGAGGATCTGGCCGCCGTGACCCGCAGCGCAGATGCGCGCCCCGCGATGCACGCCGATGCCGACGTAGCCCTCGACGGTCGCGTCTGCCTCGCAGGTGTGGATGCCCATCCGCACTCTCACGTTGCGGTCGCCGGGCCAGGTGTGGGTCTCGAGCGAGCGCTGCGCGACCTCGGCTGCGGTCGCGGCATCCTGCGCGCGGCTGAACGCGACGAAGAATGCGTCGCCCTGCGTGTCGACCTCGAAGCCGTCGTACGCTCGGAACGCGGCTCGCAGCAGCCGGCGATGATCCTCGAGCACGGCGCCGTATTCGTCCCCGAGCTCGCGGAGCAGGTGGGTGGAGCCCGCGATGTCCGTGAAGAGGAACGTCACCGTTCCGGTCGGCCGCTCCGCCATGTGGCGAAGCCTATGGAGGCGCGGTGACCCTGAACAGGGCTGCAAGACTCCCGGGGTGAACAGGCTCGCCGGGGAAACGAGCCCCTACCTCCTCCAGCACGCCGACAATCCTGTCGACTGGTATCCGTGGGGCGACGAGGCGCTCGCGCGCGCGCGTGAACAGGACAAGCCGATCCTGCTCTCGGTCGGCTACGCAGCGTGCCACTGGTGTCACGTGATGGAGCACGAGTCCTTCGAGGACGAGGCGACCGCTGCGCTGATGAACGAGCACTTCGTGTCGGTGAAGGTCGACCGCGAGGAGCGGCCCGATGTCGACTCGGTCTACATGGAGGCAGTCGTCTCGCTGACCGGCCACGGCGGGTGGCCGATGACGGTCTTCCTCACGCCGTCGGGAGAGCCGTTCTTCGGCGGAACGTACTACCCGCCGGAGAGCCGGCACGGGCTGCCGAGCTTCACGCAGATCCTCACCGCCGTCGCCGAGGCCTGGCGCGATCGGCGCCCCGACATCGAGCGCGACGCGGGCGCGATCGCCGAGAGCCTGCGCGCGACGGTCGAGCCGTCCCGCGACCCCCTGCTCTCGTCGTTGCTCACGGATGCGGTCACCGTGCTGCGGCGGCAGTTCGATCCGACGTGGGGCGGCTTCGGGCACGCGCCCAAGTTCCCGCCCGCCTCGGTGCTCGAGTTCCTGCTGCGGCGCGGGGAGACCGAGATGTCCGCGAAGACCCTCGACTCGATGGTGCTCGGCGGGATGTACGACCTCGTCGGCGGCGGCTTCCATCGCTACTCCGTCGACCGCGCGTGGCTGGTGCCGCACTTCGAGAAGATGCTCTACGACAACGCGCTGCTCGTTTCGGCGTACCTGCACGGCTGGCTCGTGACCGGGACCGAGCGCTACCGCGAGGTCGTCGAGGAGACGGTCGAGTACATGCTGCGCGAGCTTCGTCTTCCCGAGGGCGGCTTCGCGTCGTCACAGGACGCCGACACGGACGGCGTCGAGGGGCTCACCTACACGTGGCTCCCCGAGGACGGCATCCCCGCCGAGCTGTTGCAGCCCTTCGAGCACGGCCGGTTCATCATCCGCGGCGAGCTCGATCCCGAGCTGCGTGCGCGGCTCCACGCAGAGCGCGAGCTTCGCCCGAAGCCGCTGCGCGACGACAAGGCGATTGCGTCCTGGAACGGGCTGACGCTGGCGGCGCTCGCGGAGGCAGGCCGGCGGCTCGATCGCTCCGAGTGGCTGGACGCGGCCCGTGCGACCGCCGACTTCCTGCTCGGCCCGCTGTCGTCGAGCGACGGCCGTCTCTTCAGGACCTGGCGTGGAGGACAGGCGCGCCATGCGGGCGTGCTCGAGGACTACGCCGACGTGGCCAACGGCCTCTACGAGCTGCACGTGGCGACGGGTGAGCTGCACTGGCTCGAGGAAAGCCGGCGGCTCGCGCTGCTCGCGGCGGAGCTCTTCACCGACGAGGAGCGAGGCGGCTTCTACCTCACGCCGTCCGACGGCGAACAGCTCGTGGCGCGGAAGAAGGACTTCGACGACCACCCGACGCCGTCGGGGAACTCGATGCTCGCGTACGTCCTCCTCCGGCTCGCGCGACTGTGGGGAGACGCGGAGCTCGAGCGGCAGGCCGTGGGCGTGTTCCGGATTGTGTCGCGACTCACGCAGCAGGCCCCATCCGCGTTCGGCCACGCTCTCTGCGCGCTCGACTTCCACTTCTCGCCGTCGCGCGAGCTCGCGGTCGTCGGGCCGGCGGACGCGTTCGTCGCGCGCGCAGCGCTCGCGCCGTTCGAGCCGAACACGGTCGTCGCGTTCGGGCCGAGCGAGGACGTACCGCTCTTGCGCGGCAAGACGCTCGTCGACGGCCGCCCCGCGGTCTACGTTTGCGAGAGCTTCGCCTGCCGCGCTCCGGTGACGGAGGCGGCCGAGCTCGTCTGACCTAGTGCTCCCGGTCGCAAGTACGCCCAGCCTGGCCGGCTGCAAAGCGTCGCCTCGTTTCGTCCTCGGTCGCGCCCGTACTTGATCCAGTACGAGCGCTCCCTGCGTCCTTGCGAGGCTCGCTTGTTCGCCGGCCAATCAAGACCGTACCTGCGGCCGGGAGCACTTAGGCTATGCCCTTGCCTCTGCTCGAGGTCGACAACGTCACCAAGCTGTTCGGCGGCATCGTCGCTCTCGAAGGCGTCTCGTTCGACGCCGGCGCCGGCGAGATCGTGGGCCTGATCGGCCCGAACGGCGCAGGGAAGACGACCGCGTTCAACGTCATCACGCGGCTCTACACGCCGGACCAGGGCGACGTCCGCTTCGATGGCGAGAGCCTTCTGGAGACGGCGCCGAGCTCCGTCGTCCGGCGCGGGATCGCGCGCACGTTCCAGAACGTCGAGCTCTTCAGCGGCATGACCGTTTTCGACAACGTGCAGGTCGGCGGGCACGCACGGAGCGGCGAGAGCGCGGACGAGATCCTCACCTACGTCGGCCTCGGCTCGCTGCGCTTCAGGCCCGCCTCCGGCCTGCCGTACGGCACCCAGAAGCGAGTCGAGCTCGCCCGCGCGCTGGCGTCCGGGCCGCGCCTGCTGCTGCTCGACGAGCCGGCCGGGGGCCTCAGCCACGAGGAGGTCGGGGACCTCGGGCGTTTTCTCAAGCGCATGCGGAACGACTTCGAGCTGACCGTCGTGCTCGTCGAGCACCACATGGGGCTCGTGATGGGCATCGCCGACCGCGTGCACGTGCTCGACTTCGGCAAGAAGATCGCTGCCGGCACGCCTGCGGAGGTCCAGGCGAATCCCGAGGTGATCGAGGCGTATCTGGGCGCGCCCGCATGAGCCTGCTGGAGCTGAGGGACGTCGACGCGCGCTACGGCCCGGTGAAGGCGCTCCACGGAGTCTCGCTCGAGGTGGGCGAGGGCGAGCTCGTGGCGGTCCTGGGAGCGAACGGAGCCGGCAAGACGACGACGCTCCGCGCGGTGTCCGGCACGGTCAAGAGAGGCGGGGACGTTTTTTTCGCCGGCAAGAAGCTCGCGGCCCGGCCCGACGCGGCGGCGCGCGCGGGCATCGCGCACGTCCCGGAAGGGCGGGGGACGTTCGCCGAGCTCTCCGTCTGGGACAACCTCCGCCTCGGCTCCTACCTGCGCTGGGGCGGGGCGAAAGAGGAGGCGCGGCGGGTCTTCAAGTTCTTTCCGCGGCTCGAGGAGCGGCGTGACCAGCAGGCCGGGACGCTCTCGGGCGGTGAGCAGCAGATGCTCGCCCTCGGCCGCGCGATGATGTCGCGGCCGAAGGCGCTGCTCCTCGACGAGCCGTCGCTCGGCCTTGCTCCGATCGTGGTCGCCTTCATCTTCGACGCGCTCGAGCGCATGAAGCAGGACGACGGCCTGTCGGTGCTCGTCGTCGAGCAGAACGCGAGCCTCGCGCTGACGCATGCGGCGCGCGCGTACGTGCTCGAGGTCGGCCGCGTCGCCGTCCACGGGACGAGCGCCGAGTTGCAGCAGAACGAATCCGTCCGCAAGTCCTACCTCGGGTACTAGTGCCCCTACCAGCGATACTCGCCGGCTTCTCTCGACAGCATCACTGGCAGGGGCACTGATGATCGCCGCCTTCACCTGGACGGAGTTCGCGCAGCAGATCGCCGCGGGCGTCAGGGAGGGGTCGATCTACGCGGGCCTCGCTCTCGCGCTCGTGATCATCTACCGCTCCTCGCGGGTGATCAACTTCGCGCAGGGCGAGATGGCGACCTTCGCGACGTTCATCGCGTGGTCGCTCCAGAACCACGGCCTCTCCTTCTGGACGGCGTTCCCGGTCGTGCTCGCGATCGCGTTCGCCGGCGGTGTCGCGGTGGAGCGGATGCTGATCCGGCCCGTCGAGAACGCGTCGGTGCTCACGGTCGTGATCATCACGCTTGGGCTCGCGCTTCTCCTCAACGGCCTGATGAGCGTGATCTGGGGCGGTGCAAGCCGGCAGTTCCACGGGCCGTTCTCGACGCGAACGATCAACGTCGGCGGCGTCCCGATCAGTGTGCAGGACATCGGGATCATCGTCACCTCGCTCGTGCTCGTCGCCATCCTGGCGCTCTTCTTCCGGTACACGAAGCTCGGCCTCGCGCTGCGCGGCTCCGCGGCCAATCCCGACTCGTCGAGGCTCGTCGGGGTGCGGGTGGGATGGATGCTGGCGCTCGGCTGGGGGATTGCCGCTGTGCTCGGCGCGGTCGCCGGGATGATGATCGCCCCGGTCGTCTTCCTCGACCCGAACATGATGCAGACGATCCTCCTCTACGCCTTCGCGGCCGCGGTGCTCGGCGGGCTCGACAGCCCGCTCGGCGCAGTCGTCGGCGGGATTCTGCTCGGCGTGACGATCACGCTGCTCGGGCGCTACGTCGGCTTCATCGGCTCGACATTGAAGCTGCCTGCGGCGCTGTTCCTGATCCTGGTGCTCCTGCTCGTTCGGCCCGGCGGGCTCTTCGGGAAGGTCGCGGTGCAGCGCGTATGAAGCTGAAGCTTGTGTTCGAGGTGATCGGCTTCGTCGCCCTGGCGGCGCTGGTAGCCGTCCTGCCCCGCATCGTCAGCGACTACCGGGCCCGCGAGCTCGCCATCGTCGGCATCTACTTCATCGCGCTGCTCGGGCTCGCGATCCTCACCGGCTACAGCGGCCAGATCTCGCTCGGCCACGGCGCATTCATGGCGATCGGCGGCTACACGACCGCGATCCTGAGCGTCAACGGCTTCTACGGGCATCAGGTGCACGATCTCTGGACGATCCCGATCGCCGGCGTCGTCGCAGGACTTGCCGGCCTGCTCGTCGGCATCCCGGCGGTGCGGCTTTCCGGGATCTACCTCGCCCTGATCACGTTCGGGATCGCGGTCTCGTTCCCACAGCTGCCGAAGAAGTTCGACCACTTCCTCGGCGGCACGACCGGCAAGATCCTCAACCTCGTCAAACCGCCGTTCGGCCTGCACACGACGCCGAACAACTGGCTCTACTACCTGACCTGGGGCATCGCGCTCGTGCTGCTCGCCGCCGCCTGGTTTCTGCTCCGTGGAAAGACGGGACGCGCGCTCCAGGCGATTCGCGACAGCGAGGTCGCGGCGACCTCTTCGGGCGTGAGGCTCTTCACCTACAAGACGCTCGCCTTCGCGGTGTCCGCGTTCTATGCCGGAGTCGCCGGCTCGCTGTACGCGATCGCGAACTCGTACGTGAATCCCGACGTGTTCCCGATCATCCTCTCGATCTACCTCGTCGTCGGGCTCGCGATCGGCGGGCTGGGCTCGCTGGCCGGGCTGCTCGTCGGTGCGGCGCTGATCTATTTCCTGCAGAACCACGCCGACACGGTCGCCCGCTGGATCAACCATATTCCCGGGTTGGCCCTCGATCCGAAGCAGCCGGGTATCCCCAGCATCGTGTTCGGCGCGGTGCTGATCCTCGTCATGCTGCTGCTGCCGAGCGGCGTAGGCGGCCTGCTGCGCCGGCTCTTCTCGCCCCTAACAACCCGGCTATACACTCGATCCTAGGTGAGGGTGCGGGTTCTCTTCCTGTCCGTGGTCGCGGCGGCTCTGATCGTGGTGTCTGCGGGCGCGCGTCCGGTCGCGACGCCGGGCGTGAGCGCGACGGAGATCAAGCTCGGCTCGAGCGTCCCGCTGAGCGGCGAGGCATCGGTCGCCGGCAACGTCGCGCGCGGCGCGGACGCCTACTTCAAGTACATCAACGCCAAGGGCGGAGTCAACGGCCGCAAGATCTCCTTCACGTACCTCGACGACGGGTACGACCCCGCCCGCGCGGTCACGAACACCCTGCGACTCGTGCAGCAGGAGCAGGTGTTCGCGGTGTTCAGCTCGCTCGGGACGAGCAACAACCTCGCCGTCCGCAAGCAGCTGAACGACCTCAAGGTCCCGCAGCTCTTCGTCGCGTCCGGCGCCACCACGTTCGGCCGCGACTACAAGCAGTACCCGTGGACGATCGGGTTCATCCCGCCGTACTCCGAGGAGGGAGCGATCTACGGGCAGTACGTCGCCAAGAACATCAAGAAGGCGAAGATCGCCGTCCTGTACCAGGACGACGACTACGGCCGCGACCTGCTCGCCGGGCTCAAGCGCGGGCTCGGTGCCAAGGCGAAGTCGATCGTCGCGCGCGTCGGCTACGACCCGACGTCGACGGACGTGCAGCCCCAGGTGACGCAGCTGAAGGCGTCGAAGGCGAACGTGTTCATGATCTTCGCGTTCGGCAAGTTCTCGCTCCAGGCCTTCAACGCCGTGTCGCGTCTGAACTGGAAGCCGCAGATCTTCGTCAACGACGTCTCCTCTGCGTCCGGGCTGATGGCGATCGTGCCGCAGAAGGCCGCGAACGGGGCGATCTCGATCGTCTTCGGAAAAGACCCTGCATCGCCCGAGTGGCGCAACGACAAGGGGATCAAGCTCTTCCAGTCGATCCTCAAGCAGTACGGCGACAGCATCGGCTCGCGTGACCTGAAGGACGGCTACTACACGGCCGGGATGGCCGAGGCCTACACGATGGTGGACACGCTCAAGAAGGCCGGCAAGAACCTCACGCGCGACAGCGTCATGCGAGCCGCGACGCATCTGATCGAGAAGAGCAATCCCTTTGTCGTGACGGGCATCGTCATCCGCACGACCCCGACGAGCCGCTTCCCGATCACCCAGGTGCGGCTGCAGCGCTGGCGGGGCGGCGCCTGGCACGGGTTCGGGAAGCTGCTCGGCACCAAACCCGGCTAGCGGGCAGCGGGGGGTCGCGTTTACGTGACTCGTTCGGTCACGTCCGGTGCCAGGCACCGGACGTGTCCCGCAGGCCGAGCAAAAACTGCGACAACCTGTTCACGGTTCCGAAGCAAGCGCTCGGCCGCAGACGAGGCGTGCTCGATCCCGAGTCGTTGCACAGGCTGCGCGCTGCGCTGATGATCGCGCTCGACATCGAGGATTGAACGTCAGGTCGCGATGACCCCGCCGACCGCCTCGAGGCTGGCGAGGTTGTGGCCGCTCGAGAAGACGTCGACGTACGGCAGCGCTGCGTGCATTCCGCGCGCGAGCGGCTCGTAGGCAGGATCCTCCTTCAGCGGATTGAGCCACACCACGCGATGGGCGAGCCGCGACAGCCGCGCCATCTCCGCCCGCAACACCTCCGGCTCCCCGACGTCGAGGCCATCCGAGCAGATCACGACCACCGAGCCGCGCACGACGTTCGTCCGCGTCAGCTCGCGCACAGCGTCGCCGATGCGCGTGCCGCCGTTCCAGTCGACGACCTCGTCGGTGGCACGACGCAGCGCCTCCTTCGGGTCCGCGACCGCAAGCGCTCTCGTCACGCGCGTGAGGCGCGTGCCGAAACAGAAGGCCTCCCAGCGGGCGTCGGCCTGCAGTGCCGCACGCGCGAAGAGGACGAGCGCACGTGAGTAGTCCGCCATCGACCCGGAGACGTCGAGCAGGAGCACCAGCCGCCGCCGGCGGCGGCGGCGGCTTCGCCACGCGCGCTCGACCGGCTCGCCGCCGGTGCGGAAGGAGCGGCGTAGTGTCCGGCGCAGGTCCGGATCGCCGCGGCGCGCGGGCTCGCGGCGGCGCGTCGTGCGTTTCGGGATGTCGAGTCGCATCCGCCGCATCAGCTCCGCGAGCTCGGCGAGGTCGTCCTTCGTCAGCTCCGCGAAGCTCTTCGTCCGCAGCAGCTCCTCCCGGCTTGCGAGCGCGACCTCCTCCTCGATCACCGTGACGAGTGTCGGGGGAGGCGGCTCCTCGTCCGCCATGCCGCTGAACACCCGGTCGTAGACGGGGATCTCCTCGGGGCGAGAGAGGAGCGTGAGCCGGCCGGCCCAGTACAGGTCGCGCGGCTCCAGCGTCGCCGCCGCACGGCAGAAGTCCACCACCCGCCCCGGCCCGACCGCGATGCCCTCGTCACGCAGCGCCCGCGTGAACGCGACGAGACTCGCGACCTCGTCAGCCACTGAAGAGATCGGCCTCGGCGC
This sequence comes from uncultured Actinomycetes bacterium, assembly GCA_963711545.1. Lineage (GTDB taxonomy): Bacteria > Actinomycetota > Thermoleophilia > Gaiellales > Gaiellaceae > 3-1-20CM-4-69-9. The sequence goes on from CAVQEP010000008.1 coordinate 347,310, forward strand.
GCTGAAGATCCTCGCGATTCTTCAGCGCCCAGCCGAGCGTGTCGCGCGCCGCGTCGCCGTTCGCGCCGTCGGCCCCGAGGAGCGACAGCGCGCGAGCCCAGTCGATCGCCTCCGCCACGCCGGGCGGCTTCGCCAGGTCGAGCTCGCGCAGGCTCGCGACCGCCTGTGCCACTGAGCGCGCCAGGGCCTCGGGCACTTCGGGCGCGCGCAGCCGGACGATCTCGACCTCGCGCTCGAGCGAGGGGAAGTCGATCCAGTGGTAGAGGCAGCGGCGCTTGAGCGCGTCGTGGAGCTCGCGAGTCCGGTTGGACGTCACGACGACGACCGGCGGCTCGTCCGCCGCGATCGTCCCGAGCTCCGGCACCGTCACGCTGAAGTCGGAGAGCACCTCGAGGAGGAACGCCTCGAACTCGTCGTCGGCCCGGTCGATCTCGTCGATCAGCAGCACCGCCTTCGACCCGGCCCGGATCGCCCGCAGCAGTGGCCGCTCGACGAGGAAGTCCGGCCCGTACAGCTCCGCGACGTGATCGCGCACCTCGCCGGCCTGCAGGGCTCGCGCGTAGAGCAGCTGTCGGGCGTAGTCCCACTCGTACAGCGCCTGCGCGGAGTCGATCCCCTCGTAGCACTGGAGCCGGATCAGCTCCGCGTCCAGCAGCGTCGCGAGCGTCTTGCCCACCTCCGTCTTGCCGACGCCGGCCTCGCCCTCGAGCAGGAGCGGCCGCCGCATCGCGAGCGCCAGGTAGATCGCCGTCGCCAGGCCCCGGTCCGGCAGGTACGACTCGCGCGCGAGGGCCTGCTCGACCTCCTCGACCGACTCGTAATCCACCGGGACATCGTATGCTCGCCCTTCCGGCGCGCGAACAGAGGAGGATTTGTGAGACCGGTCGCGCTCAACGTCAACGGCGTTCGCCGGGAGGCCCAGGTCGAGCCCCGCCAGCTGCTCGTCTATTTCCTGCGCGAGCAGCTCGGCCTCACCGGGACGAACGTCGGCTGCGACACCACGACCTGCGGCGCCTGCACGGTGCTGCTCGACGGGAAGTCGGTCAAGGCCTGCACGGTGCTTGCCGTCCAGGCGGACGGGCGGGAGGTGACGACGATCGAAGGGCTGGCGCGCGACGGCGAGTTGCATCCGCTCCAGCGCGCGTTCCACGAGGAGCATGCGCTTCAGTGCGGCTACTGCACGCCCGGAATGATCATGGCCGCCGTGTCCCTGATCGAGGAGCACGGGGCGCTCACCGAGGAAGAGGTGCGCAAGGGTCTCGAGGGCAACCTCTGCCGGTGCACCGGCTACCAGAACATCGTCGACGCCGTCGTGCGCGCAGCGGACGAGCTCGCCGCGGCGCGGGCCTGAGGAGGAAGAGATGACCGAGACAGTCCAGGCGCCGGCAGGGTGCGGAGCGCTACGTCGGCGGCGGCGTCCTCCGGAAGGAGGATCCCGAGCTGATCACGGGGCAGGCGCAGTTCATCGACGACATCTCGATCGCGGGAATGGTGTGGATCGGCATCGTCCGCAGCCCGTACGCGCACGCGCGGATCACGTCCGTCGACGTCTCGAAGGCCCGTGAGCAGGACGGAGTCGTCGCGGCGTTCAGCGGCGAGGACCTGAAGGATGAATGGGCCGCGGCGCTCCCGTGCGCGTGGCCGATCGAGACGCGGAGCTTCCCGGAGCCTGCCGGCGAGGAAGCGCGGATGCCGAGCCACTGGCCGCTCGCGACGGACAAGGCGCGCTTCGTCGGCGACGGCGTCGCCGTCGTGGTCGCCGACTCTCGCGGGGCGGTGAAGGACGCGCTCGAGCTCGTGGAGGTGGAGTACGAGCCGCTCGAAGCCGTGCTCGAGCTCGAACAGGCGCTGCGCGACGGAGCGCCCGCGGTCCACGAAGAGCTGGGCGACAACAGGGCTTACACATGGAGCCTCGGCGACGGCGCTGCGGTGCAGAAGCTGTTCGACGAGGCCGCGGTGACGATCAAGGAGCGGTACTGGCACCCGCGGCTCGTGCCGAACGCGATCGAGCCGCGCGGAGCCGTCGTGCAGCCGACACCGGCCATGGGGGAGTACACGCTCTGGTCGGCGACCCAGGTCCCTCACATCGCCAAGCTCACGCTGGCGCTCTCGCTCGGCATCCCCGAGACGAAGCTGCGCGTGATCGCTCCCGACGTCGGCGGGGGCTTCGGCTCGAAGCTGAACGTCTACGCCGAGGAGGCGATCTGCCTCGCGGTCGCGCGCCGGCTCGGCCGGCCGGTCAAGTGGATCGAGGAGCGGACGGAGAACTATGTCGCCACGATCCATGGCCGCGGCGTGTTGCAGGACATGGAGCTCGCGGCGACCGCGGAGGGGAAGGTGACGGCCGTCCGCGCCCACCTGACCGTCGACTTCGGTGCGTACTACCAGCTGGTCACGCCGGGAATCCCGCTCCTGGGAGCATTCCTCTACGCGGGCGTGTACGACGTGCAGGGCTACTTCTTCGAGTGCACCGGCGCGTTCACGAACAAGACGCCCACCGATGCGTACCGCGGCGCCGGGCGGCCCGAGGCGACCTACGCGATCGAGCGCGCCATGGACGCCCTCGCGCGGCGCGTCGGCAAGGACCCCGCGGAGATCCGCCGGCTCAACTTCATCCCGGCCTTCGACGAGCCCACTGGGGTCGCGTCGGGGCTCCAGTACGACTCCGGCAACTACGAAGAGACCTTCGACCACGCGCTGCGGCGCGTCGACTACGAGGGCCTGCGGCGCGAGCAGGCCGAGCGGCGGGAGCGCGGTGATACGAAGCAGCTCGGCATCGGCCTCTCCTCCTACATCGAGATGTGCGGCCTCGCCCCGTCGCAGGTGCTCGCGGCCCTGAGCTACGGGGCGGGTGGCTGGGACGCGGCGACCATCCGCTGCCATCCCACCGGCAAGGTCACGGTCGTCACCGGGACGTCGCCGCATGGGCAGGGGCACGCGACGACCTGGGCGCAGATCGCCGCGGACGAGCTCGGCGTCCCGTTCGAGGACGTCGAGGTGCTGCACGGCGACACCGCGGTCTCCCCGCTCGGGATGGACACCTACGGATCGCGCTCGCTCTCCGTCGGCGGGGTCGCGCTCTGGAACGCGGCCCAGCGGATCAAGGAGAAGGCGCGGACGATTGCCGCACACGAGCTCGAGGTCGCCGCGGACGACGTGGAGTTCACCGACGGCGCGTTCCGCGTGCGAGGCGTCCCCGACCGGGCGAAGACGATCCCGGAGATCGCCTTCTCGGCCTGGACAGCGCACAATCTGCCGCCGGACGTCGAGCCCGGGCTCGAGGCGACCTACGTCTTCGATCCACCCAACTTCACCTTCCCGTCGGGCACGCACGTGTGCGCTGTCGAGGTCGACACCGAGACCGGGGAGGTCGGCATTCGCGCGTACGTCGCGGTCGACGACTGCGGGAACGTCGTCAATCCGATGATCGTCGAAGGCCAGGTGCACGGCGGGGTGGCGCAGGGCATCGCGGAGGCGCTCTACGAGGAGGCGATCTACGACGACCAGGGTCAGCTGCTGACCAGCTCCATGCTCTCGTACCGCATCCCGTCGGCGGCCGAGCTCCCGTCGATCGTCACCGACCGGACGACGACGCCTTCGACCACCAATCCGATGGGCGTGAAGGGGATCGGCGAGGCGGGCACGATCGCGGCGCCGCCGGCGGTCGTGAACGCCGTCGTCGACGCCCTCGCGCCGCTCGGCGTGACCGAGATCGAGAAGCCGGCGACGCCGGAGCGCGTCTGGCGGGCGATCCAGTCGGCGAAGGGAGGTGCGTCGTGATCCCGGCACCGTTCGAGTACGAGGTCGCCGAGTCCGTCGAGCAGGCGGGCGAGCTGCTCGCGAAGTACGGCGGCGACGCCAAGCTGCTGGCCGGCGGCCAGTCGCTGCTGCCGTTGCTGAAGCTCCGCTTCACGCGTCCGTCCGTGCTGATCGACATCGGCCGCATCGACGGGCTGGCGTATGTCCGCGAAGACGGTGATCACCTCGCCGTCGGCGCGCTGACGCGCTATGCGGATCTCGAGCGTGACGAGACGTTGAGGCGCGCCTGCCCGCTGCTGGCGGCGGCCTGCGGCGAGGTCGGCGACCCCCAGGTCCGCCATCTGGGGACGATCGGCGGCTCGTGCGCGCATGCCGATCCGGCGTCGGACATCCCCACCGCACTCGTCGCGCTGGACGCAGAGCTGGTCGTCAACGGAGAGCGGAAGATCGCGGCGCGTGACTTCTTCCGGGGCGTGTTCACGACGGCGCTCGAGCCGCACGAGGTTCTCACCGAGATCCGCGTGCCGAAGACGGCCGGCGGCTCCTCGTACCGGAAGTTCCACAGCCGCGCCCAGGACTGGGCGATCGTCGGAGTCGCCGCGCTCGTCGAGCGCTCGAACGGCAAGATCGGCTCGGCGCGGATCGCCCTGACGAACATGGGTCCGGCGCCCGTGCGCGCAACGACGGTCGAGGAGGCGCTCGTCGGCGGGGCGGACCCGGAGACCGCGTCGCAGGCCGCCGTCGAAGGGACCGAGCCCACGGACGATGCCTTCGCGACGGCCGAGTACCGCCGCCACCTCGCGCCGATTCTCGTCCGTCGCGCGATCGAGGAGGCGCTCGCCTAGAGATCCGAGCGCCGCCGCGCGCCGTACGACCGGCAACGACCACGGCCGAAGGCGTATTGTCGGCCCACAGAGACGGCACCCATTTCGAGGGGCGGCGAGGAGGCGGTTACCCGTGTATCCCGCGAGTTTCGAGTATTTCGCGCCCGACACTCTCGACGAGGCGTTCGAGATCCTCGGGCGCTACGACGAGGGCGAGGCGAAGGTGCTCGCCGGCGGCATGAGCCTCATCCCCGTGATGAAGCTCCGGTTTGCGGCACCGAGAGCACTGGTGGACATCAACCGGATCGGCGGGCTCGACACGCTCGCCGAGGAGGGCGGGCAGCTGCGCATCGGCGCGCTCGTCCGCCACAAGGCCTGTGAACGGTCGGGACTCCTGAAGGGGAAGTACGGCGCCCTCGGAGCCGCCGCGCCGCAGATCTCCGATCCGATCGTGCGCAACCTCGGCACCGTCGCGGGCTCGCTCGCGCACGCCGATCCGCAGGGAGACTGGGGGTCGGTGCTGCTCGCCGTCCGCGGCGAGGTGGTCGCGCGGAGCAACGGCAGCGAGCGGACGATCTCGGCCGACGATCTGTTCGAAGGGCCGTTCACGACGTCGCTCCAGCCGACCGAGATCGTCACCGAGGTGCGAGTTCCCGATCCGGGCGCGCGCGCCGCGGGTACCTACGTGAAGCTCGAGCGCAAGGTGGGCGACTTCGCGACTGCGGCCGTCGCCGTGCACGTCTCGATGTCGAACGGGACCGTCGGCAAGGCGGGCATCGCTCTGACCGGCGTCGGGCCGACGAACATCCGCGCCGAGGCGGCCGAGCAGGCTCTGGTCGGCCATGCACTCGACGACGCCGCGATCGACGAGGCGGCCAGGCTCGCAGCGGAGGCGGCCCAGCCGCGTACCGACCTGCGCGGGACCGAGGAGTACAAGCGCAACACGATCCGAGTCTTTACCGGACGAGCGCTGCGGAAGGTGAAGGAGGAGCTGTCGTGATCACCGAGACGAAGCCGACCACGCACACGATCACCGTCACGGTCAACGGCCAGGAACGCTCGCTCGAGGTCGAGCCGCGCTTGCTGCTCGTCCATCTCCTTCGCGAGAAGCTCGGGCTCACCGGTACGCACGTCGGTTGCGACACGACGAGCTGCGGTGCCTGCACCGTCCTCGTCGACGGGGTGCCGGTCAAGTCGTGCACGCACTTCGCCGTGCAGGTCGACGGCCGCGAGGTCAAGACCGTCGAAGGGCTGAAGCAGGGCGCCGACCTTCATCCGGTCCAGCAGGGCTTCACCGAGGAGCACGGGCTCCAGTGCGGCTTCTGCACGCCCGGGATGATGCTCGTCAGCTCGGTGCTCCTCGAGGAGAACCCGGATCCCACGGAGGAGGAGATCCGCTGGGCCCTGAGCGGCAACATCTGCCGCTGCACGGGCTACCAGAACATCGTCAAAGCGGTGCAGTGGGCCGCGACCAAGATGAAGGAGCAATCGTGACCGCCGTCGAGACCGAGCACAAGGGCTGGCTGGGCCGCAGCGTCAAGCGCAAGGAAGACGCCCGCTTCATCGTCGGACGGGGCAACTACATCGAGGACATCAAGCTCCCCAACATGCTCTACATGGCGATCCTGCGCAGCCCGTTCGCGCACGCCAAGATCAACTCGATCGACACCTCGCGCGCGAGCGAGCTTCCGGGCGTGGTCGTCGTCGTGACCGGCGAGATCCTCGCGCAGCACAACCTCGCCTGGATGCCGACGCTCTCGGGCGACACGCAGGCCGTCCTCGCCACCGACAAGGTGCGGATGCAAGGGCAGGAGGTCGCGTGCGTGATCGCAGAGGACCCGTACATCGCGCACGACGCGCTCGAGCTGATCGACGTCGACTACGACCCGCTCCCCGTCGTGACCACGCCGCAGGCGGCGCTCGAAGCGGACGCGCCGCTGATCCGCGACGACAAGGAGGGCCAGACCGACAACCACGTCTACCACTGGGAGGCGGGGGATGCCGAGGCGACGGAGAAGGCGTTCGCCGAGGCCGACAAGGTCGTCCGGCTCGTCACCCACTACCCGCGCTGCCACCCGGCGCCGCTCGAGTGCTGCGGCTGCGTCGCGGACGTCAACCCGGCCACCGGCAAGGCGACGATCTACATGACCTCGCAGGCGCCGCACGCGCACCGCACGGTGTTCGCGCTCGTCGCGGGCCTGCCGGAGCAGAACATCCAGATCATCTCGCCCGACATCGGCGGCGGCTTCGGCAACAAGGTGCCGATCTATCCCGGCTACGTCGTCGCGACGGCGGCGTCGCTGCTCATCGGGCGGCCGGTCAAGTGGATCGAGGACCGCACCGGCAACCTGATCTCGACCGGCTTCGCGCGCGACTTCTACATGGACGGGGAGCTCGCGCTGAAAGCGGACGGGACGATGACGGGACTGCGCGTGAAGATGCTCTCCGACCAGGGCTACGCGTTCGCCGACGCGCAGCCGTCGAAGTTCAAGGCGGGGCTGTTCCACATCGTCACGGGCTCCTACGACATCCCGGCCGCGCATGTCGTCACCGAGGGTGCGTACACGAACAAGGCGCCCGGAGGCGTCGCCTATCGCTGCTCGTTCCGCGTCACCGAGGCCTCGTACTTCATCGAGCGGCTCGTGCAGAACGCCGCGTACGAGCTGGGCGTCGACCCGGCGGAGCTGCGCCGGCAGAACTTCATCTCGGCCGACAAGTTCCCCTATACGTCGGCGACCGGGTTCGAGTACGACTCGGGCAACTACGAGCCGGCGCTCGACCAGGCGCTCGAGCGGGTCGGCTACAAGCAGCTGCGCGAGGAGCAGAAGAAGGCGCGTGAGGAGGGGAAGCTGATCGGGATCGGGCTTGCGTCGTTCACCGAGGTCGTGGGTGCCGGCCCGAGCCGCCAGTACGACATCCTCGGGATCAAGATGTTCGACTCCGCCGAGCTGCGCGTGCACCCGACGGGGAAGGCGATCCTGAAACTCGGCGTCAAGTCGCAGGGCCAGGGCCACGAGACGACGTTCGCCCAGATCGTCGCGAACGAGATCGGCATCCCGCCCGAGGACATCACCGTCCAGGAGGGCGACACCGACAACACGCCCTACGGGCTCGGCACCTACGCGTCGCGCTCGACGCCGGTCGGGGGCGCCGCCACGGCCGTCGCCGCCCGCAGGGTGCGTGACAAGGCGAAGAAGATCGCCGCGCACCTGCTCGAGGCGGCGGAGGACGACCTCGAGTGGTCGGGCGACAAGTTCTCCGTCAAGGGCGCGCCCGACCGGGCGAAGACGATCCAGGAGATCGCCTTCGCGGCCTACACCGATCACCCGCTCGGCATGGAGGCCGGGCTCGAGGCAGTCGACTACTACGACCCCCCGAACATGACCTACCCGTTCGGGACGTACGCGGTCGTGGTCGAGATCGACCGCGGCACCGGAGCGTGGAAGGTGCAGAAGGTGGTCGCCGTCGACGACTGCGGCACGCGGATCAACCCGATGATCGTCGAGGGCCAGATCATGGGCGGCCTCACCGAGGGCTTCGGGATCGCGGCGATGGAGCTGATCACGTTCGACGAGGACGGCAACTGCATCGGCTCCAACTTCATGGACTACCTGCTGCCCGGATCGTGGGAGACCCCGGCGTTCGAGCTCGGTGAGACCGTGACGCCGTCGCCGCACCATCCGATCGGCGCGAAGGGCGTGGGGGAGTCCGCGACGGTCGGTTCGCCGGCGGCGTTCGTGAACGCGGTGATCGACGCGCTGGCGCACGCCGGCGTGCGCAACATCGACATGCCGCTGACCTCGGACAAGGTCTGGACGGCGCTGAACGAGGCCGGCCTGGCGGAGTGAACGTCCTCGTCGAAGCCGGCCGCCTCGCGGAGGAGGGGACGCCGTTTGCGCTCGCGACAGTCGTCGGGGTCGAGCGGCCGTCGTCCGCGCGCGTCGGCGACCGCGCGCTCATCACGGCGGAGGGCGAGCTGCACGGCTGGGTCGGCGGCGCGTGCACGGAGCCGGAGGTCGTGCGGATCGGGCTGCAGGCGCTGGCCGACGGCGACGTGCGGCGCGAGCGCATCGAGAGCCGCTGCGCGTCGGAGGGGGCCGTCGAGGTGCTGATCGAGCCGCAGCGGCAGGCGCCTCTCCTCGCCGTCGTCGGTGACGCTCCCGCGGCCCGAACGTTGCGCGAGCTGGCCCGTGTGCTGGGCTGGCGGACGTCGCTGGACGTGGCTGGAGCCGACGCGGTCGTGATCGCCTCGATGGGCCACGGCGACGAGGAGGCGCTGGAGGCCGCGCTCGCATCCGGCGCCGGCTACGTCGGCCTCGTCGCGAGCGCGAAGCGCGCGTCCGCTGTGACGGCCGAGCTGCGCGAGCGCGGGGTGGGCGAGGAGGCGCTGGCCCGCGTGCGGAGCCCCGCCGGCCTCGATCTGGGCCCGTCCGCCCAGGAGGAGATCGCCGTGGCGATTCTCGCCGAGCTGGTCGCCTGGCGGCATCTGAACAGACTTAGTGGCTCAGAGCCACTAAGTCCACCGGAGACGGCGATCGACCCGGTGTGCGGCATGACCGTCGAGGTCGCGAGTGCCGTCCACAAGCTCGAGCACGAGGGCGCGACCTACTACTTCTGTGGCGCGGGCTGCCTGCGCAAGTTCCAGGCGGCCCTCGTCTGAAGTGAAGCTCGAGAACTCCTTCGACGTCGCGGCTCCCCCGAGCGGGTGTGGGAGCTGCTGATGGACGTTCCGCGCATGATCCCGTGCATGCCGGGCGCGACGCTCGACGAGCAGGTCGACGAGACGAGCTGGAAGGCGACGATGGCCGTCAAGCTCGGCCCGATCTCGCTCTCCTTCAAGACCGACGTCAAGCGCGAGCTCGCGGACGAGGCGGCGAGGAAGACGACGCTGTCCGCGAAGGCGCGCGAGGCGCGCGGCCGCGGGAACGCGTCGGCGTCGATCGACTCGACGCTCACGCCGCAGAACGGCGGCACGCGCGTCGACATCGTCACTGACCTCACGCTTGCCGGCGCGGTCGCACAGTACGGCCGCGGGCTGGTGCAGGACGTCTCGTCCCAGCTCGTCGGTCAGTTCTCCTCCTGTCTCGAGAGGCAGCTCACCGGCAGCGAGGAAGAAGCCGTCGCGGCGGTCGAGGCCCAGTCGCGTCCGGTGGGAGGTCTGCGCCTCGGGCTCGGAGCGCTCTGGCGATCCTTGACAGGGCTCTTCCGCCGCCCGAGCTAGGCCGTAAGACAACCGTCGCGGCGGGACGACTCTCCTGTGATGGAGATCTGCGACTGGCTCGTGTTCTCGGAGACGTTCGCCGACGGCCCCGCGCGCTGGTACGCGCGGCACCCGCAGGCGGACTTTTTGCTCACGGACGAGTCGTTCGACGAGCTCGTCGCCCGCATCTGGGTGCTCGAGCTCGGAGTCCCGGTGCTGGCGAGCCCGCGAAGATGACCGAAATCGGCCATTCGGAGAGGGAGTACTGCGGTTGTCATGCAAGCGATCACAGCCCCGTTCCGCCTCGTCGGCCAGATGTTTCTCAGGCTCGGCCGGCTGATCACCGGGCGCCCGCGCAGCTGACGCACACCGGCTAGAACGAACGCTAGAGAGACCCGAGCGGCGAGCGCAGTTCCGCGAGTGAGTTCCTGGGCACGTCCTCACTTGCCAGCTGGTGGCAATACCCTAAACTGTCTATCGTGCTAGACAGAAATGACAGGCAGGAGGCTGCTGAGGAAGCTGCGGTCCCTCGGCTGCGAGGTGATCCGGCAGCGCGGCTCCCATGTCCGGGTCCGGTGCGGTAAGTGCGAGACGACCGTGCCCGTCCACGCCGGCGAGGATCTGCCGCCGGGAACGCTGCGAGCGATCGAGCGCGACCTCGAGCCGTGCCTCGGAAGGAGATTTCTGCGATGAAGGAGTATCGGGCGGTCTTCGAGCGTGACGAAACCGGTACATGGCTGGCCCGTGTGCCTTCGATCCCCGGTTGCCACACGCACGGACGAACGCTCGAGCAGGCTCGTACTCGACTTCGGGAAGCGCTTGGGCTCTGGATCACCCAGCCCGACGCAGTGAGGATCGAAGAGGACATTGTTCTTCCATCCGAGCTGAAAGCTGCAGTCCGGAGAAGCCGCCGCACACGCGAGCGCGCGGAGCGCGAGCAGGAACACGCGCAGAAGGAAACGCGGGCAGCCGCCACCGCACTCGTCGGCGATGGAGTGAGCCTTCGCGACGCCGGCGAGCTGCTGGGCCTTTCGCACCAGCGCGTCCAGCAGCTCGTCAACGGTCGAAAGGGCTAGAACCGCCTCGACGGTCGGGCGATTCTCGTTGCGCCGGATGTCGGTTCGTCCTCGCTCGTGAACGCACAGAGCTGGATCAGCTCATCGCCGAGCTCGAGCCCGGAGCCGAGCACGCCCTCGCCGCGGAGGCGGAGATCCTCGCCGAGGCCCGCCGACGGCCGGCGGCTCCGCGGCGCGTCCTCCAGGCGTCCGACGAACGACTCCAGCACGCCCGCGCGTGCAGGCTTGCCGTCCAGGCGCTCGATCGCGTCGAGCAGGTACCCGTCGAGCAGCTTTGGATACAGCCGCGCGAACGCGGCCGGCTGCGAGACGTAGTCCAGTGCGATCGACGACTTGTCGAGCGCGAGCACCGCGCCGGCCTGACCCGCAATGAGCGGGAACGCGCGCCGCAACGCGGCGACCTCGTCCTCGCGCGAGCGGAAGATGTCGCCCTGCGCACGGGTTGGCGCTTCCGCCTCGAGACGATTCGCCTTCGCATTCACCTCGTCCCACACGGCTCCCTGCGCCGCGCCGAGTGCCATCGGATCGGCCGACAGCATCTCCGCCTTGCGACGCCGCAGCGTCGGGTAGGCGGCGTGCTTCGCGGACGAGAAGGCAAAGCTGCGGGCACTCCACCGGCCCTCCTCGACGCACGAGACGGGAATGCGGATCTCGCTCTGCGCCGGAACGAGCACGGTGATGTTGAGAATCCGGTTCTGCTTCGCGCCGACGAGCTCCTCGCCGTCGTAGAGCAGGACGTTCGACTCCAGGGGATTCGAGGCCAGGAGCTCCGGCACCGAGCCGGCGGCGTCGACCTCCGTGATGTGGAAGCCGAGCGGGATGGCCTCCTCGAGCGTGACGTAGCCCGACGCCGGCGGGCGGCGGGGAAAGAGCGGCGCGATCACGACGCCGCGGTGCTCGACCGGGTCGCCCAATTGGATGGTGCTCGAAATCGTTTTCATGCCCCACAGTCAGCCAGGCAGGGTCTGTCTCTTACATGCCTCTAGCCCGGTCGGAGCCCGCTCGCCGTCGCGAGTACGTTGCCGATCGTGGCCGGCAGCAGAACGGGCTTGCCGTTGAGAGTCGCGTCGACGTTCCACGGAGCGCCCAGCCGGATCCAGAGGCTCCGTCCGGCGAAGTGGGCCGTCAGGCCCTGGGCGAGCGTCCGCTCGTAGATGAGTGGCCCTCCGGCCGAGCGGACGCGGACGGACAGCCAACACGGCCCGCGCGCGGCTACGAGTGCGATCCGGGCCACGACCGTCGTCGCGGGCCTCGGGTGCCGAGGCGGGGTCGGAGTGCTGGTGCGCAGTCGAGTGTGGTGCAGCGACGGAGTCACTGCCGCCCTATGGGACTGATGATTGCGATTGAGCGAGACTCCCCAGGCCACGACGCCGGCGACCAGCACGATTGGTAGAGCGACGAGGAGCCGGTGTCGCCACCGCCCGGGGCGCACGATGCGAACCGGCGCCGCCGCCCGCGGCTCCTCCTCGGGAGCAAAGCGGGTGTTGTACTCGTCGACGAACCGCTGGGCGTCGAGGCCGAGGTAGCCGGCGTAGGTCCGGAGGAAGCCTCTCACATAGGTCGGCGCGGGCAGGTGATCGAATCGCTCGTCCTCGAGTGCGTGGAGAAACTTCGCCCGGATCCGGGTTTCACCCTCGATCTTCGACAGCTCCAGACCCTGACGCTCACGCGCCTCACGCAGGCTGCTGCCGATCTCGAACACTGCGGCTCCCTTTGGGCGGGAGCAACAGTGTTGCGCGCCCGTGGAGGGCGCGCCAGTGCCTTACGCGACTAGATGGGTCAGGTCGACCCGCCCGTAAGATCCGAGCGTGCCGCCGGAGACTGTCTCTTCGATGCACGATGCTCGGGACGCCGAGGACAACAGACTGCTGGCCAAGGGGGATCACAAGCTCCTCGTCGCCGCCTACTTCCATCAGGTGCGCGAGCGCTGCTTCCTCCGGCTCCGCGACCGCGACGCCGGCGACGAGGTGGCGCAGGCCGTCTTCGTGCGCCTGCTCACGGAGCTCCGCTCGGGCAAGACGTACCCAGTTCCCTTCCGCGTCGTCGTGTGGAAGATCACGGAGTGGACGCTGCGCGGGTTCTACCCGGCGGCGAAACAGGACTCGACCCTCCCTGACGACTGGGATCCCGCGGCCCCCGACGCGTACGCCGACTGGGAGAGCGACCAGGATCTCGCCGCCCTTATCGCCGACCTGCCGCCCGCCCAGCGGGAGGTTCTCGACCTCCACTACCGCGAGCGGCTGACTCATGAGCAGATCGCCGAGCGGCTCGGGAAAACACGCAACGCGGTCGATCAGGCGCTTCACAACGGTCATCGAAAGGTGGCGGAGAAGCTCCGTGGCTGAAGTCCTCGCACTATTCGAGGAGTACGCGGAGGCATACACCCGTGGCGAACAGCCCGAGGCGCGCGAGTACCTGGAGCGTGCCGGCGACGGCGCCGACGAGCTCGCGAGCCTGATCGAACGCTGGCTCCGCGCGATCCCCGTCCCCGAGCCCGACGCGGAGACGCTGGCGCTCGTCTCCGCCTGGATGGAGGAGGAGCCGCCGCTCGTGCACCTTCGCGCGTCGAAGGGTGTCCGCGTGGACGACGTCGTCGCCGCGATCGTCGGGGACGCCGCGCTCATCGAGGCGCAGGCTCCGAAGGTGAAGCGCTACTACCAGCGCCTCGAGCAGGGGCTGCTCGACCCGAAGGGCGTCAGCGACGGCGTGTGGCAGACGCTGCGCCACCTGATCGGGCCCGCTGCGAGGACGGCCGCCGCCTGGCGCCTGACGCCGACGACGCTCGAGCCCGCCTTCTACCGAGCGACCGCGCCGGCCATGCTCGACGCCGCGGCCGCAGACGCATTGGACGCGATTCCGCCGATGCCCGAGCGCGACGCGGTCGACGAGCTCTTCACCGCAGCGCCGTAAGAAAGCGGGCACGCGACCCGTACCTCGACCGCATCACGACCGACACGCGCCGCTGACACGACACGGCTGCTGCCCAGTACCGCGCCGGCTGCTGAGCGGGCTTTACGGGCCGCCCGCGACGGGCGACAATCCGGACGTGCCCGGGCCGGTCATCGATCCGAGGGCAGGGGTCCTGCGTCAGCGCTACCACGCGCTCTTCGCAGACCCCGAGCTGCCCGTGCCCGTCGACCGGATCGCCGAGGACCTGCTCGGCCTCCAGGTCGTGGAGGCCGCGCTGGACGACCTCTCCGGCGCCCTCTATCCCGCCGAGCGCGAGATCCGGGTCAACGTCGGCGAGGCCGAGACGCGCCGGCGCTTCACGCTCGCGCACGAGCTCGGGCACTGGGTTTGCCACTGCCTCGCCGGTCAGGGCCAGCCCGTCTTCTGCCGCCACCAGGACCTGGAGTCCTCGGCCGACCGCGCCCTCGAGCGCGAGGCGAACGTCTTCGCCGCGGAGCTCGTCATGCCCGAGCCGGCGGTGCGTGACGTCTTCGCGCGGCTGGGCGACGTCAGCGAGGCCGCGGGTGTCTTCGGCGTCTCACCCCTCGCGATGCACTGGCGGCTCTACAGCTTCGGGCTCGTCGACGAGCCGCCGGCGGCTACCTAGGTGGCGAACGCCGGCGCGTGCCGCGCGATCAGGGCGTAGCCAAGCTCCGTCTGACGCTGCAGGAGCCGACGCCGGTTGTCTTCGAGCGTCCCGCGGCTCGCCCCGGATGTCCGCAGCTCCTGCCGCTCGCGGATGAGCTCGCCGATGCGTTCCTGCAACCGCTCGACCTCCGGGTCGCACCCGTTCAGATGAACATCTCCCATCAGCAGAGGGTTGCGCGGTCCGCCTGTAGATCGCATGTGGAAAGGCGGAGGAATTTGTCGGAAGGAGCGGACGATCTGTCCACGGGAGCGGCTGTGGAAGAAACAGGCCTGTGGAAGGCTCCCGCCACCCGAGCCGAACGATGCCAGTGCTTCCGATGCCCGACCCACCGCTCGGCGACGGAGTCGTCATGCTCCGGCCACCGGAGGAGCGGGACTTGCCGCTTATCGAGCGCGGGCCTTCGTGATCCCGACGTCATACGTGCGTTCGGCAGATCTACGCTCGACGCCGCGCACATGCTCGAGGAGATGTCCGACCGTTGGACGCGCGGCGAGGCGGCGACGCTTGCGATCTGCGACACAACGGATCGGTGCGTCGGCCACGTCTTCGTGAACCTCGGGCCTTCCCACCGGGCTACGGTCGGCTACTGGCTTCTGCTCGAGGTACGAGGCAAAGGGCTCGCGACGCGGGCGGTGCGGCTCGTCTCTCGTTGGGCGCTCCGCGAACTGGTGCTCCCTCGGCTCGGACTGCTCACCGAGCCGTGGAACGTCGATTCGCAGCGCGTGGCAGAGCGAGCCGGATTCCGACGCGAAGGCGTGCTCCGCGCGTGGGCCGAGGTCGACGGCCGACGCGTCGATTACGTCTCGTACTCTCTGCTCCCGGACGACCTCCGGCCGTAAGACCCGTCCTGCCGGATGCCGACTATCTAGGGGATGAAGGCCACGAACGGGCACATGACGCTCTCGCCGTCCGACGTGACGGCGTACCTCGCCTGCGAGCACCTGACGACGCTCGAGCTCGCGGTCGCGCGCAAGCGAGCTCGTCCCGCCCCCGTGGGACAACGAGCAGGCCGAGCTGATCTTCCGCAAGGGGCAGGAGCACGAGGACGCCTACCTTCGCGCGTCTCGAGGCCGAGGGCAACACGGTCGCCAGGATCGACCTCAAGCCCGACTACGACTGGGAGCGCGCCGCCCGCGAGACCGAGGAAGCCATGCGCGCCGGCGTCGACGTCGTCTACCAGGCCGCCCTCGTCGGAGAAGGCTGGCGCGGCTCGGCCGACTTCCTCCTGCGCGTCGACACGCCGTCCGACCTCGGCCCGTGGAGCTACGAGGCCCTCGACACGAAGCTCGCGCGGCACGCGAAGCCGGCCTACATCCTCCAGCTCTGCTTCTACAGCGAGCGGGTCGGCGCGATCCAGGGCCGCGCGCCCGAGCGCATCCACGTGCTGCTCGGCAACCTGACGCAGGAGAGCTTCCGGCCCGAGGAGTTCGGCGCCTACTACCGGCGCGTCTGCCGCCGGCTCGAGGAGTTCGTCGCCGACCCGCCCGAGACGAAGCCGTACCCGTGCGACCACTGCGGCATCTGCGAGTTCAAGCCGCTCTGCGACGAGTACTGGGATCTCGTCGACCACCCGAGCCGCGTCGCGTACATCCAGCGCCGCCAGATCGACCGGCTCGCGGCCGCGGGGATCACAACGCTCGAGGACCTCGGCACCGCGCCCGCGGAGCCCGTCCCCACCGGGATCGCCGCCGACACCTTCGAGAAGCTCCGCAGCCAGGCCAAGCTCCAGCTTCGGGCGCGCTTCACGGGCGAGGACAGCTTCGTCATCCTCCCGCCGCAGGCCGGCGCCGGCTTCGCGCTCCTGCCCGAGCCCTCACGCGGCGACCTCTTCTTCGACTTCGAGGGCAACCCGTTCTGGGATCCCGAGGGCAGCCTCGAGTACCTCTGGGGGATCCTCGACACCGACGGCGTGTTCGAGCCGCTGGTCGCCACGACGCGCGACGAGGAGCGCCAGGCGTTCGAGGACTTCGTCGACCTCGTGCACGAGCGCCTCGCCGCCGACCCGGCGCTGCACGTCTACCACTACGCGTCGTACGAGATCACTGCGCTGCGGCGGCTGATGGGCAAGTACGGCACGCGCGAGGCCGAGCTCGACGACCTCCTGCGCCGAGGCGTCTTCGTCGACCTCCTCAAGGTCGTGCGCGGTGGGCTGCGCACCTCCAGGCCGGGCTACGGGCTGAAGGAGATGGAGGCCTTCCTCGACTTCCGCCGGACGGCTGAGATCCGGGAGGGCGGCGCGTCGATCGTCGCCTTCGAGGACTGGATGGAGACCCACGACCCGGCGACGCTGGACACGATCGCGGCCTACAACCGCGAGGACTGCATCGCCACGCGGCTCCTGCGCGACTGGCTGCTCGAGCGGCGGCAGGATGCGCTCGACGCCTTCGGGCCGTTCCCGCGTTGCG
Source organism: uncultured Actinomycetes bacterium (assembly GCA_963711545.1). Classification (GTDB taxonomy): domain Bacteria; phylum Actinomycetota; class Thermoleophilia; order Gaiellales; family Gaiellaceae; genus 3-1-20CM-4-69-9. The sequence goes on from CAVQEP010000008.1 coordinate 364,172, forward strand.
GAGCCCGAGTGAGCCGAAGCCCGTGCCGGAAGGCAAGGTCGAGCGCGCGGCGCTGCGCGAACAGCTCCTGGCGACCGGCGACGAGACGGCCGCGCTCGCGGCGCAGCTGCTCGACTACCACGACCGGGAGCGCAAGCCGGTCTGGTGGGCGTTCTTCGACCGGATGGAGATGACGCCGGAGGAGCTCGTCGAGGACTCCGAGTCGATCGCGCATCTCGACGCCGACCGGCGAGCGCGAGGACATCAAGAGGTCGGTCGCGCACGTCCTGACGTTCCCGGCGCAGCAGCACAAGCTCGGGCGAGGGCCAGCAGGTGCTGGACCGCGCGACCGGCAAGAGCGCCGGCGACGATCCTCGAGCTCGACCGCGACGCGCACACGCTCAAGCTCAAGCGCGGGCCGAGGCCTGAAGGACGTGCCGCTGCCCGAGGCGCTGATCCCCGGCCGTCCCTACGACACGAAGGACCAGGAGGACGCGCTCGAGCGGATCGGCCGCTCGCTGCTCGCGGGCACGCGGCGCTATCCCGCGATCGAGTCGATCCTGCGTCGCACGCCGTTCGACCGGCCGGTGCAGACGACCGATCTCGACGAGATGGCCGAGCTGCTGCTGTCGCTCGACGACCGGCATCTCGTCATCCAGGGACCGCCCGGCTCGGGGAAGACATGGACGGCGGGCCGTTTGATCACGCGCCTGATCGCAGCTGGGAAGACCGTCGGCGTCGCGTCGACGAGCCATCGCGCGATCCACAAGCTGCTCGCGGAGGTCGAGGACTCTGCGGAAGGGGTCGGCCTCGGCTTCCGCGGGCTGAAGAAGGCGAGCGGCGGGAATCCCGAGTCGGAGTACGAGGGCAGGCAGGTCGAGAACGTGTTCTCGAACGACGACTGCGCCGGCGCCGAGGTGCTCGGCGGGACCGCGTGGCTCTTCTCCGATCCTGCCTTCGACGGCACGCTCGACTACCTGTTCGTCGACGAGGCGGGCCAGGTGTCGCTCGCGGATGCGCGTGGCGATGTCGACCTGCGCGCGGAACGTCGTGCTCGTCGGCGACCCGCAGCAGCTCGGCCAGGTGCTGCAGGGCTCGCATCCGACGGGGACGGAGGCGTCGGTGCTGGAGCACCTCCTCGGCGGCGAGGCGACGGTGCCGCCCGACCGCGGGCTGTTTCTCGAGCGCACGTTCCGGCTACATCCGGACGTGTGCGCCTACATCTCGGAGGAGTTCTACGAGGGGCGCCTGCAGCCTGATCCGGTCGACGTCGACGCGGACGACGCCGCTCGGGACGGGGCTGCGCTGGCTCGCGGTCGAGCACGAGGGCCGGCGGCAGGAGTCGCCGGAGGAGGCCGAGGCCGTGCGCGCGGAGATCGAGCGGCTGCGGGCGGCGGGCGTCGGGGTGGGGGAGATCAAGGTCGTGGCGCCGTACAACGCGCAGGTGGAGCTGCTGCGCTCGAAGCTGCCGGCCGGGGTCGAGGTGGGGACGGTGGACAAGTTCCAGGGGCAGGAGGCGAAGGTCGTCTTCTATTCGATGGCGAGCTCGAGCGGGGAGGACGTCCCGCGCGGCCTGGACTTCCTGCTCTCACGCAACCGCCTGAACGTCGCGATCTCGCGGGCGCAGTGCCTGGCGTACCTGGTCTGCTCGCCGCGGCTGCTGGAGGTCGACTGCCGGACGATCCCGCACATGCGGTTGGCGAATGCGCTTTGTCGGTTCGTTGAGGTCGCCGAGGGCAATGCGAACTAGCGATCGTCCTGCGCCGCTGCTCGCCTGGGAATGTCATGACACGTGCAAGACAGGGCAGAGCTCGGGAGATCGAGTTTGGCGCCCGGGCACGTCGGCACGCCTACGCGACGGCGGCTGCAAAAGACGTGTACAGCTCTGCCGGTAGGTGCCGCTGGAGCTTCCACACGAACGCGATGGGCCGATCGCCCTCGTGGCTCACGTACGTCGCGGGGCCGAGGCACCAGAACGCGCGGTCGGTCGTGCGCAGACGCGCGAATAGCACGACGTTCGTTCCCTCTTCGTGCTGTCTGATGTACCTCTGGCCCGTTGTGCTGTCCGCGGCAGTCGCGGACTGGCTTTCCCAATGGATCAGTTCCGGGCTGATCGCATAGTCGCGGTATCGCGTGGTGGGAGAGAAGCCGCCGACGCTCTTATCGAGCGTGAACGCGAAGAGGTCGGTTCGCGACTGCGGCTCCCACCACACACCTGTCTGCCACGTCTGCGGCTTGGCGCCTTCGCCGACACCGAAGGCCGCGAGGATCTCCGTGCGCGTGTAGCGCGAATGGAGTGCAAGCGGCACTTGTGGGAGCCCGAGCGGGTGTTCGAGGTACGGCACGCGTTCTCGAAGCAACTCGAGCATTTCGGCCAGTTCTGCGCGAACCTGTGGATGGGCCCAGATTTGCGCGACGGCGTCGGCGAAGCTCGCGGATGCGCCGAGAGTCGTGAGCGATGAGACCAGCATGCGGAGGAGTCGCTGTTCACGCGGGCTCAGGCTTTCGAGCGCTGGCGGATGGTCTCCGCGTAGAAGTCGTGGGTGGGCCTCGAGCCGTTCGTCGTCGTCGACGTGCAGCATCCGGCCGACGGCCCGCAGCAGCAGATTCTCCGCGGGTCCTGCTGCGCCGGTCGCCAAACCAACCTGGCGACGCATTTCGGTCCAGCTGTGGCCGCCCGCGTAGACGTCTTCCGGTTCGAGGCCGCTGCTCTCGAGGTACTCGCCGAGGCTTACGTCACCGAGCGAGCGAAGCTCTTGGCACCGCTCTCGCCACGTGCTCGGGATCGCTTCGCGGATGCTGCGCAGCACGATTTCCCGCGCCACGGGGTCGAGGTCAAAGCTGCAGCCGGCGGGCAGGAAAGGAAAGTCGTCGCGAACCTGTCGTTCGACGTCGGCGCGCGAACCGCCGAGCAGCGCGCGCAGGCGTCGGTCGAACCGGAACTCCTTGCGGTGCGTGCCGACGAAATCGAGCACGGTGCATGCGCCCTTCCCAGCCGCTTTGCGAAGGCCCCGGCCGAGCTGCTGGAGGAAGAGCGTCGGGCTGTCGGTCGGGCGGAGGAGGAGCAGCGTGTCCACGCTCGGGAATGTCGACGCCCTCGTTGAAGAGATCGACCGTGAAGACTGCTCGCAGCTTCCCCGTCGGAAAGATCGCGCAAGGCAGCCCTGCGCTCCTCTGGACGGCTCGCTGCCGAGAGTGCCACGGCGGGTAGACCGAGCTCCGTGAAGCGCTGGGCCATGAAGTGGGCGTGGCCGACGCTGACGCAGTAGCCAAGCGCTCGCATGCGTCGATGGATCGGCGATCTTCCGCCTGACCTCCTCGACCACCAGATGCGACCCACGCGTGATCAGCCGTGAGGACGACCTCGAGCGCGGCGACGTCGTATCCCTGGCCACGGCGCCATGGGACGACTGCGCAGGTCGAGCCCGTCGTGAACGCCGAAGTACGCGAACGGCGCGAGGTACTCCTGATCGATCGCATCCCAGAGTCGCAGCTCGGCGGCGATTCGGCCGTCGAAGTGGCGGAGCACGTCGAGCCCGTCTGCACGCTCAGGGGTCGCCGTCAGGCCAAGCAGTTCGACTGGCTGGACGATGGTCGAGGAGCGCCTCGTAGGACGGCGCGGCGGCGTGGTGGAACTCGTCCACGATTACGACGTCGAAGTGCGTCGGGCCGATGTTCCGGACGTCGGCGCTGTGCAGGCTCTGGATCGACGCGAACACGTGCTCGAACCGCTCGGGCCGCTGGCCTCCGACCCACTTCTCGCCGAAAGCTGCGTCGCGCAGTGCGTGACGGAACGTCGCACGGCTCTGGTCGAGGATCTCCTCGCGGTGAGCGACGAACAGGAGTCGGCTGCGTCCGAGCTCCGCTCGAAGCCGCGCGTAGTCGACCGCCGCCATCACTGTCTTCCCGGTGCCGGTGGCCGCGACGAGCAGGTTGCGATGGTGGCCCTGGTGGCGGGCGAGGACGACGTGCTCGAGCAGCGCCTCCTGGAACGGGCGCAGCTCGAGCTCGATCGGGCTGAGCAGACGTGACGTCGGCAGCTGCGAGCTCCTCGCGTGCGCCGCGCGAACTCCTCGGCGTCGTAGGCGCGAAGTCCCTGCTCTCCCAGTAGCTCGTGAAGACCGCTGCCATCTTCGCGACCGCGTCCGGATTGCGCGCGCCGGAGACGCGGACGTTCCACTCGAGCCCGAGAACCTGCGCCGAGTGCGTGAGGTTCGACGAGCCGATGTACGCGGTCGAGTAGCCGCTCTCGCGGTGGAAGATCCACGCCTTCGCGTGGAGTCGCGTCGACGAGGTGTCGTATGAGACCCTGATCTGCGCGCCAAGCCGCGCCAGCTCGTCGAGCGCGCGCTGCTCCGTGCTGTTCGTGTACGTCGTCGTCAGGACCCGCAACGGCTTGCCTGCCTCGCAGTGCCGCCGAAGCGCGTCGACCAATGGCCGCACGCCACTCCAGCGGACGAACGCCATGACGACGTCGATCGCGTCCGCCGACGGCACTTCGGCGCGAAGCTCGTGCCCGACGGCGGGCTCGCCAGGTGCGTTTGTGAAGACCGTCGTGTCGAGCAGCGGCGTTAGCGGGCGCTCGATCGGCTGGGGCCGTCCGTCCGGAAGACGCTGCAGTAGCGCGACCAATACGCGTCCAGGGTCGACAGGTTCGTCGTCGCCCAGATCGCTGCTTTCCATCCGTGAGAGCCTGGAGGTTGTCGAACGAGCGCGGCGGCGATTCGCACTGCCTCGGCGCTTCGCGTTCCTTCCGGCGCGCGCTCGATCGCTCTCGCGAGCATGCCGGCGAGGTGCCGGGACATACGATCCGACGCCTCAGCGTCGCGCAGTTCGGCGAGTTCGGCACGAAGCGTCGCGTCGGGGATCTGTGTGAGCAGCTTCTCGAGCCTGCGTGTGAGTAGCGCTTCGTGCAGCCCGGGCTTCAGAGAGTCGCTGGTCAAGCCATCCGAGTCTCTCAGCCTCTCCCGTTCGCGCCAAGCGTCGATATGGGCGAAACGTCGCCGAGACGCTCCTACGCCCGGCTTCACAGCCCTGCAATCGGAGGAACCGTTGGCCGAGCCACGAGGAAGTCAGCGCTCGGCGGGCGAGACGTCGCGCAGGGTGGCGGCAAGAGCTTCGATCTCTGCGGGTGTGTAGCGCGTGTGGCGCCGGCGGGCGCCGGCCGGGTCGTTAACGAGGCCGGTGCCCTCGCGATGCGTGTTGGCCGGACGGATCGGCCTCGGCTGGAAGCCGCCGCCACAGTTCGGGCAGACGTTGTGGAGGACGTCCTCGACGCAGGCCGCGCAGAAGGTGCATTCGTAGCTGCAGATCCGGGCGTCGGCCGAGTCGGGCGGCAGATCGCGGTCGCACAGCTCGCAGTTCGGCCGGAGCTCGAGCATTGTGGCCAGGAGGCTAACGAGCGGTGTCAGAGAGTCGGCATTGCGACCTCCGATGGTGCTGCGCACGTAGCATCGAGGGTGCTTCGTTCACGACCCAGAAGGGGGCACCAGATGGCGACGAAGCCGATTCCCGAGGGCTACCACACCCTCACGACGTATCTCGCCGTCGACGACGCCGCGGCGGCGATCGACTTCTACAAGCGGGCGTTCGGCGCGAAGGAGCTCATGCGCATGGACGCTCCCGGCGGGAAGATCGGGCACGCGGAGCTCCAGATCGGGGACTCGCGGGTCATGCTCTCCGATCCCTTCCCGCAATCGCAAGTGAAGCCGCCGAAGGAGCTGGGCGGCTGCACGGGTGGCGCCTTCATGTACGCGGAGGACGTCGACTCCGCCTTCAAGCAGGCGGTCGACGCGGGCGCAACGGTGGCGATGGAGCCCGAGGACATGTTCTGGGGCGACCGGTTCGGATCGGTCATCGACCCGTTCGGCCACCACTGGTCGATCGCCACGCACGTCGAGGACCTGACGCCGGAGGAGATCGCCGAGCGCGGTCAGTCCGCGATGGCCGCGATGAGTAGCTGAGGCGTGGGGGAGGGCCGCCGGTCTTCGCGCGAGGGCCGGCGGCTCCCGCCCGTTACGGCTCGGGTACGGCGGCCGGGGCTCTGCGACCCCAGGTGACGAGCCCCGAGGCGAGCGTGACCCCCGCGAGGATCAGCGCGAGGCCGCCGAGCTTCGCGGCCGTCACGCGGCTCGCCGAGGATCGTCGCGCCGAACAGGAGCGCGAAGCCCGGCAGCAGGTAGTTGACGAGCATCGTGCGCGCCGGGCCGTGCTCGGCGATGAGCTGGTTGACGATCAGCTGCGCGATCCCCGTCCCGACGACGCCGAGGACGACGACCGAGCCGAGCGACTTCCAGCCGACCGAGCCCGGTAGCCGCGCGAGCGCGAACGGCAGCATCGCCGCCGCCCCGCAGACGACGGAGGCAGTCGCGAGCTCGAGCTGGCCGACGACGAGGCTCCGCTGGATGTAGAGGCTCGAGACGGCGTAGCAGACCGAAGCGAGCACGACCCCGAGCGCCCCGGCGACGGCCCACCAGCCGCCGCCCGGATGGAGGCCGGTGACGACCGCGACGCCGGCGAGGCCGATGGCGAGGCCGACCATCCCGAGCCTGGTCGATCGCTCACCGGCGGCGAACTTGAGCGCGAGGAGGGCGACGAAGATCGGGACGGACGAGATCGCGATCGCGGCGAGGCCCGAGTCGACGTGCGTCTCGCCCCAGGTGATCAGGAGGAAGGGCACGGCCATCCCGACGATGCCGACGAACGCACCGGGCGCGAGCGCGGGACGAACCGTGTGCAGTCCACGGCGTAGTCCGACGAAGGTGACCAGGACCGCGGCCGCGAGCAGCAGCCGCAGCTCGACCAGCGCGGCGGGCGGGAAGTCCCGCACGCCGACCTTGATGAACATGAACGAGGAGCCCCAGATCGCCGAGAGCAGAAGGAGGGGCGGGAGGTAGGAGCGGCGCACCGGGGAGACGCTACCCACGGTGCGGGACGCCGAGCGCCCTCCGCCGCGGCTTTCGGCTGCCGCGGGGAGGGCGTCGTCGTTCGGTCTGCGTCAGGCCGCGACCGCGACCGGGTCCGGCCGGATCAGCACGGTGTCGGCGACCTCGAGGATCTCGGTCGCAGGCATGTCCGAACGGTCGGCGTGCTCGCGGATCTTCTCCGGGCTCGACGCCTGGTAGATGCAGACCGTGCCGAGCGTGCCGTCGGGCTCGTTCACGACGTAGGAGCGGATCCAGCGGATGTCATCGGACATCTCCTCGTCGCCGACCTGCAGCGAGAGCGCGCCCGTGGCCTCGACCTCTTCGGGTGTCTTCCAGCCGCCGCGCCGGCGAATGGCATAGAGCTTCATGGGGGTTCCTTTCGGTGTGGATCGGACTTAGCACGATCGGTCGTGCTGGAGGTGAGTATACGAACGGTCGTGCTATCTTGTCAAGCGATGGCACGAACCAGAAGCCCACGACAGCCGGAACGTCCGGCACGAAAGCTCCGCAGCGACGGCGAGCGGAGCCGCGACGCGATCCTGCGCGAGGCGGCGCGCCTCGCGACCGTCGACGGCCTGGGCGGGCTCTCGATCAGCCGGCTGGCGGACGCGGTCGGGATGAGCAAGAGCGGCCTGTTCGCGCACTTCGGCTCGAAGGAGGAGCTCCAGCTCGCCACGGTCGAGAGGGCGACGACGCTGTTCGACGAGCAGGTGATCGAGCCCGCGTCGAACGCCGCCTCGGGTCTCGAGCGGCTGCGCGTGCTGCTGGACGGCTACCTGCGCTACGTCGAAGTCGACAACTTCCCGGGCGGCTGCTTCTTCTCGTCGGTGCTGGCCGAGGTCGACATGCAGCCCGGCCCTGTTCGCGATCGGCTCGTCCTGTTCCTCGACGACTGGCTCGCGCGGCTCGAGGCGGCCGTGCGAGACGCGCAAGCGGAAGGGTCGCTCGACCCGGAGGAGGATCCAGGTCAGCTTGCGTTCGAGGTCGAGGCCCTCCTGCTCTTCGCCAATTCCCAGTACGTGGTCGTCCGCACGCAGGTGCCGATCGAGCGCGCGCGCCGTGCGATCGCCCGGCGGCTGGACGAGGCGGGCGCGAAGAACTAGCCGCGCGGATAGATCCTGCGCCAAGACGCGTTCCAGTGTCGGCACAGAGCCGTGACGCGATGCCTGCTTCCATTCGTTGCGTGACTAGAGTGCCCGTCATGACCGCACGAAGGATCTCGCTGTGGCTGGACGACGACGCGACGCGTGCGCTGGCCGTGTTGACGCGAGACGGCGCGAGTAGATCAGAGGCGATTCGGGCCGCCGTAGTCGAGACCGCCCGGCGGCGGACGTACGAGCGCGCGGCTGTCGACGCTGCCCGCATCGCCGGCGACGAGCGCGATCGCCGCGAAGTCTCGGCAGTCCGGGCCGTAATGGAGGCGTCGAGTGCCGAGAGGTGACGCGCTGGCCTAGTCGAGGCTGCCCCGGCGCGCGAGCCACTCCATCGGCTGGCCGGTGACGCGGGCGATCGTGTCGAAGTGCCGGTCGTAGTGGAGAAGCGTCGCGTCGTTTACCTCGGCGATCGCCGCGATCAGCAGATCGATGGGTGTCGGGCCGCGATGTTGGCTGCGCCGGGCGAGGGCAGCCTGCGTTCTCGTCGCGATGCGATCGGCACGGCTGTCGAGTGGCAGGTGCCGGAAGCCCAGGAGGTTGTCCGAAACGGCCTCGTAGTCGGCCGGCCCGCGAGCCGAGACGAGGAGTTCGAGGCGGACCGGGGTGCACAGTGCAAGCGTGTCGACGAGCTCCAGCCAGCGATCGAAGACTCGTGCGCTTCGGTGCCAGGCGCTGGTGTCAGCGAGGTAGAGGGCCAAGGCGTGGTCGCCGGAGTCTCCGCACCTCTTCCGGACTTGGGCCGATCCCTCCGTCGCGCCGGATCCGCTCGAGCAGCGCCATCCGCCGATCGTGGTTGATCACGTCCTCCAGTGCCGCATCGACGGTGTCGGCGATCGTCGTCGTGCCGAGGATCTCCTTCACCTGCTCGATCTTGTCACGGTCGATGACCATCGAGGTCTTGTCCGATTTGGATATCTGTCTTGCCATCTTCTAGATATCCTAGCCGGCCGGCCGGGGAGCGTCCACCGGCACTTCTAGACTGTGCTTCCCCGTGCCCGAAACGACCCCGTTCGTCCACCTCCACGTCCACTCCGAGTACTCGATCCTCGACGGGGCGTGTCGCATCCCGGCGCTCGCCGCCCGCGCGGCCGAGCTCGAGATGCCTGCGGTCGGGCTCACCGACCACGGCTCGCTCGCCGGCGCGGTCGAGCTCTACCGCGAGGCGGGCAAGCACGGGGTCAAGCCGATCATCGGCTGCGAGATCTACGTCACCGACGACCGCCGCGCGCAGACGAAGGGGAACGCGCACCTCACCCTGCTCGCCGAGGACAACGCCGGCTACTCGAACCTGATCAAGCTCGCCTCCGCGGGCTACCTCGAGGGCTACTACTACAAGCCGCGGGTCGACTGGGAGCTGCTCGAGTCGCACTCCAAGGGCCTGATCGCGCTCTCGGGCTGCCTGTCGGGGCGCGTCTGCAGGGCGCTCGAGGAGGCGCGGCCCGCCGACGCGGCCGCCGATCTCG
>CAVQEP010000009.1:0-21240 GCA_963711545.1 uncultured Actinomycetes bacterium
GCCTCGTAGTTCCCCGAAGGTGCTTAAGCGGTGTCCCGGATGCGGTTGGGGGTGGCCGGGCCGGACGATGAGCACGTGCTCGAGCTCTTCCAGACCGAGTGGTGCCCGGCTTCGCGCCGGGTGCGGCAGCGGCTGACCGAGCTCGGCGTGGACTACGTCGTCCGGCAGGTGCCGGTCGACCCGGAGGCACGCCACGCCCTCGAGGCGGCGACCGGCTCGCGCACGATCCCCGTCCTTCGCCTGGACAACGGCTCGACGGTCGTCGGGGAGGACAACATCCTCGCTTGTCTCGACGAGCGTTTTGTCGAGCCGCGGGGGGCCGAGGCGCACCGGCACAAGGCGGCCAAGGCAGGCCGCCGCTACCTCGAGGAGGAATGCGCATGCTTGCAACCGGCTACACGTTGAGCGAGCCCACGACCTTGCCGTTCGACCGGGCGGTCGAGCGTGTCAAGGCGGAGCTGCAGGTCGAGGGGTTCGGCGTCCTCTGCGAGATCGACGTCCAGGCGACGCTGAAGGAGAAGCTCGGCATCGAAGGTGGGCGCTACACGATCCTCGGCGCCTGTAACCCGCCGCTCGCACATCAGGCGCTGGAGGCCGAGCCCGAGCTCGGTGTCTTGCTCCCGTGCAACGTCGTCGTGTACGAGCGCAACGGTGAGAGGCGGATCTCGGCGATCGACGCGGAGCGAATGCTCTCGATCGTTGAGAACGAGGAGCTCGTCCCGATCGCCGCGGACGTCAGGCGCCGGCTCGCCGAGGTCGTCGCGCGCGCGAGCTCGACGGTCGACTAGTCGTCTTCGCTGCCGGGTCGGCGGGCCGACCCGGAAAATCGATGTTGTATACATCGGCCCATGGCGTCGCGCGGGGAAGTCGCCGCCGGTGTCGCGACAACAGGGGAATGGAGGTCGTCGCGATTGCGGACCGGCCGCCTGGTCGAGGCGTCCGTCGTCGTGCTCTCGATCGTAGCCGCGCTCGTGTTCTGGGAGGCGATTTCGAGGACGGGGGTGATCTCGGAGAAGGACCTGCCGGCGATGAGCACGACCTTTCGCGAGCTCTGGTCGCTGATGCAGACGGGAGGGTTCTGGCTTGCCTTCGGCCAGACCGTGCGCGGCTGGGCGCTCGGGCTCGCGGTCGCGACCGTGCTCGCGGTGCCGATCGGGATCCTCCTCGGCTCGAGTGACTTCGCGTCGAGCGCGTTCCGCGTCCCGATCGAGTTCCTGCGCCCGATCCCCTCCGCCGCGCTGATCCCGTTGCTGTTCCTCACGCTCGGCACGACCCTGAAGAGCGAGGTCTTCCTCGCCTCGTTCGGCGCCTTCTGGCCCCTGCTCGTGCAGACGATGTACGGCGTCCGCGACGTCGATCCGATCGCGATGGACACGGCCCGCTCCTTCGGCGTCGGCCGCCTGGAGAGGCTCTACCGGATCACGCTACCGAGCGCAGTCCCGTACATCGCCACCGGCCTCCGGATCTCATCGACCGTGTCGCTCATCCTGGCGTTCACGGCGGAGCTCTTCATGGGGCTTCCGGGCCTGGGGCAGAAGGTCAACTTCGCGCAGGCCTACGGGCTGGACACGCAGCTGTACGCCTATGCGCTTGCCACGGGGTTCCTGGGCGTCGCGATCCACCTCGTCATGACCGCGCTCGAGCGTCGCGCGCTGCGGTGGCACCCGTCTCAGCGGGCGGAGATGCCGTGAGCCGAAGGACGTACACGGCACTGAAGATCGGCGCGGAGGTCGCCGTTCCGCTCGCGCTGCTCGCGGGCTGGCAGCTCTGGACCGCCCACGCGCACTCGGCGAAGTTCCCGCGCCTCTCGACGATCCTCGTCCAGTTCAAGGACATGTGGCTGTTCTCGGAGTTCGGAACGCATGTCGTCCCGAGCCTTGAGCGCATCGGGCTCGGCTTCGTCATCGCCGTCGCCGCCGGGATCGTCCTCGGCATTCCGCTGGGGCTCTCGCGCTGGGCCCGTATCTGGGCGATGCCGCACATCGAATACTGGCGTGCGATCCCGCCGCCGGCGCTGCTGCCGATCTCGATCGTGCTCCTGCACTCGATCGGGAACACCCAGAAGGTCGCGTTCATCGCCTTCTTCTGCCTGTTTCCCGTGCTGCTCAACACGGTCGATGGCGTGCGCGGCATCGACCCGACCCTCGTCGACACCGCGCGCTCGTACGGCCTCGGGCCGCTGGAGCGGATCAGGCGGATCGTGCTTCCGGCTGCGCTGCCGCAGATCGTCGCGGGGATGCGCAACAGCCTCTCCCTCGCCGTGATCATGATGGTCCTCTCCGAGTACTTTTCGAGCACGAGTGGGGTCGGCTACGTGCTCCTGATCTCGAAGAACACCTTCCAGCTTGCGCCGATGTGGGCGGCGATCCTCCTGATCGGACTGCTCGGGTACTTGCTCAACGTCCTCTTCATCCTCGCGGAGCGCCGGGCGCTCGCCTGGCACCGCGGCTGGCGTGCCTCGGTGGCCTCCTGATGCTCGAGGTCAGAGGCATCGGCAAGACCTACGGGACGGGCGCGAAGGCGACGCATGCGATCGGCGACGTCTCGTTCACGGTCGCCGACCGCGAGTTCGTCTGTGTCGTCGGGCCCTCGGGCTGCGGCAAGACGACGCTGCTCAAGTGCATCGCGGGGCTCCTGCCGCCGACGAGCGGGGAGGTGCTCGTGCGCGGGCGGCGCGTCGACGGGCCGCCGGAGGAGCTGGCACTCGTGTTCCAGGAGTACGGCCGCTCGCTGATGCCGTGGGCATCGGTGCGGAACAACGTCCTGCTGCCTCTGCGGCACAAGAAGCTCTCCCGCGCCGAACGTAGCCGCCTCGTCGAGGAATCCCTGGAAGCGGTCGGCCTGACGCGGTTTCTCGACCACTATCCATGGCAGCTCTCCGGCGGCATGCAGCAGCGCGTTGCGATCGCGCGTGCGCTCGCGTACCAGCCCACGACGCTCCTGATGGACGAGCCGTTTGCGTCGGTCGACGCGCAGACCCGCGGCGACCTCGAGGATCTGATCCTGCGCGTACGCGAGGAGTACGAGATCACGATCCTGTTCGTCACGCACGACATCGACGAGTCCGTTTATCTGCCTGACCGCGTCGTCGTGCTCACACACTCCCCGACCGAGGTGAAGGAGATCGTTCCGGTCGACCTGCCACGGCCGCGGGACCAGCTCGTCACGAAGGAGCTACCCGAGTTCGTGCACCTCCGCGGTCACGTCTACCGGCTGATCAAGCGCGAGCAGGAGAGCGGCCCGCCGGCGCCCAAGGCAGAACAGGCAAACGTTCCGCATGCTGGAACGCCCGTCTAGACATTCGGACAAGCCGTGACATAATCGCGCCCGGTGCAACGACGGTCCGCGGCACAGGGCCCGCGGCTTCGAGGCGAACGAAAGGACGGGAGATGACTCGTAGTCGAATTCGTCCGCGGGCGAGGCTCCTCGGCGTCGCGGCGCTGCTCGGCGTCGTCGCGGTGCTCACGCTCGGCGGCCCCGCAACCGGCTCGTCGGGCAAGGCGCTCGTGACGATCACGGTCGACACGCTGCCGATCGCGAACGCGTTGCCGATGGACCTCGGCATCAAGAAGGGCTTCTTCTCCGCCCAGGGGATCGAGATCAACAAGCGTACGCTGCAGAGCGGCAACGACGTCGTGCTCGCGCTCGCGAACAAGAACGGCGACATCGGCTACCTCGGCTGGGTGCCGATGATGATCGCGGCCACGCAAGGGATCCCGCTCAACGCCGTCGCGGCGAGCGAGGTCGAGGGAACCTCGAACGACGACAACTGGCAGAACATCCTCGTGAAGGGCGACAGCTCGATTCGCACCCCACAGGATCTGGCCAACAAGACGATCGCGGTCAATGCGCTCAAGGGCGTCGGCGAGGTGATGATCCGGGCCGCGTTCCAGAAGCTCGGCATCCCGCAAAGCTCGGTGAAGCTGCTGGCGCTCCCGTTCCCGTCGATGCGCGCGGCGCTGCGCAACGGGCAGGTCGACGCGATCTGGGTGCCGGAGCCGTTCCTCTCCCAGGCGCTCAACCTCGACGGGGCACGGATCGTGATGGCGCCCGGCCCGATCCTTGGCAAGTTCTGGCCGATCGGCGGCTATGCGGCCCTGACGGACTGGTCAAAGAGCAATCCCGCGCTGGCGAAGAAGTTCCGCATCGCCATCAACCAGTCCCTCTCCTACGCCCAGAGCCATCCGGACGAGATCCGGGCCCTGCTGCCGGCCGGTACGCAGAACGTCCGACTGCCGATCTGGAGCCCGGTAATCGACCGCGCCAAGCTGCGCAAGCTCGCGCAGTACGCGAAGGACTTCGACGTCATCACCAAGCTGCCCAACCTGACGCAGCTCGTGCCGCTGAACATCACCGGCGGCAAGACGCTGCAGGGCATCGTCGACAAGAAGACGGTGAAGCTCCTCCTCGACGGCAAGGGAGTGAAGTCGCTGCCCGAGGGCGAATACACGTTCGTCGTCAGCGACCGTTCGAAGACGGCTGCCTTCCGCCTCCGCGGTCCCGGCGTGAACAGGAACACGCCGCTCAAGGGAACGGGCCGGAGCACCTGGACGCTCGCTCTGCGTGCCGGCAAGTACACGTACTCGAGCGTCGGCAAGCCGAAGCTGAAGAAGACGTTCAAGGTCGTCTAGCTCTAGGCCGAGGGCACGTCCGAGGGCCAGCCTCGGACGTGCCCTACGGTGCGAACGTCGCGGTCGGCGCGATCACGACGTCGAGCAGGAGCGGCTCGTTCCGCGACGCGAGCCCCGGCACGGCCTCGTCGAGCGCGCGTAGCAGCTCCTCGTGCGTCTCGATCCGCCGCGACGGGCAGCCGAAGGCCCGCGCGATCTCCGAGACGTGCAGCTCGCCGAAGCCGGGCCACGGCGCGTCACCGCCTTGGCGCTCCGCAAGCCGGTCCATGATCGTGTAGCCGCCGTTCGAAAGGATCACGAACAGGGGCCCGACGCCGTAGTGCACGGCGCTCCAAAGCGACTGGATCCCATACAGGGACGAGCCGTCGCCGACTACGGCGACCACGGGCCGTTCCGGAAGCGCCATCCGCAGCCCCGTCGCCCCGGCGAGCGCGAAACCGAGGCCGCCCATCGCCGCGCTGAGAAAGCCGAGCGGCTCGCGGGCGGGAATGCGCTCGTGCAGCTCGGGCCGGTCGACCGGCGTCTCCTCGACGACGACCGCGTTCCGCGGCAGCCTCTCGGCCAGCGCGGAGAGCACATGACCGGCGAGCAGCGGCTCGCCGGCGGCGGGCGGAGCCGGCCGGGGCGGAGGGCTGAACCGCTCCGGAGCGGGAACATCGCGCTTCCGGAGGCGGCTCGTAAGCTGCGCACAGACCGCAGCAGGAGGGCCGATGACCGCGAGCTCGGCGGGACTGCGGTGGACCTCGTCGGCGTGCGATCCGATCACCGCGATCCGCGTTCCGGGCTCGACGAACCGTCCGGGCGCGTACGGGGATTGGCGGAAGACCGGCGCCCCTACGACGAGGATCACGTCGTGCGGGGCGAGCCTCTCGCGCAGGCGCGGCCGGTCGGCGGGAAGGAAGCCGCCGAAGAGACCGTGGTCCTGCGGGAACCCCGCCCGCGCCCCGAACGACTCCTGGAAGACCGGCGCGGCGAGTCGCTCCGCGAGGTCGACGAGGGCGGCCCAGCTCGCCGGGTCGTCGACGCCCGCGCCCACGACGAGCGCGGGCGAGCCTGCTCCTTCGATGAAGGCGACGAGCTCGTCGATCGCGGCCGGATCGACCGCGGCTGCCCGCAACACCCGTCCCACGGACGCGTCCTCGCGCTCCTCGTCTACTTCCGCCGACCAGTCGTCCATCGGCACGATCACGAGCGCCGGCCCGCCCGCGGCCGCTGCCTCGTGCCAGGCACGGTCAATGGCGCCCGGCACGTCCTGCGCCCGCACGGGCTGGTCGACCCACACGGGATAGTCCCCGGCGAGGCGCTCGAGCCTCCCGGTCAGAAACGGCTCGAACACGAGATGGCGGCGGTCTTGCTGCCCGACGACGATCACGAGCGGCGCGCGGTTGACCCGGGCTGTCGCGATCGAGCCGACCGCATTACCGAGGCCGGCGGTCGTGTGCAGGAGCGCTAGCGCGGGCTCGCCCCGTCCGATCGCGTAGCCCGTCGCGAGCCCGACGACGGAGCCCTCGTGCAACGCGAGCACGAACCGCAGGTCGTCGGGGAAGCCCGTGAGAAACGGGACCTCGGTCGATCCCGGGTTCGAGAACATCGTCGTCAGGCCGCGCCGGCGGAAGACGTCGAACGTCGCCTCGCGAACGCTACGACTCACGCGGCAGCTTGGGTCAGCTCCACACTTCCTCTGCCACCTCGACGATCAGCCGGAGCTTTGCCCACTGGTCGTCGTGGCTCAACTCGTTCCCCTCCACCGTCGACGAGAACCCACACTGCGGCGAGAGGCAGAGCTGGTCAATGGGCGCGTGCTTCGACGCCTCGTCGATCCGGCGCTTGAGCTCGTCCTTCGACTCCAGCTGGCCGCGCTTCGTCGTCACCAGCCCGAGGACGACCTGCTTGTCGCCCTTGGGCAGGAACCGGAGCGGCTCGAAACCGCCCGAGCGCTCGTCGTCCCACTCCATGAAGAAGCCGTCCACCTGGAGCTCGTTGAGGAGCGCTTCGGCGACGAAGTCCCAGCTCCCCTCGGCCGCCCACGCCGAGCGGAAGTTGCCGCGGCAAGCGTGCGTTGTGACGCTCATGCCGTCGGGCCGGCCGGCGAGCGCCTCGTTGATGTGCCGGATGTAGTCGAGATGCTGGCGCTCGGCGTCGCCGCCGATCGAGGCGATGTATTCGCGCTGGTGCGGGTCGTTCATGTAGGCGAGGCTCGTGTCGTCGAACTGGAGGTAGGTGCAGCCGAGCTCGCCGAGCCGGCGCACCTCTTCGCGATAGGCGGCGACGAGGTCGGCCCAGAACGAGCCCAGGTCGGGATACACCCTCGGGTCGAGCGCCGCCTTGCCGCCGCGGTAGTGGACCATGCTCGGCGACGGAATCGTCAGCTTCGGAACGTTCGTCGTGACCGTGTCCTGCAGGAAGCGGAACGCGTCGCCGAAGATGGTCGTCGAGACGCCGAGCTTGCTGTCGACGTGCAGCGCGGCAGGCGTGAACTCGATGTCGCCCTGCTCGTTGTGGAACCTGACCTTGATCTCGCCGGGCTCCTTCGTGATCCCGTCGAGCTGGTAGATGAAGTCCATGTGCCACGACGCGCGGCGGAGCTCCCCGTCGGTCGCGGACTGCAGGCCGACCTCCTCCTGCTTGCGCACAATCTCGCGGATTGCGTCGTCCTCTACGGCACGCAGCGCGTCGGCGTCGATCCGCCCTGTAGCGAAGTCGTCGCGCGCAGCCAGCAGCCGAGGCGGTCGTAGCAAGCTACCGACGTGATCGGCGCGGAAGGGCGGCTTCGTCCTCCGGCCCGCGAGCGTCGCCTCCGGTGTCTGCTGGTTCATCCGCGCCTCCTTCGCCGCTTCAATCTTCGCCGGGACGGTAACCGACCTGCGCCGAGATCTGGGCAGCGGCGTCCTTCAGCGATCCTCCCAGCCGCGCGACAAGATCCTCCATCGAGACCATCGAGCTGTGAACTGCGAGGTTGATCGCCGCTGCGACGTCACCGGTGCTCGAGCGGACCGGCACGGCGATCGAGCGAAGCCCGTAGGCCAACTCCTCGTTGTTGAGGGCGAGGCCGCGCTCGCGGACGCGGTTGAGCTCGACCTCGAGCGCGCGCCGCTCGGTCAGCGTGTTCGGCCCGCGCCGCGCGAGCTGCACGTCGTCCAGCACGGCGTCGCGTTCGGCCGGGTCGAGGAAGGCGAGCATCACCTTGCCCATCGACGTGCAATAGGCAGGCAGGCGGGATCCGACGTGGAGGTTGAGGTCGATCTCGCGCTGGCCCGCGCGGGAGCTTCGGCACCGCTCGATGTAGAGGATGTCGCTCCCCTCGAGGATCGCCATGTTGACCGTGTAGCCGACCTCGTCGCTCAGTTGCTGGAGATATGGCGCGGAGATCGCGCGCAGTTCCATCGAGTTGATGGCCGAGAAGCCGAGATCGAGGACGCGCGGGCCTAGCCGGTATCGGCTCGTCGCGCGGTCCTGCTGCAGATAGCCGAGCCGCGTGAGCGTGGCCATGTAGCGGTGCGTCGTGCTCCGGCTGAGCCCGACGCTGCGTGCGAGCTCGCTGACGCCCAAGAGCGGCTGGTTCGGGGTGAACGCCGCCAGGATGCCGAGCCCTCGCTCGAGCGACTGCGAGTGGCCCGCCTGCTCGCGGTGTGCCGCCATCGTCCCGCATATTAGAACGTTGTCTTGAAAGTTGAACAGGACGGGTCTAGTGTCGGCGGCCTGGCGTTGGCACGGTCGAGCGAGGAGGAGTCGATGTCTGACCAGATCCGGAACCTCGAGGGTTCGGTCTCGCGGCGTGAGTTCGTCAAGCGGACCGGGGTCGGAGTCGGGGGTCTCCTGGTGGCGCCCCTCGCGGCGGAGCCGGCCTGGGCGAGCATCAAGAGCGAGAGCGCGCCCGAGGCAGCCACGATCAAGATCGGGTTCATCAGCCCGCGGAGCGGCCCCCTCGGAGGGTTCGGCGAGCCGGACCCGTTCGCGCTCCGCCTCGCCCGGCAGAAGCTCGCCAGGGGGCTCACGATCCACGGCAAGCATTACGCCGTCAAGATCATCGACAAGGACAACCAGTCGAGCCCGCCGCGCGCCGGCCAGTTGGCGAAGCAGCTGATCAACGGCGACAAGGTCGACCTCGTCCTCTCGACGTCGACGCCCGAGACGAACAACCCGGTGGCCGACGCCTGCGAGCAGGCGGGCGTGCCGCACATCTCGACGATCGAGCCGTGGGAGGCGTGGTACCTGAATCGCGGCGCCAAGCCCGGCCAGCCGTCGCCGTTCAAGTGGGGCTTCCACTTCAGCTTCGGCGTCGGCGAGTTCGCCAAGGAGTTCATCTCGAACTGGAACGGGCCCGTCAAGACGAACAAGAAGGTCGGCGTGATGTGGCCGAACGACGCCGATGGGAACGCGATCCGCGCGGTGCTCGGCCCGATCCTGAAGGGCGCGGGGTTCACGGTCGTGGATCCCGGCGCGTACGAGGACGGAACGACGAACTACTCGGCGCAGATCGCCAAGTTCAAGCAGGAGAACTGCGAGATCTTCAACACCTTTCCGATCCCGCCAGACTTCACGACCTTCTGGCAGCAGGCCGCACAGCAGGGCTACACGCGGATGGTGAAGATTGCGCAGATCGCGAAGACCGGCCTGTTCCCGTCGCAGGTGCTCGCGTCGGGCGCGCTCGGCAACAAGCTCGCGAGCAACGTGTACTGGCACCCGAGCTTCCCCTACAGCTCGTCCCTCCTCGGGCTCAGCTCGAAGCAGCTCTCGGATGCGTACCAGAAGGCGACCGGGCGCCAGTGGAACCAGCAGCTCGGCGCGACCGTCTCGCTACTCGACGTCGGCATCGCGGCGCTCAAGGCGAGCTCGAACCCGAAGAGCAAGGCGGCGATCGCCAAGGCGATCGGGTCCTTGAAGGTGAATACGACGGTCGGCCACCTCGACTGGAAGAAGAATCCGAAGGATCCCGCCGGGCGGAAGGTCCCGAATGTCGTGACGACGCCGCTTCTCGCCTGCCAGTGGCTCCCGGCCCCGAAGGGGAGCAAGTACAAGCTCCAGTGCGTGATCGTCGAGCACGTCAACGACAAAAAGGTGCCGATCGGCGCGAAGCTGAAGCCGTACAACGGCTGACCGGGGAACTGCTGTGCAGCCGGCCGACGGCATAGCGGTCCTCTCCGCCGCCGGAATCCGGAAGCGATTCGGCGCGCTCGTGGTGCTCGACGACGTCGACTTCGCCCTCGGGCCCCGAGAGGCGGTCGGCATCGTCGGCCCAAACGGGGCCGGCAAGACCACGCTCCTCAGCGTCCTCTCGGGCTTCCTCGCGCCAAACGCCGGGACGGTCTCCTTTCAGGGACGCGACGTGACAGGCCGCGGCGCGGCGCAGCTCTCCCGCCTCGGAATCGCCCGCGCCCACCAGTCGCCCCGGCCCTTCGGCGGGATGACGGTGTTCGAGAACGTGTTCGTCGCCGCCGCGGCCGGCGGCGGGCTGCGTAGGGCCGAGGCGTATCCGCGCTGCATCGAGGCGCTCGATGCTTGCGGCATGCTCGCCGTCGCCAACAGGCGGGCGGAGACACTCGGCCTGCTGGACCGTAAGCGCCTCGAGCTGTCCCGAGCGCTCGCGACGCAGCCGGTCGCCCTGCTCCTCGATGAGATCGGCGCGGGCCTGACGGACGGGGAAGCGCATCTGCTCGTGGAGACGATCCGCGAGCTGCACGCGCGGCGGGCTGTCGATCGTCTGGATCGAGCACGTCGTGCACGTGCTGGTGCAGGTGGTCGGACGCCTCGTGTGCATGGATTCCGGTCGTGTGATCGCGGACGGCGAGCCGGCTGCCGTCATGGCCGACGCCGCGGTCGTCGACGCGTATCTCGGGACCGCGGCGGCGTGACGCTCCTCTCCGTGGAGCAGCTCGAAGCCCGGCACGGGTTTCTGCGCGCGGTGAGAGGAGTCTCCTTTGAGGTCGCCGCGGGCGAGACGCTCGCGATCGTCGGCGCGAACGGAGCGGGGAAGTCGACGCTCCTCCGCGCGATCGCCGGCGCCCACAAGCCGGCGGCCGGCCGCATCGTCTTCGACGGCCGCGACATCACCGCCCTCTCGGCGCATCGTCGCGTTCGCGAGGGCATCGCGCTCGTCCCCGAAGGACGCCGGCTCTTCACCGGGATGACGCTGGAGGAGAACCTGCTCGTCGCGCGCAGGCGCGCCCGGCCGGGCCCCTGGGACGTCGAGGCCGTGCTCGAGGCGTTCCCGCTGCTCGCGGCGAGGCGCAAGTCGCGTGCCGGCAACCTGTCGGGAGGCGAGCAGCAGGCGACGGCGATCGGCCGGGCCCTGATGACGAACCCGCGTCTCCTCCTACTGGACGAGGTCTCGCTCGGCCTCGCGCCCGTTGCGGTCGACGGCGTCTATCGCGCGCTGCGCGGGCTGATCGAGACCGGGGCTACGATCGTGCTCGTCGAGCAAGACCTGAACCGGGCGCTCGAGGTTGCGACCCGAGTCGCCTGCATGCTCGAGGGAGAGATCGTGCTCGAAGGGCCGGCCGCGGAGATGACCCGCGAGCAGGTCGTCGAGGCGTACTTCGGCCTCGGGCGGCCTGAAGGGGAGACGGCGGTGCCGGCGTGATCTGGGTCAACCAGATCGTGCAGGGCATCCTCCTCGGCGGCTACTACGCCGTGCTCGCCTCGGGATTGTCGCTGATGTTTGGCGTCATGCGCATCATCAATCTCGCGCACGGCGACCTGGCCGTGCTCGGCGCCTTCCTCGTATTCCTCTTCTCGAAGCACGGTCTTTCGCCGTGGCTCGCGCTCGTGATCGTGCTGCCCGTCATGGGCGTCGCCGGCTGGGTGCTCCAGCGCGGCCTGCTCGAGCGGTCGCTGCGGGCAGGGCCGCTCACGCCGCTGCTCGCGACCTTCGGCCTGCTGATCGTGATCGAGAACCTCCTGTTCGAGAAGTTCGGGCCCGACGAGCGCTCGCTCTTCCCGTACATCGGCAAGCTCGGCTACGACAGCTGGACGATCACGAACCAGGTGATCGTCGGGAAGATCTACGTCCTCATCCTCGCCGTTGCGGTCTTCCTGCTCGCAGGCCTGCAGGTCTTCCTCGCGCGGACACCGCTCGGCCGCGCCCTTCGTGCGACTGCCGAAGATCCCGACACCGCGGAGCTCGTCGGCGTCGACTCGCGGCGCGTCTACGCATTCGCCGCCGCCATCGCAGTGGCGACGGCCGCGCTTGCGGGCGCGTTCCTCGCCATGCGGTCGTCGTTCAACCCGTACTCGGGGTCGCAGCAGCTGATCTTCGCCTTCGAGGCTGTCGTGATCGGGGGAATTGGCTCGCTGTGGGGCACGCTCACCGGCGGGATCGTGCTCGGCGTCGCGCAGAACATCGGCGCGCAGCTGAACCCGCAGTGGTTCCTGCTCGCGGGCCACCTCGTCTTCCTCGCGGTTCTCGCGCTTAGGCTGGTCCTCGCCTCGTTCGGTGGCAACTGGGGGCTCCGGGCCATCCTGGGGCGCGCATGAACGTTTCGGTCGAGCGCTCGACTCGTCTCTCGCGCGTCTCCGTCGCGTGCGTGATCGCGCTCGTGGCCGCGCTCGCATTCGTGCCGGTCGCGCTCTCGGCCAATGTCACCGACAAGCTGACCACGCTCTTCGTCTACCTCATTCTCGCGGCGATGTGGAACGCGCTCGCGGGCTATGCGGGGCTCGTGTCCGTCGGGCAGCAGGCCTTCTTCGGTCTCGGCGCGTACTCCGCGATACGGCTCACGCAGCACGGCGTGAACGTCTACGCCGCGCTGGTGCTGGGTGCCCTGCTCGCAGGCGCTACCGCCATTCCGCTTTCGATCTTCATGCTGCGCCTACGCGGCGGCGAGTTCGCGATCGGGATGTGGGTGGTGGCCGAGGTCTGCTTCGGCGTCGTGATCCTCGACACCTCGGTTCATGGACTGACCGGCGTGTCGCTGATAGCCCTGAACAAATACAGCGCGCACGATCAACGCGCCTACGCCTACTGGTTCGCGCTCGGCTCCGCCGTCGTCTTCCTCGGGCTCGTCTTCGCACTGCTCCGAAGCCGGACGGGTGCTTCGCTGCAGGCGATCCGCGACGACGAGGAGGCGGCTGCGTCGGTCGGAGTCAGCGTCCTGGGAGGCAAGCGCGTCGTCTTCGTCCTCGCCGCGCTCGGCTGCGCGACCGCGGGGACGATCTGGCTCGCCACCTCGATCACGTTCACACCAAGGTCGTACTTCGGCGTCGAGTGGACGGCGTACATGATCTTCATGGCCCTCGTCGGCGGCCTCGGGACGTTCGAGGGGCCAATCCTCGGAGCCGTCCTCTTCTTCGTCGTGCAGGACCAGTTCGGGGACAACGGGGTGTGGTACCTCGTCGGCCTGGGCGGCGCGGCGATCTTTTTCGCGCTGCTGTTGCCGCGCGGGCTTTGGGGCACGGTCGAAGAGCGTTTCGGGCTCCAGTTGCTGCCCGTCGGCTACCGGCTGCGTGGCCTAGAGTCGATCGTAAATCCAGAACCTGCCGAAGGAAGGAGACCCTGATGAGCACTGAGACGATGGGCGTCGAGGCGGCGGTACGAACCCTCGGCCAGTTCGTCGGCGGCGAGTGGGTCGCGGCCGCCGGCGGCGAGACCTTCGACGACCTGGATCCGTTCACGGGCGACGTCGTCGCGCACGTCCCCGCGTCGACCCGGGACGACGCGAAGCGCGCGATCGACGCCGCGGTGGGCGCGTCTCCCGACTGGGAGCAGACGCCGCCTGCGGCTCGGCAGGGCATCTTCCTGAAGGCGGCCGACCTGCTCGAGGCGCGAGGCGACGACGTGATCTCCTGGCTTGCGCGCGAGACCGGCTGCACGTTCGGGTTCGGCATGTTCCAGCTGCACTTCGTGTCCGGGCTCCTTCGCCAGACAGCGGCGCTCGCGTATGCGCCGATCGGCCAGGTGATCCCCTCTGACATCGGCGCGTTCTCGATGGGTCTGCGCAGGCCGGTCGGCGTCGTGGGCGCGATTGCCCCGTGGAACGCCGCGCTGATCCTGTCGGCTCGGTCGATCTCGTCGCCGCTCGCGCTCGGGAACACCGTCGTGCTGAAGCCGTCGGAGCTCTCTCCGTACGTCGGCGGCCTGATCTGGGGCGAGATCTTCGCGGAAGCCGGGCTTCCTCCCGGCGTGCTCAACGTCGTCACGCATGCTCCGGGCGAGGCCAGCGAGATCGGCGACGAGCTCGTCGAGAATCCGCGCGTCCGCCGGATCAACTTCACCGGCTCGACCGCAACGGGACGCAAGCTCGCCGAGGCCGCAGGGCGGAACCTCAAGCGCGTCGTCCTCGAGCTCGGCGGCTACAACCCGCTGATCGTCCTCGCCGACGCCGACCTCGACTACGCGGTCAACGCGAGCGCCTTCGGCGCCTACCTCCACCAGGGGCAGATCTGCATGTCCGCACGTCGGATTGTCGTCGAGCGGCCGATCGCCGACGAGTTCACGAGGCTGCTCGCGGAGAAGACGAACGGGCTCAAGCCCGGCGACCCGAAGGAGCCCGACACGATCATCGGCCCGCTCATCACCGAGAGCGCCCTCCAGCTGGTCAAGGGCCGCGTCGACGACGCGGTCGCCAAGGGTGCGAAGGTCCTCGCCGGCGGAGAGGCAGTCGGTCCTGTGTATAGGGCGACGCTGCTCGCCGACGTGCCCGAGGACTCTGACTTCGCCCGCAACGAGACGTTCGGCCCCGTCGCGGCGATCGAGGTCGTCGACAGCGCCGAGGAGGCGGTCGAGCGGGCGAACGCGACCT
Source organism: uncultured Actinomycetes bacterium (assembly GCA_963711545.1). Lineage (GTDB taxonomy): Bacteria > Actinomycetota > Thermoleophilia > Gaiellales > Gaiellaceae > 3-1-20CM-4-69-9. Next base: position 14,369 of record CAVQEP010000009.1, read on the forward strand.
CGTACGGTCTGGCCTCCGGGATCATCACGAGCGACGCCGACAAGGGCCTCGCGCTGGCGCAGCAGCTCGCGGCGGGGATCGTGCACATCAACGACCAGCCCGTCGGCGACGAGCCGCAGATGCCCTTCGGAGGCGTCAAAGACAGCGGCTGGGGGCGCTTCGGCGGGACAGCCGCGATCGAGGAGTTCACTGAGCTGCGCTGGATCACCGTCAGCAAGCCACACCCGTTCCCGTTCTGAGCGACGGCGTGCGTGGCTGAGATCGTCTCCCTTCAAAGCGCGGTGGCGGAGCTCGTCTCCGACGGCGACGTCGTCGCGCTGGAGGGATTCACGCACCTCATCCCGCACGCAGCCGGGCACGAGCTGATCCGGCAGGGCCGGCGCGACCTGACGCTGATCCGCATGACGCCGGACGTCGTGTACGACCAGCTGATCGGGGCGCGCGCTGCGAAGAAGCTCGTGTTCTCGTGGGGCGGGAACCCCGGGGTTGGCTCGCTCTACCGGCTCCGCGACGCGGTCGAGAACGGGTGGCCCGCCGCGCTCGAGCTGGAGGAGCACTCACACGCGGGCATGGCGGCGGCCTACTGGGCCGGAGCCGCCAACCTCCCGTTCGGGACGCTCCGCGGCTACGCGGACAACGATCTGACCGCACACACCACGGTCCGGCCGATCACCTGCCCATTTACCGGCGAGGAGCTTGCGGCGGTGCCTGCGCACCGGCCCGACGTCGGCATCGTCCACGCGCAGCGGGCCGACCGGAGTGGCAACGTCCAGCTCTGGGGCATAACGGGGGTCCAGAAGGAGGTCGTCCTCGCGTCGGCGCACAGCATCGTGACGGTCGAGGAGGTCGTGGACGAGCTCGAGGCCCGGGCGGGGGCGATCGTCCTCCCGTCGTGGACGATCGACGCGGTCGCGGCGGCGCCGCGCGGCGCCCATCCGTCGTACGCCCACGGCTACTACGAGCGGGACAACGACTTCTACGTCCGCTGGGCCGATGTCAGCCGCGACCGTGAGGCGTTCACGGCCTGGATCGACCGGCACGTGCGCGGAACGAAGGACGTGGAGGAGTACCACCGCGTCCTCGCCGAGGACGGCGTCGCCGCATGACCGCGGCTTACACGGCCGACGAGATGATGGCCGTAGCGGCGGCGCGCCGCCTGCGCGACGGTGACGTCTGCTTCGTCGGCATCGGGTTGCCGAGCCTCGCCGCGAACCTCGCGCGCGCGAGCCATGCGCCCGGCTGCGTGCTCATCTACGAGAGCGGCACGATCGGCGCGAAGCCGAGGTCGCTCCCCCTCTCGATCGGTGACGGTGAGCTGGCCGAGACGGCGGACGCCGTCGTCTCCGTCCCCGAGATGTTCGCGTACTGGCTCCAGGGGGAGCGCATCGACATCGGCTTCCTGGGCGCTGCCCAGATCGACCGGCACGGGAACCTGAACAGCACCGTCATCGGCCCCTACGACCACCCGAAGGTGAGGCTCCCGGGAGGAGGCGGCGCGCCCGAGATCGCGCGGTCGGTGCGCGACGTCTTCGTGATGCTGCGGCAATCGCCGCGCACCTTCGTGGAAAGGCTCGACTTCAAGACGAGCGTCGGCGACCGGGTGCGCGTCGTCGTCACCGATCTCGGCATCCTCGAGCCCGGCGGTGACGGCGAGCTGTCGCTCACCAGCGTGCACGCGGGAGTCGATCCCGACCAGGCGCGCGCTGCCACGGGCTGGGACCTGCATGTCGCCGATGGCGTGTCCCTCACCGCAGAGCCGACCGGCGAAGAGCTCGCCGCGTTGCGGAGGCTCGAGCCCAGAGGAGGTCTCGAGTGGGCGAAGATGTAGCGGTGTCTGCGCCGCTGGACGAGATCGACCCACCGCTCGACTATCCGGACTACCGCTCCACCGCGCTGCGCGCGCCGAAGCGGCCGCTCGTCGTCGTGCCTGACGGCTTTCGCGATCTGGCGGGGCCGGTCTTCGGCCACGACGAAGTCGGCGAGCTCGATCACGACCTGACCCGGCAGCACTCCGGCGAGCCGCTCGGAGAGCGGATCACGGTCGGAGGCCGTGTGCTCGACGAGGGCGGACGTCCCGTGCCGAACGCGCTCGTCGAGGTCTGGCAGGCCAACGCCGGCGGCCGCTACCGGCACGACGGAGACCGGCATCCGGCACCGCTCGACCCGAACTTCAGCGGCGCTGGGCGTACGCTCACCGACGACGAGGGCCGCTACGAGTTCGTCACGATCAAGCCCGGTGCGTATCCCTGGCAGAACCATCCGAACGCGTGGCGGCCGGCGCACATCCACTTCTCGCTCTTCGGCCGCGCCTTTTCGAGCCGCCTCGTGACCCAGATGTACTTCCGGGCGACCCGCTGTTCGAATTCGATCCGATCTTCCAGTCGGTGCGAGACCCGAAGGCGCGGGAGCGCCTGGTCGCCGGTTTCGAGCTCGGCCTCACGCAGCCGGAGTGGGCGCTCGGCTACCGCTTCGACATCGTCCTGCGCTCGACGACCCTTCGAGTGATGCCGGACGCGCACGCCTTCACAGACCGTCGGACCGTACTTCGCGATCGGGCTCACGCGCGAGTCGCAGAACGAGGTCGTGCGCGGTGGCGAGGTGCGGATCTCGGGGCAGGTGCTCGACGGCGCGGGGCGAGCCTGTGCCGGACGCGGATCGGTCGAGATATCGGCAGCCGTCCGGGCACGGGACGCTGTTGGGGACGCAGCGGCACCGACGCGGGCGGCCGCTTCGAGTTCGTCACCGAGAAGCCCGTCGCCGCCGCGGCGCAAGGCCCCGCGCCTCGACGTGATCGTGTTCGCGCGCGGCCTGCTGAAGCACTCGTCACGCGCATGTACTTCCCCGATGAGGCGGAGGCGAACGCCGCCGGATCCCGTGCTGTCCGCGCTCGGCGCCGCGCGACGCGCGCACGCTCGTCGCAGGCAGCGAAGGACGGAAGCCTGCGCTTCGACATCCGCATGCAGGGCGACCGGCAGACGGTGTTCTTTGCGCGTGTGACGCCGTTCGTCCGCGATCTTCGTCCCGGACGCGCTGCGCGACGCCGTCTCGGACGAGGCCTGGCTCGCGCGCGATGCTCGAGGCCGAGCGCGCGCTCGCGCGCGCCGAGGCGCGGGCCGGCGTCATCACCCGCGAGGCCGCCGCGGCGATCGCGGACGCATGCGATCCGGCGCTCTTCGACGTCGCCGAGCTCGCCGTGCAGGGCCGGCGCGCCGGCAATCCGGCCGAGCCGCTCGTGCGCGCGCTGCGGGAGAGGTCGGCGAGCGATGCGGCGCGCTCGTGCATCTCGGCGCGACGAGCCAGGACATCGTCGACACGGCCGCGATGCTCGTCGCGCGCGGCGCGTCGAGCTCATCGACGAGGAGCTCGCCGGCGCCGCGGACGCGTGCGCGCGCGCTCGCGGCCGAGCACCGGCGACACGCTGATGGCGGCACGCACGCTGCTGCAGCAGGCGGTGCCGACGACGTTCGGGCTGAAGGCGGCCGGCTGGCTGGTCGGCGCTCGTCGAGCCCGCGGCGCGCCTCGCCGCGGTCGCGGCTCGCTGCCGGCGCAGCTCGGCGGCGCCGCGGGAACGCTCGCTGCGCTCGGCGACGACGGGACCGGAGGTGCTGCGAGCTCTTCGCCGCGGAGCTCGGGCTTGCGCGAGCCGACCGTGCCGTGGCACACGAGCGCGACCCGGTCGCCGAGCTCGCGGGCGCGCTCGCCGGCGTCGCAGGCAGCGGCCGCGAAGATCGGCCTCGACGTCGTGCTGCTCGCGCAGACGGAGGTGGGCGAGGTCGCCGAGCGCGACGGGCGGCGGCTCGTCGACGATGCCCCACAAGCGCAACCCGGTCGGCGCCGTGCTCGCCCGCGCGTGCGCGCGCGCACGCGCGCGCGCACGCCGGCGATGCTCGTCGAGGGCGTCGTCCAGGAGCACGAGCGCGCAGCCGGCGCCTGGCAGGCGGAGTGGGACGCGCTCTCGACGCGCGCTCGCCGCGGCGGGCGGCGCCGCCGCCGGCGATCCGCGGTCGCTCGCCGGGCTCGAGGTGGACGCGAGCGGATGCGCGCGAACATCGAGCCGGAGGCCGCTCGCCGAGGCGCTCGCTCTCGGCGCGTCGCGGCAGCCGGGCCCGAGGACTACCTCGGCTCGGCCGATGCGTTCGTCGAGCGCGCGCTCGCGCTGCTACCGGAGGCGTGACCTCGACCGGATCGACGGCACGGGCGCTCCGTTCTCGTGCTGTCCGGCTCGCTCGGCTCGACGACGGCGATCTGGGATCCGCAGCTGCCGGCGCTCGACGGACGTCGCGTCGTGCGGCATCGATCACCCCGGGCACGGCGACTCGCCGCTCGCCGGACGTGCCGGACGGTCGGCGACCTCGGCGGCCTCGCGCTCCTCGATGCAGCTCGGCGACGAGCGCGCTCGTTCGTCGGGCTGTCGCTCGGCGGCACGGTCGGCATGTGGCTCGCGCTCCGCTCCGGAACGGGTCGACCGGCTCGTGCTCGCGTGCACGGCGGCGCGCTTCGGCGACCCGGCGCAGTGGCTCGACCGTGCGGCGCTCGTGCGCGCCGAGGGCATCGAGGCGATCGTCGATGCGGTGCTCGCGCGCTGGTTCACGCCCGCGTTCCGCGGCGTCGAGCGCGTACCGCGAGCATGCTGCTCTGCGATCGACCCGCCGAGGGCTACGCGCGTTGCTGCGAAGCGCTCGCGCGCTGGGACGTCCGCGGCGACGGCTCGGCGCGTCGCGCGCGCCGGCGCTCGTCGATCGCCGGCGCCGACGATCCGTCGACACCGCCCGGCACCGTCGAGGCGATCGCCGCCGGAGATCCCGGGCGCGCGCTTCGAGGTCATCGACGGCGCCGCGCACATCGCAAACGTCGAGCGGGCCGACGTGTTCAACCGACTGATCGAGGAGCATCTCGATGAGCGACGAGACCGAGCGACGGAATGAAGGATACGGCGCGAGGTGCTCGGCGACGAGCATGTCGACGCCGCGATCGAGCGCGACGACCGAGTTCACGCGCCGACTTCCAGGACCTGATCACGCGGTACGCGTGGGGCGAGATCTGGTCGCGGCCCGGCCTCGACCGCAGGACGCGGAGCTGCATCACGCTGACGGCGCTCGTCGCGCTCGGACCGTCTCGAAGAGCTGGCGCTGCACGTCCGCGCGGCGCTGCGCAACGGGCTGACGCCCGACGAGATCAAGGAAGTGCTGCTCCAGTGCGCCGATCTACTGCGGCGTCCCGGCTGCGAACAGCGCGTTCGCGATCGTCCAGCGGGTGCTCGACGAGGACGTGAGGCGCCTGCGCACGCAGGTCGGCGATCGTCGGCGCCGGGCCGGCCGGGCTGATGCTCGCGCGGCTGCTCGAGCTGCGCCGGGATCGAGTCGGTCGTGCTCGAGAACCGGAGCCGCGAGTACGTCGAGCACCGCATCCGCGCCGGCGTGCTCGAGCAGGGAACGGTCGACCTGCTCGAGCGCGCAGGCGTCGGCGAGCGGCTGCGACGCGAGGGGATCGTGCACGGCGGGATCCATCTGCAGTTCGACGGCGAGCGCCACCACATGCCGCTGCAGCGAGCTGGCCGGCGGCCGGTCGATCGTCATCTACGGCCAGACGGAGGTCGTGAAGGACCTGATCGCCGCGCGGCTCGCGAGCGGGCTGCCGCTCTCTTCGAGGTCGACGGACGTCAGCGTGCACGACGTCGACTCCGAGCGAGCCGCGCATCCGCTTCCGCCACGACGGCGAGCGAGCATCGAGCTCGAGTGCGACGTCGTCGCCGGTTGCGACGGCTTCCACGGCATCTGCCGGCCGAGCGATCCCGGACGGCGTGCTGCGCGACGTTCACGCGCGAGTACCCGTTCGGCTGGCTCGGGATCCTCGCCGAGGTCGCGCCGTCGAACGACGAGCTCGTCTATGCGCACCACGAGCGCGGCTTCGCGCTGCTGTGCCTGCGCTCGCCCGAGCTGAGCGGCTACTACGTGCAGTGCTCGCCACGACGAGGACATCGACGGCGTGGCCCGACGACCGGATCTGGGAGCGAGCTGCAGCGCCGCACCGCGCTCGACGGCTGGACGCTCGCCGAGGGGCCGATCCTCGAGAAGGGCGTCACCGGCATGCGCAGCTTCGTCGCGAGCCGATGCAGCACGGCCGGCTCTTCCTCGCCGGCGACGCCGCGCACATCGTCCCGCCGACCGGTGCGAAGGGGCTCAACCTCGCGATCCGGACGTGCGGCTGCTCGCCGAGGCGCTCGTCGACTGGTACCGGACCGGCAACGCGGCGCGGCTCGACGCCTACTCCGCGACGTGCCTGCGTCGCGTCTGGCGGGCCGAGCACTTCTCGTGGTGGATGACCTCGATGCTCCACCGCCGCCGGGCGGCGATCCATTCGACCTGAGCTCCAGCTGTCTCAGCTCCGCTACGTCACATCGTCGCAGCGGCCGCCGCGAGCGCTGGCGGAGAACTACGTCGGGCTCGAGCTCTGAGAGGCGAACAGAAGGAGGACCATGGTCAAGCACCTGACTGTTACCGCAGCGCTCGCGAGTGCCGTGTCGCTCGTCGGCACTGCGGCGGCAGTGCTCCACCTGTCGGGCCACTCCCCGGGGCAGGTCACGAGCGTCGACGCAAAGCGCGGGACACTCGTTGCGATCGCACTCCCCGCTCAGGCGAGCTCCTCCGGACTCGTCTGGCGCCCTGGCGGAGGGTCGACCCCGCGATCGCTCGCCAGCTGTCCGAAGGAGCGGTCGGGAGGACGGTGATCGTGATCTACAAGGCCGTCGGCAAGGGGCGAGTGACCGTGGCGTACGGTCTCACGAAGGGTGAGACACGGAAGGCGTACAAGTCGGTCAACTACAGAATTGTCGTGTCGTAACCGCTCCGACCTCCCCTAGAACGGAATGCGTG